>NZ_JBGGKR010000008.1:0-276780 GCF_041287235.1 Mycobacterium sp. pR1184 | reverse complement strand
ACGGGGTGGCCCATGTCGTGTTGGCCAGCCGCACCGGGGCCGATGGCCAGGGCGTGCCGGAGTTGGTGGATCGACTCACAGCAGCCGGGGCACAGGTGTCGGTGGTCGCCTGTGACGTCGCGGATCGGGATGCGTTGTCCGGGCTGCTTGCTGGACTGCCCACCGAATATCCGCTCAAGGGCGTGTTCCATGCTGCCGGGGTGCTCGATGACGGGCTGATCGCGTCGCTGACACCGGGTCGAGTGGACACGGTGTTGCGGGCCAAGGTGGACGGCGCGTGGAACTTGCACGAGCTCACCCGCGACATGGATCTGTCGGCGTTTGTGATGTTCTCCTCGATGGCCGGCATCGTGGGCTCCCCGGGCCAGGGCAACTACGCCGCGGCCAACAGCTTCCTCGACGAATTGGCGACCTACCGGCGAGCGCACGGTCTGGCGGGATTGTCGATCGCCTGGGGACTATGGGAGCAGGCCAGCGGCATGACCCAACACCTCAGCGAGCGCGACAAAGCACGGATGAGCCGGGCCGGGTTGGCGCCGCTGTCCACCCCGCATGCGCTGCAGCTGTTTGACGAGGCCATGCTCGCCGACCGTCCGCTGCTGGTGGCCGCCCGCATCGACTCTGCCGGGTTGGGCGCGGGCGGTGCCGTCCCGCCGGTGCTGCGTGACCTGGTCAGGCGGCCGGGTCGACGACTGATCAGCGATGCCGACGCAGCGGTGTCGACGTCGGGTCTGGCCGCCCGTTTGCAGGGACTCAGTCCCGAGCAGCGTCACCATCAGTTGGTGGAACTGGTGTGCACCAACGCCGCCACCGTGCTGGGCAGGTCCAACGCCGACATCGAGGCTCAGCTGCCGTTCCAGGACCTCGGGTTCGACTCGCTGACGGCGGTGGAACTGCGTAACCGCATCAAAATGGCTACCGGACTTACCCTTTCACCGAGCCTGATCTTCGACTACCCCACACCCGCGGCGCTCGCCGAACACATCGACGAACAACTCAGTTCGGTGACCACGAGCGCGCCCGCGGCCGCCCCGGACCAACTGGCGCGTTTCAACGACATCGCCCGCGAACTGCAAACACTGGTCAACCAACCCAATTGGACGCCGGACGAAAAAACCCGCTTGGCCGCCCGCATCCAGGCGATCGCGAGCGAGCTGGCATCCCCACCACCGCTGACCAGCGAATCACACGTCATCGACGATGACATCACCACCGCCACCGAACGTGAACTCTTCGCGATCCTCGATGACGATCTCAGCCCCTGATGTCACCCACTGACGTCGCAGTCATCGGCCTCGCCTGCAGGTTGCCCGGTGCCACCACCCCGCGGGACCTGTGGCAGCTCGTTCGCGACGGGTTGGAGGAGAACCGGCTTCCCGGCGACATCGCCGAATTCGACGCCGACTTCTTCAGTCTGTCGCCCCGCGAGGCCAGCGCGATGGATCCGCGTCAGCGGGTCGCCCTCGAGCTGGCCTGGGAACTGTTCGAAGACGCCTTCCTGGTACCGGAAACCCTGCGCGGCGAACAGGTTTCCATCTACCTCGGGGCGATGACCGACGACTACGCCGTGCTGACGCTTCGCGACGGCGCGGACAACCTCGACCATTACTCGTTCGGCGGGGTCGCGCGGGCGATGATCGCCAACCGGATCTCCTATGCGCTCGGCTTGCAGGGGACCAGCATGATCGTCGATTCCGGTCAGTCGTCCTCGCTGGTCGCGGTGCACCTGGCCTGCGAAAGCCTGCGCGCGGGTGAGTCAGCGCTGGCGATAGCCGGCGGCATCCACCTCAACCTGGCCGACGAAACCGCAATGCTCGAAACGGAATTCGGCGCGATGTCGACATCCGGCCACACCTACGCCTTCGACGGACGCGCGGATGGCTACGTGCGGTCCCAGGGTGCCGGCATGGTCCTGTTGAAGCCGCTGGCCGCCGCGCTCCGGGACGGAAACAGAATTCGCGCTGTCATCCGCGCCAGTGCGGTCGGTAATGCCGGCCATCGCTCCGCCGGCCAGACCGTGCCGTCGGTTGCCGGGCAATCCGACGTCATTCGGCGGGCGCTCGTCCGGGCCGGCCTGAGCTCCGACGACATCGACTATGTCGAGGCGCACGGCACCGGAACGGAAGTCGGTGATCCGGTCGAGGTGCGGGCACTGGGTGAGATCTTCGCCGAGCGTCACCAGAACCCGGTTCGTGTCGGCTCGGTGAAGACCAACATCGGCCACACCGGCAGTGCCGCCGGAATCGCGGGCCTGCTCAAAGCAGTTCTGGCCGTCGAAAACGCGGTGATTCCGCCAAGTCTCAACTACGACCCAACCGCTGTCGGCAACGACCTGAAAGGCTATGGGCTGCAGGTTAATACCGGGTTGACACCGTGGCCGATCGGGGACCGGCCGCGGCGGGCCGGTGTGTCGTCGTTCGGAATGGGCGGGACGAATGCGCATGTGATCGTCGAGCAGGCGCCCGCGCAGCCGGAAAGTGTTGTCGCCGAACCGCAACAAGTGACCCCGTCGCCCTGGGTCCTGTCGGCGCGTTCGGAGCAAGCCTTGATCAACCAGGCCGGACGGTTGGCCGCCCACCTCGCCTCCGACGACGCCGCGACCGTGACGGATGTGGCGTGGTCGCTGGCCACCACGCGGTCGGTCTTCGAACACCGGGCGGTGCTGGTGGGCAGCGATCGGACAGCGCTCACCGCGGGCTTGACACGGTTGGCCACCGGAGCCCCGGCCGCGGTCACCGGCCGTGCTCGACCAGCCGTCAAGAACGCGTTCGTGTTTCCCGGCCAAGGTTCGCAATGGTTGGGGATGGGCCAGCAGCTCTACGACCGCTTTCCGGTCTTCGCCCGGGCATTCGACGAGGCCCTCGACGCGTTAAATGTCCGGCTGCGTTCGGGTTTGCGCGACGTGATCTGGGGGGTCGACGCAGAGTTGCTGGCGAATACCGAATATGCGCAGCCGGCACTGTTCGCCATCGAGGTGGCCGTGGCGAAATTGCTGCAAAGTTGGGGAATCGAGCCCGATCTGGTGATGGGTCATTCGGTGGGGGAGATCACCGCTGCGCACATCGCCGGCGTGCTCACGCTCGACGACGCCGCACGCCTCGTCGCGGCCCGGGGCCGCTTAATGTCGGCGTTGCCGGCCGGCGGCGTGATGATCGCAGTGGCCGCCGGCGAGGACATCGTAAGCCCGTTGCTCGCCGACGGCGTGGCGATCGCGGCCGTCAATGCGCAGAACTCCGTTGTGCTTTCGGGCGCCGAAGCCCCCGTGGCCGCCATGGCCGACCGGTTGGCACAGCAGGGGGCACGGGTGCATCGCCTCGCGGTGTCGCATGCCTTTCATTCGGCGCTGATGGAGCCCATGATCGACGAATTCTCTCGGCTGATAGCTGACGTCAAAGCCGACGAACCACGGATTGACCTGGTGTCCAACGTGACTGGTGAGTTGGCCGGCGCCGACTACGGAACGGCAGAATACTGGGTCGAACACGTACGCCGTCCGGTACGCTTCGTCGACGGCGTCCGGTTGGCGGAAGCGCTGGGGGCCAACGCTTTTGTCGAGGTGGGCCCTGCCGCCGGCCTCAGTGCGGCGGTCGAGCAGTCGCTGAACACCGAGCATGCCGCCGCGGTTGCCACGCTGGTCAAGGAGCGGCCCGAAATCGACGCGCTCATGAGCGCGGCCGGGCAACTCTTCGTCAACGGCGCGGCGGTCGACTGGCCGTCGATCGTGGCCGGACTGGGTGGCCGGCGTATCGAGTTACCGACGTACGGCTTTGCCCGGCAACGGTTTTGGTTGGGATCGAACCGGGACGCACCGGCGCCGCTGATCGACCGGGCGGCGGGTCTGGCCGAGGAGTTGCGAGCAATGGCCCCCGAGGACCAGCACCGGCAGCTGGTGGAACTGGTACGCGCGCACGCGGCAACGGTGCTGGGGCACTCGAGCGGTCGCGACATCGACGCCGAACGCGCTTTTTCCGACATAGGCTTTGAATCGCTGTCCGGCGTCGAACTCCGCAACCGTCTGAAAGCCGCAACCGGGTTGGCTTTGTCGCGCACGCTGATCTTCGATTTCCCCACCCCGTCGGCGTTGGCCGATCAGCTGCGTCGGCAACTGCTGCACGACGAATGCGAAACGTCCGACGACGAGAAGACGTGGGCGGCGCTGAGAAAAATTCCGCTGGGCGAACTTCGGCGAACCGGATTGCTCGACAAGCTCTTGCTGCTCGCGGGCGACTCGGAAACGCCGCGTGCCGATCTCGAAGTCGACGATGGCGTCATCGACTCGTTGAGCGCCGATGCGTTGATCGCTATGGCTTTGGAGTCCAATAAAGTCGATGATGTGGAATGACGAAATCCCTGCTGGCGAGCCTGATTCCGGGCGACCCCCTGCGGTTGTATCCGACACATGTTGAATAGCCGTATCTTTGCGGCCCTGAACCAGACCGCATAAGCTTTCGTGCAATGGGGGGAATCGTTTTAGGTAGAGGTTAGGTATGAGCGTCATCGCAGGTGTGTTCGGTGCAGTGCCACCGCACAGCTACAGCCAGGGCGAGATTACCGACCAATTCGTCAAATTCCCGGTCTTGCAGGAACACGAAGCGATCGTCCGGCGTCTGCATGCCGGCGCGAAGGTCAACAGCCGCCACCTCGTACTGCCTCTCGAGCAATATCTGTCCTTGACCGATTTCACCGAAACGAACGAAATCTTCATCGAAAACGCCGTCGACCTCGGCTGCGAGGCGCTGCTGGGTGCTCTCGACGAGGCGGGACTGCAACCCCAAGACGTCGACATGATCGCCACCACGACCGTCACCGGCGTCGCGGTGCCGTCACTGGACGCTCGCATCGCCGGGCGGATCGGCCTGCGCCCGGATGTGCGCCGGATTCCGCTGTTCGGCCTGGGTTGCGCCGGCGGCGCGGCAGGGGTGGCGTTCCTGCACAACTACCTGAAGGGTGCGCCGGACGGCGTCGCGGTCCTGGTGTCCGTCGAGCTCTGCTCGCTGACGTTTCCGACGGTCAAGCCGACCGTATCGGGGCTGGTCTCGACCGCGATGTTCGGCGACGGCGCGGCAGCCGTCGTGGCGGTCGGCGATCGTCGCGCCGACCAAGACCGGCAACTACGTGCCAGCGGCCCCGACATCGTCGATTCCCGCAGTCGCCTGTACCCGGAATCACTGCACATCATGGCGTGGAACGTCGGCCCCGCTGGGCTGCAGCCCGTGTTCTCCCCAGAGCTCGCCACGATCATCGAGCGCCACCTGGCCGGCGACGTCGACCGATTCCTCAGCCGGCACAGCCTGACCCGGGCCGAAATCGAGGCGTGGGTGGCCCATCCCGGTGGCCCCAAGGTGATCGACGCGATCGGCAAGAGCCTTGAGCTGCCCCCCGAGGCACTCGAGTTGACCTGGCGCTCACTGGGCGAGATCGCCAACCTTTCGTCGGCGTCGGTGCTGCACGTCCTGCGCGACACCATCGCCAAGCCGCCGACCAGCGGCAGCCCGGGCCTGATCGTCGCGATGGGACCCGGATTCTCCTCCGAGCTCGTGCTACTGCGCTGGCACTGAATCGGCGATTTCGACGACCAGCCCCGGGGTAGGACTGAGCGCGGCGAGGTTGGCCGCACGAATTCGCTGAGCGGGCAGCCGCAGCGTCGTTCGGGTCACTAGCCGGGCCAGCATCACCGTCATCTCGGTCGTCGCCATCACGGCGCCGATGCAGCGGTGCAGCCCGCCGCTGAACGGAATGAACTCATGCGGCGCGGGCTTGCGGTAATCCGGCGCGTCCGGGTCCCAGCGGCCCGGGCGAAACGCGCGCGGCTCCGGCCACACCTCGGGCAGCCGGTGGGTGACATAGGCGCTGAAGATCAGCAATCGGCCGGCGCGGATGCGGTGTCCGTCGAAGCTGAGGTCGCGCATCACCCGGCGGGCGGAGATCACGCCGGGGGAGTACAGCCGAAGCGTCTCCTGCACGACGCCGTGCAGATAGGTCAGCGCGTCGAGGTTGGCAGCGGTGGGCGGCTCGTCGCCGAGCACCCGCCGGGCCTCGGCGGCGGCGGTATCCCAGGCGCCCGGCAGAGTCAGCAGCGTGTAGATCGCCCAGGCCAGCGCACCGCTCGTGGTCTCGTAACCGGCGGTGATCAGCGAAATGATCGAGTCGCGAATCTCGTTGTTGCTCAACGCATATCCCTCGTCACCGCGACCGTTGATCAACATGGTCAACATGTGGTCGTCGGGTCTGGGCGTGGTGCGGGCGTCGGCGATCAGGCTGTCGATGAAGTCGTTGAGGCGCTCGCGGGCAGCCATCGCGCGGCGCCATCCGCGGGAGTTGAGACGCCGCTGCAGCACCACGACTTGCGGCAGTTGGTGCGTCAGATCCAGAAGCGGCTGGAGTTGATCACCGAGGAAGTCGGAGTGCGCCGCCAGGCGTGCGCCGAACAGGCTCTCGGCGGTGCTGCGCCGCACCGCGGAGCGGCACCGCTGGTAGATGTCCAGCCGTTGCCCCGGCCGCCAGCCGTCGATCACCGCGTCGATATTGGAGACCATGGTCTGCACGTAATCCTGGATCTGCCGGTGGCGCAGCCCCGGGGCCACAACGCTGCGGCGACGGCGGTGATCGTCACCGTCGCTGACGATCAGCGCGGTGGGCCCGTCGACCCAAGCGAGGCTCTCGAACGTCTGCGCCCAGCTGAACGCGTCGGCGTTGGCAAACACGAACTTGTTCGCCTCGGGGCCGAGCAGATAGGTGTAGCCGTGCCCGCCGACGCCGGAATTGATCACCGGGCCCCGCAGCCGGTACAGCGCGAGCAAGCCTTCGCCGGGAGGGTAGCGAACCGGTCCGTGCGGTTGCTTCGTCATGGTTTTCTCCCGACCCGGCTTGCGGCCGAACATCCGATTGTAGTGCCTCCAGACGCGGATTGACTTGGGCTGCTGGATACGCTGCGCAAGCGGCAACGGCCTACGGCCAGTTGATCATTCGAGCACTTCCGAGAGTTCGAGCCAGCGGCTCTCCAACGTGGTGACCTCGTCTTCCAGGCCGCGCAGCTCGCCGGTTAGCCGGGAGATCCCGACGTGGTCGGACTGGTCGTGGTTGGCGAGTTCGACGTGTTTGGCCGCGATCCGCTCGGCCAGCCGGGCGAGCTGGCGATCCAGCGAGGCGAGCTCCTTCTCGGCGGCGCGACGCTGCGCGCCGGACATCGCCTCGGATTCGGGTGTCGCGGGCGCCGGTGGCGCACCACCGGTCGACCGGGCGGCCAGGCGCAGGTACTCGTCGACGCCGCCCGGCAGGTGCCGCAGGCGGCCGTCGAGAATCGCGTACTGCTGGTCGGTGATGCGCTCCAGCAGATAGCGGTCGTGCGAGACGACGATCAGGGTGCCCGGCCAGGAGTCGAGCAGATCCTCGGTGGCGGTCAGCATGTCGGTGTCGACGTCGTTGGTCGGCTCGTCGAGTAGCAGGACATTCGGCTCGGACAGCAACGTGAGCATCAGTTGCAGTCGACGCCGCTGTCCGCCGGACAGCTCGCCGACGCGCGCCGAGAGCTGGCCGCGCCCGAACCCGAGCCGCTCCAGCAGCTGGGTGGGGGTTACCTCGCGGCCCTCGACCTCGTAGCCACCGCGCAGACCGGTCAAGACGTCGGCGATCCGGTCGTCGGCGTACTGGTTCAGCAGGTCGCCCTGTTGGTCGAGCACCGAGAGCGCAACGGTCTTGCCGCGCTTGACCCGCCCGGTGTCCGGCGTGACCGTGCCGGCGATCAACCCCAACAGCGTCGACTTGCCCGCGCCGTTGGCGCCGATGATGCCGGTCCGTTCACCCGGGCCGATGCGCCATTCGACGTCACGCAGCACCGGACGCCCTTGAAAGGGCGGGAACGAGACCGACACGTCCAGCAGATCGATCACGTCCTTGCCGAGCCGGGCGGTCGCGAGCTTGGCCAACTCGACGGTGTTGCGCAGCGGCGGTACGTCGGCGATCAGCTGGTTGGCGGCATCGATGCGGAATTTCGGCTTGGAGGTCCGTGCCGGCGGACCGCGGCGCAGCCAGGCCAGCTCCTTGCGCATCAGGTTCTGCCGCTTGGCCTCCACCGCGGCGGCCTGCCGGTCCCGTTCGACGCGCTGCAGCACGTACGCCGCGTAGCCGCCCTCGAAGGGTTCGACGATTCCGTCGTGCACCTCCCAGGTCGTGGTGGCGACCTCGTCGAGAAACCAGCGGTCGTGCGTCACGAGCAGCAGCCCGCCGGTGTTGCGCGCCCAGCGCTGTTGGAGGTGGCCGGCCAGCCAGGTGATGCCCTCGATGTCGAGGTGATTGGTGGGCTCGTCGAGGGCGATGACGTCCCACTCACCGATCAGCAGCTCGGCCAGCTGCACTCGCCGCCGCTGTCCACCGCTGAGCGTGGAAATCGTTGCATCCCAATCGATATCGGCGACCAGCCCACCGACCACGTCGCGGATGCGCGGATCGCCGGCCCACTGGTGTTCGGGCGTCTCGCCCACCAGCGCCCAGCCGACGGTGTGTTCGGGGTCCAGCGCGTCGGCCTGGCTCAGCGCGCCGACGCGCAATCCGCTGCGCTGGGTGACCCGCCCGGAATTGGGCGTCAGCTGACCGCTCAGCAGGCGAAGCAGGCTGGACTTGCCGTCGCCGTTGCGACCGACGATGCCGATGCGCGCGCCGTCATTGACTCCGAGCGAGATCGAATCGAAGACCACTTGAGTCGGGTATTCCAGGTGAACGGCCTCGGCCCCCAGTAGGTGCGCCACCGGGCCGACGCTAGCAAGGCGGGCCTGGACGCCGCGGCTAAGGCTGCTGCTGAAGATCCCCGAGCTGCTGCTGGAGCGCACCGACGACCGCCGCGACGGTGTCCTGGAGCTGCTGCTCTTCGTCGTCGGCGGTCACGACGGTGGCCGCCTGCGCCTTATGCAGGGCCTCGTTGAGGCGCTGCTGAACCGCTTCGGCGCCCATGCGCAGCAGCCCGGGTTCGATCTGCAGGCCAGTGAGCCAGCGATCCCCGTTGACGGTCACCGTTACGGTCTCGGTTTCGTCTGTGGCAGTGAAGGTTCCGGTGCTCGTGCGAAACGCATCATCCTCGAAGGCCGAGACGAACCGCTGCAAATGCTGCAGCGCTTCGGTCACCTGCGGGTCGGTCTGGCCGGTCATCGGAAGTCCTTACTCGCGGCACGCTTTTGCGGAGCATACCGATTGTGTTCTCGGCCGGGCCGATCGTCGGTGTACAACGCTTTAATGCTGGGTGACCGAACAACGTTTCGCGCCCGGACCGCAGCGGCGGCGCTGTTAAGCTGACGCCCCACATGCCGTCACGCAATCGGCACCGAGCGTATGCCGACCAGAACGTGCTCGTTGACAGATCCGGCTGGTGTAAAGGGGCTGTGTCGAATGGTGAACTGGGCTAGCTTAACCAGTCTGGTTTTGAAGCTCACGGCTAACTCCGCGGGCGCCTGGAAGAGTTACGCCCTGGATGGCGATATCGCCAATATGAGCATCAGTGTCGGCACGACATTTCAGTTGGTTCTCCAGGAGGGATTGAAGGCGCTCCCCGGTGACAGCATCAAAGATATGCTCGAACTGAAGCCGACCCTCTACCTCGAGAACGCCGTCGCGCTGGTCAGCCTGTTGGAATGGTTCAACGGGTTCGGTAAACCCGACAAGGGGACAGTGCTGACGGACGCGGCGAAACCGAATTTCGATGCGGCACTGGCTAACTTGAAACTCGCGGCGCCTGATGAACTGCGCTGGTCCGGGAAGGCATCGCTCGCGTACGGGCAGTTGATCCACGAGTTGCAAGAGTGCATAAAAGCGGTGCAGTCGACCGACAAGGACTTCCAAAGCTATGTGAAATCCGAGGCCGAGCTGGTTTTCAATGTGCGACAGCAATTCGGATATACAAAAGCTGCACTCGCCGCTTGTATTCCGGTGGCCTGGGCGATCTATTTTTATGCCTTGGCGGCAGCCTCCGCTGAAAACATCCTTTGGATTCCCCCGCTTACTCCTCAGATCGTTGCTCTGCAAACTACCAAGAGGTGGCAGATTGCGTTCATCGTGGCCGCCCTCGGCGCCCTCGGGGTCGAGACGGGAATCCACATTGACAAGGTCGCGTCGAACGCTGCCGCCATGCAGGCCGCCGTGCCGGCGAAGTATGACGCGGCTCGCGGCGCCTTGACCATGCCGAATCCGTCGAATGCCGCCGGAGTCCGTCACGCGGTGCCGGCATCCGGCGGGGGATCGATCGCTCCCGAGTTCCGCGCTGCCGGCGGCACCATCGCGGGCACCCCGTCGGGGCGACACTCCGTGGCGACCGACACGAGGGCCCACGGAGATCTCCCGGCAAGGGAGCATGCGCTACCGGAAGCGCCGGCCGCAGTGTCGAGCCAGGCCGCTGCGGCCGGTACCGCGCCGGCGTTCACGTCGCCCGTCGTCTCCCACCCGGCACCAACCGCGGTGTCACGGCCCACCAGCCACCGCAAAGAGACTGGGGCCGCGCCGGTCACCGGCACGGAGTCCGGGCTCGGGGTTGAGGTCGCCGATGTGGGAGCGGCTGCGGGTACAGCGGGTGCCGAGCGCGCGCCGATCGACCCCGCGGCGGACACCGCCGTGCAGGCACCGGATGCAAGCGCGGCCAGTCGTTAGAGAACTAAACCTATTGTGAGACAGGTGTTTTCGTTCGAGGAGACCAGCGCTGTGGAAAATGTGATAGTCGATCCGGCCTACATCGACAAGCTGCGCGACTCCCTGGCCGCCGTCCGTACCAGCGTTGACGCGGCCTTCGGGGCACCGCGATCTGTGACAGGCGGATACCCCGACAAACTCCTGGACAGCCACGGGCTTACCGCCCGCGCGGGCGCCAACGCCATGATGGCAGCGCTGGATGGGAACCGCGCAGCCGTGCAGGCGCGCTTCGCCGAATGCCTGACGGCGTGCGACCAAGCGCTGCAGGCGGCCAAGGCGATGTACGCGGGCACCGATGGGGCGCAGCGTGATGTCCTCGACCATCAGCTGGATGCCGGCAACTGACCGAGGTACCCGACTTCAAGAAAGAGAATGCGATGCCCCGAGACGACGACGGCCAGGACGACGTTTCCGCTCTTGTTTTCTTCGATACCCACCAGTCCGGTGCTGACGACGACAGGACCGCGGACAGGCAGGCCCTGACTTTCGCCGCCGGCGGCGATGTCGATGCGCCCTCGGCGGTCGATGCATTGCGATCTCAGGGGACGACGAGTCAACCCGTGGACGCGGCGCAGGAAGACGACGAAGGGTCCGGCTTCCTGGCCAAGGTGACCAACCCCCCCGGAACGGTCTCGATCACCGCACTGCCGGACGGCAGCGTCGTCCAGATCGAACTTTCTCCGAAGGTGACGAGCATGACCGAAGCAGCGCTCGTCGACGAAATACTCGCCATGGCCGAGCTGGCCCGGCAAAAGGGACTGGCCGGCCAGCAGGCGTTTCTCGTCGACGCCGTGCGGTCACTGGGATTGGGTCCTGGCGACGGAGTGGACGACGAACTCATCGTAGGGGCCGCGGAATTGCCGACACCGGAACAGGCCGAGGCGGCACAGGCGCACGTCTTCGCGAGCCGCTACGCCACTACCGACTGATCGTTGGACACGGCGTTTCAGCCCCTCCGCGCTGTCAACACTGCAGACGAGGAGAGGACATGACGATGGTCTATCCCGGCGACGGCCACGAGGCCGAATCCGTCCCCCAGCCATGGCCCGCCGAACAAGCATTCCGCGCCGGTGCACGCGCGGAGCAAGCGTTCCTACGGGCCAGAGCGGCGCAGCGGTCCGCGGCCATCAGCTTGGATGACTCAGCAGCCAGCCAGGACCGAACGGCCAAGGCCTTCGAAGCCGTGGCCGAACGCGAGCGCTGCGACCGCCAGCGTGACCGATATCTGGCCTACGCGGCCCGACACCGCGAGTTCGCGCAGGAGGATCGCGAGATGGCCTACCGGCTGCGCCGGAGTGCTGCCGACTGACGTGACTTACTTCGTGCCGTCGGAGGCCGGCGGCACCGGTGGAGGTGCGACGGGTTCGGCCTTGCGCGGGCGACGTCCGATGACACCTTCGGTCCACGGTCGTTCCTCGGTGTAGATGGCCGGATCGTCAGGCTGCACGCGCTTGGCTTTGGCGCCGCCTTGGTCCTGCGGGGGCATCGCGGGCATCGGCGGCGTGCCACCGATCTTGGCGCCATGAGCTCCCGCGCCGGAGTCCGACGCCGAGCCGGGCACGCGAGGCGCGACCTCCGAGACGGGCGCGGGCCGCGGGCCTCCCTGAGGTAGGCCCGGCCCCTGCACCGGAGCATGCACCGGGGGCGCCAGCGGATGTTCCACTCGCGTCGGCGGGGCGGCGCTGGCGCCGGCAACCGGGATGTTGATCCCGCCGCCCATCGTTCCGCCTGCCCCGTGTGTCACGTTGGGTACATGCCCGCCCGCGGGCAGCGGTGGCACCCACGGCACACCCGGCTTGGTGCCACCTGGGGGTACCGGGGGCGTCTTGGCGGCCATCCCTTTTGCCATGTTCGCGAATTGGCTTACCGTGCCCATCAGTTTCGACGCCGACGGGACCTTCGGCGTGCCGGCGCCCACCGACTTGGCCAGGGCAGCTTGCTGGGCGCCGATGGATTTGGCGAACGCCTGCTGCTGCTCCTTGGCCTTCTCCTGCGCCTCGTCCGCCATGTCGTGCGCGTGTTGTCGTGCCTTGCGCGCCTCTTCCAGTGCTTCTTGTCGCGCCTTGCGGGCCTCTTCTTCTGAATCCTGCCGTGCTTTACGCGCCTCTTCTCGAGCCTTCTCCGCCTCTTCCTTCTGCGCTTTCAGCATCGCTTGCATCGGCTGCATCGCCCGTTGCTGTTGCTTCTCCGCTAGTTCTTCCGCCTTCTGCTCGGGCGTCTTGAAGAGGTCCGCGTCGGCGCGGTCCGGTGGCATCGAAAGGTTGATGAGCGACCACGGCAATCCGGCCTGTTTGCGGTATTCGGCCCGCACGTCCTCGGACATTTTCTGCAGCCGCTTATAGGCCTCGTAGTCCCGGCTGGAGATCCTTTTCGCCAGCAGTTTGTTGTGTAGCGGTTCTACCTGTGCAGAAGTGGGGTGTTGAACGACGGCGACACAATGTGCTGACGCGAGCGCCCGCGCCTGTTGGCCGAGTAACGCGCAGTTTGCTGCCATCTGGTTCAGCCAGATCCGGTGCTGCTCGAACTGCTTCTCGACCTGGGTAACGGCCGTGCCGCGCCATGATTCGAACGGTCGGAACCGAATCGCGGCGTCGCGCAATTTCCCTTCGTACATGCTCCAGCTGTCGGCAAATCGGAACAATGCCGTCGCGCGCGCATCGCCGGCGTTGATTTGTTGCGCCGCGTCCCGTACCCGAAGAAATACGTTATCCGACTGCGCCACCAACGATTTCGATCCGTCGCCGATCCATGACGGGCTGGCGGGCGGCGGGACGAACGAGCCGACAGCGTCGGGTTGGAGTTGATACGTGGACGGGTGTCTCAGCGCGGCCGAGAAAGCCGGCACGGCGGACGCCACTTTGTTCGCGGCGTCCGCGTCGACCCCTTCGTATTTCTTGGCGGCTTCGACCAGCAACTGGGCCAGACGCCGCCACCGCTCTTCGCCCGCCTTGAGGGCCATCGCCACGTTGTCGGCGGATCGCTGCAGCACCGTGGCTGCATTCCGGACCATCGCCAGCTCGCACGGAGCCTTGGGCTGTTCATCGGGCCATTGCGGCATGGCTTCGGCCAGCTCCTTGGCCCTGGTGATCAACTCTTGCGGCTCGACACTCAGCGTCGATTGTGGACGTTCCGGCGGCTTGACAACACTCGGGACGCGCGGTTGCTGGACGCTGATCGGCGGCAGTCCGCGTGACGGGGGTGGGAGTTTCACCATCGCAATCCTGTTCTGCTGCTACCCATCCGGTAAGCACACGGGGGCGTCGCTATGAGCCGATCCGCATTACGGCCGGGCTGATTTGTCTGCCCGAGACAAACCCAACCTCTGGGAGCCTAAACGACAATTGGCTTTTCGTCGTGAGATCACCGCACTTTCGGCGATGAGTCAATCCTGTAGTCGCACTGGCGAATTGATTGAACAGGCGATGTAGAGAAAGTTAATCACGGGCAGCCGAGGATTCGTCATAAAGGCCGGCGGTGCGGCGGCGATAAGCCGGGTCGTTGAGTGCGGCGTCGTGGAGCGAGGCGAGGTGTTTCCAATACAGCCAGTCCGCTATCGCGCTGCGCCGGGTGTCCGGGTCGACCCGGCGGTGCGCCACCTGAAGCGCAAGCTGCTCGGCCTGAGATGCGTAGGCGTGAAACGCCCGCAGGTGTGCGTCCTCTCGGCCGGTGTAGGTGCTGAACATCGGTTCCATCACTTCGAACCACAGCATTCCTTCGTCTTCGGCCGGCGGGGTGACGTCCGCGGGCGCGGGCGGCAACCGGTCGCGCAAGCTCTCGTCGGGGACCGCCGCCAGCCATTCGGCCGCCTGCGGATCGACCACCTCCAACCGGGAGCGGCCGATCATCACCCCGCTGTCCGGGATGTCGTCGGGCTGCAGCGCGAACTTCTCCACGCCGGGTGCGGAATCGGCTAACTGCTCCTCGGTGGCGATGACCGCCCGCAGCTCGTATCCGTGGTGCTGGGCCCAGCCCTGCACCGCGATCACCGGGTAGGTCGCCCAGCTCGCCCGGTCGGCGACCGGAACCCCGTCGTCAGCACTGGCCAGGTAAACCGGATCGGGCAATCGCACCCCGTCGGGGATGTAGGCGATGCCATAACTATTGGCCAACACAATCGCGCCTTCGGTCGTCACCGCGGTCACCCAGAAGAAGCCGAAATCGCCCTCGTCGTCGCTGCCCGGCACGTTCAGCGCGGCGGCGATGCGCCGGGCCAGCAGCAAGGGATCGACTCCGTCACGGCGCGATGCGTCCGCGGTGGCTGCCTCGGCGACGGCATCGCGTTCGGCCCGCGCCGGTGATACCGGGATCGAGGCCATTACGGCGTCCCGCGTGCGGGGCGCTGGTGGCGTGGCGGCTGACGCGCTTGCCGGCTTGGATCCCGAGTCCGAGGCCGGGTCGGTGGCGACGGGGGAGGTGCCGGGCGATGCCGGTGGCGACGGCACGGTCGTCGGCGGGGTGGGGGCCGGGGGGCCGGTTGCACCGCCACCGGGATCCGGGGCCGCCGACGTTGGTGGGGTATGCGGGATCGCCGGTGCCGGTGGACCGTGCGGGGTTGCGGGAGTCAGCGGAGACGCCGGCGCCGCCGGACTCAATGGGGTGTGCGCGGCGGGCGGCGCGACCGGCATCGGGCGGGCCGGTTGGTCGTGGGCCGGCGGGGGCGCCAGCGGCGGGTGGTGCGCCGGCGCCGAGTGCGCCGTCGCAGGTCGCAGGGGTGCGATCGGCGGCTTGGGTGACCCCGCGAGTGACTGCGGGATTCCGCGGCCCCCTGCGCCGGCACCTGCTTGCGAAACCGAAAACAGGCCTCGACCACTCCCGCCTCGGGGCGGGCTCGACGCCGGCCGATCCTTTTGCGCTGCCGGATCCGGCGCGGTACGCGGATCGCCCGGTGGTTTGGAACCATCGGCTGTTGCCGGGCCCGGGCCGTTTTGGATGCCCGGTTCCGACTCGTCCGGTGTGCCGGGAGCATTACCTGTTCCCGGTCCATCCACCGTTTCTGGACCATCGTCGGCGCCCGGGCCTTCGTCGGCGCCCGGGCCGCCCGGAATCGCCTGATCACCCGGGTTTTGCGGGTCGCCGGACGCGTCCTGATCGGCGGATACGTCGCCCGCATCGGTCGACGTATCCACCGATGCGGGTTTTATCGCACCGGCTGCCGCGTCCGGGTCGGCGGGAGCGTCCCACGCCCCGGAGTCGAGGCCATTGCCCGGCTCCGGATCGGCCGGGCCTGCCCACGGTCCCGGACTGAAGGCATCCTCCGGCGCTTCCGAAGTCGGCGGCGCTGCGCCGCCGGCGAAGCCTGGGTCCGGCACACTGCTACCGGAGGCCGCGGAGTGCGGAAGCTGCTCCGGCGCTGGAGGTGGTGCCGACGACAATTGCGGACCGCCGCCCGGCTCCGGTGCCCGGGCTGCCGAATACGCGGAGCTGGGCGGCGGCGTCGCGGACTTGTCCTTCGCGCCGGTGAATTGGGACCGGTTCAGCTGGTCGCCCAGTTTCTGGTCAGTTTCGGCGTACCTGCGAGCGGCGGCAGCGATTTTGGATCCCGTCGCCGTGATGGCGGCTTGGGCGGCGGGTAACCCTTCAGTCACCGGGGCCTCGATCATCGGCATGGTCACGTTGATCGCTTCCGACACCGCATCCGACCCGGTCGCGGCCAACGGCGGCGGCGGCTCCGGCAGGGTCTGACTTCGCAATGTGGCGCCGGCGAGCTCGAGATGGAAGGGGTCGACGATCAGGTGTTCAGGCATCGCCCAAACTCCTTGCGTGGCGACGCATTCGATACCCCCGGACGCACTACATCGGTTGCAACACGATCGCGAACCGGCCCACGACAACGAGCAAACACAACGCCGGGCCGTCGGGAGCCTAACAGTTACCCGACCTGCGGCTTGAGATGTTTCGACGGCGTTGGCCTGGCGGGCGTACACCCGTAACCATGCACCCTCGCGCGCGGCCGCTGACATGGCCGCGAGAGCAAACAGCCTGACCAGAACCGCTAAGGACAGCGATGTGCCATGATGTCTCAGCTGTCGAGAGTGGGGAGCAGCGGTGGATCTGAACTTGTCGATGATCACGCGGCCGGTGGAACGACTGGTCGCGACGGCCCAGAACGGCCTGGAGGTCTTGCGGCTGGGGGGCCTCGAGACCGGCACCGTTGCGTCGCCGTCGCAGATCGTCGAGAGCGTGCCGATGTACAAGCTCCGGCGCTACTTTCCGCCCGACAACCGCCCCGGCCAGCGTCCGGTCGGCCCGCCGGTGCTGATGGTGCACCCGATGATGATGTCGGCGGACATGTGGGACGTGACCCGCGAAGACGGTGCGGTCGGAATCCTGCACTCGCACGGGCTGGACTGCTGGGTCATCGACTTCGGTTCACCCGACAAGGTCGAGGGCGGCATGCGCCGCAATCTGGCCGACCACATCGTCGCGCTCAGCCAGGCGATCGACACGGTCCGCGAGGCGACCGGCGCCGATGTGCATCTGGTCGGGTATTCGCAGGGCGGGATGTGGTGCTATCAGGTCGCCGCCTACCGTCGTTCGAAAGCGCTGGCCAGCATCGTCACCTTCGGCTCGCCGGTGGACACCCTGGCCGCGTTGCCGATGGGCATCCCGGCAAACTTCGCCCCACCCGTCGCCAACTTCATGGCCGACCACGTCTTCAGCCGCCTGGCCATCCCGGGCTGGATGGCCCGCGCCGGCTTCCAGATGCTGGATCCGCTGAAGACGGCCAAGGCTCGCGTCGACTTCGTGCGTCAGCTGCACGACCGCGAGGCGCTACTGCCTCGCGAACAACAGCGCCGGTTCCTCGAGCGCGAGGGTTGGATCGCCTGGTCCGGTCCGGCGATCTCCGAGCTGCTCAAACAATTCATCGCACACAACCGAATGATGACCGGCGGGTTCGCCGTCAACGGGCAGATGGTCACGCTCACCGACATCACCTGCCCGGTGCTGGCCTTCGTCGGCGAGGTCGATGACATCGGCCAGCCGGCGTCGGTGCGCGGCATCCGACGCGCCGCGCCCGACGCCGAGGTCTACGAAGCCCGCATCCGCACCGGTCATTTCGGCCTGGTCGTCGGATCCAAAGCGGCAGAACAGGGTTGGCCCACCGTCGCCGCGTGGATCGAGTGGCTCACCACCGGCGGCGACAAGCCCGACAACATCGACTTGATGGCCGATCAGCCCGAAGAGCACACCGACAGCGGCGTCGCGCTGAGTTCGCGGCTCACCCATGGCATCGGCGAGGCGTCGGAAGCGGCGATCGAGCTGGTGCGCGGCGCCACCGGTGCGGTGGTCGCGGCCAACAAATCCATGCGGACACTGGCCGTCGAGACCGCGCGTACGCTGCCCCGGCTGGCCCGCCTAGGGCAGATCAACGACCACACCCGAATCTCGTTGGGCCGCATCATCACCGAGCAGGCCCGCAACGCGCCGCGGGGCGAGTTCCTGCTGTTCGACGGTCGTGTGCACACCTACGAGGCGGTCGACCGCCGCATCAACAATGTTGTCCGCGGCCTCATTCGGGTCGGCGTCCGGCAGGGCGACCGGGTCGGCGTGCTGATGGAGACACGTCCCAGTGCGTTGGTCGCGATCGCCGCATTGTCCCGGCTCGGCGCCGTCGCGGTGGTGATGCGCCCCGACGCCGACCTGACCGCATCCGTGCGGCTCGGGCGGGTCAGCGAGATCATGACCGACCCCACCAACCTCGAGGCCTTACGCGATTGGCCGGGCCAGGTGTTGGTGCTCGGCGGTGGTGAGGCGCGCGACCTGCATCTGCCCGAGGACGGCAACGTCATTGACATGGAGCAGATCGACCCGGATGCGGTCGAGCTCCCCGCCTGGTATCGGCCCAACCCGGGATTGGCCCGGGATCTGGCGTTCATCGCATTCAGCGCGGTCGGCGGCGAGTTGGTGGCCAAGCAGATCACCAACTACCGGTGGGCGGTGTCGGCGTTCGGAACCGCTTCGGCGGCGGGCCTGGACCGCCGCGACACCGTGTACTGCCTGACGCCGCTGCACCACGAGTCCGCCCTGCTGGTTGCCCTGGGCGGCGCGGTCGTCGGCGGCACCCGCATCGCGTTGTCGCGCGGGCTGAACTCCGACCGGTTCGTCCATGAGATACGGCAGTATGGGGTCACCGTCGTGTCCTACACCTGGGCGATGCTGCGTGACATCGTCGACGACCCCGCCTTCGTGCTGCACGGCAATCATCCCGTCCGGCTGTTCATCGGCTCGGGTATGCCGACCGGACTATGGGAACGGGTCGTCGACGCATTCGCGCCCGCGCACGTCGTCGAGTTCTTCGCCACCACCGACGGACAGGCGGTGCTGGCCAACGTGTCCGGCGCCAAGGTCGGCTGTAAGGGTCGGCCGCTGCCCGGTGCCGGGCGCGCAGAACTCGCAGCCTACGACGCCGAACACGACCTGATCCTGGAAGACGAGCGAGGCTTCGTCCAGGTTGCCGACGTCAACCAGGTCGGGGTGCTGCTCGCGGCTTCCAACGGGCCGATCGATCCGACGGCGTCGGTCAAGCGCGGGGTTTTCGCGCCCGCCGACACGTGGATCTCCACCGAGTACCTGTTCCGCCGCGACGAGGACGGTGACTTCTGGCTGATGGGCCGGCGCGGCTCGGTGGTGCACACCGCGCGCGGGCTCGTCTATCCCGAGCCGGTCACCGACGCGCTCGGCCAGATCAACGGCGTGGACCTCGCGGTGACCTACAACGTGCCGTTCGGCAACCTGGAGGTGGCGGTGTCGGCGCTGACATTGTTGCCCGGAGCCACCATCACCGCGGCGGATCTAACCGAAGCTTTCGCCGACATGCCGGTCGGCCTGGGACCCGACATCGTTTGTGTGGTGCCGGAGATGACGCTGAGCGCGACCTACCGTCCCACCGTCAGCGCCCTGCGGGCGGCCGGGATTCCCAAATCCGGGCGACATGCCTGGTATTTCGACACCGCCAGCTCGCAGTACCGCCGGTTGACTCCGGCGATACGGGCCGAATTGGCCGCGACGTATCGAGGTGACGATGCTTGACCAGACCCTGCTGAGCATTCTGGTGTGCCCGCAGGACCGCGGCCCGCTGCAGCTTGTGTCCCAAGAAGACGGCGACGAGCTGCTCTACAACCCGCGGCTGCGCCGTGCCTACCGCATCGAGGACGGCATCCCGGTGCTGTTGATCGACGAGGCGCGCGACGTCGACGAGGACGAGCACGCCCGTCTCATGGCGCGGAGTAGTCCGGCAAGTCCCCAGTGAGGTAACGCTGCAGGTTGGGCGCGATCGTGCGGGCGATCTGTTCGGCCGGCAGCGATGCGAACGGCTCGAGTTGAAATATGTAGCGCGCCATTACCACTCCCACCAGCTGAGACGCGACGAACTGGACGCGGATGACGCCGCTGCCCGGCGGATCGTCGACGCGCGAACCCACTTCGACCGCGATGATGTCCTGGATGAAGGTGCGGAACAGGTTGACCTCCGCGCCGGCCAGGATCGACCGCAGCACCGCGATGAACCCGGTGCCCAGCTCGGAATCCCACAGCGGCAACAACATCGACGGCAGCCGGTAGCCGATCTCCTCGATCGGCACCTCGCGCAACGGGCCGATGATGTCCATCGGGTCGATCGGCATGTGGACGGCCGCGGCGAACAGCTTTTCCTTGGTGCCAAAATAGTGATGCACGAGTGCCGAATCGACACCCGCCGCAGCGGCCACCGCGCGAATCGACGTGTTGCGAATACCCTTGCTGGCAAACAACTCTCGGGCGCTGGCCAGGATGCGATCGCGGGTATCGGAATTGCCGGCCGGACGCCCGGGTCGTCTGCGCCCGGTCTTGGCAGCCGTCACGTTATGGCGTCCGTCGCCGCAGTGTCGCCGCGGCCAGGCACAGCGCCGCGAACGCCGAACCCGCCACCACGACGATGTCGCGCAGCGCGATGCCGGTCAGTTCGGTATGCGAATTGACCTGTTGCAGAGCTTCCAGCGCGTAGCTGGCCGGCATGACATTGCTGATCCATTGCAGCCAGTCTGGCATCAGCGCTCGCGGGACGATGATGCCGGCCAGCAGCAGCTGCGGCACCATCACCAGCGGGATGAACTGCACGGCCTGAAACTCGGTGCGGGCGAACGCACTACACAGCAAGCCCAGGCCGACACCCAGCACAGCGTTGACGATCGCGATCACGAACACCCACACCCAGCTGCCCAAGGTGTCAAAGCCGAGGAACCAGAACGACACGGTGCACGCCACCGTCGCCTGCGCCGCCGCGGCGATCGAGAAGGCGGTTCCGTAGGCGATCAGCAGGTCCAGCCGGCGCAGGGGAGTGGTCAGGATGCGCTCCAGCGTCCCCGAGGCCCGTTCGCGTTGCATGGTGATCGCGGTGATGATGAACATCACGAACAACGGGAAAAGGCCCAGCAGGATCAGACAGGCATTGTTGAACGGCGCCGGCGTGCCGGGCGGGTGGTGGGCATTGCGAAACATGAAGTACATCAACGTGATAACCAGAACCGGCACTGCGAGGATCATCGCGACACTGCGGTGATCGGCGGCCAGCTGACGCAGTATCCGTGTCGTGGTGGCGGTGTATCCCTTGAGCCCTATCCGGCTTCGCGCATGATGTTGCGCTTGATGATGGACAGAAACGCGTCCTCCAGTGACGTGCATCCGGTGTCCTCTCGTAGTTGGGTCGGCGTGGTGTGGGCGAGCAAGTTCCCGTCGCGCATCAGCAATAGGTCTTTGCAGCGATCGGCCTCGTCCATCACGTGACTCGAGACCAGCAGGGTGGTGCCCGCACGAGCGAGGTCGTTGAACTGCTCCCAGAGGTCGGCGCGCAGCACCGGGTCGAGGCCGACCGTGGGCTCATCGAGCACCAGCAGCTCGGGCTGGCACACCAGGGCGCAGGCCAGCGACACCCGGGTGCGCTGGCCACCGGAGAGGTTGGCGCAAAACGCGCTCCGGTGATCGGTCAGCCCGACCCGCTCGATCGCGCCGTCGGCGGCCTGGCCGTCGAAGCCGTAGAGCGACGCGAAGTAGCGAACGTTGTCGGCCACGCGCAGGTCGTTGTAGATGGTCGGGTCTTGTGGCAGATAGCCGACGCGGCGGCGCAACTCGGCGGAGCCGGCGGGTTTGCCGAGCACGGTCACCGTTCCCGCCGTCACGATCTGCGTGCCGACGATGCTTCGGATCAGCGTGGTCTTGCCGCAGCCGGACGGGCCGAGTAGGCCGGTGATGCTGCCCTTCCCGATCTGCACCGAAAAGTCGTGCAGAGCTGGGCGTTTGCCGCGGATCACGCGGAGATGGTCAATGTCGACCGCGACATCGCTGCCGGCGGAGATTAATTCATCACGAGATGAAATCATCATGTGATGAATATCGTCCTCGCGGTGAGGCTTGTCAAGGGGTGGTCGGACACCGCGAGACTGCACCTACCGACGGACGTACCCGCTAGATGCGTCGGTAGGTGCAGTCTCGACGAGGAGTCAGCTGGGGGCGCCGGGGCGGCGCAACGGCAGATGACCGTGCACGCCTTCGGCGTAGGCGGTCTCGGCGTGCTGGGTGAAGTCGACGCCGGTCGTCTCTTCCTCGGGGCTGAGCCGGAAGCCCATCAGCCGCTCGATCACCTTCGCGAGGACGAACGTCACCGCGAACGCATAGACCGCGACGACGACGATCGCCAGCGTCTGCTTGCCGAGCTGGCCGAAGCCACCCCCGTAGAACAGGCCCTGCGGGCCTGACGTCATGACGGCCGTGGCCAGCAGCCCGATCAGGAAGACCCCGACTACGCCGCCGACGAAGTGCACACCGACGACGTCGAGCGAATCGTCATAGTTGAAGCGCAGTTTCGCCGTCACCGCGAACGCGCAGACGACGCCGGCGGCCAGGCCGACGGCCGTGGCGCCGAGCGTGTTGACGGTGCCGCACGACGGGGTGATCGCGACGAGGCCCGCCACCACACCGGACGCCGCGCCGAACGTCGTAGGCCTGCCGTCGCGGATCTGCTCGACCGTCAGCCAGCCCAGCATGCCGAGGCAGCCCGCGACGAGCGTGTTGAGGAAGATGGCTGCTGCGGTCCCGTTGGCGGCCAACGCGGAACCGGCGTTGAACCCGAACCAGCCGAACCACAGCAGTCCGACACCGACGAAGAGCAGCGGTAGATTGTGCGGCCGCATGGCGTCTTTCTTGAAGCCGATGCGGGGCCCGAGCACCAGCGCCAGGGCCAGCGCCGAGGAACCCGAGACGATCTCGACGACCAGGCCACCCGCATAGTCCAGCACGCCGAGCTTGCCCAGCCAGCCGCCGGGTCCCCATACCCAGTGCGCGACAACCGAATACACGACAATCGCCCAGATCGGGACGAAGACCATCCAGGCGGCGAAGCGGGCGCGGTCGGCGATCGCGCCACTGACCAAGGCCGCCGTGATGATCGCGAAGGTCAGTTGGAACGTCGCATAGAGCAATTCGGGAACCGTGCCGTGCAGGCTGTCGGGCGTGATGCCGAGCATCCCGAGATGACTGAGGTTGCCGAGGAACCCGCCGGCGCCGTCCTCGGAGAACGCGAGCGTGTAGCCGACCAGCAGCCAGGCGACCGTGACAAGCGGAATCGAGACGAAGCTCATCATCATCATGTTGAGCACCCCGGTGGTGCGGACCATCCCGCCGTAGAAGATCGCCAGGCCGGGGGTCATCAACAGAACCAGTGCGGTACTGGCCAGCAGCCACGCGGTGGCAGCGGGGTCGATTGCATGCATTGTTTGGGCTCCTTCGCCACGCGGCAACCGGGAGTTTGCCATGTTCTGGCTCTCGGTAGGTTCGGTGGGTGGGTGCACGCAAGCTGGTAGTCGACCCGGTCGCGGCCGCGCACCGGCTACTCGGCGCCACCCTCACCGGCCGGGGCGTGCGCGCGATCGTCGTCGAGGTGGAGGCCTATGGCGGGGTTCCCGACGGCCCGTGGCCGGACGCGGCGGCGCACTCCTACCGGGGGCCCAGCGGCCGCAATGCCGTGATGTTCGGGCCGCCGGGACGGCTGTACACCTACCTCAGTCACGGGATCCACACCTGCGCCAACGTCTCGTGCGGACCCGACGGCACGGCCGCCGCGGTGCTGCTGCGCGCCGCCGTGATCGAGGACGGTATCGACATCGCCCAGGGCCGCCGCGGCGAGGCGATCCGTACCACCGCGCTGGCCCGGGGCCCCGGTAATCTGTGCGCGGCGCTGGGAATTACAATGTCCGACAACGGAATTGACCTTTTCGATCCGGGCAGCCCGGTATCGCTGGCGTTGAACCCGACCGATGGTGCGGTGGCCGGCCCCCGGGTGGGCGTCAGCCAGGCCGCCGACCGGCCGTGGCGGCTGTGGCTTGCCGGTCGACCGGAAGTCTCCGCGTACCGGCGAAGTCCGCGGGCACCTGCCCCGGGCGCCAGCGACTAGCCCAGGCATGCGGTAGCTCTCATCAGCAGCTGAGAAGTTGTCGGCTGCAACAAGCCGATCGCTCAGAATTACATCCGTGCCCGAGCTGTACGCCGGTCGAAACCGAAATTACAGGTTAAATCCCCCGAAGAGTCGCGGCCACGATACGGTAGGGCACTGTGAAGTGTGAGGTGTATGGGTGCGAGAGCGACGCCTTTTGGCCTCCGCATCGTTTGACCGAACCTCGCGGGTGGGAGTTGCCGACTGAGGTCGGGATCTGCAACGTTCACCGCGACCAGCTTTTGCAGCCGGACACTAGATGGCGTTTCCATCACGACATCAACGGCGGTCGCGAGTTGCGAGTGGGGTTTTACCAGAGCGATCTAAATGAGTTCGAGGTGCTAGACGGCCCCACGGAAGCGATCGGGTACGGCGTCGGCCATGAGGTAAGTCACCCTGAGGACGATGGAATATATTTTCCTGTCACGGTGCGTCGCCGCGGCCGAGAAACTCAAGAGACGATCACTCTCGTCATGACACCAGAGCGGCTAAGAATCTTCGCTGAATTTCTTGGAGCGGTGGCTGGGCTTGGAGACCAGTCGACCAGCCCTGACCAGGCGTAGCAAACAGTTGCGTCGTTGAATCGGATAGCGCCTCTACCTGTGCTTCTGCGGAACTGACATAGAACATCTATCGAGTAGTCTTCGCCTCGCGAAGACAGTGACGTCTTTGCAAGTCAAGGGACCGGCCATGTCGAAAGTTTCGGGGACCTCTCGCGCGCGAAGCGGAGCCACACGTCAAGGCGCGTGGGTGCACTGCGAAAATCAACCATATGATTCTTCACGAGCTGAGTTGGCGCGAGCTGATCGCCCAGGCCACTGACCTTGATGCGCTGGCCGGTGAAATGCGGCGCGGGCCATTGACGGTGTATGCAGGGTTCGACCCCACAGCGCCCAGCTTGCATGCGGGCCATCTGGTGCCGCTTCTAACACTGCGCCGGTTTCAGCGGGCAGGAAACCGGCCCATCGTCCTCGCGGGTGGCGCTACCGGGATGATCGGGGACCCGCGTGATGTGGGTGAACGCGGCCTCAACGATGCCGACGTTGTCGCCGATTGGACGGAGCGGATTCGGGGTCAGTTGGAACGTTTCGTCGACTTTGACGACTCAGCCACAGGCGCGATCGTGGAAGACAATCTTAAGTGGACAAGCAAGATGTCGGCGATCGAGTTCCTGCGGGACCTCGGCAGGCATTTCTCAGTCAACGTGATGCTGGATCGCGACACCATCCGGCGGCGGCTCGAGGGCGACGGGATCTCTTACACCGAGTTCAGTTATATGCTGCTGCAGGCCAACGACTATGCCGAATTAAATGCGCGCCATGGCTGCGCACTGCAGATCGGCGGTTCCGATCAGTGGGGCAACATCATCGCAGGCGTTCGTCTCGTCCGCCAGAAGTTCAGTAGGACGGTGCATGCGCTGACGGTTCCCTTGGTGACGTCAACCGATGGTACTAAGTTTGGAAAATCGACCGGCGGCGGCAACCTGTGGTTGGACCCACACCTGACTAGTCCATATGCCTGGTATCAGTACTTCGTCAACACTGCCGATGCGGACGTGATTCGCTACCTGCAGTGGTTCACTTTCGTGTCCGCGGAAGAGCTAAAAGAGCTTAGAAACGCCACGGCCCACCAGCCGGAGAAGCGTCTCGCTCAACGGCGATTGGCGAGAGAGATTACAACTCTGGTGCATGGAAACGGCGCAACCGTGGCGGTCGAACACGCTAGCCGTGCCCTCTTCGGACAGGGGGACTTAGACCGCCTTGACGAGGCAACATTGACGGCGGCGCTGCGTGAGGCTCCGCACGCCAGCCTTGCCGAGGTCAAGCCGGACGGCGTTTACACGATCGTCGACCTGCTGGTGGCCAGCGGCCTGTCGGCCAGCAAGGGCGCCGCACGACGCACGATCGGTGAGGGCGGCGTTTCGGTCAACAACGTTCGGATCGACAGCGACGAATGGTCGCCGCAGGACTCGGATTTCCTCCACGGCCGGTGGCTGGTGCTGCGTCGGGGAAAGCGCAACATCGCCGGCATCGAGAAGGTCTAGAAGAAAGTATTCAGCGGAGATCTCGTCAATCGGAGGGGAAGCCGATATGAGAGGAGGGGAGCCTCGTTTGAAAGGAGCGACGAGATCCCCGCTGTGAGAACTAGTTTTCCTGCAGTGAGCGATCCCGGGTATCCCTCAACCGGTTGAATCGCGGGTGGAAATACCGTGTCCACCATTCGGGGGACACCAGCGTCTGGCGCGGCGGCGCTGACGATCTCAAATCGCTTGGGCGACAACGGATTCGGTGTATTGATCTGACCGTCCGTCGGTGGTGGGCGATCGGCGGCGCAACATATTGCACCCGAGGTTGTCAAGACGTCCGGAGCAAAACGCGGTGGTATACAAACCTTTACCTGGCCGTGCCCTAAACGTGACACTCGTTGGCCACTGTAGTCACAGTGAATTTGCGCAGCCACCACACCATCGACGAGAGCGAGAGATGACGGCGCAATCAATGACGTACCAGTGGACCTTGCGGGCCGGCGCAGAAATCAAGGCCTTCGCGTTTATGGTCTTGACCGCGGCTTTGATTGTCGCGGCGGCATCGATGGCTGCCCCCATTCGCGCTGACATCGCGGGCAACGCCTTCCTGTCCAGGCTGACCAATGCCGGTATTGCCGTCACCGCGCCGGCCGCCGCACTGGCACAGGGGCAGTCGGTCTGCCCGATGCTGGTCGAGCCGGGCCGGTCGTTCGATTCGGTCGTCTCGGAAGTGTCCAGCGGCAACGGCATGACCGAGAAAAATGCGGGCATCTTCACGATCATCGCGATCGCGACCTTCTGTCCTTCGATGATCGCGCCGTTGGTTCCGGACCGATTCAAGGCGTAGCAAGACCCACACCGGGGTGCCCGTATCCTTTTCGAGGAGACCGGGAGCAATCGAGGTGAACGACACGAGTGGGCGACGACAGACAGCGTCACAACGGCGAACGACGCCCGCGCACGGGGTCTGGCGGCGCACCGAAGCCGCGCACGGCGCGTGATGTTCCGTGGTCCGGACCGGGCCGCGCTCGCGCAGCCCAGCCGCGGAACACTCCGGAGGACCGCGATCGCCCGGCGGACAACGGGCCTCCGATACCGCCCGACGTGGACCCCAAACAACTGGCTCCCGAAATCCGCGGCGAACTGAGCACCTTGGACCGCGCCACCGCCGATGCGGTGGCACGCCACCTGGTCGCCGCCGGTGAGCTGATGGACGAAGACCCCGAAGCCGCCCTGAACCATGCCCGTGCCGCGCGCGCCAGGTCCAGCAGGATCGCCGCCATCCGCGAAGCGGTCGGCATCGCCGCATACCGCAACGGCGACTGGGCCCAGGCGCTGTCCGAACTGCGTGCCGCCCGCCGAATGGGCAGTAAGTCCTCGTTGTTGGCGTTGATCGCGGATTGTGAACGCGGCCTTGGCCGTCCGGAGCGGGCGATCGAACTGGCCCGCGGGGACGAGGCGGCCCAGCTGTCCGGCGACGACGCCGACGAGTTGCGCATCGTGATCGCAGGCGCCCGTTCCGATCTCGGCCAACTCGAACAGGCGCTGACCCTGTTGTCCACGCCGCAACTGGACCCGAGCCGTTCCGGCACGACGGCCGCCCGGCTGTTCTACGCCTACGCCGACACCCTGCTGGCACTCGGCCGCAATGACGAAGCCCTGCAATGGTTTTTGCACTCCGCAGCCGCCGACGTCGACGGCGTGACCGACGCCGAAGACCGGGTCAGCGAGCTGGGCTGACGATGCTGGGTTCGATCAAATGAAAAGCATTGCGCAGGAATATGATTGCCTGCTCATCGATCTGGATGGAACCGTGTTCCGTGGCCACAGCGCCACCGAAGGTGCGGTGCAGACGCTCGACGAGGTAACCAGCCGCAAGCTGTTCGTCACCAACAACGCATCCCGTAGCGCCGACGAAGTAGCGACCCACCTGCGTGACCTCGGGTTCACCGCCAGCGGCGACGACGTCGTCACCAGCGCCCAGAGTGCCGCACGCCTGCTTTCCGGTGAGCTGCCGCCGGATTCGCCCGTGCTGATCGTCGGTACCGACTCGCTGGCCAAC
Source organism: Mycobacterium sp. pR1184 (assembly GCF_041287235.1). Lineage (NCBI taxonomy): Bacteria > Bacillati > Actinomycetota > Actinomycetes > Mycobacteriales > Mycobacteriaceae > Mycobacterium > Mycobacterium sp. pR1184. The sequence goes on along the minus strand of NZ_JBGGKR010000008.1, from coordinate 248,562 downwards.
GAGATCTCCGCGGTCGGGCTGCGTCCGGTGCGCCGCTTCGACGACAACCCGGTCGCGGTCGTCCAAGGACTGTCGATGACGATCGGCTGGCCCGACCTGGCCGAGGCCGCACTCGCCATTCGGGCCGGCGCGCTGTGGGTGGCGGCCAATATCGACGCCACGCTGCCCACCGAGCGCGGGCTGCTGCCCGGCAACGGATCTCTGGTGGCCGCGCTGCGGGCGGCGACCGGGGCCGAACCCAAGGTGGCCGGAAAGCCCGCCCCGACACTGCTCGACGATGCTGTCGCCCGCGGCGACTACCGCGCGCCGTTGGTGATCGGCGACCGCCTCGACACCGACATCGAGGGCGCCAATGCCGCGAGGTTGCCCAGCCTGATGGTGCTGACCGGGGTGAGCAGCGCGCGCGACGCGGTGTACGCAAGCGCCGAGCAGCGCCCCACCTACATCGGCCACGACCTGCGGGCCCTGCACCAGGACAGCGACCTGCTGGCGGTCGGGCCGCAGCCCGGCTGGGCGATCGACGTCGCCGACGGTGCGGTGACGGTCACCGGCACGGACGCGGTGGACGACGACGGGGACGGGCTGTCGATCGTGCGGGCCGTCGCCAGCGCGGTGTGGGGCGGCGATTACTCCGATTTCCAGGGGCGGCCGGCGCGCATCCGGCCCGGCGACGACCGGGCCCGCGACGCGCTCGAGCGCTGGTCTCTCGTGCATGGGGACTAGCGGATGACTACCGTAGAACCGCAATGAATATCGATCCCGAACAGATTCGCGCCGACATCGACAACCTGCTGGCGCAGCTGCCCGACCTGGCCGACCCGGAAAACCGGGAGACCGGGCCGTCCCTCGCCGAGCTCGAAGACATCGCACGCCGGCTATCGCAGGCCCATGACGTGCTGCTGGCCGCGCTGGAGTCGGCGGAGAAGGGCTGAGGTGCGGGCATGGCACGCCGCGCCCGCGTTGACGCCGAGCTGGTGCGTCGCGGACTTGCGCGATCTCGTCAGCAGGCCGCCGAGTTGATCGGCGCCGGCAAGGTCAGCATCGACGGCATGCCCGCGGTCAAGCCCGGCACCGCCGTCGCGGCGACCGCGGCCCTGACCGTCGCCGACGACGGCGAGCGCCGATGGGTGTCGCGCGGCGCACACAAGCTGATCGGTGCGCTCGACGCGTTCGAGATCCCGGTCGCGGGCCGTCGCTGCCTGGACGCCGGCGCCTCGACCGGCGGCTTCACCGAGGTCCTGCTGGATCGTGGCGCCGCCGAGGTGGTGGCCGCCGATGTGGGTTACGGCCAGCTGGCCTGGTCGCTGCGCTCTGACTCGCGGGTGATCGTCGTCGAGCGGACCAATGTGCGCGACCTGTCGCCCGAGGCGATCGGCGGGCGTGTCGACCTCGTGGTGGCTGACCTGTCGTTTATCTCGCTGTCCACCGTGTTGCCCGCGCTGGCTGGTTGCACCAACCCCGGCGCGGATATCGTTCCCATGGTGAAGCCGCAGTTTGAGGTCGGGAAGGGCCAGGTCGGTGCCGGCGGGGTCGTCCATGACCCCGCGATGCGCGCCGACTCGGTGCTGGCCGTCGCGGGACGTGCCGGCCAGCTGGGCTGGCACACCGTCGACGTCACGGCCAGTCCGCTACCGGGACCATCGGGCAATGTCGAATATTTCCTGTGGTTGCGCGCCGACACCGAGCGGGCGCTGACCGCCGACGGGCTTGTCGACGCGGTGCGGCGCGCGGTAGCGCAGGGCCCGCAATGACCGCCGAACGCACCATCCTGCTGGTCGTGCACACCGGACGCGAGGAAGCCACCGAGACCGCGCAGCGCGTTCAGAAAGTGTTGAGCGACAACGGAATTGCGCTTCGCGTATTGTCGGCCGAGGCCGTCGATCGGGGGCCGCTGCCACTGTCTCCCGACGACGTACGGGCGATGGGCGTCGAAATCGAGGTGGTCGACGCCGAGCCCGACGCAGCCGAGGGCTGCGAGTTGGTGCTGGTGCTCGGCGGCGACGGAACCTTCCTGCGCGCGGCGGAATTCGCGCGAAACGCGGGCATTCCGGTGCTGGGCGTCAACCTCGGGCGGATCGGCTTTCTCGCCGAGGCCGAAGCCGAAGCCATCGACCGGGTGCTCGAACATGTGGTCGCGCAGGACTACCGGGTGGAGGAGCGCCTGACGCTCGACATCGCGGTACGGCATCGCGGGAAGGTGATCGACCAGGGCTGGGCGCTCAACGAGGCCAGCCTGGAGAAGGGTCCGCGGTTGGGCGTACTCGGCGTGGTCGTCGAAATCGAGGGCCGGCCGGTGTCGACCTTCGGTTGCGACGGCGTCCTGGTGTCGACGCCGACCGGGTCGACCGCCTACGCCTTCTCCGCCGGCGGCCCGGTGCTGTGGCCGGACCTCGAGGCAATCCTGGTGGTGCCCAACAACGCTCACGCACTGTTCGGGCGGCCGATGGTCACCAGCCCGGAGGCCACGATCGCGATCGAGATCGAGGCAAGCGGCAACGACGCCCTGGTGTTCTGCGACGGCCGTCGCGAAATGGTGCTCCCCGCAGGAGGCCGGCTCGAGGTGAAACGCTGTGGCACCGCGGTGAAATGGGCGCGGTTGGACAGCGCGCCGTTCACCGACCGACTGGTGCGCAAATTCCGCCTGCCCGTGACCGGTTGGCGCGGAAAGTAACGGCGCCGTAGCGGTGCTGATGCAATGCTGACCGAAATCCGCATCGAGTCATTGGGTGCGATCAGCTCTGCCGTCGGGGAGTTCGACCGCGGCCTGACCGTACTGACCGGTGAGACCGGCACCGGCAAGACCATGGTGGTGACGGGACTCCACCTGCTCGGCGGCGCCCGTGCCGACGCCAACCGGGTGCGTTCGGGTGCCGAACGCGCGGTCGTCGAAGGACGGTTCACCACAACCGATCTCGATGACACTGTGATCGCGCAGCTGGACGAGATGCTGGATGCGTCCGGCGGGGAGCGCGACGAGGACGGCAGCGTGATCGCGTTGCGCTCGGTCAGCCGTGACGGGCCATCGCGTGCATACCTCGGCGGTCGCAGCGTGCCGGCGAAATCGTTGGGGGACTTCACGACCGGGCTGCTGACCCTGCACGGCCAGAACGACCAGCTGCGGTTGATGCGGCCCGAGGAGCAACGCGGCGCGCTGGACCGGTTCGCGAAGGCCGGCACCGCGCTGGAGCGTTACCGCAAAGTGCGCGACGCCTGGCTCACGGCGCGGCGCGACCTGTTCGACCGGCGCAACCGCATGCGCGAGCTTGCGCTGGAGGCCGACCGGCTGAGCTTCGCGCTCAACGAGATCGATGCCGTGGACCCGCAGCCCGGCGAGGACGACGCCCTGGTTGCCGACATCGTGCGACTGTCCGAGCTGGACACTTTGCGCGAGGCCGCGGCCACCGCCCGCGAAGCGCTCTCGACCGAGGAGCTGTCGGGCGCCAGCGCGGCCGACACTCTCGGACGGGCAAGGGCCGCACTGGAATCCACCGACGACGCCAAGCTGCACGCGTTGGCCGAGCAGGTGCGCGAGGCGCAGACCGTGGTCGCCGACGCGGCCCAGGAACTCGGCGGCTACCTGGAAGAGCTGCCGGTCGATGCCAGCGCCCTGGAATCCAAGCTGGCCCGCCAAGCCGAGTTGCGCACATTGACCCGCAAGTACGCCGCGGACGTCGACGGCGTGCTGGCCTGGGCGGCCGAATCCCGCGACCGGCTGGCCCAACTCGACGTGTCCGAGGAAGGGCTGGCGGCGCTGGAACGCCGAGCCGACGAGCTCGCGGGCGAATTGGCAGAGGCCGCAATCGATCTCAGTAAGGCCCGGCGCAAGGCGGCGAAGAAGCTGGCCAAGGAGGTGACCGCCGAGCTGTCCGGGCTGGCGATGGCCGATGCCGAATTCACCATCGAGGTGTGCACCGACATCGCTACCGAGAAGGACGACCCGGCCGCCCTGATGCTCCCGTCCGGCGAGCTGGCCCGCGCCGGTGGCGACGGCATCGACCAGGTCGAGTTCGGCTTCGCCGCGCACCGCGGCATGACGGTGCTGCCGCTGGCCAAGAGCGCCTCGGGCGGTGAGCTGTCCCGGGTGATGTTGGCGTTGGAAGTGGTGCTGGCCGCATCGGCGGCGGGCACCACGATGGTGTTCGACGAGGTCGACGCCGGGGTCGGTGGCCGGGCGGCTGTCCAGATCGGGCGGCGGCTGGCACGGCTGGCACGTACTCACCAGGTCATCGTGGTGACCCACCTGCCGCAGGTCGCGGCCTACGCCGACGTGCACCTGGTGGTGCATCCGGCCGGGCCGCGGGGGACCAGTGTGGTGCGGCGGGTCACCGACGACGAGCGGGTCGCCGAGCTGGCGCGGATGCTGGCCGGTCTCGGCGAATCCGACAGCGGCCGCGCGCACGCCCGGGAGCTGCTCGCCGGCGCCCAAAACGACGAGATCTGACCGTCGTCGCCCCGCGCACGTCGACTCGGGGTGGGAATTGGCACCCATTCATCCCGACTAGTCGACGGCCGAGACCAGACCGAAATCCGCCTGTTACGGATGTGACTCTAGATAACTTCTGGGGCTAATGTTACGGCGCGCCTCCACCCCTGGGCCGCCGATCGCGGACAGAATCGCCCCCATGAAGATGTCAGGGCTGCTAACACGTAATGCTTCCCGGCCGGGTCTGACCGGCACCGCACGGGTGGACCGCAACATCGACCGCCTGCTGCGCCGGGTCTGCCCGGGAGACATCGTGGTTCTCGACGTCCTGGACCTGGACCGCATCACCGCCGAGGCGCTGGTCGAGGCCGACATTGCCGCCGTCGTCAACGCCTCGCCGTCGGTCTCCGGCCGCTACCCGAACATGGGGCCGGAGGTGCTGGTCAACAACGGCGTCACGCTGATCGACGAGACCGGGCCGGACATCTTCAAGAAGGTCAAGGACGGCGCCAAGATCCGGCTGTATGAAGGCGGGGTGTACGCCGGCGAGCGTCGGCTGATCCGCGGCACCGAGCGCACCGACCACGACATCGCCGACCTGATGCGCGAGGCCAAGAGTGGCCTGGCCGCCCACCTGGAGGCGTTCGCCGGCAACACAATTGAGTTCATCAAGAGCGAGAGTCCGCTGCTGATCGACGGCATCGGTATTCCCGACGTCGACATCGACCTGCGCCGCCGCCACGTGGTGATCGTCGCCGATGAGGACAGTGCCGCCGACGACCTACGCTCGCTGAAGCCGTTCATCAAGGAGTACCAGCCGGTCCTGATCGGCGTGGGCAGCGGCGCCGACGTGCTGCGCAAGGCGGGCTATCGGCCGCAGCTGATCGTCGGCGACCCGGAGCAGATCAGCACCGAAGCACTCAAGTGCGGCGCCCACGTCGTGCTGCCGGCCGATGCCGACGGCCACGCGCCCGGGCTGGAGCGCATCCAGGACCTCGGCGTCGGGGCGATGACCTTCCCCGCCGCGGGTTCGGCCGTCGACCTGGCCCTGCTGCTGGCCGACCACCACGGCGCGGCGCTGCTGGTGACGGCCGGCCACACCGCCAACATCGAGACGTTCTTCGACCGGACGCGCACCCAGAGCAACCCGTCGACGTTTTTGACCAGGCTTCGGGTCGGGGAAAAGGTGGTCGACGCGAAGGCCGTCGCCACCCTTTACCGCAACCACATCTCGGGCGGCGCCATCGCGCTGCTGGCGCTGACGATGCTGATCGCCGTCATCGTCGCGCTGTGGGTATCGCGCACCGACGGCGTGGTGTTGCACTGGGCCACCGACTACTGGAATCACTTCTCCCTGTGGATTCAGCACCTGATCACGTAGTCCGATCTAAGGGAGTGCGCTCATGATCTCGCTACGCCAACATGCCTTGTCGCTGGCCGCGGTCTTCCTCGCGTTGGCCGTCGGCGTCGTCCTGGGCTCGGGCTTTTTGTCCGACAGCCTGCTCTCCAGCCTGCGTAACGAGAAGCGCGACCTCTACTCGCAGATCAACGGTCTCAACGACCAGAAGAATGTCCTCAATGAAAAGCTCAGCGCGGCAAACAATTTCGACAACCAGCTGATGGGCCGGATCGTACACGACGGGCTGGCCGGCAAATCCGTCGTCGTCTTCCGAACTCCGGACGCCAAGGACGACGACGTTGCCGCGGTCGCGAAGGTCGTCGGCCAGGCCGGCGGCACCGTCACGGGGACAGTGGCACTGACCCAAGAGTTCGTCGACGCCAACTCGGCCGAGAAACTGCGGACCGTGGTGAACTCGTCGGTGCTGCCCGCCGGCCAGCAACTCAGCACCAAACTCGTCGACCAGGGATCCCAAGCCGGTGACCTGTTGGGTATCGCCCTGCTGATCAACGCCAACCCGGCGGTCCCGCCGGTAGATGACACGCAGCGCGACACCGTGCTGGCGGCGCTGCGCGAGACCGGGTTCGTCACGTATCAGCCCAGCGACCACATGGCAGCGGCCAACGCCGCGCTGATCGTCACCGGTGGCGCGCTGCCGCAAGACGCCGGGAACCAGGGAGTCAGCGTGGCCCGCTTCGCCGCGGCGCTGGCGCCGCACGGCTCGGGCACGCTGCTGGCCGGGCGGGACGGATCGTCGACGGGCGGTGCCGCGGTCGCGGTGGCACGCGCCGACACCGGCATCAACTCCGCGATCAGCACCGTCGACGATGTCGAGGCCGCGCCGGGTCGGATCACCGCGATCCTCGGGCTGCACGACCTGCTCAATGGTGGCCATGTCGGCCAGTACGGCACCGGCCACGGCGCCACCTCGATCACCGTCGCGCAGTAGCTGCTGTCCGGTTGCCGGGCGTGTTAGCCGCGAGCTGGGGTCGCTGGTGTTAGGGTGGATTTCCGTGGGTCGGCAGGCCCAGCTTCTTAAAAGCTAGACGAAAACGACGCCCTGCCCGTCTTCACGGAGGTCGCCTGTGCGTAAGCACCCGCAAACCGCCACCAAGCATCTCTTCGTCAGCGGTGGGGTTGCTTCCTCGCTCGGCAAGGGGTTGACCGCGAGTAGCCTTGGCCAGCTACTGACCGCTCGCGGACTGCATGTGACGATGCAAAAGCTCGACCCGTATCTCAATGTGGACCCGGGCACGATGAACCCGTTCCAGCACGGCGAGGTCTTCGTCACCGAGGACGGAGCCGAGACCGACCTCGACGTCGGCCACTATGAGCGGTTCCTCGATCGCAACCTGTCCGGATCGGCGAATGTCACTACCGGGCAAGTGTATTCAACCGTCATCGCCAAGGAGCGGCGCGGCGAATACCTCGGCGACACCGTCCAGGTGATCCCGCACATCACCGACGAGATCAAACGGCGCATCCTGGCGATGGCCGAACCCGACGACAACGGGCGCCGCCCGGATGTCGTCATCACCGAGATCGGCGGCACGGTCGGCGACATCGAATCGCAGCCCTTCCTCGAGGCGGCCCGTCAGGTCCGCCATGACGTCGGCCGCGAGAACGTCTTCTTCCTACACGTGTCGCTGGTGCCCTACCTGGCGCCGTCCGGCGAACTCAAGACCAAGCCGACGCAGCACTCGGTGGCCGCGCTGCGCAGCATCGGTATCACCCCGGACGCGCTGATCCTGCGCAGCGACCGTCCCGTTCCCGAACCGCTGAAGAACAAGATCGCGCTGATGTGTGACGTCGACATCGACGGCGTCATCTCCACCCCCGACGCGCCATCGATCTACGACATCCCCAAGGTGCTGCACCGCGAGGAGCTCGACGCCTACGTGGTGCGCCGGCTCAACCTGCCGTTCCGCGACGTCGACTGGACCGAATGGGACGACCTGCTCCGCCGGGTGCACGAGCCGCATGAAACCGTCCGAATTGCCTTGGTGGGCAAGTACGTTGACCTCTCCGATGCGTACCTCTCGGTGGCCGAGGCGTTGCGGGCCGGCGGCTTCAAACATCACGCCAAGGTCGAGATGGTCTGGGTGCCCTCCGACGACTGCGAGAGCGCCGCGGGGGCGGCCTCCGCGCTGGCCGATGTGCACGGCGTGCTGATCCCCGGCGGATTCGGCATCCGCGGCATCGAGGGCAAGATCGGCGCCATCCGGCATGCGCGGGCGCGCGGTTTGCCGGTTTTCGGGCTGTGCCTCGGGTTGCAGTGCATCGTGATCGAAGCCGCCCGCTCGGTCGGCCTGACCGAGGCCAACTCGGCCGAATTCGAACCGTCCACACCGGATCCCGTGATTTCGACGATGGCCGATCAGGAGCACATCGTGGCGGGCGAAGCCGACCTCGGCGGCACCATGCGCTTGGGGGCATACCCCGCGGTGCTCGAGGCGGATTCGATTGTGGCGCAGGCATATGGGTCTACCCACGTGTCCGAGCGGCACCGGCACCGCTACGAGGTGAACAATGCCTACCGCGACAAGATCGCCGAAAGCGGTCTGCGATTCTCCGGCACCTCGCCCGACGGCCACCTGGTGGAGTTCGTCGAATACCCGTCGGACATTCACCCGTTCGTCGTCGGCACTCAGGCCCATCCCGAACTGAAGAGCCGGCCCACCCGGCCGCACCCGCTGTTCGTCGCATTCGTCGGCGCGGCCATCGACTACAAAGAAGGTGAGCTGCTTCCGGTGGAGATCCCCGAGCACACGTCCAACGGCAACCAGCATCGAGACAGCGCCGAGCGGTCGATACCCGAACCCGCCACCCGTGGCTGACCACGTCTTCGAGACGGCGTCGAGCGAAACGCTCTACACCGGAAAGATTTTCACGCTGCGCCGCGACGAGGTGCGGATGCCCGGCGGCAACACCGCGGCGCGCGAGGTCGTGGAGCACTACGGCGCCGTCGCCGTCGTGCCGATGCGCGACGACCACAGCATCGCGATGGTGTATCAGTACCGGCACACCTTCGGCCGGCGCCTGTGGGAGCTGCCGGCGGGCCTGCTCGACGCCGAGGGTGAAGCACCGCACCTCACCGCCGCACGCGAACTCGAGGAGGAAGTCGGTCTGCACGCCGACTCCTGGCACGTTCTCGTCGACATCGACACCGCGCCCGGATACAGCGACGAATCGGTGCGGGTCTTCCTGGCCACCGGCCTCAGCGAAATCGGCCGTCCCGAAGCGCACGACGAAGAAGCCGACATGCAGATGCGCTGGGTCCCGATCGACGAGGCGCTGCGGCTGGTCTTCAGCGGTGAGATCGTCAATTCCATTGCCGTGGCCGGGATTCTGGCCGCACACGCCGTGACGACCGGGCTGGCCCAGCCGCGTGGGGTGGACGTCCCGTGGCCGGACAAGCCCACGACATTCGCCGCCCGAAAAGCGGCCGCGCAATGACGACCGCGCTGATGCTCGAGTCGCAAATGCAGGGCTACCTCGACCACCTGACGATCGAGCGGGGAGTAGCGGCCAATACGCTCAGCTCTTACCGGCGCGACCTGCGCCGCTATTCAAAGCACTTGGAAGACCGTGGAATTCACGATCTGGCCAAGGTCGGTGAGGACGACGTCAGCGAATTCCTGGTCGCACTGCGCCGCGGTGACCCCGATTCCGGGGCGGTGGGCTTGTCGGCGGTGTCGGCCGCGCGGGCATTGATCGCGGTGCGCGGATTGCATCGCTTCGCCGCCGCCGAGGGGCTGGCCGAACTGGACGTGGCGCGCGCGGTGCGACCCCCGACCCCGGGCCGTCGGCTGCCCAAAAGCCTGACCATCGACGAGGTGCTGGCGCTGCTGGAAGGCGCGGGCGGGGAGAGCCCGTCCGACGGTCCGCTCACGCTGCGCAACCGGGCGCTGCTGGAGCTGTTGTACTCCACCGGATCACGCATCTCCGAAGCCGTCGGACTCGACGTCGACGACATCGACACCCAGGCCAGATCGGTGCTGTTGCACGGTAAGGGCGGTAAGCAGCGGCTGGTGCCGATCGGGCGGCCCGCCGTGCAGGCGCTGGATGCTTACCTGGTGCGTGGCCGCTCGGAGCTGGCCCGCCGGGGCCGCGGCACGGCCGCGATATTCCTCAACGCCCGCGGCGGACGGCTGTCGCGGCAAAGCGCCTGGCAGGTGTTGCAGGACGCCGCCGAGCGCGCCGGGATCACCTCGGGGGTGTCGCCGCACATGCTGCGGCACTCGTTCGCCACGCATCTGCTGGAGGGCGGGGCCGACGTGCGCGTCGTGCAGGAGCTGCTCGGCCACGCCTCGGTGACGACCACGCAGATCTACACGTTGGTCACCGTGCACGCGCTGCGCGAAGTGTGGGCCGGAGCCCACCCGCGCGCGACGTAATCGTCATTTCAGCGCAGGTACTCGGACTCCAGCACCAGGTCGGACACCATCGACTGGTATTCCAGGTGGGCCTTGTGCTCGACGGTGTTCCACAACTTGCCCTGCTGCTGCCGCATGTACTCGCGATACTTCGGTGCGCCGGGCACCCGGACGTTGTCGGCGACCGCGATCGAGCCCTTATGCAGCCAGCCCCGGTCCATGATGCTCAGCAGATCAGCAAGGTAGGCGTTCTTGTCGTGGTCGAGGAACAGGAAATCGAGTGCGCCAGAAGCGAATCCGTGCTCACCGGCAAGTGCGTCGAGCGTGCGCCCGCCGTCACCGATGGTGCCGACGACGCACGTCACCCGATCGGCGACACCGGCGTGCGCCCAGATCCGCCGGGCGTTGGCGGCGTTAGCCTCGGCGAGCTCGACGGAAAACACTCTGGCGTTCGGCGCGGCCCGGGCGATTCGCAGCGCGCCGTAGCCGCAGTAGGTGCCCAACTCCAGCGCGAGCGCGGGGCTGGCCCGGCGCACGGCCGCGTCGAGCAGCAGGCCCTTCTCGTCGCCGACATTGATCAGCATCGACTTCTCGTAGGCGAATTTGTCGATGGTGGCCAGCACGTCGTCGATATCGCCGGCGCGGGCGTTGGCGACGACGTAGTCGACCGCGGCCGCCTCGCGTCCGTCGCCGATCTGGCCCGTCGTCGTGATGTTGCGAGCTCCGGCGGCCATCCGCCATACCGACCACCGCAGCAGCGGTATCCGTCGTTTGAGGTCCATAGTGCCCACCATAGGCATGGTGACCCAGCGGTGGTGGTCAACAGTTGCGTCCCCGCGGTCCCGGCTATACCGTCCGGCCATCGATGGCGGTCGGCAGAGGAGCCAGATGAACGGTTATCGCGAGCTTCACCAGTTCAGCCTCGACGAGCCGAGGGCATTCTGGGCGCAGGCCGCGCAGGCGGTGACATGGACCCAAGCGCCGCGCCAGATCCTCGACGACAGCCGACCGCCTTTTTATCGCTGGTTTCCCGACGCGGAACTCAACACCTGCGTCAACGCACTCGACCGACACGTCGATGCCGGCCGCGGCGGCACGCCGGCGCTGATTTACGACTCACCCGTGACAGCGACGAAGCGCTCCCTCTCCTATGCCGAATTACTCGATCTCACAGCGCGTTTCGCTGGCGTGCTGCGCAACTTGGGGGTGACCAAAGGCGACCGCGTGGTCATCTACATGCCGATGATCCCGGAAACGGTGGTCGCTATGCTGGCGTGCGCCCGAATCGGTGCGGTGCATTCCGTGGTGTTCGGTGGATTCGCCGCCCACGAGTTGGCCACTCGCATCGATGACGCTCGTCCTGTCGTGATCGTCTCGGCGTCGTGCGGCATCGAACCGACCCGGCTCGTCGAGTACAAGCCCATGCTCGACGCCGCGATCGCCGCCAGCGCGCATCCGCCGCAGCACTGCGTGATCGTGCAGCGCGACCGGCTGCGCTGCAGCATCGTCGACGGACGTGACAAAGACTGGCAGGACCTGATGCGCACCGCCGAGCCGGTGCTGGCAGTCGCGGTGGCCGCAACGGATCCGCTGTACATCCTTTACACCTCGGGTACGACCGGCAGGCCCAAAGGTGTGGTGCGGGACAACGGTGGTCACGCGGTCGCGCTGCTGTGGAGCATGCGCCACATTTACGACGTCAACCCCGGCGACGTCTTCTGGGCGGCGTCGGACGTCGGCTGGGTGGTCGGGCACTCCTACATCGTGTACGGACCACTGTTCGCGGGCGCCACCACGGTGCTCTACGAGGGAAAGCCGGTGGGCACGCCCGACCCGGGTGCTTTCTGGCGTGTGATCACCGAGCATGAGGTGAAGGTTTTCTTCACCGCGCCGACCGCGATGCGCGCGATCCGCAGGGACGATCCCGACGGCACCTGGCTGCAGCTCTATGACCGCGCGCATCTGGAATCGGTGTTCCTCGCCGGTGAGCGGCTCGACCCCGACACTTACTCATGGGTGTCCGACAAAGTCGGCGTTCGAGTTATCGACCACTGGTGGCAGACCGAGACTGGTTGGGCGATCGCAGCCAATCCGATTGGCGCACAACCATTGCCGATCAAACCTGGTTCGCCGGGCGTGCCGATGCCGGGTTACGAAGTCGCGATCCTCAATCCCGACGGGGCGGCCTGCTCGCCTGGTGAGGAGGGCGCCATATGCCTGGGTCTGCCGCTGCCGCCCGGTACCTTCCCGACGCTTTGGGAGGATGACGCGCGCTACGAAGCCTCGTACTTGTGCGAGCATCCCGGCTATTACCTGACCGGCGACGGCGGATATGTCGACCAGGACGGTTATCTGTTCGTCATGGGCCGCATCGACGATGTCATCAACGTGGCCGGTCACCGACTTTCCACCGGCGCAATAGAAGCGGTGCTGGCGTCACACCCCGCCGTGGCCGAAGTGGCGGTTATCGCCGTCGCCGACGACATCAAGGGCCAGATCCCGCCCGGGTTCGTCGTCCTGCAGGCCGGGGCGGCGGGGGACGGGCTCGCCGACGAGCTGGTGGCGCTGGTTCGCGACGAGATCGGGGCGCTGGCGTGTCTGAAGCGGGTCGACATCGTTTCGGCGTTGCCGAAGACGCGCTCCGGCAAGATTCTCCGCAAGGCGATGCGCCGCATCGCGCACGGCCACGACGATGAGATGCCGTCCACCATCGAGGACCCCGAGGTGCTGCATGCTCTGCGGCCCGTGTTGACACTGGAGCCAGGTGCGCGGGAGTCGCTGGAACCGGCGTGACCACCCGGACCGGCCGCCGGTGATGCGCATCGCACTTCGACTGGTGCTCGTGTGACTGGTGTTAAGCATGCGAATTCAACGGTGCCGCGCCCGCGATATCCGCGCATATTCGCTGGTAAAACACCCTGCGGGTCGCCGGGTTTACCGGGGCCTACCCGTTAGACTTTCCGACGATGTTCACCTTCGCAACACCCCGGGCATGACCGACCAGCCTGACGGCGGCGTCGAGCTTGGCCTCACTGGGCGCCCGCCGCGGGCGATCCCGGAACCGCAGCCGCGCACCTCGCACGGCCCGGCCAAGGTGATTGCGATGTGCAACCAGAAGGGTGGCGTCGGGAAAACCACGTCGACGATCAACCTGGGCGCCGCGCTCGCGGAGTATGGCCGCCGGGTGTTGCTGGTGGACATGGATCCGCAGGGCGCGCTGTCCGCGGGCCTCGGTGTCCCGCATTACGAGCTGGAAAAGACCATTCACAACGTGCTGGTCGAGCCGCGGGTGTCGATCGAAGACGTGCTGCTGTCCACCCGGGTCAAGTACCTGGACCTGGTGCCCAGCAACATCGACCTGTCGGCCGCCGAGATTCAGCTGGTCAACGAGGTGGGTCGGGAGCAGACACTGGGCCGGGCGCTGCATCCGGTGCTGGACCGCTACGACTATGTCCTGATCGACTGCCAGCCGTCGCTGGGCCTGCTCACCGTCAACGCGCTGGCCTGCTCCGACGGCGTCGTCATTCCGACCGAATGCGAGTACTTCTCGCTGCGCGGCCTGGCGCTGCTCACCGATACCGTGGACAAGGTGCGCGACCGGCTCAACCCGAAGCTCGAGATCAGCGGCATCCTGCTGACCCGCTACGACCCGCGCACGGTCAACGCCCGCGAGGTGATGGCCCGTGTCGTCGAGCGCTTCGGTGATCTGGTGTTCGACACCGTGATCACCCGGACCGTGCGTTTCCCGGAGACCAGTGTGGCGGGCGAACCGATCACCACCTGGGCGCCGAAGTCGGCGGGCGCGATCGCATATCGCGCATTGGCCCGCGAGTTCATTGACCGATTCGGCGCGTGAACGACACAGCCAATGGTGAGGCGGCAGCGCAGAACGGCTCCTCCACCGGTTTCCAAGTCCGCCTCACCAACTTCGAGGGACCGTTCGATCTGCTGCTGCAGCTGATCTTCGCGCATCGTCTCGACGTGACCGAGGTGGCGCTGCATCAGGTCACCGACGACTTCATTGCCTACACCCGCGAGATCGGTGCCCAGCTGGACCTGGAGGAGACCACCGCGTTCCTCGTGGTCGCCGCGACCCTGCTGGATCTCAAGGCCGCGCGGCTGCTGCCGGCCGGGCAGATCGACGACGAGGAAGACCTCGCCCTGCTCGAGGTGCGCGACCTGCTGTTCGCCCGGTTGCTGCAGTACCGCGCGTTCAAGCACGTCGCGGAGATGTTCGCCGAGCTGGAAGCCACCGCGCTGCGCAGCTACCCGCGCGCGGTGTCGCTGGAGGACCGGTTCACCGAACTGCTGCCGGAAGTGATGATCGGGGTCGACGCCGAGCGTTTCGCCCAGATCGCCGCGGTCGCGTTCAGCCCGCGGCCGGCGCCGACGGTCGCGATCGGCCACCTGCACGAGGTCAAGGTCTCGGTGCCCGAGCAGGCCCAGAAACTACTGTCGATGCTCGAAGCCCGGGGCGCTGACCAATGGGCGACGTTCTCCGAGTTGGTCGCCGACTGTGAGGTGCCGATCGAGGTGGTCGGACGCTTCCTGGCGCTGCTCGAGCTGTATCGGTCCCGGGCGGTAGCATTCGAGCAGTCGGAGCCGCTTGGCGTGCTCCAGATTTCGTGGACCGGGGAGCGCCCGACCACCGAAATACGGGACGAATAACTATGACTGAAAACTTGCCCGACCTCGATCTCGGCCCGGGTATCGAAGGCATCCCCGACATCGCCGAAGCAGCGCCGCTGGACGACGAGGAGCTGCGCGGCGTGCTGGAGGCACTGTTGCTGGTGGTGGACACCCCGGTAGCCGAGGAGGCGCTGGGCGCCGCCACCGGGCAACCCGTCTATCGGATAGCCGCGAAGCTGCAGCTCATGGCCGAGGAGCTCGCACACCGCGACAGCGGCATCGATCTGCGTAAGACCGGCGAGGGGTGGCGGATGTACACCCGCGCCAAGTACGCGCCCTACGTCGAGAAGCTGCTGCTGGACGGCGCGCGCTCGAAGCTCACCCGGGCCGCGCTGGAGACCCTGGCCGTCGTGGCCTACCGCCAGCCTGTGACGCGTGCGCGGGTCAGCGCGGTGCGCGGTGTCAACGTCGACGCCGTCATCCGAACCCTGTTGGCGCGCGGCCTGATCACCGAAGCCGGCGTTGACGAGGACAGCGGCGCGGCCACCTTCGCGACCACCGAGCTGTTCCTGGAGCGCCTCGGGCTGGAGTCGCTGACCGACCTGCCCGATATCGCACCGCTGCTTCCCGACGTCGACACGATCGAGGACTTGAGCGAATCCCTGGACAGCGAGCCACGTTTCATCAAACTGTCGGGTGGTCAGACGCCCGAACAATCGCTGTCGTTCGACGTGGACCAGGATTGATGGCCGAAGACCAGGGGATCCGGCTGCAAAAAGTGTTGTCCCAGGCCGGAATTGCGTCGCGCCGGGCCGCCGAGAAGTTGATCATCGACGGCCGCGTCGAAGTGGACGGGCAGGTGGTGACCGAGCTGGGCACCCGCGTCGATCCCGATGCCTCGGTGATCCGCGTGGACGGTGCGAGGATCGCCCTGGACGAATCGCAGGTGTATCTGGCGCTGAACAAGCCGCGCGGGATGCACTCGACGATGTCCGACGATCGTGGCCGGCCGTGCATCGGTGACCTGGTCGAGCGGCGAGTGCGCGGCAACAAGAAGCTCTTTCACGTGGGACGGCTGGACGCCGACACCGAGGGCCTGATCCTGCTGACCAACGACGGCGAGCTGGCGCACCGATTGATGCACCCTTCCCATGAAGTCCCGAAGACGTATCTGGCGACCGTCGCCGGAACGGTACCGCGCGGGCTGGGCAAGCAATTGCGGGCCGGTATCGAGTTGGAGGACGGCCCGGCGCGTGTCGATGACTTCGCGGTGGTGGACGCCATTCCGGGAAAGACATTGGTGCGCTTGACCTTGCACGAAGGGCGGAATCGGATTGTGCGCCGGATGCTGGCGGCGGTGGGTTTCCCGGTGGAGGCGCTGGTACGCACCGAGATCGGTGGGATCGCGCTCGGCAAGCAGCGCCCGGGCAGCATCCGGGCATTGAGCCAGAGCGAGATCGGCCAACTGTATAAAGCGGTGGGGCTGTGAGCGGAACGAACGCAGTGAGCGACGGGAGTGAAGCGAACCATCGATCTGTGACGGGCGGCTTCGTGGTGGCGATCGACGGCCCGGCCGGAACCGGAAAGTCCTCGGTCTCAAAGGGATTGGCGGAAGCGCTGAAGGCGCGTTACCTGGACACCGGCGGGATGTACCGGATGGTGACGCTGGCCGTGTTGCGCGCCGGGATCGACCCGGCTGACGCCGACGCGGTTGCACGGGCCGCAGAGACGGTGCGAATGTCAGTCGACTACCACCCCGAGGGCGATCGTTATTTCCTTGACGGAGAGGATGTCTCGGCCGAGATCCGTGGTGACCTGGTGACCGGTGCGGTGTCGGCCGTGTCGTCGGTTGCCGCCGTTCGGGCCCGGCTGGTCGCCCTGCAGCGCGAAATGGCCCAGGGGCCGGGCAATGTCGTCGTCGAGGGGCGCGACATCGGGACGGTGGTGTTGCCGGACGCGCCGGTGAAGATCTTTTTGACCGCATCGGCCGAGACCCGCGCCCGTCGGCGCAATGACCAGAACGTCGCCGCGGGTTTGGCCGACGATTACGACGGGGTCCTGGCCGATGTGCGCCGCCGGGATCATTTGGACTCTACCCGCGCGCTGTCGCCGTTGCGACCGGCGGCGGACGCGGTGATCGTCGACACCAGCGACATGACCGAAGCGCAAGTGATCGATCATCTGCTGGAGTTGGTCAAACAGCGAAGCGAGGCAGTGCGGTGAGCCAGGACGGCACGTGGTCCGACGAAAGTGATTGGGAAGTCGTCGATTCCGATTCGGGAGACTTCGACGAGCCCGGTCCCGCGCCGGTGGTGGCCATCGTCGGGCGGCCCAACGTCGGCAAGTCGACGTTGGTCAACCGGATCCTGGGCCGGCGCGAAGCGGTGGTGCAGGACATTCCCGGCGTGACCCGCGATCGGGTCTCCTATGACGCGTTGTGGACCGGTCGCCGGTTCGTCGTGCAGGACACCGGCGGGTGGGAGCCCGACGCCAAGGGCCTGCAGCAACTGGTGGCCGAACAGGCGTCGGTGGCGATGCGTACCGCCGATGCGATCATCCTGGTGGTCGACGCCACGGTCGGGGCCACCAGCGCCGACGAGGCCGCCGCCCGAATCCTGCAGCGGTCCGGCAAGCCGGTTTTCCTGGCCGCCAACAAGGTTGACAGCGAGAAGGTCGAATCCGACGCGGCCGCATTGTGGTCGCTGGGTCTCGGCGAGCCGCACGCGGTCAGCGCAATCCACGGCCGTGGTGTGGCCGATCTGCTCGACGAGGTGCTGGCGAAGCTGCCCCAGGTCTCCGAGGCGGCACCCGCGCCCGGCGGCCCGCGGCGGGTGGCGCTGGTCGGCAAGCCCAATGTCGGCAAGAGCTCGCTGCTGAACAAGCTGGCCGGCGACGAGCGCTCGGTCGTGCACGATGTCGCGGGCACCACGGTCGATCCGGTGGACTCACTGATCGAATTGGGCGGCAAGCTCTGGCGTTTCGTCGACACCGCGGGGTTGCGTCGCAAGGTTGGTCAGGCCAGTGGGCACGAGTTCTACGCGTCGGTGCGCACTCACTCGGCCATCGATTCCGCCGAGGTGGTGCTCGTGCTGATCGATGCGTCGCAGCCGCTGACCGAGCAGGACCAGCGCGTGCTGAGCATGGTGATCGAGGCCGGCCGGGCGCTGGTGCTGGCCTTCAACAAATGGGATCTGGTCGACGAGGATCGCCGCGAGCTGCTGGACCGCGAGATCGACCGTGAGCTGGCGCAGCTGCAGTGGGCGGAGCGGGTCAACATCTCCGCCAAGACGGGACGGGCCGTGCAGAAGCTGGTGCCGGCGATGGAGACCGCGCTGGCGTCGTGGGACGCCCGGATCGCGACCGGGCCGCTGAACACCTGGCTCAAGGAAGTCGTCGCGGCCACGCCGCCGCCGGTGCGCGGCGGCAAGCAGCCCCGCATCCTGTTCGCCACCCAGGCCGCCGCCCGGCCGCCGACGTTCGTCCTGTTCACCACGGGTTTTCTGGAAGCCGGCTACCGGCGCTTTCTGGAGCGGCGGCTGCGTGAGGCGTTCGGGTTCGCCGGCAGCCCGATCCGCATCAATGTGCGGGTCCGCGAAAAGCGATCCGCCAAGCGCCGCTGACTTTCCTCTTCGTCGGGTGTGCGTCCAGGGCGCACTCAGCGAGCCGCAGCGAGAAGCTCGGCCGTCGCCTCCCAGAGCCGTGCCTCGCGAAGCGGATCAATCGCAATCGGCTTCACCTCTCGCTCTTCGTCTTTCAGGACGAAGGCGCCGTCGCGCAGATGCGCCCAGCGCTGATCGAGGACGATCGACGCGAGCAAGGGCCCGGAGCGCACCGGTGACGAGACACCGGGAATTTTCTCCAGCAGACGCCCGATTCGTTGCAGGGCGGGACCGTTCGCTCTGCTCAGACCGGTGCCCGGCATGAATCCCGGTTCGAAGACGATCACGTTGACGCCATGGGGGGCGCGGCGCTGCAATTCGTGTGCGTAGTACATCAGCGCCAGCTTGGAATCGGAGTAGGCGGTCCAGGACAGCTCGGACGTCGCCGGCGCGCTCCTGGCGGTGGGCTGGGCCAGCTCGATCGGATCACGCCAACGCGCCGGGGGCACGTGGAGGATCCGGCGAAAGATGTTCTGGTGGTAGGTGTTCGAGCCCAGGAGCACGACGCGGGCTGGAGCCGTCAATGAGCCGAGCAGATCGCCGATCAGTTGCGCGTGCGCGAGGTAATTCACCGCGAAGGTGAGTTCATAGCCATCCGCCGAAGCGGTATGCGTGTCGGCGACGGTGAGGCCCGCGTTGGCGACCAGTGCGTGCAGCGGGCGCACCGCGCCGGCATCCAGCAGCTCCTTGGCCTGCTGACCCGCGGCGCGCACGTCGGCCAACCTAGAGAGGTCGCAACCGATTTCGTACACCGTTGCGCCGGCCGCCCGGGCCTCGTCGGCCACCTCGGCCAAGGCCTGGCCCGGCCTGCCGAGCAGCAGCAGGTCGGGGCGTTGGGATGCAGGCCGATTCGCGAGCGCCAGCGTCGTGGACCTGCCCAGTCCGCCGGTCGGCCCGGTGATCAATACGGTTCCGGAAGCGATCGAAGTCATGGCCCGAGTGTTGGTCGATGTCGCAGTCTTAGGGAGCAGTCTGGCTGTCGTAGGACTGCCAGTGCCACCACAAAACCTTTCCCCGGCTAACCCCTGTCGCGCACAGTAGAGGAGTGCAGACGTGGGAATTCGGCCGCCGGGTGCGCCAGTGGCGCGACCGCGTCACACCCGCGGCCGTGGGTGTGCCCGTCGGCGGGCGCCGTCGCGCCGCGGGGCTGCGTCGCGAAGAGCTTGCCGGGCTTGCCGGAATCTCAGTCGACTACCTGACCAGGTTGGAACAGGGTCGGGCAACCTCGCCCTCGGTCCAGGTCGTCGAGGCACTGGTCCGTGCGTTGCGCGTCTCGGACGCCGAGCGTGATCTGCTGTTCCGGCTGGCGGGGCATGTTGCTCCAGGACGCGACGTCGTCTCGTCGCGCATTTCGCCGAGCGTCCAACGCATGCTCGACCGGTTGGCGAACAATCCGGTGGCCGTCTACGACGCCACCTGGACCCTGCTGATCGCCAACGCACCGTATGACGCGCTGATGGGCCCGACAACCAATTTGCGGGGGCTCGAGCGCAATGGTCTGTGGCGCAACCTGATTGGCCCCGGTACCCGCGCTGTGCAGACGTCTGAAGAGCGTGCCGCATTGCAGGCCGGGCTGGTCGCCGACCTACGTGTGACGGCGTCGCGCTATCCCGCCGATCAACGGTTGAAGCAGTTGATCCGCGAGCTGGCCGCCCAAAGCCCCCGGTTCGTCGAGCTCTGGGACGCGGAATCCCCGGAACTCCATCACGACGTCGGGCGTCGAAAAGTCATCGACCACCCCGACATCGGGCGCATCGTCCTGGACTGCGACACGCTCGTCGTCGCAGGAGATGACCTGCGCATCATGATCTTTACCGCCGAACCCGACACCGAGGACGCCGAGCGCCTCGGTCTGGCCATCGTGCTGGGCATGCAGACATTCGCGGAGTAAGGCACCGTTTCCCGCAATGCAGGCGATGTGAGCTATATCTTGGGAGTTCTGTGTTGACTTTCATCGCGGCGCGTCCCTAATCTCTCGTATAACGGGTGGATAATCCCGTACTGCAGGAGTTGAGGTGAGATGAAAAGCGCGGCGCGGTTCAGCGTGCAGGACAAGTCGATACTCATCACCGGCGCGACCGGCTCCTTAGGCAGCGCGGCGACCCGGGCCCTGGCCGACGCGGGGGCGCGGCTGACGCTGACCGGAGGCAACACCGATCGCCTGGCCGAGCTCGCTGCTGAGACGGGCCGGCACGACCTGGCGGTGGTGATCCGACGCCCGGACACTCCGGCCGACGCGCAGGCCATGGTCGACGCGGCCGTCGCCAAGCATGGCCGGCTCGACGGCGTCCTGGTGGCCTCGGGCATGAACCACGTCGAGCCCATCACCGAGATGGACGTCGACGACTTCGACGCCGTGATGAAGGCCAATGCGCGCGGCGCCTGGCTGGTGTGCCAGGCGGCGGGACGGGTGCTGCTGCGCCAGGGCGGGGGAGGCAGCGTCGTGTTGGTCTCGTCGGTGCGTGGCAGCCTCGGTCATCCGGCCGGCTACAGCGCCTACTGCCCCTCCAAAGCAGCGACCGATCTGCTGGCCAAGTCGTTGGCCGCGGAGTGGGGCCCACAAGGGATTCGGGTAAACGCCTTGGCGCCAACGGTGTTTCGCTCTGAGTTGACCGAGTGGATGTATGCCGACGACGAGAAGGGGCGCCAGACCCGTGAGGCGATGTTCGCCCGAATCCCGTTGCGCCGCTTCGCCGAACCGGAAGACTTCGTCGGCGCGCTGATCTATCTGCTCAGCGACGCGTCGAGCTTCTACACCGGCCAGGTGATGTACCTGGACGGCGGCTACACCGCATGCTGATACGAAAGGAACCGTCGTGACCATGACCTGGCCGCTTGGCGAAGCCGAATCGAAGCTGGAGTTCTACGATCTGTCGCACCCGTGGGGGCATGGTGTGCCGGCGTGGCCGTACTTCGAGGACGTCAAGATCGAACGATTGCACAACATGGCCAGAAGCCGCGTCGTCACCCAAAAGATCACCACGGTAATGCATTCCGGCACGCACATCGACGCGCCGGGCCACGTGATCGAAGGCACGCCGCTGCTCGACGAGATCCCGCTGAGCGCGTTCTTCGGTACGGGCGTCGTCGTGTCGATCCCCAAGAAGAAGTGGGAGGTCGTCACCGCCGAGGACCTGGAGAAGGCCACGCCGGAGATCCGGCCCGGTGACATCGTCATCGTCAACACCGGCTGGCACCATACCTACGCCGACAGCGCCGAGTACTACGCCTACTCGCCGGGGTTTTACAAGGAAGCCGGGGAGTGGTTCGCGGCCAGGGGTGTCAAGGCCGTCGGCACGGACACCCAAGCGCTCGACCATCCGATGGCCACCGCGATCGCCCCGCACGGACCCGCCGAGCACACCGGTGGCCTATTGCCTTGGGCGGTAAAGGAATACGAACAACACACCGGCCGCAAGGTGCTCGACGACTTCCCGGAATGGGAGCCCTGCCATCGCGCGATTCTGTCCAAGGGCATCTACGGCTTCGAGAACGTGGGCGGCGACCTGGACAAGGTCACCGGAAAACGCGTCACCTTCGCGGCGTTCCCGTGGCGCTGGGTCGGCGGCGACGGCTGTATCGTGCGGCTGGTGGCGATCATCGACCCCACCGGTAGCTACCGCATCGAGACCGGAGCCTGACATGAGCGTCGACGCAGAAGAGGCCCGCGGCAGCGGAATTCAGGTTATCGCGCGCGCTGCTGAGATGCTGCGGCTGCTGCAGGCACATCCCGGCGGGCTGAACCAGGCCGAGATCGGCGAGCGGCTGGGCATGGCGCGCTCGACCGTGAGCCGGATCCTCAATGCGCTCGACGACGAAGGTCTGGTGGCCGCGCCTGCGGCGCGGGGTCGTTATCGGCTGGGGCCCGAGATCGCCCGCATGGCCACCACCGTGCGCCGCAGCGTCGTGTTCGACGTGCATCCATTCATCGAGGAGCTGTCCCGGGAACTGGAGGAGACCGTCGACCTGTCGATCCTGGACGGCGACCGTGCGACGTTCGTCGATCAGGTGGTCTCGCCGCACCGGCTGCGCGCGATCAGCGCGGTGGGCGAGTCGTTTCCGCTGCACTGCTGCGCCAACGGCAAGGCGCTGCTGGCCAATCTGTCGGCCGAGGAGCAAGCCCGTGCGCTGCCGAGTCGGCTCGCCAAGCTGACCGCGAACACGATCACGACGCCGGCGGCGTTGCGCAAGGAGCTGGAACGCGTCAAAACCGAAGGCGTGGCGTATGACCGCGAAGAGCAGAGCGAAGGGATCTGCGCGGTGGGCGCGGTATTGAAGAACGTGGGCGACGAAATGGTCGCGGTGAGCGTGCCCGTACCGTCGCAGCGGTTCTACCGCCGCGAATCCGAGCTCGCCCAGGCGCTGCGGGACTGGGTCGAAAAGGTCGACGCCTGGTTCGCCAAAACCGGCGACCACGAGACTCGCAGGTCAGCCGGGCAATAGCGGTCTGGCGCCTCGGCTGCGGTAGGCTTTCGACCTGCTGCCGGTGGACTCATCGGCACACGGGCTGTGGCGCAGTTTGGTAGCGCACTTGACTGGGGGTCAAGTGGTCGCAGGTTCAAATCCTGTCAGCCCGACGCAGGTCAGAGGCGCTTTCCGACTTTTCGGGAGGTGCCTCTTTCCGTCTCGTACCCCAACCCGTACCCCAACCACGTCGCGTTCACGACTGTTCGCCCACGTTCGCGAGCCCGAGGCGGCCAGCCAGCGCGTCGACAGCGGCTCGCGCGGTGTCGTCGCTTGTATGGCCGTAGACATCACCGGTGATTGCGATCGACGAGTGCCCGAGCAGATCGGCAACCGCCTTGATGTGCACACCGGACTCGAGCCACGCAACCGCTGCCGAGTGGCGCAACGTGTGTACGCCGACGTCTGCCACCCCTGCTGTCCGGGCGGCGACCTCGATCACCCGTAGCAGGTTGCGCGGGTCGACGGGCCCGCCGAACTCGGTGGTGAACACTAGACCGCTGTCCTGCCATTGGTTCGCCGCGCGAAGGCGATCGGCGGCCTGGGCCGCCTTGTGCTTACGCAGCATGGCAATCACCGCGGGAGATAGCGGCACCGTCCGACGTGATCGCGCGGTCTTGGGCTCGCTGATGACCAGCCGTCCGGCGACCCGGCTGATCGTTGCCGCGACGCGTAGGACGCCGGCGTCGAGGTCAACCTTGTCCCATCGCAAGGCCAGTGCCTCGCCCTTGCGTAGTCCTGTCGAGGCGATGAGCACGAGCGCAGCGTGATAGCGCGACTCTGCGGCCGCCTTGAGGACAAGCGTTACCGCTTCGGCGTCGAGGTGGCGCGCCTCCTGCCGTTCCACGCCCGGTCGACGCACCTGCGCCGCTGGGTTGCGCGCCAGAAGCCCATCGCGCACGGCGCCGTCGAGTGCGGAGCGCAGCACGGTGTACGTCTGTCGGATCGTTGAATCGGACAACGCTCGCACCGGCTCGGCGTTCTCGCCCCGGCCTGGCTTGGTCTTGGTGCGCATCTTCAGTACCAACGACTCGATGTCCGACGGCCTCAGCTTGTCCAGAGTGATCGCACCGAACGGTCCGGGCTCGAGGTGCCGCCGGGACAGCATCTCGTACAGCGTCCGTGTCGAGGCCGCGCGGTCGGATGCTGCCAGCGTGGTCTGACGCCAGTGTGCGAGCCAGTCGCCGACCGACCGACTCGCGTCCTTCACTGGTGCCCCGGCGTCGAGGCGCTCGCGCGCCTTTTTCATCTCGGCGCGTGCGGCCTTGGCGGTCGCTCCGTACAGTGAAACCCTTTTGACTTGGCCGGTGCCGGTGTCGGTGTAGGTGAGGCGGGCCTCCCATCGCCCGTTTGTCCGCTGCCGTACGGTGCCTTCGCCATTCGCTCGCTTGGCCATTCTGCTACGCCTCCCAAATTCGTTGGTAGACAACGCAACAAAGGAATGATTGAGCGTGCAACTTTGCCGTGCAATTTGTCTTTTCGCGTGTCTATAGTGCGCCACAGTACCGCGCGGCTATGTGCGTACATGAACAAACGAGGAGCTTGAGGGACAAAATGAACACCGACTCAGACCGACTGCTGCTGCCCTACCCCGAGGCGATGGCCGCGCTCGGCGGGATCAGCCGCACAACGCTATGGGAGCTGGTCAGTAGCGGCGAGCTAGTGCGGGTCAAGATCGGGGCACGGGGTTTTATCACGGCGAAATCCATTGCGGGATACGTCGATCGGCTCACCGCAGCCGCCACGGCATGACTGCCGAGCGAGGCCGAGGCAAAGGGCCGCCCAATGAAAACCGGGCCCCCACACAGGGAGACCCGGCCGACGTCAGCGATACCACCACCAACGCCGCAAATCCTATCGATGCCCGCCGACAGCGCAGGCACGGCTGCGGCGCCGAGCTTCTCGAGCAACTGCGTCGCCGGTACGAGGCCGCGCGCCGCTTGCCGCCGCTCGCCTGTGGCCGACGCGATCCGGTGCGGGCGGCTGAGCTCGCACAGCGCGGAGGCCGGCAATGACATGGACCAAGCTCTCCGACGACTATTCCGACGATTGTTGGGAGCTTTCCGACGCTGCCTATCGGCTTCACACAGAGGGGCTCACGTGGTCTAACCGGAAGCTCCTCGACGGCAGGTTGCCCAAGGATGACGTTCGGCGGTGGGCGAAGCGGCCCGAGGCTGCCGATGAATTGGTGGCGTGTGGGTGGTGGGAGGACCACGGCGATGAGTACCAGATCGTCCATCACGCGTGCTATCAGCGGACCCGCGAGCAGGTGCTCGCGCAGCAGGAGCGGAGCCGTGGAAACGGGCAGAGAGGCGGTCGGCCAGCGGGACCGCCTCGCGAGCGATCACCCCGAAAACCCAGACAGGTAACCCAGAAGGAAACCCAGACGGGAACCCAGGTGGGTTGTCAGACCGGGAAAGCGTCGAACGGAAAACCCAGACAGGAACCCACGCAGGTAACCCAGTTGCCAACCCAGAGGGACGGGACAGGTCACCTAAGTAACCACTCACCAAACGCAAGGCTTAGGACCAGGGGTGAGTTACCTAAGTCGGGTACGTCACTAGCGGCGACGGCCAAGAGTGGCTACGACGGCAACGGCTGGCCGGAGTGGCATGGGCAGGGGTCGGACCCGTTCGAGGAGCACGCGTGAGCGCCCGGCACGCCCACGTCATCGTTCGGGCCTACGGCGACACCGGGGCGCTCGATTGCCCGTGCCCGACGTGCGGAGCCGCTGCCGGCGAGTACTGCACCCGCACCGACGACACCGGCTCGCGCCGCTTCCGCCGCGTGCCGTGCTGCCGGCGATGTCCACCCTCGAGCCACGCAGACGACGAGGAGCCGCCCCCGCCGGCTCGGTCGTTCTCTGAGCCGCTGCGAGGCGAGACATGAGGCTCAACGCGCTACCCGGTGTGCGGGCCACCGTCGCGCCACTGCCCGGGCAGGCCCGCCCAATCCGGCTCACCCTCGGCCCGTTCGTTTTCGGCCTCGAGCAGACCGAGGCGCTCGAGCTCGCCGACCGGCTCGTCGATGCCGTCGAGGCAATCCGCAACCACCCCAACGGAAGGACCACACGATGACCGATGAGACCGCCGGCCGGCTCGCGGAGGCGCGCCGCGACTACTGCGCGGCGATGTACGTCGTTGCGCAGATCACCGGTGACCGCGAGCTCGTGAACGAGGCGGTTCGCCGGCTGGCTGCCTACGGCGGGCCCGGCTGCGTGACAGAGATGCTCACCCGCGCCCTGCATCTGATCGTCGAGAAAACCGATCTTGTCGACCTCGAGCCGGTCGTCGTCGCGATGCGGGATTACATGGGCCGCTTGCTGACCCAGGTCGGCGCGGAGCGGCTCAACCCCGGCGACGCTGGCCAACTTGACCCCGCGAAGCTCGACGTCGCGCTGCGGCGGCTCCTCGGCGGCGACGAGGGCGACGGTGCACTGTGATGCGCCGCGGTGTGGTGCTCGACGTGTCGGAGGCGGCGGTGCTGGCCGACACGATCGAGGATTTGTGCCGGCGGACGGGTCGCCAGCCGTCGGGCCGGCTTGGTCCGATCGTGGCGAAATTGCGCAAAGTTGTTGCAAACACTGACGGTTTACCCCCCAAAAGCGTCAGTTTTGTTGGTATTGAGGCGGATTCAAGTTCACACTGCGCCTATGACCTGTGCACCAGCGCCGAGGCAGCGCGAATCTTGCGCATCTCGGCTCACGGTGTGCGCGACCTCCGCCGGCGCGGCGTCCTGGCCGGGCACTACACCGGCACCCGCTGGCTCTACCCGCTCCGCGTCGTCGAGGCCCGCGCCGAACGCCAGGCCGCCCGCCGAGCTGGCTAAGGCTGGCCGCCGTGGCTGACGTGCGGACGGTGCGCGACGTCGAGATCCTCAAGGTCGGCACGTGGGACGGCGCTAACGGCACGTTCACGATCACCCGCGAGGACCTCGAGTCGGCAGTCGAGTTCGCACGCGCCGGCGTTCTGCGCCCCGCGCCGTTGAAGATCGGCCACGATGACCCGCGGTTCGACGGCGGGCCGGCACTCGGGCATCTTGACAATCTCCGCATCACTGGCGATACGCTGCTCGCTGAATTCGTGAATGTGCCTGTCGGCCTGGCGAACCTGCTCCCGCACGCATACCGAGACCGCAGCATCGAGGGCGTTTTCGACTACCGCGACGGCACCGGCCGCACCTGGCGATTCATCGTGACGGCGTGCGCCCTGCTTGGCGAGCGCGCGCCGGCCGTGCACACGCTCAAGCAACTCGGCGAGCTCTACGGCGTCGACGTCGCCGCGGCCGCATCGGGCCGCCGCGTGGTCGTGGCCGCAGCCACGTTTCGCCCCGAGGACCTCGAGGCGCGCCGCCGGCGCGCTCCGGCAGGTGGCCGCCGCCCGACGGCAGCGAGCCACCCGAATGACGACGTTAGGAGTTTGACGAATGTCGACAACCATCGCCAACCCGTCGGTGTATGACCCCGGCGCCGATATCACCGCCGAGGCGACGGCTGCGGTGACTGCTCGCCGGTTTCTCGCCGTGTCCGGTAATCGCACCGGCGGCGGCAACATCGCGGTTGCGCCGGCCGCCGCTGGTGTCCGCGCGTGCGGGGTGGCCGGCAATGACGCAGCGATCGGCGAGCTTGTTCGCTTGGTGCGGGGCAACTCGCGCGTCGTGAAGGTGACCGCCTCGGGTGCGATCGCCGCCGGCGCCGAGGTCCAAGTCGGCGCCGGCGGCACGGCGACCACGCTCGCCGCCGGTGTCGCGGTCGGCTACGCGATGACCGGCGCGGCCGACGCCACCGACGCTGAAATAAGCCTGTACTGAGAGGACTTGACCGATGGTTAACGCGCTTATCCCCGAACTGAATGGCCGCCGGCTCACCGTCGACGTCGCCCTCAAGGAGCCGTCACGCATCCGCGATCAGATCGCGAAACTCGCCGACGACCAGATATTGCTACCCAAGGTGTTTCGCCCGTTCGGCGCCCAAATCCAGGGCGGCGGCCTGCTCTACAGCGTGATCGCGGCGAGCGACTTTTTCACCAGCGACGTCGAACGCAGGTCACCTGGCAGCGAATACCGCGTCGTCGAAGGAGTTTCGCCAACCCCCGAGCTCGCCCTCGTCGAGGACTGGGGCGGCAAGTTCCAAGTCGAGGACGAGCGGCGCACCCGCAACGACATCTCCTACATCGACCAGCAGACGACGCAACTGGCGAATACGATCGCGCGCAAGTTGGACACCCGCGCCGTCGCCGCGCTCGAGGCAGCCAACGTTGCCACCGTCGCGGTGTCGAGCCCTTGGGACAGCTTGACGTTCGTTGGGCCGGATGCCAACTTGACGCCGGGACCCGACCGGCCGACGAGCCACTTCGCCCAGGCCCAGGAGCTCGCCGACCTCGAGGAGCTCGGCGTCGTGCATGACACGCTGCTCGTGCACCCGAGCCAGGCTCGGGCGCTGCGTGAGGCATACGCCGAGAACCTCGGCGCCATGCTCGATTCCGTGGGGCTCAAGATGTTCTCCAACCCGCGCATCCCGGCTGGCACCGCCTACGTGTGTCAGGGCGCGATGGTGGGGAGCGTCGGATTTGAGGCCCCGCTCACCGTCGACGTGTACGACGACCGCTCCACCCGCTCGACGTGGGTGCAGGCTTACGCCGTGCCCGCGTTCGCCGTCGACCGCCCCTACGCGGCCAAGAGAATCACCGGTCTGGCCGCCTAACCCCGAGGGAGACAACGCGATGGCACTCACACTGGAATTTGACGACGCCGAAGCCGCGGTGCTGCTCGACCGCCTCGGCCTACCCGAGGACACCTCCGACACCGGGTTGGTCCTCGACACCCTCAAGGATGCGCTGCGCGGCGCTCCGCTGATGGCTGACACGCCGCCGTCTCAGATCGCCGCCGCTGCAAAGAAACACGATCTCGAGGTGATGGACACCCAGACACTCGCCGCGCTGCGCCACGACGCCGCCGAGGGCCGGAAGATCGCTGCCGCCGCCAAGCAGCAGAAGATCGAGGCCGCCGTCGACGACGCCGTGAGCAAGGGCAAGATCACCGCGGCCCGCAAAGGTCACTGGGTCACCCTGGCGACGCACGACGAGAAGATGCTCGAGGTGCTCGCAGCGGTGCCCAACGAGACCGCGGTTCCGATGACCGAGCTCGGCCACAGCCTCGAGCCTGTCGATGCCGGCGCCGACAAGCCGGCTTGGTTCTACTGATCGTCGTCGCTCGCGGTTCCCTGGTAGGCCGCACAAGCGCGACCGCGGCGCCGGCCACAATTGCCTCCTGCGGCCGGCGCCGCACCACAGAACCCGCGGACGTCACCACGACCCTTTTTACTGGCAGCAGTAGAAAGGATGCGGACGGCTGGCGCATCTGGCACGTGAACCTCGGCGATGACCCGCCGACACTGCGGGCACCGTACGGCGAGGCACCAATCGTCACCGGCCCCACCGTGGACGCGGAGTGCTGTATGCACGCCGGCCACCAACCACCCGAACCCGACTGCGCCTGCGGCATTTACGCTATCGCCAACGTCATCGACGCCCTCTACCGGCTTCGTGTCATCACCGCCAATATCGCGACCGGAACCACAAGCCTGTTCCGCCCTACCCGCGTCGCGGCCGGCACCATTCCCGTACTCGCCCGCGTCCACCTGACCCGTGTGCGCTGGACAGACCGCGCGGTGGCCTGGTCCGAGCTGCGGTGCACCTCACCCGAGATGCGCGCCGCCACAGCGCGTATCGAGCGGCTGTACGTCGCCGACGAGCTCATCGCCTACGACCACGCCCGCCGCCTGGCCGACCGGCTCAGCGCAACGCTTGGCGTGCCCGCCGTCGTCGGCTACCCCACGTACACGCTCGACGATTGGGAGCAACGCCCCGACTGGTACCGCCGCGGCGGCCCCGAGGGGCTGCTCGACGGCGAATACGAGCCCCTTGTCGGCGGCGACCGGCCGCACCCGCCCGTCCCGTTCCGCGCAGCGGTACCAGCGCGCGGGGAAACCGTGCCGGGCCGATACGCCGGGCAGTGGGACGGCCGATGACCGCCGATTACGAGGCATACAGACGAACCCGCGAGGAGCGCCACCGCCAGGTCGTAACGCAGCAACTCGGGCAGATTCCCCGCGAACTCGGCCGGTGCACCTGCAACACACCG
Organism: Mycobacterium sp. pR1184; assembly: GCF_041287235.1. Classification (NCBI taxonomy): domain Bacteria; kingdom Bacillati; phylum Actinomycetota; class Actinomycetes; order Mycobacteriales; family Mycobacteriaceae; genus Mycobacterium; species Mycobacterium sp. pR1184. The sequence goes on along the minus strand of NZ_JBGGKR010000008.1, from coordinate 218,472 downwards.
TCATTCGATGCCGCCGACCACGCGACCGGGTGCGCGCTGTCACTGTCGCCGCCGCTATCGAGCAACCCCACCCGACCGGCGACGCGCCGCCTACCCGAGGAGATGTTCTGATTGCCCAACACTTCACACCGCAAACCGCGGCCCGGCAGCACCGCCCGCGGCCTCGGCCACGACCACCAACAACACCGCTCCCGACTGCTGCTGCGCCACGTCGACGGCACAGCCTGCTACTGGTGCGCCGCCAAGATGTACCGCGACCCGAAACGCAACTGGGACGGCCGGCCACTGCACGCCGACCACAGCCGCAGCCGCTCGGTCTACGGCGTCGGCAACACCACCGCTGACCGACTGCTCCACGCCACATGCAACGAGCGACGCGGGGACGGCAGCCGAGACGACCAACGGCCAGCATTGACGGGCCAAAGCCCTGACAACGGCCGCGACCCCGACCTCGGTGAACTCACTTACTTCGACTGGCCTGACCTGGCACGATAACCCCGATTTTCTTAAGGGGGCGGGTACCCCAGACCGCCGCGGTGGTCAGAATTATTTTTTTGAGTCGGTCAGATTTATTGACCAGACGGCGCCAGGCCCATCGAAAGCGGTACTGCGGGCAATCGCCGGAGCGAGCTTGGGCAAGCTCCTGCTCCGGCGACCATATAAGGCATTTCGCGATCGAGATCGGTGCCGCAAGCCGGGGCTAGGGGGCAAAGCCGCTTGGCCGAAGGCTAACGCGTTGGCGTCTGAGCTGGTGCGGGTGATTGCCCTGGTGTCGGGGTGGTTGGCTTCGTGGGCGTCTTGTTGCTGCTCAGCCACTGATGCAGGACTTCGTTCGGGGTCTTCTGCCAAGGCGACCTTGGGACATCGACGACCACCCTCCCGGTGATTTCTTTGGTCCGCAGGATGTGCATCTTGTGCTCACCGTCCATGTACTTTGTCCATTCACCGTCGGACGATAGGACATACGCGGGTTGAACGTTTGCTGCACCCATGCTGATCCGCTCTTGCGGCATCCAAACGCCAAGAAAGCCGATCATGATGAATAGCGGTGCGAATAACAAGATTACGGCGAACCCTATAGCACTTCCTTGGACTAACTTCTGGCGGGCTTCAACCGGTGGCCGAAAGACCGCGAACGCGATCGCGAGCAATATTGCGAGCACGACTATGGCAAGAAAAATAGCTCCAATGATTACAAAATGGAGAAGCGGCATTGCGTAAAAGTCGATTAACAAAACGAGAGTAATCCCTATAAACGCATTCACGACACGTTGGCGCGTACGGGGTTTTAGCCCATTCGTGAATACGCGGAGAAAGGCGAGGATAGATATCAGCGTGATTACTGCGCACGCGAGTGGCAGGAGAGTGCCAAGCACAAGCGCGGTGACATTCAGGGTCTGCACGAGGGATCGAAGCGTTTCCGTGTCCCCGTGCGCCACGATCATCAGCTGCAAACACGCGAAAAGGATGGGGATTACGCCGAGGAACCAATAGAGGGCGGTGCGATCTTGTTTCTGGCTGGTTGTGGGATCGGTTTGGGCGCGGGCGGCGCGCTCCTGCTGGGCCTTCTGGAGCGCGCCGCCGATCGCGGTCAAGATATTTTCGACTCCCCGCACGATTTCGGGGTTGGGCTGATTGGGCCGCTGCGGGGGCGGTGGAACGTTCGCCACGAGCATCTAACGTAACGGCTGGTTCACGGCGGATCTGCCAAACACGCCGAGAACGCATAGTCCAATGTGGGGCTGTCGCGTTGCGCTCGCGCTACTCCATTGCGGTGATACCTGTTACTGCTGTTCCGGCGGCGGCGGATCTTCGCTTTCCTGGCCGGGGTCTTCGGGGACCGCTCTGATTTCGAGCTGTTTAGGCTCACGCTCGGTCTTGATGATTCCTCCGAACCCCATGTCATCGAGGGCGCGGATCACTTCGCTCGACGGAATGCCGCGGTAGAAGGGCGGGCTCTCGGGGCCCGAGTCAGTTGATATGGCTTCGGCTGAATCCTCGACCACCAGCCCAATCACGCGCCCGTCGCCGGCGACGATTGGGCCGCCGCTGTTTCCGGGTCGCGTTATCGCAGAGAACAGAAATATCCTGTCGCGATTGGGAATTGTCTCGGTTTCCGGGTTAACGACTTCGCCGCGCTGCACTGCGTATTCGGTGGACCGAGTCACATTGACGACCTGGCCCTGTTGCACGCTGATTGCCATCTCGGCCGTCATAGGAACTCTCGGGTAGCCGAACACAAAGACATCGTCAGCCCAGCGCGGCTCGCGGAACACCATGCCGGGCAGCCGGGGGAACGCCGGTGCATTGTCCGGTAAGCGCGCCTCAATAACCGCGACGTCGAGCGTTCGGTGTGCGCGCATCTGGACCGGCTGGCTGATCATCTGAGCCCCGGCCGGGGCCGTAGCCGGATGCACCTCGATGTCGCCGCCTGCGGATGTCAGTCCCATCACGACATGTCTATTAGTTATGATGTGGCGCTCGTCGATGATGAGGCCGGTTCCCCAATGCTCGCCGGGGTTGCCTTCGGCGTCGGTGCCGGCGATGAGCACCGTAACCGCGTTGTAGCTCGGGATGATGATCTCGGCGCCGAGCACTTCAGATAGCCATAAATTGCCCTCACTCTGTGGTGAATCGAACCCCTGAGACACATACTGCTGACCCATGAGAGGGAGGCGTGGGTGCCAACCAGCTGCCATGAGGAGACCTGCCCGCTCCATTGCTCCAAGGATGCGATTGAGCTCAGTGGCGTTGCCCGACAAACCACGCTTGCTTAAGTAGTTGGAGAAGTCAGCGACGCACCAAAGCTCGATTGTGTTCGGCCGCAGCGTCTTGCCGATGATTCTTGCAGTCTGGGGATCGTGGAACGGGTGGAAGAACCCGTAGGCCCACTGCGCGACGAGTAGCCGCCACTCGGTCGAATTCGCGGTTACCCTGACGGTCTCCGGCGCGGCCTCCTCTGGGATGCTGCCCTGACCATCGCCCACGCGGCCGACGCTATTCCTATACGGACACCGGGCAATCGTCGACACGCCGAATCGGCGAGTTGCCCTACCCCAACGCGTACCCCAACCGTCGAGGAATTGCTCAGGTTCGCGGATGTTCACCCATGTACCGAAAACGCGCTGAACTGCACAATCTGGCAGCCGACAAACATCCGCTGACACCCTTCGGGTATCTGGGGGTCAAGTGGTCGCAGGTTCAAATCCTGTCAGCCCGACCAGGAACATAGGCCCTGAGCTGGCCTTTTTCATTTGGCCGATTGCACAGACGTTCGGCAGCATCGAAAATTCAGCGGCGGTGTGTCAGTCCCGTTGCTAGACATGTGAGGTCAAGCAAATCCTCTCTCACGCGAGCTGGGTTGCGTCCCGTGTGAGTCTCACGAATGCGTCGTAAGTCGCAGCCCCAACTCGACGGCGGCCAGAACGCCGAGCAAGGCCGCCGGCGCTACGTTCTTGACGTCCTGGACGCGGAGATGGGCGATCACTGCGCCGACGAAGTAGAGGACGACACCGACTGCGGCGGCCACACCGATGGGCCACCACAAGAATCCGACGATTAAGCCGACAGCGCCTGCGATCTCCGCAGCCGCCAACAGCGGCAGCGCTCGTGGCGGCACGCCCACGGTGGACATCTGCTCCATGATGGGGGCGGCTTTCGCAAGCTTGGCGCCCGCTGAGCCGACCAGGGCGATGACGAGCAGGATGGCAAGGACGATGAGGGCGATGTGCATAAGATCTCCGATTCGCATCAAGCCGCGGTCGACGGCGAGTCAGTAATCGGACCGTAGTCCACTTAGGTCGTGATGTCTAACTGAGGTGCGCTCGATCATGATTTGTTCCTTGAGGCACTGTCTCGCCATCCCAGTGAGTGGCCCGGATCAGGGGCCGGCCGATTGAGCGACGTCCGCGCCGGCATCGGCCGCGCTGCTGCCATACGTCATGGTCCGGCCGCGGAAGAAGTCCGGGGCTATCGCCCACCAGATCACCATCAGGATCGATCCCAGCACCAGCGCGCCGATGCCGACCGCCGCGACGGCGCCCACTCCGAGGATCGTGATGTTGTGGCCGTTGTCGTCGGTCAGCCACTCGGGTCTGGCGTACTGGTTGAGCCCGTAGATCAGCACGATCAGTAGGGTCATGCCGCCCAGCAACGGGACGATGCCGCGCGTTACGAGATTTCGCACCGACCTGGTAAGGGTGCGGCGGTAGTACCACGCGCACGCAAAACCGGTGAGCCCGTAATAGAACGCGATCATCAACCCCACCGAGCCGATCAGCGCGGCAAGCAGATTCGTGCTGATGAGCGTGAAAAGAACGTAGAAGACGACCGACACCACGCCGACCGCGACGGTGGAGGTGGTCGGCGTGAGGTAACGATCGTGCGTCTTCGCGAACGACGCCGGTAGCGCCTTGAACACCCCCATCGACAGGGTGGTGCGCGCAGTCTTCAAGATCGTCGTCTGCGTCGACGCCAGGGCAGACGTCAGGATCGACGTCCCCAGCGCCAACATTGCGATCTTTCCTGGGATGCCGTTGCCGAACAGTACTGGACCGATGGACGCGAAGGCGTCCTTCGAGTTGCGGGGATTACCCAGCCCGATGCCCTGGGTCCCGACACCAGCGAACGCGATGGCCGACACGGTCACCACCGTGTAGGTCCCCAGCAGCAGGAGAGCCGAGATGATGGCGGCACGGCCAGGCGTGCGGCTGGGGTCGTCAGATTCCTCGTTGCATGCCACCGCGGTGTCCCAGCCCCAGTACATGAAGATGGCCATCAGGGCTGCTGGGGCGATGGTGTTCCCGAAATCAAGACCACCCGGCCAGAACCAGGACAGCGACGGATGCAGCGAAAACCCTTGGATGTCAAGGGTATACGTCTTGACCAGTGCGACCATCGAGAAGACGAGCAGCACCACGATTTGAAAGGCCAGCAGCGCGTTGAGCAATCTGGCCGAGACCTGGATTCCGCGGTAGCAGACATAGGTCATCGCCACGATCCAGAAGACACCGACGACCGTCGGCCACAACCTGCTGCTGGACACGTCCGCGAGCGAAACCCAGCCCAGGTCCGCGGCGAATCTGAACGAATAAGCCGCGGAGATCTCGGCCAGATTGGCCATCACAATCACTTCTGCGGCGATGATGCCCCAGCCGCCCAGCCATCCGACGATGGGACCGAATGCCCGCGTCGCCCAGGTGAACGTGGTACCGCAATCCGGCTCGGCTTTGTTGAGTTCCTGGTAGGCGATGGCGATCAAGTACATCGGGATGAATGAAATGAGAACGACGGCTGGGGCTTTGACGCCACAGAGCTGCGCGCCGCCACTGGCCACGATCAGACCCAGTGTCGCGGCGAGGCTGTAGGCCGGCGCCATGGACGCCAACCCCACCACCACGCTGGAAAGCAGGCCGAGTGCACCGCCCCTGAGGCCCTTGCCCTCGACGGTCGCGGCTGCGGTGCCGCTCTCCGGACCGGTCATGACCTCACCTTTGCTCATCGCACCGCTCTGCGCCCATCTTGCCCCGGCGCGGCCATGAGTCTGAACTCGGCGCCGAAAGTGACTGCGCCAGTGGCCGTCTGGTCACTCGTTACGCCGGCTCGGGTCGTAAAAGGACTTTGGACCCTATTTCCCTCCATCCCGCGTGTGCCATCTTAATGTAACCGCACGACACATATACATCATGTAGACAGATAACTGAGGGGATTCCGTGTCCAAGGACCTGACTAACGTGCAGCTACTCCGCGAACTCGAACCGGTGGTTGAGCAGCTATTCAACCGCCACCTGTCGATGTTCAAGGAATGGAATCCGCACGACTACGTGCCCTGGTCGGATGGCAGAAATTTCTATGCGCTGGACGGCCAAGATTGGGAGCCTGGACAGACCCGGCTCCCCGACGTAGCCCAGGTGGCGATTGTCCAAAACCTGCTGACCGAGGACAATTTACCGTCCTATCACCGTGAAATCGCGATGAACTTCAGCATGGACGGCCCCTGGGGGCAATGGGTGAATCGGTGGACCGCGGAAGAGGCCCGGCACAGCACGGCGCTGCGCGATTACCTGGTGGTCACCCGCGCGGTCGACCCGGTAGAGCTGGAAAAGCTCCGCCTCGAGCAAATGACGCGAGGTTTCAGCCCCGGCCAGAATCGGCAGGGCGATATGTTTGCTGAGAGCCTGTTTGATTCCGTCATGTATGTCTCGTTTCAAGAATTGGCCACCCGCGTCTCGCACCGCAACACGGGCAAAGTCAGCAATGACCCGATCGCAGAGCAGCTGATGGCCAGGGTGTCGCACGACGAGAACCTGCACATGATCTTCTACCGGGATGTCAGCGCCGCGGGTCTAGACATCGCGCCCAATCAAGCGATGAAATCGGTGCACCGAATCCTGCGCAACTTCAAGATGCCCGGGTTCACGGTCCCGGAGTTTCGGCGCAAGGCGGTAATTATCGCCGTCGGCGGTGTCTACGACCCGCGCATCCATCTCAATGAAGTGGTCATGCCCGTGCTCAAGAAGTGGCGCATCTTCGAACGGGAAGACTTCTCCGGTGAGGCCGCATGGATGCGCGACGACCTCGCCGCGCTGGTCAAGGAACTCGAAGAAGCCTCCGACAAATTCGACGAATCCAAGCAGCGCTATCTGGAGCGCGAGGCGCGTAAGACCGAGAAGATCACCGCCAGCAAAGTGCTCCAAACGAAGGGAACGCTGACGCTCAGCGGGCACTGAGAATGCGCGCTGGTCGCGTGCCGACGGGCTCTGGGTTAACTGACGCCATAAGCAGAATCACGTCGCCGACCACCCGAATGGGGGACGGCCGATCGAGCCATCGCTACTAGCTTCGTCTCAGCTCTACCGAGGAGAAGCCATGAGCGACACCGCAGATCCGACCGATCATTTCCGCACGACGTGTCCGCATGCCGGCGAATTCTTCATCGACCGACTGTGTTGGCCGGGACTGATCGCGATCGTGCTGGGAGTCGCTTCGCTGGTTGGTGGCGTGGCCGCCGCAGCGTATGGGCACCAGGATTGGACGCTGACGCTGGTCACGGTCGCAGTACCGGTGATCGTCGCCGGCCTGGTTTGGCTTGCGCTGGAACATCGTCGGGTGTTGAAGATTGAAAGTCGTTGGCTCTCCCTGTATTCCGTTGGGCGCCCGAGCTACTGATCCGCCGTCTCACGGATAGGACGGTCAGCCGTGACGGCGTCATTCGCGGAGCAGAACTGCCGCAACCAGTTAAACCACGTCGTCATGCCGTCGCCGGCGCGCGCACTGATCGGAAGTATCTCCGCGGTCGGATTAACTTGCCGAATGTGGTCGACGTAGGTCGCGATGTCGACGTCGAGGTGGGGGGCCAGGTCGATCTTGTTGAGCAGCACGACATCCACCGACCGAAACATCACCGGGTATTTCAGTGGTTTGTCTTCACCCTCGGTGATCGAGTAGACCATTGCCTTGGCGTGCTCGCCGACGTCGAATTCGGCCGGGCAGACGAGATTGCCGACGTTTTCGATGATGACCAGGTCCAGTGCCGGCAGCTCGAGCCCCTGCAGTGCTCGGCTGACCATTGGGGCGTCCAGATGGCACTCACCGCCAAAGCCATTGCTGGTGTTGAGCAGTGATATCTGGGCACCCCGGCCGTCGAGCTTCGCGGCGTCGAGGTCGGTGGCGATGTCGCCTTCGATCACCCCGAGGGACAATTCGGCGGCGAGTGCGTCCAGGGTGGCGGCCAGCACCGTGGTCTTTCCCGATCCAGGCGAACTCATCAAGTTCAAGGCGCGGATGCCGTTGGTCTCGAAGGCGTGGCGGTTGATGGCGGCGCGGCTGTCGTTTTCGGCGAAGATGGACTCGAGTACCTCGATGCGCTGTGAGCCGGACGCATATCCGCTGTGGTCGCCGTGCTCGTGCTGGTGGCCCTCGCGATCGTGGTCATGGCTGTGTACCGTGCCGTCGTCGTGACGGTGAAATCTACCCACGCACTTGCCCTTTCATGACAGTTCGACCGACGTGACCAGAAACTCGTTGCCACTGAGCACGTCAACGTCCGTGCTCGCGCAACTGGGACAGCAGACCGAGAACCGAGACTGGATCCGCGACTGTTGTGTGCAGGTGTGGCACAGTACCTCGGCGGGAACGAGGTCGAGTTCCAGTTCGGCATCGACCATGTTGTCATCGAGGTGCTGACACACCAACGACCAACAGAATTCCAGCGAATCGGGCACCACCTGACGTAGCGCACCGACTTGGACTCGGACGATATCGACGTGACGACCCGCCGCATGGGGCTTGACCACACCAGCGATGGCCCTACACAACGACAGTTCGTGCACTACACCATGCTGCCTTGCAGGGGACAACGCTGTCGCGAAAATAAACTGCGGAAAAACGCAGACTTTGTGTGCGAAATTGTGATTGTCGACACATCGGGGCCCGGTCTAGCCTGGGCGTGACCGCCCGTGCCGCCAGCCCATAGGCGCGGGGGTCCTTGCTGCTCAGGAGGTTGGTGGTGGGCAGTCAGCGTGGCGCGCTAGCGAGCGTGCGATTGCGCCTCCATATTGCCGGCGTCGTTCAAGGCGTGGGATTCCGCCCCGCGGTCGCGCGTATCGCCGCACGTCACGGCCTGGCGGGGTGTGTGTACAACGATTCCGGCTCGGTGCACTGCGAGTTCGAGGGCACACCCGATGCCGTCCAGGCAGCCGTCTCGGCGATCAGCGTCGACCGCCCGCCGATGTCTCGCATCGATTCCATCGAGACCATCGCACTGCCTCCGAATGGCGAATCCGAGTTCCGCATCGTCGACAGCCGGACCGTCGCTGACCGACGCACGCTGGTGCCTCCGGACATCGCCGTTTGCGCCGACTGCCTGCGCGAACTCCGCGACCCCGCCGACCGTCGTTACGGCCACCCGTTCATCACGTGCACCAACTGCGGCCCGCGCTACACGGTGATCACCGACCTGCCCTACGACCGGCCCGCGACCACCATGGCGCATTTTCCGATGTGCGCCACCTGTTCGGCCGAGTACCGAGATCCCGCCGACCGACGGTTCCACGCGCAAACTATCGCCTGCCCCGACTGCGGACCGACGCTGTCTTGGCGCGGTCCCGGTGGCGGCCTCGAACCGCTAGCCGCCGCCGCGCACGCGCTCGAGAACGGCCTGATCGTCGCCATCAAGGGCATCGGCGGGTTCCATCTGGCCTGCCGAGCCGACAATGCCGCGACGGTCGCAGATCTGCGGCGCCGAAAAGGCAGGCCTGCCAAGCCGTTCGCGGTGATGGTAGCGGATATTAGTGCAGCGCAACGCATTTGCAACATTAAGGCCGCGTCGGCTGAACTGCTGCAGTCGCATGCGGCGCCGATAGTCTTGCTGGCCGCCCGTGACGACTCGATGCTCGCCGGCGTGGCGCCTGGCCTGTCCGAACTCGGCGTGATGCTGGCCTACTCGCCCGTTCACCATCTGCTCTTCGATCGTCTGGGGCCGGTGCCGCTGGTGATGACGTCGGCCAACGACGGGGGCTCTCCGATCGTCTTCCGCGATGGCGACCTGACTTGGATCGACGGGCTGGCGGATGCCGTGCTCACCCACGACCGGCCCATCCATGTGCCGTGCGAGGATTCGGTTCTCACGGTCGACGACGACGGCGCCGTGGTGCCGATCCGACGATCCCGCGGCTACGCGCCGCTTCCCGTATCGGTACCCGCTGCGGCCGATGCTCCCGTCGTCCTGGCAACCGGGGGGGACCTCAAGACGACGTTTTGTCTGTTGTCCTCCGACGGAAACGCGCACTTGTCATCGCACCTGGGCGACATGGCCGACCCGCGGACCCAGACATGTTTCGAGTCGGCATTCGACCACCTGGCGTTCATGACCGACCGGCATGCCACGCTCATCGCGTGTGATCTGCATCCGTCGTATGCCACCACAAGATGGGCGCAACGGCAGGACCAGCCGGTCGTGCAGGTGCAACATCACCACGCCCACGCGGTATCTCTGCTGGCCGAGCACGGCCGGCTCGACTCCCCGATGCTCGCGGTCGCATTCGACGGCACCGGCTACGGCACCGACGGCACCATCTGGGGCGGTGAACTCCTGATGGTCAGCGACCCGGCCGCCTGCACCCGGGTCGGACACCTCAAGGCCTTCACTTTGCCCGGCGGCGACGGGGCCGTGCGTCAGCCGGCCCGCATCGCGCTGGACCTGCTGTACCGAGCCGGGATCGAGTGGGCGCCGGACCTCCCGGCGGTCGCGAGTCTCAGTGCGCAGGCACGTTACGTCCTCGCCCAACAGCTTCCGCTTGGCGTCGGATGCGTCGAGACCAGCAGCATGGGCCGCCTGTTCGACGCGGTCGCCAGCCTGCTCGGCGTGTGCCAGGAGGTGAGCTATGAGGGGCAGGCGGCTGTCGAACTCGAGCACCTGGCGCGCCGCGGCCGACCGGCACCGTTGGACTTCGAGGTGACCGACGGTGTGTTGGACCCGATGCCGTTGATCACCGAGTTGGTGCGGGGTTGGCGCGCCGGCATGCCGCCGGCCGATCTCGCCGCCGGGTTCCACGCCGCCGTCATCCGAGCCACGGCGAAGGCGGTCGGTCAGACGGCCGGCGCCCTCGGCACCGTCGGGTTGACCGGCGGTGTATTCGTCAACCGTGTGCTGCGCGACGGTCTGCGTAATGAATTGGCCGGCAACGGTTTCGAGGTACTGACTCATGCGGTATTGCCGTGCAACGACGGCGGACTTGCGCTAGGTCAGGCCGTGATCGCGGCACGGCAGCAAGAAAGGGCGGCATAGTTATGTGTCTCGGAATTCCCGGAAAGGTCATCGACACCTGGGACGAGGCGGGGACGCGGATGTGCACCGTCGACTTCGGCGGCACCACCAAAACCGTGTGCCTCGCCTACCTTCCGGACATGCAGATCGGGGAATACACAATCGTCCATGCCGGATTCGCCATCACCCGACTCGACGAGGCGTCGGCAAATGAAACGCTGCGAATGTTCCAGGACCTCGGCGTGCTGGATGAGGAACTGGCCGGGGACGAAGGCCAGGGTAGGAGGGAGCCGGCATGAAATACCTCGATGAATTCCGTGATCCAGCGGCCGCGCGCACTTTGGTCGCCAACATCAAGAGGCGCGTCACCAAGACCTGGACCATCATGGAAGTCTGTGGCGGGCAGACGCATTCGATCATTCGCAACGGCATTGACCAATTGTTGGACGGTGCGGTGGAATTCATTCATGGACCGGGATGCCCGGTCTGTGTCACGCCGCTGGAGATGATCGACCGTGCCCTGGAGATCGCGGCCCGCGATGACGTGATCTTCTGCTCCTTCGGCGACATGCTGCGGGTACCGGGCAGCAGTCAGGATCTGTTCGGTGTACGTGCTCGGGGTGGCGACGTCCGAATCGTGTACTCGCCCTTGGACGCCACTCGGGTGGCGGCGGACAATCCCGACAAGCAGGTGGTGTTCTTCGGTGTCGGCTTCGAGACCACCGCGCCGGCCAACGCGATGGCAGTTGTGCACGCCAAGCGACTCGGCCTGACGAACTTCTCCATGCTGGTCTCACATGTGCTGGTGCCCCCGGCCATGACGGCGATCTTGAGCTCGCCGACCAACCGGGTCGAGGCCTTTCTGGCGGCCGGACACGTCTGCACGGTGATGGGCACCGGCGAATATGGGCCGCTGGTCGATGATTTCCGGGTTCCCATCGTGGTGACCGGTTTCGAGCCGCTCGACTTGCTCGAAGGCGTTCGGCAAGCTGTCGACCTGCTCGAGGCGGGCACCCCGCAGCTGCGCAACGCCTATCCGCGCGCGGTGACCGCCGCCGGAAACGCGGTCGCGCAACAGACCCTCGCGGATGTGTTCGCGGTGACGGATCGACAATGGCGCGGCATTGGCCTGATCCCGAAGTCCGGGTGGACGCTGTCGTCACGCTACGCGGAGTTCGACGCCGAATTGAAGTTCGGTGTCGGGCATCTGCGGGTGGCCGAATCGGCGGAATGTCACAGTGGGGAAGTGTTGCAGGGCCTGTTAAAACCCAACGAATGTCCGGCTTTTGGAACGTCGTGCACGCCGCGCACGCCGCTGGGTGCGACCATGGTGTCCAGCGAAGGCGCCTGCGCCGCCTACTACCAATTCCGGCGGTTGGAAGCCACTGCTCATGCCTGAGTCGCACGTCGCCACCGATCCGGCCGACTGGGTGTGTCCGCTGCCGTTGCGCGAGACGAAACGTATTGTGTTGGGCCACGGTGGTGGCGGTGTGCTGTCCGAGGAATTGATCGAGAATCTATTTCTGCCCGCGTTCGGCGCCGCGGCCGGTGCGGCCCGTGATTCCGCACTGGTTGACGTCGCGGGTGGACGGATCGCGCTGACCACCGATTCATATGTGGTGCAACCGCTTTTCTTTCCGGGTGGCAACATCGGCGACCTGGCGGTCAACGGCACCGTCAACGACTTGGCTTGCAGTGGAGCCCAGCCGCTCGCGCTGACCGCCGGGTTCATCCTCGAGGAGGGGCTCGAGCTGGACGTGCTCGGCGCGGTCGCCGAAACCATGGGCAGGGCGGCCGCCAGCGCCGGGGTCGGCATCGTCACCGGCGACACCAAAGTGGTTGCCCGGGGCGGTGCGGACCAGCTTTTCGTCAACACCGCAGGGGTAGGTGTCGTGCCGGCGGGGGTCCATGTCGGGCCGGAGAGGGCCCGCGTCGGCGACCACATCATCGTGTCGGGCAACGTGGGCGAACACGGCGTCGCCATCATGAGCGTGCGGGAGGGCATCGACTTCGGCACCGTCGTCACGACCGACAGCGCACCGCTGCACCGACTGGTTGCGGCCATGCTCGCCACCGCCGGTGCCGGTGTGCACGCGCTACGCGACCCTACCCGTGGTGGCCTCGTTGCTGCGGTCGTCGAGATCGCTCGCGCTGCCTCGGTCGGTATCGAACTCGATCAGGCGGCAATCCCGGTCCCCGATACGGTTTCGTCGGCATGCTCGTTCCTCGGACTGGACCCGCTACAGGTGGCCAACGAGGGAAAGATGGTGGCGTTCATCGACCCTGCGCACAGTGAGGCAGTGCTGGATGCCATCCGGTCGCGTCCCGAGGGCGCCAACGCCGCGATCATCGGCCGAGTTGTCGCCGAACATCCCGGCATGGTGGTGGGCAGGACGCCATTTGGCACCACTCAGGTCATCGAACGTCAACTGGGCGAGCAACTTCCACGCATCTGTTAGGACCGGGCCGCCCGGAGATCTCGACGTCGAAGATGACCGCCACCAGTGCCACGAGTCATCCGGATGCCGCGGCGATGCTGCGCAGCGCGGCGTCGAAGACCGCCGCCGGGGTCAGGCCCAGATGCGCTGCCACCTCGGGACCCGGCCCGCTCTCGCCGAAGCGGTCGATGCCGATCACCGTGTCCGCCGGCCGCGCCAGAGCTCGCCAGCCGCTGCTCACGCCGGCTTCGATCCACACGACCGGCAGATCGGGCAGTGCGGTGCCGTCGGCCTGCAGCGCGGCGGCGATGCGTTCGCGCCACATCACCGAGATGACGATCGCCGATATCCCGTGCTCGCTGAGCAATTCGGCGGCATCGAGTGCCAAGGCGACCTCCGAGCCGCTGGCCGCCAAGATCACATGAGCGGTATCGGCTACCGGCCGCACCACCCGCATGCCGTAGTGGCGGATGTCGTCCAGCCCGGCAGCGCCGAGGACCGGCAGATCCTGCCGGCTCAACACCAAAGCGGTAGGGCCGTCGGTGTTATCCGCCGCCAGTTGCCACGCCAACGCCGTCTCGGCTGCGTCGGCCGGACGCAGCACCGTCAGCCCCGGAATCAGTCGAAGCGACTCCAGCTGTTCAACCGGCTGATGGGTGGGACCATCCTCGCCGACATGCACTGAATCATGCGTAAACACATACACCACAGGCAATTTCATCAATGCCGAGAGCCGCAGAGCCGGACGCAGATAGTCGGCGAACACCAGAAAGGTGCTGCCGAAGGGGCGCAGCCCACCGTGCAGGGCGATGCCGTTCATCACCGCCGCCATCGCGTGCTCGCGAATACCGAAATGAATCGTGCGGCCGCTGTAGTCCTCCGGTGTGATGTCACCACCGGGGATCGCGGTGTTGGTCGAGGCGGCCAGATCGGCGGATCCGCCGACCAACCCCGGGTAGACGGCGGCCAATGCTGCCAGTGCCGCACCGGATGCCTTGCGCGTGGCTGACTTTCCACCGGAGGCCAGGCCGTCGGCCAGCGACGTGAGCACCGACAGGTCTTCGGCGGCGGGAACCGTGTCGAGCGGGAAGTCCGCTGACAGCTGCGGACGGTCAACCTGCCACGCCGCATGCATCTGAGCCCACCGCGCATGCGCCGTGCTGCCCCGCGCAGCCACCACGGCGGCGGTCGCGCTGACCGCGAGCGGCACGTGGAAATGCTCGTCGGGCCAGTCCAAGCGGGAGCGCATGGCATGGAGCACTTCCGATCCCAACGGGCTCCCATGTGCTTTCGAAGTGCCTTCGACGCCGGGCGCCCCAAACCCGATGATCGTGCCCACCCGGATGAAGGTGGGCCGGCCGTCTGTCCGAACCGCCTCGGTCAACGCGTGGTCGAGCGCGGCCACGTCGTTCCCGTCGGGGACGCTGAGCACTCGCCAGCCGTAGGCGCTGAACCGGCCCTCGACGTCGTCGGTGCAACTTTGTGAGGCCGATCCGTCGATGGTGACGTCGTTGTCGTCGAAGATCACAATCAGCTTGCCGAGCCGGAGGCGCCCCGCCAGTGATGCGGCCTCGTGGCTGATGCCTTCCATCAAGTCGCCGTCGCCGGCGAGCACCCAAGTGCGGTGGTCGACGACGGTGTGTTCATCGGTATTGCATCGTGCGGCCAGCATCCGTTCGGCCAACGCCATGCCGACCGCGTTGGCAAGCCCTTGTCCCAATGGGCCCGTGGTGGTTTCGACGCCGGCGGTATGACCGTACTCGGGGTGCCCGGGAGTCAGCGAGCCCAGCTGCCGGAACTTCCGCAGTTGCTCGACCGGCATGTCGTAGCCGAACACGTGCAGCAGGGAATAGAGCAGCATCGAGCCGTGGCCGGCGGACAGCACGAAGCGGTCGCGGTCGGGCCAGCGGGGATCGGCGGGGTCGTGACGCAGGTGGCGCGACCACAACGTCCAGGCGATCGCGCTGGCACCCAACGGTAGACCCGGATGTCCGCTGCCGGCGGCCTGCACGCCGTCAGCGGCCATGAACCGCAGCGTGTTGATGGCTAGCCGGTCCAATTCGTCTGTGCCAGTGGAGGGTTCGGTCACGCTGGGGGCCAGCGTGGTTCCTGGTGTGCCGGTCGTTCTGGGTGTGATGGTCACGGTGCCACCAGCCTTCCGTTGGTCTCGCGGGCGGCCGCGCGAAGTGCGCTCGCCGCCTCGGTCATGTTCGGTCCGGCGAACAGCGCCGAACCGGCACAGAACACGTCGGCTCCGGCCGCTGCGGCAGCGGCGATGGTGCCCGGTCCGATACCGCCGTCCACCTCGAGCTCGATATCCAGTCCGCGGCGGTCGATTTCGGCTCTGGCGGCCGCGATCTTGGATTCCATGCTGGTCAAATAGCGTTGGCCGCCGAACCCGGGGTTGACCGTCATGATCAGCAGCAGGTCGGTGACGTCGAGTACATCGAGGACCGCGCCCAGCGGGGTGGCCGGGTTAAGGGCGACGCCGGCGCGGGCGCCAAGACCGCGGATGCTCGTCAGGGTGCGGTGCAGGTGCCGACACGCCTCGGCATGCACGATCACGATTTCACAACCGGCTTCGATTACCCAGCGCGGCAGCATCGGGTCGGGATCCTCGACCATGAGGTGCGCCTCGAAACCCATTGTGACTCGGTCGCGGCAGGCCGCGATCACGTCCGGACCGAAGGTCAGATTGGGGACGAACCGTCCGTCCATGACATCCCACTGAATCCGGTCCACACCGGCGCGCTCGATGTCTGCGACGTCGCGGCCCAGTTCGGCGAAGTCCGCCGTCAGCACGGACGCGACCAATGTTGGTGTCACCAAAGCGATTCCTCCCTGCAACTCGTTGCCAGCACGTTAGGGCGCAATGCGGGAACGCTGAATCCCCCAACGCGGGGGAATCCGGGGTGACATTGTCACCGGTGAAATCCGGCAAAAGGAGATGACGGCATCGGCATTCGGCAATTATCGTGTTCGCATGACGGCGGTTACTGCAGTGCCTATTACGGGTCCCGTTCGGGTCGTATTGGTTGACGACCATGAAATGGTTATCGAGGGCCTTAAGGCGATGCTCGCCTCTTTCCGGAACCGCGTGCGGGTCGTCGGTGAGGCGGTGGGCGCCGAAAATGCACTCAAGGTCGTCGAGAGCCTGCAACCCGACATTGTGCTCTGCGATGTCAGAATGCAGGGCGCCAGCGGCCTCGACCTGTGCCGTGCCATCCGCGAACGCAATCCCGCGAGCAAGGTGATCCTGCTGTCGGTCTACGAGGACGAGCAGTACTTGTTCCAGGCCCTGCGGGTCGGGGCGTCCGGCTATCTGCTGAAGGGCATCAACAGCGACGAGCTGGTGCGGCAGCTGGAGTATGTCCAGAGCGGTTCGACTGCCATCGACGCGGGCCTGGCCGCGCGGGCCGCCGACACCGCGGCACGACTGCAACGCGACGAATTCTGGCCGGGCGCGCGACAGGGCCTGAGTCAGCGGGAAAGCGAAATCCTGTCGTTCGTCGTGGCCGGCCTGTCGAATCGCGGCATAGCAGGCAAACTCGTCATCGGCGACGAGACGGTCAAGAGTCACCTGCGCTCCATTTATCGCAAGCTGGGCGTCAACGACCGCACCGCGGCGGTGGCCGTCGCGCTGCGCGAGGGGATCTACCAGTGACGGGATCGGTGCGGGGTCTGGTGGACGCTGACCGCGAGGTCGCACTGCTGCTCGACATCGTGGCCGCCACCGGCAGCGGTCCGGCGATCGAGCCGGTAGCGGCGGCGGTTGCGCGACTCATCACCGCGGCCACGGCATCCGACGTGTGCTTCGTGCACGTCCTCGATGATTCCGGCGGGTCGCTGACCCTGGCCGGCGCAACACCACCTTTTGACGAATGCGTCGGCCAGGTTCAGCTGCGACTTGGCGAAGGAGTCTCGGGGTGGGTGGCGCAACACCGTGAACCCGTTGTCATCACCAGCCGCAAAGACGAAGACCCTCGCTATGTGCCGATCGCGGCGTTACGCGGCTCAGACTTCACTTCGATGGCATCGGTGCCGATGGAGACGGGACCGGGCCGGCTCGTGGGCGTCCTCAATGTGCACACGGTGGCCCGCCGGGAGTTCACCGACCGCGACATCGAGCTGTTGCTGGCGATCGGGCGGTTGACCGCCGGCGCGTTCGACCAGGCGCGGGTGCACCGGCAGTTGGCCGCGCGGGAACGGGTGCACGGCAGTTTCGCCGAACAGGTGATCGCCGCGCAGGAATCCGAACGCAGGCGGTTGGCCGGCGATATTCACGACGGGATCTCTCAGCGGTTGGTGAGCCTGAGTTACCGGCTCGACGCGGCCGCCCATGCCGTCGAGACCGACGACCACGCCGAGGCCACTGAGCAGCTCGAAAAGGCCCGTGATCTGGTCGATCTCACGCTGGCAGAAGCCCGTTCGGCGATCGGCGGGCTCCGACCACCCGTGCTGGACGACCTGGGTCTGGCCGGCGGTCTGGCCAGCCTGGTATCGACGATCCCGGAGGTAGACCTCGACCTGGAGTTGGCCGATGAACGGTTGCCCGAACATGTCGAGGTGGCCCTGTACCGGATCGCGCAGGAATGCTTGCAGAACGTCGTGAAGCACTCCCGCGCGATGACCGCCACGGTTCGCTTTGCTGTCGAGGCAGGCGTAGCCCGACTGGAGGTTGCCGACGACGGGGTCGGCATCGCCGGATTCGATCCGTCCGCCCGCCCGCCCACTAGCTACGGCATGCTGTCGATGACAGAACGTTCCGAGCTGGTGGGCGGGCGGCTGGCCGTGCACTCGACGCCCGGATCGGGTACCACCGTCACGGTGACGGTCCCGCTGGATGGCGCGGGCATCACAGATCAGGCCGGTTGAAGCTCGTCTCGCAGGCGCACCGCGGAGGCGTTGGCCGACACATGACCGAAGAGCGCTTCCTGCGCCGCGCTGACCTTTGTTTCATCACCGCGCCACGCCGCCAGTGCCGGTGACACCAAGGCCCTGCCGAAGGAAAAGGTCAACGGCCAGGGTGTGCGATGGGCCTGCAGCGCCGTCAGGTTGCGGGTGGCACGCGTCGGCGACTGTCCTCCGGACAGAAACGCCACACCGGCGAGGTCGGCCGGCCAGGCACGCAGCACCGAAACCGTGGCCGCGGCGACCTCTTCCGCCGTGGCTTGGGTGGGGTGGTCTTCGCCTTCGATCACCATGTTGGGTTTGAGCACGATGCCGGCCAGGTCCACGCGTAGCAGGCCCAGCTGCTGGCGCACCGCCGCATGCACCTCGGCGGTCACTTCGGCGCAACGGGCGATGCTGTGGTCGCCGGTCATCAGCACCTCGGGTTCGACGATCGGCACGATGCCCGCTTCCTGGCAGGCCGCCGCATAGCGGGCCAGCGCGTTGGCGTTGCATGCGATGGCGCCCCAGCTGGGGGTGCTTTCGGTGATGCTGAACACGGCCCGCCACTTGGCGAACGCGGCGCCCATTTCCGCATACCGGGCCAGTCGGGCCGGGAGTCCGTCCAGCCCCTCAGTCACCATTTCACCCGGCAAACCCGGGCAGGGCTTCGCGCCCGCGTCGACTTTGATGCCGGGCAGCATGCCGAGTTCGCGGACCCGTTGCGGAAACGGCCGCCCATCGCTGAAGACCTGGCCCAGCGTTTCGTCGCAGAAGATGATGCCCGAGACGCCATCCGAGAGGCCGGGCGTGCTGGCCAGGATTTCGCGGTAGTTCCGCCGGCTGTCCGAGGTCGCGGTGACGCCCGCCTGCTCGAGACGGGCCGACATCGTCGTAATGCTCTCGTCAGCGGCAAGGATGCCCTTGCCGGGCGACGTCATGGCCTGGGCGATCTTCCTGCACGTGCTCATCAATGCTTCCTGTCTCTTGGGGTGCGCACACGGTAAGAGCAGTGCCGATAAGGCGGCGTCACCCGAATGGTGGAAACAATGGGGGTCGCCCAATACTTAACTATTCAGCTAAGTATCAGCCGCCTATTATCGATGGACAGGTTGATTATTCGCTGACACGATTCGAGCCATGACCGACAGATGGAACGCGGGAGTGATCCCGTACGCAGAGATGGGCTACTGGCAGCCGGATTACCAGCCGAAGGACACCGACGTCCTGTGCGCCTTTCGGATCACCCCACAGGAGGGGGTCCCTCCGGAGGAGGCGGGCGCCGCCGTCGCCGGTGAATCGAGCACCGCGACGTGGACGGTGGTCTGGACGGACCGGCTCACCACCTTCGAGCACTACCAAGCCAAGTGCTATCGCGTCGACGCGGTGCCCAACGCACCGGGGCAGTGGATCGCGTGGATCGCCTACGACCTCGACCTGTTCGAGGAGGGCTCCATTGCCAACCTGACCAGTTCCATCATCGGCAATGTGTTCGGGTTCAAACCGCTCAAGGCGCTGCGCCTGGAAGACATGCGGATCCCTACCCACTACGTCAAAACCTTCCAGGGCCCCGCACACGGCATCGTGATGGAACGCGAACACCTCGGCAAGTTCGGCCGACCGCTGCTGGGCGCCACCACCAAACCCAAGCTCGGCCTCTCCGCGCGCAACTACGGCCGCGTCGTCTACGAGGCACTGCGCGGCGGACTGGACTTCACCAAGGACGACGAGAACATCAACTCCCAGCCATTCATGCGATGGCGAGACCGCTTCCTGTTCTGCATGGAAGCCGTCAACCGGGCGCAGGCCGCCACCGGAGAGATCAAGGGGCACTACCTCAACGTCACCGCCGGGACGATGGAGGAGATGTACGAGCGGGCGAACTTCGCCGCCGAGCTCGGGTCGGTGATCGTGATGATCGATCTGACGATCGGTTACACCGCGATCCAATCCATGGCCAAATGGGCCCGCGACAACAGCGTCATCCTGCATCTGCACCGCGCCGGGCACGGCACCTACACGCGGCAGAAGTCACACGGCGTCAGCTTCCGGGTCATCTCGAAGTGGATGCGGCTGGCCGGGGTCGACCACATCCACGCCGGAACGGTGGTCGGGAAACTCGAGGGTGACCCCAACACCACGGCCGGGTTCTACGACACACTGCGCCTCGACCACGTCGAAGCCGACCCGGTCAAGGGCCTGTTCTTCGACCAGGAGTGGGCGTCCATGCCAGGCGTCATGCCGGTCGCTTCCGGCGGCATCCACGCCGGTCAGATGCACCAGCTGATCCACTACCTGGGCGAGGACGTGGTGCTGCAGTTCGGCGGAGGCACGATCGGGCACCCGATGGGAATCGCCGCCGGGGCCGAGGCCAACCGGGTCGCATTGGAGGCCATGATCAAGGCCCGCAATGAGGGCCGCGACTACTACAAGGAAGGCCCCGACATCCTGAAGAAGGCCGCCTCTCGCAACCGCGCGCTGGACACCGCGCTGGCCACCTGGGGCGACATCACCTTCAACTACGAATCCACCGACACCCCCGACGTCGTCGCGACGCCGACCCGGGTTTAAGGAACCACACATGCGCATCACCCAGGGCACCTTCTCCTACCTGCCCGATTTCACTGACGAGGAGATCACCGCCCAGATCGATTACGCCCTCGACCACGGCTGGCCGCTGTCGGTGGAGTTCACCGACGACCCGCATCCGCGCAACATCTACTGGGAAATGTGGGGGCTTCCGATGTTCGACCTCAAGGACGCGGCCGGGGTGCTGCTCGAGGTCAACGCGTGTCGGGCGGCAAACCCGAACAGCTACATCCGGCTTAACGCGTACGACGCGAGTTTGGGCCGGCAGACGACGGCGCTGTCGTTCATCGTCAACCGGCCCGCCGAGGAGCCCGGCTTCCGGCTGGACCGCGCCGAGCGGGCCAACCGGCAGATCGGCTACAGCACCTTCGCTTACGCCACCGAGCGGCCGAGCGGGCAGAGGTATGAGACGTCATGACCGCGTTCGGCTACCGGCCGGCTCTCGCCGAGCCGGAAGCGGAGCCGACGCCGGAGACCCTGGACCCGGACGCCGTCGTCGACCTGGCGGCGGCCCGGGCTAACTCGGGTGTCGATGAGGTGCTGTCGGGGCTGGACCGCGAGCTGGTCGGCCTGGAGCCGGTGAAGACCCGCATCGCCGAGATCGCGGCGCTGCTGCTGGTCGACCGCATGCGGGAACGTTTCGGTGTGCAGGCAGCCCAGCCGACCCTGCACATGTGCTTCACCGGCAATCCCGGCACCGGCAAGACGACGGTGGCAACGCGGATGGCCGACCTGCTGCACCGGCTTGGCTACCTGCGCCGCGGCCATCTGGTCAGCGTCACCCGCGACGACCTGGTGGGGGAGTACGTCGGGCACACGGCACCCAAGACCAAGGACGTCATCAAACGCGCGATGGGCGGCGTGCTGTTCATCGACGAGGCCTACTACCTCTACAAGGTCGAAAACGAGCGTGACTACGGCGGCGAAGCCATCGAGATCCTGTTGCAGGTGATGGAGAACAACCGGGACGACCTGGTGGTGATCCTGGCCGGCTACGCCGACAAAATGGACCAATTCTTCTCGGCCAACCCCGGAATGCAGAGTCGCATCGCCCACCACATCACGTTCCCGGACTACACCGTCGGCGAACTCGAGGACATCGCGGGCCTGATGATCGCCGGCTTGGGCTACCGGTTCTCCGAGGAGGCCCGCGGCGTGCTGCATAGATACCTCCAGCTACGTCGCGACCAGCCATGGTTCGCCAACGCGCGCAGCGTACGCAACGCGCTGGAGCGGGCCCGGCTGCGGCATGCGCGCCGGCTTCTTGCCGACGCCGACACGCCGGTCGGCCTGGCCGAGCTGACCACGATCGAAGCGGTAGATCTATTGGCCAGCCGGGTGTTCGAGACGCGGGAGACGGCATGACAACAAATGCGCGCCTGCGGGCGCTGGTCGAGGTGGCTGATACCGGGTCGGTGCGCGGGGCCGCCGAACGCCTGGTGGTCACCGAGTCGTCGATCTCGTCGGCGTTGCGGGCTTTGAGCAGCGACATCGGCATCACGCTGGTCGATCGGCACGGTCGGGGAGTGCGGTTGACGCCGGCGGGTCTGCGTTATGTGGAGTACGCGCGCCGCATCCTTGGCCTACACGACGAGGCGATTCTGGCCGCGCGCGGCGAGGCGGATCCGGAGAACGGCTCGATCCGGCTGGCCGCGGTGACATCGGCGGGGGAGTTGCTGATCCCGGCGGCGCTGGCGTCGTTTCGCGCGCAACATCCGGGGGTGGTCCTGCACGTCGAGGTGGCCGCGCGCAGCGCGCTGTGGCCGATGCTGTCGCGGCACGAAGTCGACCTGGTGTTCGCGGGTCGGCCGCCCGAGGAGTTGCGCAAGAAAGTCCGGGTCCGCGCGATCAGCCCGAACACGCTGATCGTCGTCGGGTGCCCGGAGTTGGCCGACGGCTTCGCGGCGGGGACGGCCACCTGGCTGTTGCGCGAGCAGGGTTCCGGCACCCGCTCGACGCTGATGACGTTGCTCGAGGAGCTCGATGTCGCGCCGCCACAGCTGGTGCTCGGCTCGCACGGTGCGGTGGTGGCGGCGGCCGTTGCGGGGCTGGGCGTCGCGCTGGTGTCGCGGCAGGCGGTGCAGCGCGAACTCGACTCCGGCACGCTCGTGGAGCTACCCGTGCCGGGTACTCCGATCAAACGGCCCTGGCATGTCGTCAGCCAACCCACGCCGCCCATGGCCACCGAGTTGCTCATCGAGCACCTGGTCTCCCATCCCGAGCTCGGCTGGCGTCAGGTGAGCGCGGTGCCTCGCGCGTCGTAGCAACGACCCGGCGAGGGATCAACGCCGCAGCGTATCGGAGGGCGCCTCGCCCCACCGCTTGCGGTATTCCACGGCAAAACTCCCGAGATGGTTGAAGCCCCATCGCTCGGCGACAGCCGTGACGGTGATCCCGTCGGAGGGCATCGCGTCCATGAGCTCCTCGTGGACGCGCTCCAGCCGCCGCTCGCGAACGTAGGTCATCGGCGTCATGTTCAGTTCGTCGCGAAAGCCCTGCTGGATCGAGCGGACACTCATATGGACCACTCTGGCGAGATCGTCCATGGTGATGCGCTCGGCGAGATGGTCGTCGATGAAGTTCATGGCGTCATGGACGACGGCCCGGCGTGGATCTGGCTGAGCCGGCTGGAGAAACTCTTCGTGATAGTTGGACGGCTGCAGCTGCAACAGGGTGCTCATCACCAGTTCCTCGATCGCACCGATGCCCTGGCCCCGCTGGATCAGCGACCCGGGGTGGAACACTTCGCTGTGGATGAGCTGAACCGCGGTATGCCAACGCATGGCGGCCTCGCTGGCGAGGTCGAATTCGGGTTCGAACTCCAATGGCCGTGTCAGGGTTCGGCCCAGGAGCCGGGTGAGGTGGGCGGCCATGGCGCGCTGCTCGATCCGGATCAGCAACTGCGGGGAGTCGTGGTCGAACTGGATCCGCAGCGCTTCGCCCGGGCTGGTCACTACCGCGCGGATGGTGTTGGCTTCGAAGTTGCGGCCGCGGTGGTCGACCATTGCACGTCCGTTCATGGGCATGTGCACACCGAAGTACTGGCCGAGCACCGGAATGTCGACCGTGGCCGCGACATGCACGTCGAGGTACAGCATGCTGACGTTGCGCAGCCGCACGCCGTGCATGGTCGCAGCAAACCCCGCGGCGTCATCGGGGCCCACCTGCAACGACAACGGCGCCAACGCCTTGCCCATCAATCGCGTGGCTTCGGCCGGGTTCTCGGTGTAGAAGATCTCGTTGTCAGCCAGGGCCGGTGGGACGCCTCGCGAACGGACCTTGCGCCGCACCGGGTTCGCGGTGCGGCGGACGTCGATATAGCCCAGACGGGTTAGCCGCGACACCGCGTAGCGCCTGCTTGTAGCAGCATGGACACACCGTCGAATCGTGAAGCGCTTACTAAACAATCGGTGACAATCATGCAAGTCTCCCGGCAACTGAGCGCGCACCAGCGCGCTTAACTTTTCGCAATCCTGACAGCTGCTGCGCGAAAGCGATAGGCAGAACGCCAACCGGCCGCTAGTTTGTGATCGGGACCACAGCTCGCTGTGGTCCTCGCGAAATCGGGGAACAGCCCACCCGATCCGTCCAGGAGGTGCCATGTCGGCAAACGGTCAGGTCGCCACTCTGTCGCCGTACGACCAGTTGCGCGAACGGCTCGACGACCCGACCGTCGCGGCGGCGCTCAACAGCCTGCTCGACCACGCCGATCTGTTGGCGATCCTGCTGACCGGCCTCGACGGCTTCGTGCGTCGCGGTGACGAGATCAGTGAGACGTTGGCCTCGAGTGTCGGCGAACTGCGCGCGGGAGCGCGCAGCGCCTCGATGGCCGGCCTGCCCGGCTTTGGCGGTGTGGCATCCGACGCAGGGTCGGTCGAGCTGTCGGCGCTCGCCACAAGTTTGTCGGAACTGGCGTCGTCGCTGGTGACTGCCGCGCCGGCGCTGACCAAGATCCTGCGGTCGCCGCTCGTCGATCCGCAGGCCGTCGATGTGCTGGCAGAGGTGGGCCAGGCCCTCGTCGTGGGGAAAGCGGCCGCCACGGCGGATCCCGGGGGCCCGAAAGGGTTGTTCGGGCTGTGGCGGGTCAGCAAGGACAAAGACGTCAACCGGGGCTTGGGTTTCCTGGTACAGGTAGCGCGAGCATTCGGCAGGCGTCTCCCGCAGTAAAACGGACTTCAGCCCACGATTCAGCAATGCGGCCGCGACCTCGGCCGCCATTTCGGAAGGAGTTTCCAATGGCTTCTGTTTTATGGTTTCAAGGCGGCGCATGTAGTGGGAACACAATGTCCTTTCTTAATGCCGAGGAGCCAAATGTTGTCGACTTGATCGTCGATTTCGGGCTGGACCTCTTATGGCATCCCTCATTGGGGCTCGAACTCGGAAAGAATGCGCAGAAGGTCTTCTGGGATTGCGTCAATGGTGAGCGGCCGCTGGACATATTCGTGTTCGAGGGCACGGTCATCGAGGCGCCAAACGGCACCGGCCGCATGGACATGTTCGCGGATCGTGCGATGAAGGACTGGGTCACCGACCTGGCCGCGGCCGCGCAGATCGTCGTGGCGATCGGTGACTGTGCATGTTTCGGCGGCATCCCGGCCATGGAGCCCAACCCGTCGGCGTCGACCGGCCTGCAATTCCACAAGCGCGACAAGGGCGGATTCCTGGGCCCCGACTTCCGATCCAAGATGGGCCTGCCCGTGATCAACATCCCCGGTTGCCCCGCACACCCCGACTGGATCACCCAGATCCTCGTCGCGTTGGCCACCGGTCGAGCCGGCGACATCACCCTCGACGAACTACACCGGCCCGAGACGTTCTTCAAGACGTTCACCCAGACCGGTTGCACGCGAGTGCAATTCTTTGAGTACAAGCAATCGACGACGTCGTTCGGAGAGGGCACCCGCACCGGCTGCCTGTTCTACGAGTTCGGTTGCCGCGGCCCGATGACCCACTCACCCTGCAACCGGATCCTGTGGAACCGCCAGTCGTCGAAGACACGAGCCGGTATGCCGTGCCTGGGTTGCACCGAACCGGAATTCCCGCACTTTGATCTCGCGCCAGGGACCGTGTTCAAGACTCAGAAGGTCAGCGGCATGATCCCGAGGGAAGTGCCGGAGGGATCGGATCACCTGACCTATATGGCGCACGCTGCGGCCGCCCGCATCGCCGCACCGCAATGGTCCAAAGAAGACATGTTCGTGGTCTGACGACCCCGCACGCCCACAGCCCCGGTAGTGCTAGATATCTCAGGAGGATTATTCATGACTGCGCTCGACCTCTATGTCAGCCCATTGGGCCGCGTCGAGGGAGACCTCGACGTTCGCGTCACCGTTGAGGACGGCGTCGTCACGTCGGCCTGGACCGAGGCCGCGATGTTCCGGGGCTTCGAAATCATCCTGCGCGGCAAGGACCCGCAGGCCGGCCTCATTGTGTGTCCGCGCATCTGCGGCATCTGCGGCGGCAGCCACCTCTACAAATCGGCGTACGCGTTGGACACCGCGTGGCGAACGCACATGCCGCCCAACGCCACGCTGGTGCGCAATATCTGTCAGGCCTGCGAAACACTGCAGTCCATCCCGCGCTACTTCTACGCGCTGTTCGCGATCGACCTGACCAACAAGAACTACGGGAAGTCCAAGCTCTACGACGAAGCGGTGCGTCGGTTCGCCCCCTACGTCGGTACGAGTTACCAACCGGGCGTGGTGCTTTCGGCAAAGCCGGTCGAGGTGTACGCGATCTTCGGCGGGCAGTGGCCGCACTCGAGCTTCATGGTGCCCGGCGGGGTGATGTGCGCGCCGACGCTGTCCGACGTCACCCGCTCGATCGCTATCCTCGAGCACTGGAAGGACAACTGGCTCGAAGCACGCTGGCTGGGGTGCACCATAGACCGCTGGCTGGAGAACAAGACCTGGGAAGACGTACTGGCCTGGGTGGACGAGAACGAATCCCAATACAACAGCGACTGCGGCTTTTTCATCCGCTACTGCCTGGACGTGGGCCTGGACAAGTACGGCGCCGGCGTCGGCAACTACATCGCCACTGGCACCTACTTCGACCCGTCGTTATATGAGCATCCGACGATCGACGGGCGCAATGCCGCGCTGATCGGCCGTTCCGGGGTGTACGCGAAGGGTCAGTGGTATGAGTTCGACCAGGCCAACGTTCGCGAGGACGTTACGCACTCGTTCTACGAGGGCAGCCGCGCGCTGCATCCCTTCGAAGGTGAGACCATTCCGATCGACCCCGAGCAGGGCCGCAAAGACGGCAAGTACAGCTGGGCCAAGTCGCCGCGGTACGCCGTAGGCAACCTGGGCAATATCCCACTGGAAGCCGGCCCCTTGGCTCGTCGGATGGCGGCCGGTGGTCCGAATGCCGCCGCACACCAGGACAACGACCCGCTCTTCGTGGACATGTACAACAAGATCGGACCCAGCGTCATGGTCCGCCAGTTGGCTCGCATGCATGAGGGCCCCAAGTACTACAAGTGGACCCGCGAGTGGCTCGACCAGCTCAACCTCAAGGAAAGCTTCTATTCCAAGCCTATCGAGCACGCCGAGGGCATGGGGTTCGGATCGACCGAAGCCGCACGCGGTTCGCTTTCAGACTGGATTGTGCTCGAGGACAACAAGATTAAGAACTATCAAGTTGTGACCCCCACCGCGTGGAACATCGGTCCGCGAGACAGTGGACAGGTGCTCGGCCCGATCGAGAGCGCGTTGGTCGGTTCGCCGATCGTGGACCCCGAAGACCCGGTGGAACTCGGCCACGTCGCGCGCAGCTTCGACTCCTGCCTGGTGTGCACCGTGCACGCCTATGACGGCAAGACGGGTAAAGAGTTGTCCCGGTTCGTGATCAACGGGATGGTGTGATCCTGACTGCTCACGACTGCGGCTTGGGACCTGCCGACGACACGGACGACCTCGCGCCCCCGGGGTGTGCGGTGTTGGTGGTCGGTTGCGGCAATCTGTTGCGCGGTGACGATGGTGTCGGACCCGTTCTGATCCGCCACCTTTGGGAACGCGGCATGCCCGAGGGTGCACGTCTGGTCGACGGCGGTACCGCGGGAATGGATGTGGCGTTCCAGATGCGCGGTGCCGAGCGGGTGGTCATCGTCGACGCAGCGGCGACGGGTTCGGCGCCCGGCACCATTTTCAAGGTGCCCGGAGCGGAGTTGGCGGACCTGCCGCCACTGCAAGGCCTGCATAGCCACTCGTTCCGCTGGGACCACGCCATCGCGTTTGCCCGTTGGGCGCTCGGTGAGCAGTGCCCAACCGACATCACCGTCTATCTCGTCGAGGTGGAAGCCGTGGAGCTCGGCGCGGATCTGTCCGCACCAGTGCAGGCGGCGATGGAGCTGGTCATCGGCCGGATCGAGGCCGACCATCTGGCAGTGCTGCGGCCGGCCGCCGCTGCGGAGACCACCGTCGAATTCACCGCCGATGGCTACCTGCGCCTGGATGCGGCTTTGGCGGCCAGCCGATTTCCCGCCGACGCGGTCGCCGCCGTCATCCGCGACGGCGACCTGTGGCTGATCCCGTTGCGCGGTCCGCGCAGCGGAGGACTGCTGTTGAAGCAACGCAACCCCGCGGGTGATCGATCGCTGCTCATCCGCGAAGTGCTCGCTGACCGCGCAATTTCGGGCATCGCTGGTGCATTCTGGGACGATGCAACCAAGTCGCTGCGCGTCCCGTTGCAGGGCCGCCGGGAGTCGCCGGGGTGATTCTGATGGCTGAGCGGCCGACGGACGGGGGAGGGCCGGAACGCCCGCCGACGGTGGTGCGCGCCGACAGCTCGGCCGACGAAGCCCTGGACGTGCAAACCGTCGTCGTCGAGGAATGCGGCCGCTGGTTCGTCGAGATCATCGTGGTGTTCGCCGACGGTGTGGTGCGAAAGCGGATCGACGGCCACTCCACGAAGCGCCGCGCCGAGTTGTCGGCCAACTTGATCAAACGTGCCGCCGAACGCAATATCCGAGGACCGCTCAATGGGTGAACGCCATGACCACTACCGCTGAAGCCGCGCCCGCCACCACGTTGGCGGTCAGACCGCAGGCGCTCGGCGCGTTTCCGCTGCCGCTGGGGTATCTGCTGATCCCCGCGGGACCCGAGCACGACGCGGTGCGCACGGCGCTGTTGGAAGGAAACGAACCGGCCGCCTGGCCCGACGGGTTGCGGGCACTGCAGCTTGCCCATTCCGGTGATGTCGAGGCGGCGTTGGGCCAGCTGACCGCCGACGATCCCGTGACCCGATACAACCGGTTCGTGCTGGCACCCGACGGGGTCGACACCGACACGCTGCGCGCCGACCTAGGCGAATTCGGCATCCTCGTCGACCTGGTGCTGTTCACGATCGGCGAGCGCGACACAGCGCCCGAAGTCGACGGCGCCACCGGCGAACTTGCCGCCGTGGCGTTGGCTGCGCACGCCAGTCACGCTGTCGCACAAGGTGATCCATCGGCAGCCATCGCTCTGCTGGAACGTGCCGCCGAGGCCGCAGCCGAAGTATCGTCGTGCCTTGAAGGGGTGCTGGTGGGAGCGGCCGGATCGATCTGTCGCGATTTAGATGAGGCTTCGGCAGGGCAGGCTCAGCCGCGCCTGGAACGGGCGCTGCGTCTGCTCGACGGCGCCGACGGACTGCGCATCGCGCGCGCGGAATTACATCTCAGCGTCGCGGCGCTGATACACGAACGCGCCCAAGGCAACCCGGGCCTGTTAGCCCGGGCGATACCGCATTACCACGCCGCGCTGCAGCTGGTGCTGCGCGAGGAGGCGCCGCTGCTGTGGGCATCGGCGCACGCCAACCTGGCGACCGCCTACCTGACGATGCCGATGGTGGAGGCCTCCGGCCAGCTGCGTCTCGGGGTGGCCGCGCAATCGCTGCGTTCCGCACTGAAGGTCTACACACCCGAGCGGTACCCCGACCAATGGGCGAGCGTCCAGCTCAATCTTGCTAATTCGCTGGTGTACACGCCATCCAAACACCAGGCCGACAACCTCGTCGAGGCGGTGCAACTGTACGAAGCCGTGCTCGCGGCCCGCGGCCGCGACACTGACCCGCTGGGCAGGGCCCGGGTGCTGGCCAACCAGGGCAACGCCCTGGCCCACCTCGGGATGTTCGACCAGGCCAAGGCCAAGCTCTACGAGGCGCGGTTCCTCTTCGAGGAGCAGCAGGACCACGATTCGGTGCGTGCGGTTCGCGGCGTGCTCGACGAGATCGCCAGGCAGAGCGCGCTGTTGCGTTCCGAGGACATCACATGACGATGGTTGCCAAGGTGTCGGGGCCCGGGGTCGAAGAACTGGCCAAGCGGGTCGACGACGCGGTCGCGGCGTTGGCCGGTCTCGACCAGAAGGCGCGCGCCGTGGCCGAAGAACTCAAGTCCGCGCTGGAGGCCGTGCACCGGGAGGGACTGGTCACCATCGTGCGCCGCATGCGTGCCGACGATGCCACACGTGCGGTGCTCTTCGAGCTGGTCGACGATCCGGTGGTGCATCTGCTGCTGTCGCTGCACCAGATCGTTCGACCTGACCCGCTCACCCATGCCGGCCGGGTGCTGGAATCGGTGCGACCCCAGCTGCAGAGCCACGGAGGCGACGTTACCCTGGTCCGGGTCCAAGACGGCACCGCCTATGTGCGACTGGAAGGAGCCTGCAACGGGTGCTCCATGTCGTCGGTCACCTTGCGCACCCTCGTCGAAGACGCGTTAGTGCAGGAGGTGCCCTCGATCTCGGCCGTCGAGGTGCTGCCCAACGAGCCCTCGCCCACCCTGATCCCGATCGAAGCCCTCCGTATCGGTCCAGCCTCCAGCCGCGAGGGGTGGGCCATGGTCGGTCCCGCCGCGGGACTGGTCGACGGTGCGCTGACCGCGTGTAGCCTGACAGCCGATTCCGGAGAGCGGGCCGAGGTGATCGTCGTCAGCGTCGAGCACCGGTTATCCGCATACCGCAACGAATGTGCGCATGAGGCAATGCCGTTGGACAACGCGATCCTCGACGCGAATAACGGCACCCTGACCTGCCCGTGGCACGGCTTCTGCTACGACGCGTCCTCGGGCGAATGCCTGAGTGCACCTGGGGCGCAACTCGAACAGCTGCCGCTGCGCGTCGACAACGGAGACGTCTGGGTCCGAGTGCGCGGATGAGCCGCTATACGGTCCGGCGCAACATCACCGCGCTACCCCCGCGGGTCGACCCGGTGGCCGAACTCGACCTCACCGACGGGTGGTCGCCCGACGTCTGGTTGGGCGCACCGGCCCCCGGCGGCCTGGCGCTGCCACCGGCGAAACCCACTATGGCGTGGATGTATTCGCCACGCGGGGTGTTCCTGGGGGATGAACATCTGGTGGTTGCCGACTCCGGAAACCATCGAGTTCTGCTGTGGCACGGGATACCGACAAGCGATGAGCAGCCGGCCGATGTGGTACTTGGTCAGCCGGACGGCTCGACGGAAGGACGCGCGGCGGGCGGACGCGGACCCGAACGCGGAATGAACCTGCCCACCGGGGTTCTGGTGCATGACGGACGACTCATCGCCGCCGACGCATGGCATCACCGCATTCTGATCTGGGATGAAGTACCGCGACGCAGTGACGTCGCACCCGACATCGTGCTGGGACAGCCCGATGCGTCCTCGGTGGACCCCAACGCCGGCGCCGACTGCTGGGCCGGGTCCTTTTATTGGCCGTTCGGCCTCGCGGTGATCGGTGAGGCGTTCTGGGTCGCCGATACCGGCAATCGTCGTGTGCTCGGTTGGCGCAAGGGAATTCCCGACCCCGGTCAACCCGCCGATGTGGTGCTCGGCCAGCCGAGTGCCGCGCACCGGGAGGAGAACCGTGGCGAAGATGCGGGCCCCGCGAGCTTCCGCTGGCCACACGACATCGCAGGGCACGGCGATCTCCTGCTTGTCGCCGATGCCGGCAATCACCGCATCCTCGGCTGGTCGCCTCCGCCCGACGTCGACGGTTCCGCCGACATCTTGGTTGGCCAGCCGGATTTCAGCAGTGCGCAGGAATGGCCATACGGTCCGCACACGGGTGACCGGTTCCGGTTTCCCTATGCGATCGGTTTAGCGGGGGACCGGTTGGCGGTGGCCGATACCGCCAACAACCGAATCCTGTTGTGGGACAGCATTCCTGCCGACGGCCGCCCAGCTGATTACGTATTGGCTCAACCGCACTTCGGCGTCAACGGCGAGAACCGCTGGACGTCGGTTCAGCGGGACACCTTGTGTTGGCCGTACGGGCTGTCGCTATATGGGAACCGTTTGGCGGTTGCGGACTCGGGAAACAATCGGGTCGTGATCTGGCGGCGGCGATGAGACCGCGCATCGTCCAGACCGACGAGCAGATCGGGTTCTACTGGGTCACATCGGCGGGGACGCGCACCTCGCTTCCGCGGCTGGTGGCCGACGACGACGAGGCCGATCGGCTGGTGGCCACACACCTGGAAGCACTGGACGACTCGTTGATTCTCGCGGCCGAGTGGTTCGGCGAAATACTGGGCGGGGGACGAAGTCCCGCCGATGCCGCCGAGCGCGAACGCCTGGTTGAGCTGCACCAGACATTGGACCGGTTGTGTCTCGAGTACGCGGCGGCCACCGATCTCGCAGGGGTCAATCCCGACCTGCGCGCTGGAAAGATCATCGGAACCACCGCACTGTTCTCCATCCGCGCCCGGCAGTCGCTCGGCCTGCTGGGGCCGGCGCCACTCGACGGGCAGCTTGACGAACCCACCCTCGGGGTGGTGGGCGGCTTCGGGGAGATGCAGCAAGTCGATCCGAGCCGGCCGTGGCTGGGTGGCCGGTGGGTGGTGAGAACCGAAGCAGGACAAAGATTTCCGCTCACGTTGTCGATGTTGATGTTCGACAGCTCGGGTGTGAATAAGGACGGAGCGCGCCGGGAGCACCTGGATGCGCTCAGATCGGTGGTCGCGGCATCACGGGTCGCCGGGGCTGATCCACTGGCCGTCACCTGTGCCGTCGATTGGCTGCTCTACGACTGGCTGATGGCCCACCGCGAGGGACCCGACAGTGCCGAGATCGTCTTTCCCAAAGGGTACGAGGGTGATGCCGGCGTCGTGGTGGCGGCCGCCGCCACCTCGGTGGCGGCGCGGGCGACCTTCGACCCGGGGTTGGCGGGCGTGGGCGCGCTGCGACACTGAAAGGTACTGCGAAACCACCTGACGCATCCCCCGATTCGGTGATCAGCGGACCGGCCGGACTGCGCAAGCTACGAGCTGTGGATCCCCATCTTCTCATCATGGTTCTCGTAGTGGTCGCAGTAGCGGTGGTGTGCGAGGTCGCGGTCTCGTTGACCGCCACGATGGTTTCGGGCCGCGACGATCACCGCGCCGACCCTGGCGTCGACACGGACGACGTCAAAATGCTCGGGCATTGACACATGGCGCCGCTCATATGGTTGGTGATCGCGTTGCCATTGACCGGTGCGGCGATCATGCTGCTCGGCGGCATGCGCACCGATGCCTGGGGGCACCTACTTGGCTGCGCCACCGTGCTGATGTCGTTCGGCTGGGGGCTATGGCTTTTCGCCGACATGGTGCAGCGCGCCGCGCCAGATCGCGTGCTGCACGAGACATTGTTCACCTGGGTGCCGATGGGCACGCTCAATGTCGACTTCGGTCTGCAACTGGACGCTTTGAGCGTGTGTTTCGTCCTGCTGGTCACCAGTGTCGGCGCGTTGATCCACCTGTATTCGATCGGCTATATGCGCGACGACCCGGCGCGACGCCGATTCTTCGGCTACCTGAACCTGTTCGTGGCAGCGATGCTGATGTTGGTGACGGCCGACAACTATCTCGGACTCTACTTGGGCTGGGAGGGTGTCGGTTTAGCGTCGTACCTACTCATCGGATTCTGGTCGGATAGACCGGCCGCGGCGACCGCGGCCAAGAAGGCCTTCATCGTCAACCGGGTCGGTGACGTGGGGCTGGCACTGGCGATGGTGATGATGTTCGCCAACCTCGGGAACCTTTCCTATGCAGGGGTATTCGGCCAGGTGTCGTCGGCGTCGCAGCACACCCTCACCCTGATCGGCTTGGCCTTGCTGCTGGCCGCCTGTGGCAAGTCCGCACAGGTTCCATTGCAGTCGTGGCTCGGCGACGCGATGGAGGGCCCGACTCCGGTCAGTGCGCTGATCCACGCAGCGACCATGGTTACCGCCGGCGTGTATGTGATCGTGCGCTCGGCTCCCGTGTTCGATGCGGCCCCCGTCGCCCGCACTGCGGTGGTGATTGTCGGAGCGGTCACACTACTGTTCGGTGCGATCGTCGGCTGCGCCAAGGACGACATCAAGAAAGCCCTGGCGGCCTCGACCATGTCGCAGATCGGCTACATGGTGCTGGCCGCCGGTCTGGGACCGGCGGGCTATGCCGTGGCGATCATGCACCTACTCACGCATGGCTTCTTCAAGGC
The DNA here is from genome assembly GCF_041287235.1 of Mycobacterium sp. pR1184. Classification (NCBI taxonomy): domain Bacteria; kingdom Bacillati; phylum Actinomycetota; class Actinomycetes; order Mycobacteriales; family Mycobacteriaceae; genus Mycobacterium; species Mycobacterium sp. pR1184. The sequence goes on along the minus strand of NZ_JBGGKR010000008.1, from coordinate 184,365 downwards.
CGGGCTGTTCTTGGGCGCCGGATCGGTGATGCACGCCATGAATGACGAGACCGATATGCGCCGCTACGGCGGCTTGCGCAGGGCGATGCCGATCACCTTCGCCACCTTCGGGCTCGGTTATCTGGCGATTATCGGCGCCCCGCCCCTGGCCGGGTTCTTCTCCAAGGACGCGATCATCGAAACCGCCTTCGCGGCGGGCGGTGTCCGTGGTGCCGTGCTGGGCACGGTCACGCTGCTCGGCGCCGGACTGACGGCGTTCTACATGACCCGGGTCATGGTGATGACGTTTTTCGGCCAACCTCGCTGGCGCCCGGACGCCCACCCCCATGAATCACCCGTCATCATGACCGTACCCATGCTGGTGCTGGCCCTGGGCTCACTCGGTGCCGGGGCGATGCTTGCCGTCGGCGGAACCCTGCAACGTTGGCTGCAACCGGTGACCGACGCGAACCACTCGGCCGCCTTGTCGCCGCCCGAGCCCGACTGGGCGCTCACGGGTATCACCTTGACCATCGTCGCTTTCGGCGTCGCCATCGGCTATCGCAGCTACGGCACTCGCCCAGTGCGGGCCACCGCCTCGGAGTGGGTGTCGATATTGGTCATCGCGGCTCGCCGCGACCTATTTGCCGACAGCGTGAACGAGGCCGCGTTCATGCGGCCCGGCCAACGCCTTTCGCGGAACCTGGTCGACGTGGAACGCGGGCGAATCGACGCCGCGGTCGAAGGCATCGCGCGCCTCGTCGGTGGTGGCTCAACACAGATCCGCAGGGCCCAGACTGGATTCGCGCGCTCGTATGCGCTGGCGATCTTCCTCGGAGCCACCATGCTGCTGTTGAGCATGGTGGTGGGGAAGCTGTCGTGAGTCAGTTTCCATTGTTGAGTGCCTTATGGCTGACGCCTCTGGCGGGAGCGTTTCTGGTCGTGTCGATGCCGGCCAACCGGCCGACGGTGGTCAAGTACGCCGCTGTCGGCGTCTGCACCGGCGTTCTGGTGATCGCCGGCACGTTGGCCGTTCTCTTCGATCCGGCGGCACCCCAATACCAGTTCGTCGAAAGCCATTCATGGATCAGCTCTTTCGGGGCCGGATACATCGTCGGGGTGGATGGCGTCGCCTTGGTGCTGGTGATCTTGACGACGGTGCTGATGCCGTTCCTACTGATCGCCGGGTGGAATGACACCGAACAACCGCGCGGTTATCTGGCGCTGATGCTGGTGGTCGAGTCGATGATGCTCGTCTCGCTGCTAGCGCTGGACGTCCTGCTCTTCTTTGTCTTCTTCGAAGCGATGCTGATCCCCATGTTTTTCTTGATCGGCCGTTACGGGGGCCCGGGCGCCCCTCGTGCCGCGCTGAAGTTCTTGCTGTACAGCCTGTTTGGTGGATTGCTGATGCTGGCCGCGCTGATCGGATTGAACCTGGCGATGGGCGGAACCTTCGATTTCCGCGCCATGGTGGCCGCGGTGACCTCCGGCGCGAATGCATCCCGTCCCGCGGTCATGAACCTTGTCTTTCTCGGCTTCATGTTCGCCTTCGCCGTCAAAGCACCGCTGTGGCCGCTGCACACCTGGTTGCCGGGGGTAGCCACCGAAGCATCGCCGGTGACCGCTGTGTTGATGATGGCCGTCGTCGATAAGATCGGTACCTTCGGGATGCTCCGCTACTGTCTAAACCTATTTCCCGACAGCACAATCCTGTTTCGGCCGTTGGTTGTGACGCTCGCGGTTGCCGCGATCATCTATGGCGCCTTGGTCGCCATCGGGCAGAGCGACATCATGAGCGTGATCGCCTATACGTCGATCAGCCATTTCGGCTTCATCGTCCTCGGTATTTTCGTGATGACCGACCAGGGTCAATCCGGCGCGACGCTGTACATGGTCAACCACGGCGTGGCGACCGCTGCATTGTTTCTGACTGCCGGATTTCTGGTGTCGCGTAAGGGCACCCGCCTTATCGCGGAGTATGGCGGAATACAGCAGGTCGCTCCGGTACTGGCCGGAACGTTCCTGATCGCCGGCCTGGCTTCGCTGGCCTTGCCCGGGCTGGCACCCTTCGTCAGCGAGTTTCTGGTGTTGGTCGGCACATTCGCCCGGTACCCGGCGTTTGCGGTGGTGGCCGCGACCGCGCTGGTGCTTTCCGCGATTTATGTCCTTTGGCTATACCAACGGCTGATGACCGGTCCCAAGCGGCAAGAAGACGTTGCGCTGCGTGATTTGCGGCCCCGTGAACTGGCCGTCGTCGTTCCATTGCTGGTGCTGCTCGTCATCCTGGGTATGTATCCGAAACCCGCTCTGGATGTCATCAATCCGGCGATCGCCCACGCCGGGATCGATGCGGTGGCGCCACCACCGAGGCGTGGTTAGTGCGCCGCCGACAGCTGTGCTTTGCGTAGTTCCAGCAGTCGCAGCACCATCGGTGTGAAGATCAGCTGCATGGCCAGATCCATCTTGCCGCCAGGACACACAATGGTGTTCGGGCGCGACATGAACGAATCATGCAGCATGGCAAGCAGATACGGAAAGTCGATGCCGTGCGGGTCGCGGAATCGGATAATCAGCATCGATTCATCGGCGGTCGGTATCGATCGGGCGATGAAGGGGTTGGACGTGTCGACGACCGGCACCCGCTGGAAATTGACATCGGTGTGCGAGAACTGGGTGCACATGTAGTTCAGATAGTCGGGCATGCGTCGCAGAATGGTGTCGGTCACCGCTTCGGAGGTGTATCCGCGAGTCACTTTGTCGCGGTGTAACTTCTGGATCCATTCGAGGTTGATCACCGGCACCACGCCGATCCGCAGGTCGGCATGCGCGGCGACGTTCACCTCGTCGGTGACGATCGCGCCGTGTAGCCCTTCGTAGAACAGCATGTCCGTGTCCTCGGGAATCTCCTCCCACGGCGTGAAGGTACCCGGTTCCTGTCCATAGGGTTCGGCCTCTTTTTCGTCATGCAGGTAACGCCGCACCTTGCCGGTACCCGTCTCGCCGTAGGTCTCGAAGAGGCTTTGCAGCTCGTCGAACAGGTTGGCCTCCGGTCCGAAATGGCTGAAGGAGTGATCGCCGCGGGCGTGAGCATCGGCGATCGCCGCCTTCATCGCGACTCGGTCGTATCGGTGAAAGCTGTCGCCCTCGACAAACGCGACATTGATGCCTTCACGGCGGAAGATCTGATCGAAAGTCCGCATGACGGAGGTCGTCCCCGCCCCAGAGGATCCGGTAACCGAAATGATCGGGTGCAGACGCGACATGTGTTGCCTCCAAAGATGAGTGGGCGATTGGGCTAACCAACAACGCTGCGGTACAGACCACGGACCCCGTATAGCGGCGACGTGGAGGGCCGTACGTAGTCCTGGCGGTGGTAGTCCTCGATCAGCTTGACCTCATCGGCCGCTCCGAATATCAACGGGACACGCTGATGCAGGCTGGTCGGGATGACGTCGAGGAGGCGTCGACGGCCGGTGCTGGCCGCCCCGCCCGCCTGCTCGACCAGGAACGCGATCGGGCTGGCTTCGTACAGCAGCCGAAGGCGTCCCGGCTTTTCCGGGTCCTTGGTGTCACGCGGGTACAGGAATACACCGCCGCGGCTCAGGATCCGGTGCGTCTCGGCGACGAGCGACGCGACCCACCGCATGTTGAAGTCCTTGCCACGTGGACCGGTCCGGCCGGCCAGGCACTCGTCGATGTATCGCTGGACCGCGGGCTCCCAGAACCGCCTGTTCGAGGCATTGATGGCGAATTCGCGGGTAGCATTCGGGATTTGGATCGACGGGCGGGTCAGGACGAATTCTCCGAGCGTGGGATCCAACGTGAAGGCGTGTACGCCGGTACCGACGGTCAGCACCAGCATGGTCGACGGGCCGTAGATCGCGTAGCCGGCACACACTTGCTGTGAGCCGGGCTGTAGGAAGTCCTCGAGCGACGGGTCCGCACCCGGACTGGCCGCACGCAGAATCGAAAAGATGCTTCCCACTGAGACATTGACGTCGATATTCGACGAGCCGTCGAGCGGGTCGAACACCAGCAAGTACTTGCCGCGCGGATATTGCGCGGGCAGTAGATACGGATCGGCCAGCTCCTCGGAGGCCATTCCCGCCACCTGGCCACCCCACTCGTTGGCGCGCAAGAAGTAGTCGTTGGCCAGTAGGTCGAGCTTTTGCTGCTCCTCACCCTGGACGTTCACCACATTGGCAGCACCCAAGACACCGCCGAGCTCGCCCTGCGCCACCCGGGTCGAGATGGCTTTGCAGGCAAGGGCGACATCGAGGATCAGCGAGTTCAGTTCGCCACTGGCTTCGGGGTGGCGGCGGCGCTCCTCGATCAGGAACTTGACCAGCGTGGTGTGACGGGTGAGCATGCGCGGGACCTCCGGCGGGCAGCAAGATACCTACCCATGGTCGGAGCGGCGAGACGTTGGTTCATCCCCCGCTCGGGTGGTCGGGCGGGGGCACGCGGGCGCCGACCGGTGACCTACCTGCGGTGATAGCTGAGACTTGCCGGGTCGTCGTGGTGGATTCCGCGCAGGTCCGCGGCGATGTACGTCGGCTGCTGCGCCGGCTGCGCACGGATCGCGTCCGCCGCGCTACTCACCCCGCTGAGCACCAACAGGCTGGGCAGCCCGGCGGAGTTCGCACCGGCGATGTCGGTGTCGAGCCGATCCCCGACCATCAACGGCCGTTGAAAGTGGCCGCGGGATAGCGCTTCCCGGAAGATGAAGCCGTGCGGCTTGCCGACCACTCGCGGTTGCGCACCGGTCGCCGCACGCAGCGCCGCCACCAGAGAACCGTTTCCGGGCACCAGGCCACGCTCGGTCGGCACGGTGAGGTCGGGGTTGGTTGCGACCCACGGTGTCCCGGCGCCAATCGCCAGGGCCGCCTCGGCGAGATCACGCCAACCGATGTCTGGAGAGAATCCCTGCACCACCGCATCCGGGCCGTCGGTCCATCGCCGAACAGGCTGTAGGCCGGCCTCGTTGACCTCGGCCGACAGTGCGTCCGAGCCGATGACCAGCACCCGCGAACCCGGGGCCAATTCCGCACCGAGCAGCAGTGCCGCGCACCGGCCGCTGGTGACGACGTCATGCGGGCTCGCGTCAAATCCTAACTCGCACAGGTGTTGTGCGACCTCGGCCGCGCTGCGTGATGCGTTGTTGGTCAAGAAGAGCTTGCGGGTTGTGGTCAGCGAAAGCGCTTCAGGGACGCCGTCGACCGCACGTGTTCCGCGAAACAGCGTGCCGTCGAGATCGAGCAGCAAGCAGTCGTGCAACGTCGCAAGCGAGACCACCGTCGTCACGTCCGAATCGAAGATCTCACGGGTCTCTCTTTCCGCAGATTGGGCCGCCCCGAAAGGCGCGGCCGGGCGTTGGCGATACCCTACGGCCGATCGTTACGTGGTAATCACCCCTGGATGGGGGAGGCGAAAGAGTAACCGCTGGAACGCATATCGCCCGTGATGGGAAGCGGATACCCCGGTGAATCTAGGTCGTGCTGTCGGAGGGGGCGGTCCACTTCTCTTCGATGCGGCCGTAGCGCCAGACGAGCAGCGCCGTGGCCCAGGTGGCTACGAAGAGGGCGACGACGACGAAGCCGGCGGTGTTGAGGTCGAGACCGGTGAGCCAGTCCCAGAAGGGGCCCCGCCATCCCAGTTGTTCGGTGAACAGGTTGAGTAGTTCGATGCTGCCGATCACCCACGCCACGACGACGGACAGTCCGGTGATCGTGATGTTGTAGTAGATCTTGCGCACCGGGTTGGAGAACGCCCAGCCGTAGGCGAAGTTCATGAACGAGCCGTCGATGGTGTCCAGCAGGCACATGCCGGCCGCGAACAACACTGGCAGACACAGGATCGCGTACCAGGGCAGCCCGGCCGCGGCGCTGGTCCCGGCCAGCACGAGCAGGGCGACCTCGGTGGCGGTGTCGAAACCGAGGCCGAACAGCAGGCCGATGGGGTACATGTGCCACGAGTTGGTGATCGAACGCGTCAATCTGCCGAGGAAGCGGTTGAGAAATCCGCGCTGGTTCAGTTGCCGTTCCAGCTCGGCGGCATCGGTGTGCGGGTCGTATTGGCCGCGGCGCAATCGCAGAAATACCCGCAGGATTCCGATCAGCACGATTGCGTTGAGGATCGCGATCAGGTACAGGAACACGCCCGAGACGCTGGTGCCGATCAGACCGGTGTAGTGATGCAGTGCCGACGAGTCGTTCTGGACCGGCCCGACGATCGCCTTGGTCCCGATAGCCAGCAGCATCGCCAGTGTGAACACCACGGTGGAGTGGCCCAGTGAGAAGAAGAACCCGACGGCCAGGGGACGCTGGCCGTCGCTCATCAGCTTGCGGGTGGTGTTGTCGATGGCGGCGATGTGGTCGGCGTCGAAGGCGTGCCGCAGACCGAGCGCGTAGGCAGTCAGCCCGACGCCGATGCCAAAGGCCTTGCCGCCCACGCTTAGTCGTGCCGGCTCAACGATCAGCAGCAGAGTGAACCAGCCGATGAGATGCAGCGCCACGATCACCGCGACCATGACTGAAATGCGCCGCCACTCCGGCGGCGTTAATGCGGTCTGCCATCCAAAGCGCAGCGAGCGTTTCCGTTCACCGACACCATCAACCACGACGCGGCTCCTTTGGCGCGGCTTGCAACCCCATGCAAAAGGTAGTGCCGACGATGAATTAGTTGCAAGTGATTTGCAGGACATTCCTGAGCAAGTTTGCGACCGACAATCAACCGTTTCGCACATCGACCCGCGCGTCCGGTCGCTTCGGGATCGCCGAAGGTCGCAGATACCCCGTACGTCCACCCGATGGGTGAGGCCTCGTGAACGCGGTCGTCGCTACCGTGGGCTCGGTTAGAACCGGAACTGATCCGGGGCAGGAGTGTCGTCATGCCCGACCGGAGGCTGGGTCCGCTCGAACGCTGCGTGATGGAGCGGCTATGGAGCGATCCGGGGCCGCAGACCGTACGTGAGATACACCTCGCGGTTTCTACGAGGCGCAATCTCGCGTACACCACGGTGATGACGGTCCTGCGGCGACTCGCTGAGAAAGGCCTCGTCGTCCAATACCGCAACGATCGTGCCTACCGATACGTCGCGGCGCACGGCCTCGACGAATTGGTCGCCGAGTTGATGCTCGGTGCGCTGGCCGAGATCGCCGATTCGACGGGCCGCCGCGCCGCGTTGTCGCACTTCGTCGATAGCGTCGGGGCAGACAACGTGCTCCTTCTTCAGCAGGCGCTCGAAAAGTTGGAGACCGAGTCCAACGTCGGCGCGACTGAGTCGGCACCGCGAACTCGAAGCCAGTGAGTGAGCGCATGTCGCGCCTCGGCGCGCCGCTCGGAGCCGGCGCGGGCTCAGTGCCCGGCGGCGGTGAGCTGGTAATCCGCCTCGAGCAGCATCCACGCGCTCAGCTGTATGGAGAGATCGCGGCTCGGGTTCGGCGGGGACGCATGCGACGAGTCGGCGAACTGGGTAAAGGTTTCCAGGCCCGCCGGCGCGGTGACCGGGCGGTTCCAATGCGCACCGAACAGTGGCAGCCCGTCCACTTCGGCGCGGTTGTCCCAGGCGGCCCGGGCGGAGGCGTGTACGAGCTGCGCGGCGGTGGTGTCGCCCAGGGCCAGCGCGGTCTGGGCGAGATAGCGGGCAAGGATGCCCATGAACAGCCCGGAGTCGTTCCCGGCGCACCCGGCGATCACCCCCCCGTCGGCGAGCCTGTTCGCGGTACCGGCGACGAGCGCCGCCGCGCGGTCACGGTGGATCGAATCGTTTGTCCGCAGGGCTAATTCGGTCTCCAACCCGATGGCCACGCCCTGACAGTAGGTCAGCAGGGAGCGGTCCATCCGCCCGCTGGGTTCGTGCACGCCGTCGAAGATGAGGCCGCTTGCGCTGTCGCGCAGCCGGGAGTTCAGGTAGTCGGCGAGCCGTTCTGCCCGGGACAGGTTGCCCAGGCGCGCCATCGCGATGCCGGTCGGACCGATTCCGGAGGTGCTGTAGTAATCGTGGCCGATCTTCCACGGCACCGCGCCGACGGCCGGATTCCAGCCGTCGAGCAGCGCGGTTCGCAGCTTCGGAATGGCGTCGTCGAACCGGACGCCGAGCAGCCTGTCGGCGCGTTCGAGCGCCAGCACCAGCCACGACATGTCGTCGCAGTACGAGTTGGTCCAGGTGGCGAGATTGCGGGTGTGAATGCCGTGCGCGATGGCACCGATGCGGTCGATGCGCTCGGGGGTGCGTGCGCGGTACGCGGCATCGACGGCGCAGTCCAGCAGGTGTGCCTGCCACCAATAACACCAACGGAACAACAACAATTGGTCGAACAGGGACGACGGCCAGTGCAGCGTGCCCAGTTGCAGCCCCGACTGCCACCAGAGCGTGTGCACGTGCCGTTCCATGACCGCCCGCTCCGCGAGGTCCGCGCGCGCCGCGGGCCCGACCGGGCCGGGGGACGACTTCTGCATGATCGCCGACGCTTGCGTCGGCTGGTTCACCGCGGTCAGCGCGACGGCGCCCGCGACAGCGAACAACAATCCGCGTCGGCTGATCCCGCTGTTCGGTCGATCCATCCGCTCGAGCTCCCCTTTGCTGAACAACGATCGGCGGCCGGAAACCGTGCACTCGATTTTATTCTGACATCGACGAGATCCTGAAGGACCAGCAAGCCGGGCGCGTCCGAACATGAGTGGGCGAACGGCAGCCCAGGGCAATGTATGCGGGTCGATGCCATCAGGTGGCACGTACTTTAGTCCGGCTACCACCTACCGTGCGGCGAGTGTCGGTACTCGAAATTGGCTGTTGCACAACCCGATTCGAGTAGGGTAAGGCGAAGCAATCATTCCACGGGGGCTTCACCGGTTGCCTGAAATATGACACGACGTCCGATTTCGACGGCGTGGTCGGCGAAACGCTCGTAAAAGCGGCCTAACAGCGTGACATCAACAGCGGTCGAGACACCGTGCGGCCAGTCTTTCTCTTTGAGGACTGTGAATAGGTGTTGGTGCAGCCGGTTCATCTCCTCGTCATCACGGCTGATCTGCGCGGCCTGCTCCGGATCGCGTGAGAGGACGACATCTCGTGCGCTTCGGCCCAAATCCACTGCAATCCGTCCCATCTCGGCGAAGTCGCCAGCCACTTCTTCAGGTAACGCGCGGTCTGGGTGGCGGCGGCGTGCGATCCTGCCGACGTGTAGCGCCAAGCCTCCCATTCGTTCGGCATCCGCGACGCTCTGCATGGACCCAACCACGGTTCGCAGATCGCTTGCGACCGGCGCTTGTAGAGCCAGCAACGCAAATGCAGCATCCTCGGCCGCACTGCGCATCTGGACGAGGCGCGCGTGGCTTGCGATCACACCTTCGGCCATCGTCAGGTCTGCCTGTAGTAGCGCGTGAGTCGCCCCCTCCATCGCCTCACCCGCCAGGCCGCACATCTCGCTCAGTGTTGCGGTGAGCGAATCGAGCTGCTGGTGGAACGCGGTGCGCATGTTGCAACCTTAAGCGGACCAGTACAAACGGTGGCCCCGTTGGACAAACTGTTAACAGGCCGTTTCTGATGGGTGAAAGGGGTTCCCCGCTTGTGGTGGGACCAGCAAGGGTTGTTAACCCAGGGAGTCGAAGAGCGGGGGAGTCGATGTCGCTGTCGGAAGTAGTAATGCGGGTTGTGGGTTTCCTGCGCGCCGGCTACCCCGAAGGTATTCCGACGCGCGACTACGTGCCGCTACTCGCCCTGCTTCGTCGCCGCCTTTCCGACGACGATGTCATCGCTGTCGCCGCTGCGGTGATCTCTCGCAACAATCAGTCGGTGGACATCACAGACGTGCGAGTCGCAATCACCAAGCTGACTGACGAGATGCCGTCGCCCGAAGACACCGAGCGGGTCAAGCGGCGATTGGCCGCAGTCGGTTGGCCAGTCGAAGACGAGGCCGAGCGCTAATCTCCGACGAATACGGCTGGGGCACAGATCGTTTCGGTGGCCACCGGTAGGTGCGTCAGCCGCTGTCGATCAGACCTTCGATGGCCTCGGTGCCAAAGTCATTGTTGATGCGCAGTTCTGGGTTGTGCTCGGGCTCGCCCTTGTCGCGTTTGCCCTGCGTGTTGAGGAGGCAGAAACCGTTTCCGGGTGCGGCCACGTTGTACGCGGAGCTGATCTTGCTTGCGGCCGGGGTAGGAATTGATGCCCAGCATCAGATGTATGCGGTCGACGGCCCTGAACTGGTTGTTCGCCGCATCCGCCCGTGCCGAGCACATCGAGGGGCCGGCGGCCGGGATGCGAAAACCCCACCCGTCCAGCAAATGTAACCACACAGCTGCGACCACGGTTGTCGGTTATGTGATACTCGTTGGCGCCTGCCGGGCGCTGCGGCCGCCATCGCGAACCATGGCACGGCACAGGGTATTTCGGGGGATGGCAACCCTGCCCACGACAAGCAGCGAGTATGAAATCTGTTGTGCTGCAACACTAACTAAGGGATTTGGCCTTGATGGCTGGGGCAGTAGACCGTCACTGATGCCGTGACGAATTTGACCGCGGTGCGGGTAACGCGATCGGGCACCAGGTGTAAGGACGGACTGCCCGCGTAGGTCGTATTCGTTTCCTCGTCGACGACGGACTGAAACGAGGCGCCGCTATCGAGTTCGCCACAGATTTCGCGGGCCCGGTAGACCAGCCCGGGCACGTTGTCGATGACGGGAATCTGTAGCTGCGCGAGCGTCGCCACGAACTGATCTTCCTGCGCGTCGGCGCCCGCCGCGCCGGCACACGCGATCGCGACGGACAGCATCGCCGGGACGCTGACCAGAGCGCCTGCAACCCTGGTGATGTGGATGCGCACGGCACGTTTCCCGCTTCGTCGGTGTCACCTGCTCGGCGTCTCATTAGATCGACACCAACCGGTAACAATGGAGGCAACCAACGCCTGCAATGATGGAAATCGTAACTGGCTGCAACCGTGAATCACCACTCGGCTTTCGCGCGCACTCGCAGATGAGGGGAGGGGCGCGACGGTCGCGCACGGGTACGACCGAATCGAATCGTGGCGAGATGGCGCCGTCTGGCGCGACGGCTATCGGCAGGCGGGCAATACCTGCGCTGGTAGTGGTGATCGCAGCCCTGATCAGCTTGAGTGTGGCCGTTGTGACGAGCGGGCCGATGCACCAGGCTGCCGTCGGGATGCCGGACGGGGCCCGTTCGGCAAACGTTTCCGCACGTGGCGCGCGCGGCGTGCTGCTCAGGGGACGGATCAGCCCGGCTCCCCTGGGGGACATCACACCGGATCCGCCGCCAGGCATCCCGGCGCCGACGGCAAAGCCGCTCGAGCCGCCGGTGGCGTCGCCGCCGCCGCGAGCACAACAGCCGCAGGCCCCTAAGCCGCAACCACAGGCACCCCCACCCCAGGAGCAAGGACCCGCGCCGGCACCTGAGGCGCCTCCGCCGCCGCTTCCACCTCCGCCGCCGCCACCTCCGCCGTCGCCGCGCCCGCCGGGGGGCCATGTCCAGCTCTCGCCCTGAGGCACACGACGCCTGCAACCCGGATGCTCCGAGACGCTGCGCACGGCCAGTGGCAAGGGCACACTTGTGGGCATGCAGATACCTGAGTTCGCCGTGTTGACCGAAGACGCTCGAGCCGCGACGTCACCGCGGCAGGCGTGATCGTGGCGCCGGAGCCCGAGCGTCGCGTGCTGAACGGTCTGTCGGACATACGCGCGTTCTTCCACACGAACAAGGTGCCGCTGTACTTCATCTCGCCGACGCCGTTCAATCTGCTCGGCGTTGACCGCTGGATACGAAACTTCTTCTACCTCACCTACTTTGACTCTTTCGAGGGCACCCACTCGCGCGTGTTCGTGCCCCGGCGGCGCGATCGCCGTGACTTCGACTCGATGGACGAGGTGTGCAGCCACCTGCTGTCGGATCCCGAAACACTCGAGTTTGTCGCGGGCAAAGGCCCCGGTGGCAAGTGCTGCTTTGTGATGCTGAACGAGGAGATCCAGGCCCTCGCCCGGTCCGCGAGTCTCGAGGTGATGCATCCGCCGATCGAGCTGCGCCAGCGCCTGGGCTCGAAGATCGTCATGACCCGCCTGGCCAACGAGGCGGGTATCCCCAGCGTCCCGAACGTGATCGGGCGCGCCGGCTCCTACGACGAATTGCAGGCGCTGGCACAAAGCGCCGGATTGGGAGACGACCTCGTCATCTCGATCGCGTATGGCAACGCCGGCAGCGGGACGTTCTTCGTGCGCGGTCAGCGCGACTGGGACGAGCACGCGGGTGAGCTCTCCTCGCAGCAAGAACTCAAGGTGATGAAGCGCATCCGCAACGTGGAGGTCTGCCTCGAGGGTGCCGTGACCCGGCACGGCACCGTGGTCGGACCCGCGATGACGAGTCTCGTCGGGTATTCCGAGCTCACCCCCAGCCGGGGCAGCTGGTGTGGCAATGACATCTGGCGCGAGGTGTTGCCGCCCGCCCAGACCCACGCCGCGCGAGAAATGGTGGCAAAGCTGGGCGACGTCATGCGCCGCGAGGGCTACCTCGGCTATTTCGAGGTGGATCTGCTGCACGACCTCGACTCCGACGAGCTGTACCTCGGCGAGGTGAATCCGCGTCTGTCCGGCGCCAGCCCGATGACGAACTTGACCACCGAGGCCTACGCCGACATGCCGCTGTTTCTCTTTCACCTGCTCGAGTACATGGACGTGGAGTACGAGTTAGACATCGACGAGATCAACGCGCGCTGGGAGCGCGGCTATGGCGAAGACGAAGTCTGGGGCCAGGTGATCATCACGGAGACGTCCCCGGATATCGAAATCTTCACCGCGACGCCACGCACCGGGGTATGGCGCATCGACGACGACGGTCGGGTCTCCTTTTCGCGTACCGCCAACGACTGGGCGACGCTGCTCGACGGCTCCGAGGCCTTTTACATGCGTGTAGCGGCGCCCGGCGACTTGCGGTCCGAGGGCGCCCAACTCGGCGTCCTCGTCACTCGCTCACACCTGCAGACCGACGACTATCAGCTCAGCGAGCGCTGCCAGCGCTGGGTCAAGGGGATGAAGGCGAAGTTCGTCTCGACGCCCCTGACACCGGCCGCGCCGATCGTCTCGCGGCTCGTCGCACGAGCGTGAGCCGCCCGGCCGGTATCTCGCTGGACAACTGGCTGTCGCCGCCGTATGCGCATTGGTCGTTCCAGCACATCGAGGATTTCGTCCCGACCGCGGTGATCCCGCGCGGGAACGGTCCGGTCGCGGCGTTGCCCGCGGCCGGCGCCCCGATCGCCGAGATCCCGGTGATCAGCACCGAAGGGACGACCACCACCGTGGGCGCGGTGATGACCGGCACAGCTACCGACGGGTGGGCCGTCGCCCACCGCGGGTCGATCGTGGCCGAGGAGTACCTCGACGGCATGGGTGCCGAGACCCGGCACCTGCTGTTCTCGGTGAGCAAGTCGCTGGTGGGTGCGGTGGTAGGCGTGTTGCACGGCGCCGGCGCGATCGATCTTGACGCGCAGGTCACGAAATACGTTCCCGCTCTGGATAATTGCGGTTACTCCGGTGCGACGGTGCGCCACCTGCTGGACATGCGGTCGGGTATCGCGTTCTCGGACAACTACCTTCATCCGACCGCGGAGATCCACGTTCTCGACCAGGCGATGGGATGGGCGCCGACGAGCAACTCCGACGTCCCGTCCACGCTGCGCGACTTCCTGTTGACCCTGCAGCAGAAGTCGGCACACGGCGGCCCGTTCGAATATCGCTCGTGCGAAACCGACGTACTGGGCTGGATCTGCGAGGTGGCCGGCGCCCAGCGGATGCCCGGGCTGATGTCGGAGCTGGTGTGGAGCCGGATCGGCGCCCAACGCGATGCCACCATCGCCGTCGACACGGCCGGGACCGGATTCTTCGACGGCGGCATCAACGCCTGTCTGACCGACATGATCCGATTCGGGTCGCTGTTCTTGCACGACGGTGTCTCGTTGACCGGGCGGCAAGTGGTCCCGGCCGCTTGGATCGCCGACACTGTCGACGGCGGTCCGGACTCGCGTGAAGCGTTTGCCGCCAGCCCCGACGACACCCAGATGCCCGGCGGCATGTACCGCAACCAAGTGTGGTTTCCCTACCCGGGCAACAACATTGTGTTGTGCCAGGGGATGTGTGGCCAGATGATCTACGTCAACCGGGACGCCGAGCTGGTCGCCGTCAAGTTATCCACCCAGCCGGACGCGGGAGATCCGCAGATGCTGTGGGACACGCTGCACGCATTCGACGCTGTGGCAAGGGAACTGGCGGGAATCACAACCGAGTAGCAGTCACCGCGTCATTGATTCGGCTGGTAGACCGTCGGTGGTCCGAAGCCCGGGCCGGTAAGGCAGCTGGGGCCGTTTTGTTTGGTGCAATCCAAGATCTGACCCGGAGGTGGGGTCGGCGGCGTCGTCGTCGCGGTGCGCTGAAAAGTGAAATCGAGGCCGGTCGCGCTGCCGGCAACGGTGCAGGAGCGGTAGGCGGGGACGGTCATCAGTGGGTATTTCGGCCACGATGGATCGGTGGGAACCTCGACTTGCCAGCGCCCGTCGGTTACCACCCCGCAGCCCGTGTCGTACCCACCCGGCGGCTTCGGGCCGATCATCACGTACATGCCGAGGACGTCTCTTTGAGCAGACCCCGCCACGGTGAGTTTCCCGTTCTTCAATGGACCGAACGTCAGACCGCTATCGGGCACTTTCGCCAAAGTGGTCGTCGTTGGCGCGGTTGCGGGGTTTGTCAACGACGGCGGTTGTTTGTCGCTGCTGAGCAAATTGATCGACGGCGGGATCGCGGTGACAACGGCCGCGCACAGCGCAAAGAGTCCCGTAATCTTCGCCGCCCTCGCCACGGAGTCGCCCGCGCCGTTTCCGCCGTGTCTGCCGATTCCAAACATCGCTCTACCTCCAAACGAGAGCTCCTGGTGCACAACGACATCGGGTACGCGCCCCGGCCCGTGCGCACATAATGCTCTTGCTCTTGGCATGTACTTTCGGTGGGAGAATTGTCCTGCCGGATCGTGCGCGGCCGCACGAGTAGTTCACTACTCCATTACCGGGTTTGCGTCTGGCGTGACATGCGGCGGTGTTGCTAGTCGCCCACCGAACGCAGGGCCGCCGTGACCGGGGCGTACATCGTGGTTTTGATGGCTCCGAGGGTGCCGCGGTCTTTGCCGAGTAGTGGCTGCAGCCGCCTGACGGCGGCACTGACCAATTCTTCGTCCGGGGCGGTCTCGTCGACGAGACCGGCGGCCTGCGCATCGGGGCCGGTAAATCGGTGGCCGGTCGTCATGGCCGTAACCGCCGTCTGCGGCGACAGTTTGGCCTGCACCAGTGCCGCCATGCCCTTGGTGAAGGGGATCTTGATGTCGACTTCGGGAAAGCAGTAGTAGCCGCGGTCCGATCGCATCACGCGGTAGTCGTGTGCGATGGCCAGCATGGCGCCCGCGCCGAAGGCGTGGCCGTTGACCGCTGCGACCGTGGGCCGCGGAAAGTTGAGGACGCGAGCAAGCAGACCTTGCACCGCTTCGATGTACCAATCACCGCGGCTGTTGTTCGCGGACAGCCAATCCAGGTCGAGACCGTTGGAGTAGAACTTGCCGGTGCCCACGGTAACCAGAGCGTCGGCGTTGTTCTCGATGTCCGTCAGGTGAGAGTTGACGGTGTCCAGCCATTCGGGTGAGAAACGGTTTTCGTCTTCTCCCAACGTCAAGATCGCGATGGACCCTTCGCGTTGCACCGTCACGGTCATGGTGTACTCCCTTGTTTCTTCTTGGTGGATGTCTTGACCGGGGGTGTCAGCGTCAGCACCGCACGCACGGCGACGTCGAGCCGTTGCAACGCCGCGCTGTCGGGCGGCTCCTGGCCGCGAATCACCAGGGCAGTCGGCAATTCGACAACGCAGGCGCGAATGGCGGCTACCGCGCAGCGGTCGCGTCTGTTCCACATGCGTTCGCTGAGCTCGATGAGCAAACCGCCCAGCTCGTGATCGAGCCGACGCAAATCGTCGGCCAACTCGCCGGGTAAGTCACCGGATTCGAAGAGGTCGTCCCGGTGCACCGCGAGCAGGAATCGGGCCGAGACGGGATCTTGATGGAAGAAGGTCGCCGGACACCGGGCGGCGGCGACCACCGCGTCCACCACCGGCTCCCGCGAGGTGCCGGACGACAGTGCTTGCCCAACCGCCGCACGTTGGACGCAGAGATATCTCTTCGCGGCGCGCAGCCACACGTGGCCCAGCAATCCTGCGCGGGATCCGAATGCGTGATAGATCGCCCCATTCGACATCGACGTTGCGTCCGAAAGAGCGCGAATGGTGACGGCACGAGGTCCGGATTCTGCGGCCAGGCGCTCGGCCATATCCATCAACTGGGACAGATCGAGCACCCGGGGGCGAGGCATGGCGACACCATAACAGAGCGGATGCTCTGTTATGGGTGTGGGCGGCGGTGTGAACGTGAAGTGTCCCCGCGGTGACGGTTCGGCATGACGTCTGGCGATTCGACGCGCCGCGGTGCGCGGTGCAGGCTATGAATTTACGGTGAGCACCCACCATGTGAACCTGACCCAGCAGGAAAGCGCGTTGATCGGCGAGAGTCATCCCGAGGCTCTCAAGCGGATGGACGAGCAGGCGCTGAGGGAATTGCAGAGCCGGCTCAGGCAGGCGCGGGAGAAGAACTTCAGCTTGTTGCGACGTCAGGGTGCGGCTCGGGTGGAGGCCGAAGGCGCCCGCGGCGCCGCGCAGCCGGCGAACGAAAAACGCGGCGAAAAGGTGGAGATCTTCGACGAGGCGCTGGCTCGGGTGAGTGAGCGCCTGGCTGCCCTCGGCGACGCCGAATAGCGGTAGCGCCGGCCCGGGAAGGCCGGCAGCAGCGGGCGCGTTGAAACGCAAAACGCTGCGCTGCCTTAGGAGACCTCGATGGGATTGCTCGACCAGAAAACCGCCGTCGTTACCGGTGCCAATTCGGGTATCGGTCTGGCCACCGCCGAGCGGTTCATCGCCGAGGGTGCCGACCGGGTGTTCATCACGGGCCGGCGGCAAGCCGAATTAGACTCCGCGGCAATGCAATTAGGCTCCCGCGCAATCGCCGTGTGCGGCGACGTCGGAAAGCCCGAGGACCTCGACCGTCTCTACGCCGAGGTCGAGGAGGCCGGCAGCGGTCTGGACATCCTGATGGCCAACGCCGGCGCCACCAAGGTCTCCCGACTGGGTGAGATCACCGATGACGATCTCGACACCCTGCTGACGACGAACGTCAAAGGCGTCGTCTACACGGTCCAAAAGGCGCTGCCGCTGCTCAACGATAACGCGTCGATCATTTTGACCGGGTCCACCACCGCCGACCGCGGCCGCCCGGGGCTCAGCATCTACGCCGCCACCAAGGCGGCCGTACGGTCGTTTGCCCGCACCTGGGCCAGCGAACTCGCCGACCGCAACATTCGGGTCAATGTCCTGGTCGCCGGCTCCACCGCTACCCCGGGCAGCGACGCACTGGCGGCTCAAACCAACCCGAACGCGTCGGTCGAAGAGTTTCGCGCCGGCCGTGTCGCCACGATCCCGTTGGGACGCTTCGCCGACCCCGTCGAAATCGCCCATGCCGCGGTGTTTCTCGCCAGCGATCTGTCGAGCTTTACCACCGGGTCGACGCTGACCGCGGACGGCGGATTCAACCAGGTCTGAATGGGCTGGCGGTTCAGTTTCGGCAGCGGCTGGCTGATCACGACGTTAGTTTCGCTAACCTGGTTGAAGACGGTCGGGCCGTCGCCCTCACTCGCCGAACGGTGTAAGGATGCTTTTGCGGGAAATCGCGTGCTCAAACAGACCTTGAGCATGTAAGCCGTGGCCTACGGGGCTCGGATTCCGCGACTGGCAGGGGAGGGCCAGCAGATCGACGATCTCGTTCCGGTCGGAACACCCATCGACCTCGAAAACTGCGCTCGCGAGCCGATCCACATCCCGGGCAGTATCCAGCCGCGTGGGGTGCTCGCGGTGGTCCGCGAGCCCGCCTTCGAGGTGCGTCAGGTGAGTGCCAATGTCGCCGAGTTGCTCGGTCGTCCCGCCGACGCCGTCCTCGGCCGGCATCTGTCGGTAATGGTCGGCCACCAACAGGCCGCCCGCATCGAGCAGGTGGCCTCTAGCTACGGCAGCTTGCGCCAGCACAACCCGCTCGAGTGCATGATCGACGTGGCCGGTGAACCACGAGCATTCGACGTTATCCTGCATCGCGAGCCGGGCGGGGTGCTCTTGGTGGAGCTCGAGATCGCCTACGGCGAGCGGCCGTTCTCCTTCCCGAACACCTATCAGGCCGTGCGCGGTGCGGTGGAGGAATTGAACCGGGCCGCTACGCTGGCCGAGCTCTACGCCACCGCCGCGCGGGCCGTCCGCAGTCTGACCGGCTTCGACCGAGTGATGGTGTACCGCTACGACGAGGAATACAACGGCGAGGTCGTTGCCGAAGCGAAACGCGACGACCTCAATTCCTTTCTGGGACTTCACTATCCGTCGACCGACATCCCGGCGCAGGCACGCGCGCTCTACGAGAAGAACTGGATTCGGCTCATCTCCGACGTCGACTACACGCCGACGCCGCTGCTGCCGAGTATCGACCCGGAGAGCGGCACGCCGCTGGACCTTACCTATGCGACGTTGCGCAGCGTCTCGCCCATCCACGTTGAGTACCTGCAGAACATGGGCGTGCACGCGTCGATGTCGATCTCGCTGTTGCGCCAGGGGCGGCTGTGGGGGCTTATCGCCTGCCACCACTACGCCGGTGCTCATCTGCCACCGTTCGGCACCCGGGCGGCGGCGGAGTTCCTCGGCTCGACCCTGTCGTTGCGACTCGTCGACCGGTTCGAGGACGAACAGCTGCACCAGCGGCTGGCCGCCCAAGCGGTGCTGGCCAAGCTGACCGCCGCCACGCTCGACGATCGCGAATCGCTGACGGCGGCCATGCTCGGGGCGCCCGACCTGCTCGACTTGGTACCCGCGGAAGGTGTCGTGGTCAACATCCAGGGCGATCACCAGACCCGAGGCTCGGTTCCGCCGCCGCAGGTGGTGGCCGCGGTCATCGACTGGGCGCGCGGGGCCGACGACGAGATCGCCGGCAGCGAATGGCTGTCGGGCGAGCTGCCCGACCTCGACCTCGACCCGCAGTCGGCCGCCGGCGCGCTCGTGATCAACCTGCCTGACGGCCAATACGCCGTCTGGTTCCGCCGCGAGGTGCTGCGCTCGGTCGACTGGGGCGGCGACCCGCACAACAAGACGATCGCGGTCGGGGAGGGCGACGGCGTGCGGCTCAGCCCGCGCAAGTCATTCGACCGATGGCGCGAGATCGTCCATCAACGCAGCGAACCGTGGACGCCCAGCGAGTGCGAGTCCGCTGAGTCGTTGCGACGCCACCTGGTGGAGTCGCTGTACCGTCGCACGCGTGGCGCGCTGCGCATGGCCGAGATGGTGCAGCGCAGCCTGCTGCCCGAGTCGATACCCGAGCTCGAAAGTTGGTGGCTATCAGCGTATTACGAGCCAGCTGCGGGTGGTAACGTGGGCGGCGACTGGTACGACGCATTCGAGCTGCGCGACGGCCGCTTGATTCTGCTGATCGGCGACGTCGCCGGCCACGGCATCACCGCGGCCGGCACGATGGCACAGTTGCGCAACGCGTTGCGGGCGCAACTGTTCGCCGGTGCGACACCGGCCGAGGCGCTCACCCAGCTGAACGAATTCTGTGTGCACATGCTGCCCGGTGCGTTCGCCACGGTCATCGCCGTGCGGGTCGACCTCGGCTCAGGCCTGGTGCAGGCCGCCTGTGCGGGCCACCTGATCCCTTACCTGACCAGCCCGGCGACAGTCCTTGCGCCGATCGAACTTTCGCCGCCGATCGGCATCCGCGGCGTGACGTACGCACCGAGCGAATTCACCGTCGAGCCCGGCAACGGGTTGGTCATGTACTCCGACGGCCTGGTGGAACGCCGCGGTGAGGTGATCGACGAAGGTCTGGACCGTCTCGCCCAGACCTTGAACCGCGCGGGCGATGCCCCGGCATCCAGAATCTGGACCGCGATGGACTCGGGCAATATCGACGACGACGTCACAATCGTCGCCCTCCGGCGCCCCTGACCTCTCGCGGTGACTACTGCTGATAGGCCGGCAGGTTGTCCGACAGTTCGTCGAACACCGCCTGATTGAGGCCGAACGCGACCTTGACCTCGTCGACCGCACGACGAACCGCGTCGGGCCCGAGGCGCAGCGCATCAAGGCGAGCCCGATAGCGGTCTTTGAAAGGCTTGGGCCGCATCGGGAATCGGTACATTGCCAGCCCGGCACCCCCGAGCGAAAACGTGCGGTCAAGAATCTTGCCGATGGCCTGGCCGCCGGAGAGGTCCCCGAGATAGCGGGTGTAGTGGTGGGCTACCAGCGCTCCGCCCCACGACGCTGCCTCGATTCGGTCGCGGTAGGCCTGTGCGGCAGGTGATTCGATCTCGTTGCCGCCGTTGGGATTCCAGTGTTCGAGGTCTGCCTCGATGGCCGGCAGGCGCTCCAACATCGGGTCGTATACCGCTGCCACCATCGGATCATCGCGCCGGCTGCGGACGGCATCCTCCAAGGCCGCATAAACCACGCGCAGCCTAAGCAGGTAATCGGCGTAGCCGTGATTGTTGACCCGGCCCGCCAGCAACTCCGTCACGAACGGCGACTGCTCCGCCCGGGCGTGCTCTTCGGCCGAGCCTTCCTTCATCGCGACGGAAAGCGGCCGGCCCGTCTCGGCGACGCTCACCGGCATTGCGTGCTCTCCTCGATGTAGCCCGCCCAATTCATCGTCTTGGATGCTACCGAGCCACCACCGGCGGCGGGTGGCTGATCTTTGTTGGCCGAGGTGTGTCTCGCACGTGACCTGACCGCGACTGCGGCAATGGACGCTCGTCACCATGGCGGTTCTGGTGCTGGTCGGTGCGCTGGCGGCGGCGACATGCGTCGGCTATTACCTGGGCCGGCGCGCGAGCTCGTCGTCGCCGACCTGGAGACAGCGCACCAGTCGGGTCGCGATAGGCAGGCTCGCGCTGAGTTTCGTGGTGCTGGTGGCTGCCCGGCGCATCCGGCGGACGCATCGTCCATTCCGTCCTGTAGACCTGAAATCGGTTGAGCCGGTGGAATTTCTGCGCTGGGGTGGTGCCCTGGTCCTGCGGCGCGCAAGGCTGGTCTGACGGGGCTGGGTGCCCCTGGTGGGACGGGCCACCGCGAGAGTTGATTTGCTAGTCACTATGACAACACTGCAGGGCAAGGTCGCGTTCGTCACCGGCGCATCGTCGGGCCTGGGCGCCGAAACAGCCAAGCTCCTTTCCCGTCAGGGCGCAACGATCTTCGGCATAGCCCGCGATAACGCACGCTTGGCCGAGGTTTTCGCCGACATCGAAGGTGGTTGCTACGCATCGGTGGACGTCGGCTCGGCGCAGGCCTGCAAGGACGCCGTCGCGAAGTGCGTGCGCGAGTTCGGCGGTCTCGACGTCCTGATCAACATCGCCGGCAAGCACCGGATGCGCCGAACGGAGTCGATGACCGACGACGACTGGACAGAGGACCTCGCGGTCAATCTGAACGGCCCGTTCTATCTGTGCCGGGCCGCGCTGCCTCAGCTGCTGGAAAGGGGCGGCAACATCGTCAACGTCGCGTCCATTGCCGGTGTCGAAGGGCAGGCCTATTCGGCCGGCTACTGCGCGGCCAAGCATGGTCTCGTCGGGCTGACCCGGGCATTGGCGGTCGAATACACCGCGGACCGGTTGCGCGTCAACGCGGTGTGCCCGGGCGGCATGCTGACCCCGCAAATCGAGCAGTTCAGTGCACCTGAAAATCCGAACTATGACCTGATCATGCGGACGGCCTCGCCACGCGGCATGATGGCGCCCCTCGACGTCGCGAATGTGATCGCGTTCCTGGCCAGCGACGCCGCGGCGGCCGTTCATGGCGCCGTCTACCGGGTCGACAATGGCAAGGGCGCCGGGTAGCTGAGCTGAATCCCGCTCGGGGCCAAGCAAAGTCAGCGCCGGATCAGGCCTGTTCGGCCCGGCGCCCGCGAGTTCGCGTTGGACTTCTTCTCTTCGTACATCAACTCGTCGGCCTGGGTCAGCAGCTCATCCACGGAGGTGGTGGGCCCGTCAGCGGACGCGCGCACCAGGCCGACGCTGGCCGAAAGCAGATAGGGCCGCCCGCTCGTCTCGTTGAAGGCCCGAAATGCCTGGGCCACCCGGTCCCGCAGCGTCGAGGCGTCGCTCGCGTTCTCGGTGACCATGATGCAGAACTCGTCACCGCCCAACCGGGCGAGGATGTCGGACTCGCACAGTGTTCCGCCCAGCACGTCGGCGACGTCTTTGATCAGCATGTCGCCGACCTCGTGGCCGTGTTCGTCGTTGACTCGTTTGAGCCCGTCGACGTCGAGGAACGCGAGCACGCTGTCGTGGCCGAGGTAGTGCGCCCCGCGGAGCATTTGCTCGGCCAACAGGTAGAAACCACGACGGTTGGTGAGTCCGGTCATTTCGTCGGTCACCGAGAGCTGACGAATCTCCTCGTTGGCCTGCTCGAGCGCGGCGGTGCGCTCGCGTACCCGCTGTTCCAGTTCGGAGTAGACCCGGATGTTCTCCATGGCGATCGAGGTCGAATCGGCCAGGGCCTGCAGTAGGCGGACCTCTTGCTCGGTCGGCTGATGTACTTCGGCCCAGTAGTTACCGATCGCGCCGATCGGGTCGCGCCGGCGGATCGGAACCATCACCAGGCTCTTGACGAACGTGGGGCGGTAGAGGTCGTGCGGGATGCGCGAGTCGAGGTAGATGTCCGGGATGATCGCCGGATCGTGATTGAGCATCGCCCATCCGCTGATGCACGAGGTCATCGGAAAGCGCAGGCCCTTCCACAGTGGGCCGATCGCGTTCTCTTCGGCGTAAAAGCACTTGCCGTTATCGCGCAGTACCAATGTGGCGCCGTCACAGCTGGTGAGTTCGCGCGCCGATGACGAGACGAGCCGCTGGATGTCGGCCTGGCTGCGAGCCAACGACAGGTCCTGGACGGCCTGCAACAGGCGCTCCATGCCTTCGAGATACTCGGCATCGCCAAATCGGTGCGCTGGCAAAGCGGTTGGCGGCGGTCCGGGCAGGAACAAAGGTTCCATGCCCACCTCCGAGCGAAAAGGCCGTAGCTGCCCCCACGGCTCCCCAAGCGGTCGCCAACACTAACATTCACCGGTCGTCTCGCCGCGCAATTCCGCCAATAATATGCGCTCCCGGACCGGTCCGTGCACTAATGGCGGCCACTTTGGTGTCGCAAAAGGGCCAGATAAGTTGTCGGCCTTTGTACAGGCATTGGATATGTCAACCCGGTAGCGTGCCCCCATGGCTTTCACAGTGACCTGGGCAGATGGCACCGAAATCACCTACGGTGACGAACTCCATTTCGACACCGACGGCGCGGTGCTCAAGATCGGGCCTTCCACGGGCAAGTGGACGTGGTACTTCTCCTCCCACCAGTGGGCCCGCATCGAGCATGACGATCCGCACACCTCGCTGCGACCCGAATTTCCGCCGGTGGTCACCCACGCCCGCCCTTCGGCCTGAGCCAGACCTGCCCGCGGGCAGGCGCATACCCCGAGCCGGGACGATCGGCATGAACTGACCCGGCTGGTAGGGTCCGCCAGGATGCCAGGCTGCGCGCGGCCCATCCGTTTTGGCATTTCTCCCTCGCGGGCAACTGATCCGAGAGCTGGATTTTCCGCGGCTTGCGACGCGCGGTGGCGGGTATCTCTCTATCCACCGAGAACGGAGACAGGATGAGCCCAGGCGCGCAAACGAAAACCATCACGACGCACGTTCCGGCGCGACTGGACCGGCTGCCGTGGTCGCGGTTTCACTGGCGCGTCGTGGTGGGCCTCGGCGGGGTATGGATCCTCGATGGGCTCGAGGTCACGATGGTGGGCAACGTCTCGGCCCGGCTCACCGAGAAGGGCAGCGGCATCGAGCTCAACCCGGCGCAGATCGGCTACGCGGCGGCGATCTACATCACCGGCGCATGCTTGGGCGCCTTGTTCTTCGGCCATCTGACCGACCGGTTCGGACGCCGCAACCTGTTCATCCTGACCCTGGCGGTCTACCTTGTCTCCACGGTCGCGACCGCATTCGCATTCGCGCCGTGGTACTTCTTCATCACCCGCTTTTTCACGGGCGCCGGCATCGGCGGCGAATACGCGGCGATCAACTCGGCGATCGACGAGTTGATTCCGGCCCGGGTGCGCGGCCGCGTCGACCTGATCATCAACGGCACCTATTGGCTGGGTTCGGCCGCCGGTGCCGCCGGCGCCCTGCTCCTGCTGGACACGTCGAACTTCCCCGCCAACGTCGGTTGGCGACTTGCCTTCGGCATCGGAGCCATCTTCGGCATCTTCGTCCTGCTGGTCCGGCGCAATATTCCGGAAAGCCCCCGCTGGCTGTTCATTCATGGGCGCGACGAGGAAGCCGAGCAGATCGTCGGCGAGATCGAACAAGACGTGCAGCGCGAAACCGGAAAGCCGCTGCCCGAACCGGACGGCGAGCCGCTGAGAATCCGTCAGCGCCACGCGATTTCGTTCATAGAGATCGCCCGGGTCGCGTTCAAGCTCTATCCCAAGCGCGCGGTCCTGGGACTGGCGCTGTTCATCGGCCAAGCGTTCCTGTACAACGGCGTCACGTTCAACCTGGGCACGCTGTTGAGCGGGTTCTACGGCGTTGGATCCGGCACCGTGCCGGTGTTCTTCATCTTGTGGGCGATGAGCAATTTCCTCGGCCCGTTGATTCTCGGGCGGCTGTTCGACACCATCGGCCGCAAACCGATGATCACCGGCACCTACATCGGCTCCGCGGTACTCGCGGTCGTCCTCGGAGTGCTGTTCGTGGATCAGGTCGGCGGGGTCTGGACCTTCATCGTCGCGCTGTCGGCGGCGTTCTTCCTGGCCTCCGCGGGCGCGAGCGCGGCCTACCTGACCGTCAGCGAGATCTTCCCGATGGAGACCCGGGCGCTGGCGATCGCGTTCTTCTACGCGGTGGGCACCGCGATCGGCGGCATCACCGGTCCGGTGCTGTTCGGGGAGCTGATCAACTCGGGTGATCGAGGCCAGGTGCTGTGGTCGTTCCTGATCGGGGCGATCGTGATGGCGGTCGCGGGGTTGGTCGAGCTATGGCTCGGGATCGCCGCCGAACAGCGCGCCCTGGAAGACCTGGCGTTGCCGCTGACGGTGGCCGACGCCGAGCACCAATAAGAAGCGACGACGGCGGCGCGGCCGCGTCGGGGCTATGGTCGGCGACGTGACGGTCCCGCGCGTCGATGTCGATTCCTACTACGACCTGGGCTCCTACCACCGGGCCGTCGATACGCCCTCGGCTGAGGCTCAGGTGTGGTTCAACCGCGGCATGGTGTGGGCCTATGCGTTCAACCATGAAGAGGCAGTGCGGTGCTTCGACTGGGCGCTCGCGTTGGACCCGGACCTTGCGATCGCGCGATGGGGCATCGCATACTCGGTCGGCCCGAACTACAACAAGGCCTGGGACGCATTCGATCCGGTCGATCTGGCCGCGTCGCTGGCCCGGGCTCGCGCGGAGCTCCAGCTGGCCGCCGCGGGCCGTGCCACCGCCGCCGAGCGCGGCCTGATCGACGCCCTGGCCGCTCGCTTTCCGACCCGCGATATCGCCGACACCGCGGCGCTGGCCGACGGGAACTCCGCGTACGCCGACTCGATGTCGAGGTTGGCATCGGCCTTCCCCGACGATATCGACATCGCGGCCCTGGCGGCCGATGCGCTGGTCAACGTGACGGCCTGGGCGCTATGGGATACCCGCACCGGTGAGCCGGCGTCAGGGTCGCGGGTGCGGGAGGCCAAAGACATTCTGGAGACCGCCCTGTCGACCCCTGCCGGCCGCGCCCATCCGGGCATTCTGCACCTCTACCTGCACACGATGGAGCTATCCGCCCATCCCGAGAAGGCGCTGCCCGCGGCCGATCTGTTGCGGGGTCTGGCACCCGACGCCGGTCATCTCGAACACATGCCCACTCATATCGACGTACTGTGCGGCGACTACCGCAACGCGGTGGTGTCCAACCTTTCGGCAGTGCGCGCCGATCGCAAATACCTCGAACGCGAAGGCGCACTGAACTTCTACTCGGCCTACCGTGCCCACGACCTGCACTTCGTGGTGTACGCGGCGATGTTCTCCGGGCAGTCGGCCGTCGCGCTGCAGGCCGCCGACGAGATCGCCCGGCAGCTCACCCCGGAGGTGCTGTCGATCGCATCCCCTCCCATGGCGGACTGGCTGGAAGCCTTTGTGCCGCTTCGGGTCCACGTTTTGATCCGGTTTGGCCGTTGGGAGGATTTGATAGCCGAGCCACTGCCCGCTGACCAGGATTTGTACTGCACCACGGCGGCCACCGTGTACTACGGCCGCGGCGTCGCGTATGCGGCCACCGGTCGACTGTCGCAGGCAGATTCCGCGCGGGCAGCCTTCACCGATGCCTACGCCCGCATCCCTGCCTCACGGTATCTGTTCAACAACACCAGTCGTGACATTCTCGCGGTCGCCGCCGCGATGCTCGACGGTGAAATCGCTTACCGGAAACGGCAATTCGATTCGGCATTCGCGCACCTGCGCCGCGCGGTGGAACTCGACGACGCCCTGCCCTACGACGAGCCATGGGGCTGGATGCAGCCGACCCGCCACGCCCTTGGCGCGTTGCTGCTGGAGCAAGGTCACGTGGAAGAAGCGGCCAGCGTGTACGCCGCCGATCTTGGTCTGGACCCCTCCGTGCGCCGATGCTGCCAACATCCGGGCAACGTGTGGAGCCTGCACGGGTATCACGAGTGCCTGCGACGCCTCGGTCGCGCCGCTGAAGCGGCGATCATCGAGCAGCAACTGATCTTGGCGCGTGCCCACGCCGACGTCCCGATTACCGCGTCCTGTGCCTGCAGGGGAGCCGCTAACTTCTGAGTATTGTGTACTATACCCAGCATGAGTGAGAAACTTCCGGCTCGACTGGCGGAGCATCCCACCGTGCGAAAAGTGCGATCGCGCCAATTACGGAAACCTGAAGTGATCGATGCGGATTGGCTGCGCGAGCTGTGCCTGGAGGCCGGCGTCGACGACGTGGCTTTCGCCAGCGTCGACAACCCCGACCTGGCCTCGGAGGTCGAGCACGTCGAGGCCGCGCTGCCCGGCACCAGAAGCTACATCTCGCTGGTGGTCAAGATGAACCGCGACAACATCCGCTCGACGGCGCGCAGCGTCGCCAACCAGGAGTTTCACCGCAGCGGCGAGCTGCTCAACGAGGCCGCCTATCGCATCGTGCGTCGGCTGCAGGACGCCGGCCACCGGGTGCTGAACCCGTCGGCGACCTTTCCGATGGAGATGGACAACTACCCGGGGCGGATCTGGGTGGTGGCGCACAAACCCGTCGCCGTCGCTGCCGGACTCGGCGTAATGGGCATCCACCGCAACGTGATTCACCCCAAGTTCGGCAATTTCATCTTGCTGGGCACGATCCTGGTGGACACCCCGATCAGCAGCTACGGCGAGCCGTTGGACTACAGCCCGTGCCTGGAATGCAAGCTGTGTGTCGCGGCGTGCCCGGTCGGCGCGATCGGCAAGGATGGCAGTTTCGATTGGCTGGCGTGTTCGACCCACAACTACCGCGAGTTCATGGGCGGTTTCACCGATTGGGTGCAGACCGTTGCCGACAGCACGGACGGGGCCGATTTTCGTTCGCGGGTAACCGATTCCGAGAACGCGTCGATGTGGCAGAGCCTGTCGTTCAAACCCAACTACAAGGCGGCCTACTGCCTGGCGGTATGCCCGGCCGGTGAGGACGTGATCGAGCCCTACCTGGACAATCGCAAGAGCTTCATGGACCTGGTGCTAAAACCGTTGCAGGACAAGAAGGAAACGCTCTACGTGCTGCCTAACTCGAAAGCGAAGGAATACGCGCAACGCCGCTATCCACACAAGCAGGTGAAGGTCGTCGACAGCGGGCGGCGCGGCTAAGAAGAACCGTAGGCGCGGGCGATGTCGGGGGAGTCCAGCCAGCCCGAGTAGGTGGGCCGCGACGGCCAACCCTCCGGCGAATCGAGCCATTCCTCCTGGCGGCCCCACGGCAAGAGGTCGATCAGCGCGAAGGAATGGCTGAGTTGTTCGGTGCCCCGCCCATTCGTGTGCCAGGTGCGATACACGGTGTCGCCGTCACGCAGGAACACGTTTACCCCGAACCCCCCGCCCGGCGGCGCGTCCATGTCGGCGCCGAAGGTGCTCTGCGACGACGAGTACCACTGCATCCGGTTGCCGACCCGCTGTTTGTAGGCGAGCGCCTCCTCGATCCGGCCGTTGGTGACGATGACGAACCGGGCGTCGTAGTTGTCCAGGAATTCGAGCCGAGTGAACTGCGACGTGAAACCGGTGCACCCGCTGCACTGCCATTGCGCGCCGTCCGACCACATGTGGTGGTAGGTGATGAGCTGCGAGCGGCCATCGAACACGTCGGCCAAACGGACCCGCCCGTCGGCGCCGATCAGGGTGTAGTCGGGCAACTCGACCATGGGCAAACGGCGCCGCTGCGCAGCGATCGCATCCAGTTCACGGGTAGCGGCCTTCTCGCGTTTGCGCAGTTCATCGAGCTCGGCGCGCCAGGTCCGGGCATCGACGATGGGCGGTAGCGCGGTGTGGTTCGGGGACATGGGATCCACCTTTGCTCTCGTTGCTTCTCGGCTCAAAGGTCTGACCGATCGTCCACCCCGAATTCATCGGCCAGCGCCGACGAGCGCAAAAAGCGCTGCTCACAGCTGAGAACTCGCTTTGAATATGGTTTGTGACGCGCGCGTTCGGGTATCTATGTGCAAACTTTAGATGTCACGCGGGGGGACCCTGGGTCCGGAAAGGCGACGCAACATGACTCAGGGGTTGACCCCGAACGTCGACGACGTGCAGGCACGGTACGACTTGTCGGACGACTTCTTCCGCCTGTTCCTCGATCGCACTCAGACCTACAGTTGTGCGTACTTCGAGCGTGAGGACATGACGCTGGAAGAGGCCCAAATCGCCAAGATCGATCTGGCACTGGCCGAGCTGGATCTGCAGCCCGGCATGACGCTGCTCGACATCTCCTGCGGCTGGGGCACCACGATGCGCCGGGCAATCGAGCAGTACGACGTCAACGTCGTCGGCCTGACAAAGTCCAGCGATCAGGCCGCGCACGTCCAGAAAATGTTCGACGAGATGGACACCGAGCGCAGCAAGTGGGTGCTGCTGCAGGGCTGGGAGGAGTTCACCGAGCCCGTCGACCGGATCGTGTCCATCGGGGCGTTCGAGCAGGGCCGCCACGACCGCTACGACGATTTCTTCGAAATGGCCTACACCGTCCTGCCCGACGACGGTGTCATGTTCTTGCACACGATCACCGGCCTGCCCTCAATCGACCCCGTCGAGCTGCACGCGGCTGGGGCGGGTTTCACCCTGACTCTGCGCGAGCCGCTGCAGCCGCATTACGTCAGAACTCTCGACCTGTGGGCCGAGGCGCTCGAGGCGCATCGTGCCGAAGCCATCGAAATGCAGTCCGAAGAGGTCTACGAGCGATACCTGCACTACCTGACCGGCCGGGCCAACGCGTTTCGCACCGGCCAGATCGACGTCAACCAGGTGACCCTCGAGAAGAACTGATCGCCCGGGCGGATCCTTCAGACAACGACACGGCCAACGAGACGATAACGATTCGCACATCGCCCTGGCACGGCGTCAACGCCGGTGGGAGGGTGGTGCCCGTGAGTGTTCATGTCAACGAGCTGGCGCATGGCTCGCGCACGCAATGGATGGACAGACCACCACAACGGTGTGCACGTGGTCACTGGCTGTTGCCGGGACACATGATCGTGGCAACCGTGCCGTGCTCTTGCGGCCGGCATATCTGCTGGGAATGCGAGTGCGGTGCGGCCACCTATGGGCCCGCGCTGGCCGAGTCATGCAGCCTCGCCCACGGTCGGCGCGGATCCGCGGTGATCGCGTCGGACTCGATGAAAAGCCTGTCCTGAAACACCTTTAGCGTCCCTGGCCACAACGGGTCACAACCGGGTCACCACCGCCGAGTTGTGATTGGGCGCCCATGCCCGTTCGAATGTGGCGAGTGGTATCTGCTCGTCGCGGCCGCTATCGATGCCGCTGTCGTTGAGGTGCACCACGCCGGCCTTGGTGTCGATGCCGGTGACAACCACAAAGTGGTTCCCGATGTCGCGATTGCCGGGCTGGTTCCAGATGGTCTCGGCGTTGACAAGCGCGATCACCTTGCGCTTGTCAGCTAGATTTTGTTGCAAGGCAGCGATATTGGTCTGGATGTTGTCGGCCCTGACCCAGTAGTGCCAGAGCAGCGGCGGCAGATCCCTGATGTCGGTGTTGCCCCGTGGATCCCATATCGGCTTGGAACCCGTTGCCCCCGAAGTATTTTCGGCGACTGCGGTGATCTGCCACTCGGTGGGCTGGCGACCCGTGAGCTCGCCGACTACGTCTGCGACCGCGACTTCGCCGCAGTCCGAGGAGTGTTGCCGACGCCAATGGGGCGCGGCAGCCGCCGGGTCGCCGTACATGCCCGCCTCGTGGTCGGCGTCCGGCGCGGGCGGGCCCGGGGTGGCGTGGGCAGCGGTGGCCCAGGCGGCCGATGTCGCCGCGGCGGTTGCCCATAAGAGAGCGGCCGTGGCGACTCTCGTCGTCAGGGTGCGGGCCATCGGCGTCCTTTTCTCGACAGTGGCGGTGCGTAACGGTATCGGGAAAGGCGCTGCGGGTCGCCCTTTCCGGAGCATTAAACTCCGAAGTCGGCCCAGATCGCGGGCGAACACGCCGAAATGTTGCCGGCATGAGACCGCGCCGATCCGCGGCTACCACCCCGGCGGTGCCGTACCGGGCAAGACCGAAGTCTCGTCGCAGTGGATCCGTTCGCTGATCGAAAACGACGACCGCACCGGGGCCGCCGCAATGTCCATTGTGCTGCTGTCGATTTCGTTCACCGTGCTGGTGCTGCTGCGCATCGTGGGCGGGCGCACCGCCAAACGCGAGGAAAAGGCGGCATGACGCCGTCGTTGGCCCGCTACGTCACCCGATCCGTGACGCTGGCCTACATCGGCGTAATGCTGATCGTCCCGGTGTCGATCATCCTGTGGCGGACCTTCCGGCCGGGGCTCGACCAGTTCTACGCGTGGATCACCACACCGGCCGCGATCTCGGCGCTGCACCTGTCGCTGCTTGTCGTGGCCATCGTGGTGCCGCTGAACGTGGTCTTTGGTGTGCTCACCTCGTTGCTGCTGGCGCGCAGCCGGTTTCGCGGACGCGGTGTCCTCCAGGCGGTCGTCGACCTGCCCTTCGCGGTGTGGCCCATCATCGTGGGGGTGGCGCTGATCCTGCTGTGGGGATCGGCCGGGGCGCTGGGGTTTGTCGAAAACGACCTCGGCATCAAAATTATCTTCGGCCTGCCCGGGCTGGTGCTGGTCAGCATCTTCGTGACCTTGCCGTTCGTGGTACGCGAGGTCCAACCGGTGTTGCAGGAGGTGGGAACCGAGCAGGAGCAGGCGGCAGCAACCCTGGGTTCGGGTCCGTGGCAGACGTTTTGGCGGATCACTTTGCCGACCATTCGGTGGGGCCTGATTTACGGAACCGTGCTGACCACCGCGCGCACCCTTGGTGAGTTCGGCGGGGTCATCATGGTGTCGTCCAACTTGCCGGGGGAGTCGCAGACGTTGACGCTGCTGGTCAACGACCGCTACGCCCGCGGGGCCGAGTACGGCGCCTACGCGTTGTCCACGCTGATGATGGGCGTTGCGGTGTTGTTCCTGATCGTCAAGACGACGCTGCTGGTGCGCCGCAAACGCGCCAGGGCCGCGGCCTGATCCGACATAGGAAGCCCCGCCTGCTCGGGTAGGCGACACGAGTCGCAAATTCGAAACCGATGAAGCGTGCCGTTGACGCGTGCGTAACAAGTTCGGCATCGAAGGTTCCTAAGGTGGGGCGGTCCACCTTCCGCACGTGAAGAACGTGGACCCCCTCAGCGATAGGAACTCCATTGAGCGGAAACGCAGTGCGCCTGCAGGCGATCAACAACGTCGAGGCATTCGTCCCCCCGGCCATCAGCTTCGTCGCCGGCGAGACTCCCGGCGAGGTCTTCGGCTCCAACGTCTTCACCAAGGCCGAAATGCAGGCACGGCTGCCCAAGTCGGTCTACAAGTCCGTGGTGGCGACCATCGAGAAGGGCGCCAAACTCGACCCGGCTGTCGCCGACACGGTCGCGGTGGCCATGAAGGACTGGGCGCTGGAGAAGGGCGCCACCCACTACGCCCACGTGTTCTATCCGATGACCGGCCTGACCGCCGAGAAGCACGACAGCTTCCTCGAACCGGTTTCCGATGGGCAGACACTGGCCGAGTTCGCGGGCAAGACCCTGATCCAGGGCGAGCCCGACGCCTCGAGTTTCCCGTCCGGCGGTTTGCGCAGCACGTTCGAGGCACGCGGCTACACCGGCTGGGACGTGACCAGTCCCGCGTACGTGCTGGAGAACCCGAACGGCAACACGCTCTGCATCCCAACGGTTTTTGTGTCGATGACCGGCGAGGCGCTGGACTACAAGACGCCACTGCTGCGCAGCCAGCAGGCCATGGGCATCCACGCCGAGCGAATCCTGACCCTGTTCGGTCACAAGGAACTCAATAAGGTGGTGTCCTTCTGCGGCCCGGAGCAGGAGTACTTCCTGGTCGACCGGCACTTCTTCCTGGCTCGGCCGGACCTGATCAACGCCGGTCGCACGGTGTTCGGCGCCAAGCCGCCGAAGGGTCAGGAGTTCGACGACCACTACTTCGGTGCGGTGCCCGAGCGTGTTCTCGGCTTCATGATGGACACCGAGCGGGAGCTGTTCAAGCTCGGCATCCCGGCCAAGACCCGCCACAACGAGGTGGCCCCCGGCCAGTTCGAGATCGCGCCGATGTTCGAGCGGGCCAATATCGCCTCGGACCACCAGCAGCTGCTGATGACGGTTTTCAAAACGATCGCCAAGAAGCACGGCATGGAATGCCTGTTCCACGAGAAGCCGTTCGCCGGCGTCAACGGATCGGGCAAGCACGTCAACTTCTCAATGGGCAATTCCGAGCTGGGGTCGCTGCTGGTCCCGGGCGACACCCCGCATGAGAACGCCCAATTCCTGGTGTTCTGTGCCGCCGTGATCCGGGCCGTGCACAAGTTCTCCGGGCTGCTTCGGGTGTCCGTCGCATCCGCGACGAACGACCACCGATTGGGTGCCAACGAGGCGCCGCCCGCGATCATCTCGATCTTCCTGGGCGAACAGCTTGCCGACGTGTTCGACCAGATCGCCAAGGGCGCGGCCACCTCGTCAAAGGGTAAGGGCACCATGATCATTGGTGTCGATACGCTGCCTCATCTGCCGACCGATGCCGGTGACCGTAACCGGACCAGCCCGTTCGCCTTCACCGGCAACCGTTTCGAGTTCCGGGCGCCGGGGTCCGGGCAGACGGTGGCGGTGCCGTTGATCGTGCTGAACACGATCATGGCGGACTCGCTGGACTACATGGCCACCATCCTTGAGCAGAACGTCGCCGACGGCGAAGACTTCGACCAGGCGGTGCAGAAGCTGCTCACGGAGATCATCACCGAGCACGGCGCGGTGGTGTTCAACGGGGACGGCTACTCGGAGAACTGGCAGATCGAAGCGGCCGAGCGTGGCCTGCCGAACTTGAAGACCACCCTGGACGCCATTCCGGAGCTGATCAAGCCGGACGCGATCGAGCTGTTCTCGAAATACGGGGTGTTCAACGAACGCGAATTGCACAGCCGCTACGAGGTCCGGTTGGAGCAGTACGCGTTGACGATCGGGGTCGAGGCAAAGCTGGCGCTGGAGATCGGGACCACGATCATCATGCCCGCCGCCATCCGCTACCAGACCGAGCTCGCGCAGAACGTCGCGACGCTGAAGAAGGCCGGTGTGGCGGCCAGCACCGCGGCCCTGGAAGCGGTTTCGGCCCCGCTGGCCGATCTCTCCGCCGCGCTGACGACCTTGCAGGCGGCCCTGTCCGATCACTCGGCGGATTCGGCTCTTGCCGAAGCCACACATGCCCAAGAAGCGCTACTGCCGGCGATGGAGGCGGTGCGTTCCGCGGCCGACACGCTGGAAGGTGTTGTCGCCGACGACTTGTGGCCGTTGCCTACCTACCAGGAGATGCTCTACATCCTCTAGAGCCGTCGTCGGGCGTGGGGGTCGACCGCGCGCTCGCGGAGCTTGGTAATCCGCGGCTCCCACGCCCGGCGACTCGACATCGCGCGAAACGCCCCGCTACACGTGCCGCACCCGACGCGTTAAGTTCTGAAGGGACGAAAGTCGCCGGGTCAGGGGAGAGCATGGGGCCATTCGATGACCGCCGGCGCCGTGCCGCCGAACTGGAGGCGTATCAGGCGCTCTGGAACCTGTGGCGGTCCGCGCGGCGAGCCGACATCGAGAACTGGGAGTCGGCGTGCCGGATGCTCGAAAATTACTACACCGTCGGCAAAGCCCGAGACAACGCCGAAATCTGTGAAATGCGGATCCACTACCTGCAGATCGCTGAACCGTTGCCCCGGCTGGCGGACTTCGTGCAGCCGCCGGCCTACCACCGGGTGCCCGACGCCGAGCGGTTGCTGGGGCAGGCCCGCTATCAATATCAGCTGGCCCGCCGGCGGCATCCGGTGCGCGAACAGCAGCGGTTGAAAGAACTCGAAACGACCAAATCGCTCTATGCGGCGGTGCGCGCCGCCGAGGCGAGAGCCAAGGCAGCGGAGCTGGCGCGCCGGCGTGAATGGCAGCAGAGCTGCTGGCCTAAAGGCGTTGTGCTGGAAAGCGACGTCTACGACCTCGATGGCGTGGCCGCGCAGGTGGATCGGCAGAACGCAAAAATCGAGTCCCAGATCGCCGCCCTGACCGATCTGCTGCGAACTGGATTGCGACAGCTGCCCGACGCGCTGACGCCGGCCCCGGCCGAGTTGGCGGCTCACGTCGAAGCGGCGCTGGCGGCGATGCCGTTGCCGCGCGTCATCACCCCCAGGCCCGTCGCCGAGTATGACGCGGCCACAGGACAATTGGTCGTCGAATACGAACTACCCACCGTGGCTGTCGTCCCGGCGGCCAAGGCGTACCGGTATGTCAAGAGCCGCGACACGGTTGTCGAGACGGCACGGCCGGCGGGGCAGGTAAAAGCGTTGTACGCCAGCACTATTGCGCAGCTGGCGTTGCTGGCTTTGGCGACCGTGTTCGCCCTCGACGGCGAGCGCCGGTTCCGGGTGGTGATCTTCAGCGGTGTCGTCGAAACGACTGACCCGAACACCGATCAACCGGTCCGCCCGTGCTTGATCAGTGCGCGGGTCGACGCTGACACGTTCGCTGGGATCGATCTGCACGACGTCGACCCGTCCGTGTGCCTGAAACGGCTGAACGCAACGGTGTCGCCGAATCCGACAGAGCTGGCGCCGGCGCCGCCGTTGGCGGAGTGATCAGCTGTAGTTGTCCCACCAGGTGTGCAGGTCCTCGATGGTGGCCGGGTCTCCCGAGACGTCGCTGAGCATCAGTTTTTCGTCGTAAGTCCAGACCACGTTCGGGTGGTTGTTGTAAGTCCCGCACGCGAGCATGCCCGCAGTCTCGGTGGGACCTTGGTCGTAGTGCCAGTTGGCGGGTGACCGCGACTCTCCGCGACATTTCACCAGGCTGACGTTGGCGACGTCATCGGTGAAAGCCTGCTTGAGGCTGGCGGCATTCGGAAAGAGTCCGTAGGTGGCGTGCGTCGGGCCGCCGGGGTTGGTGTTTTGCCCGCATGACACCAGGGCCACCGCCGTTACCCATACGCTGCCCGACTCGGGAGTGGCCGGTGTGCAGACGCCAGCAGGGTAGCCGGACGGAAGTAGGTTCAGCAGTCGGTCCAGGTCATTGCTGGGAGCTGCGGCGGATGCCGGCGCGGTTTTCGCCGCGCCTGTCTTTGAATGCTGCTGGGCAGAGGGTTTCAGCAACAGCCAGGTGCCGACCGCGGCAACGGCCACGAGGACAACGGCGCCAGCCGCGGCCAGGATCGGCCAGCGACTGCGCTTACCTCGCGTCGCCGGCTGATCCGTGTCGGCGGCGGGCGCCGCGATTTCGGGGGTGGGTGGCCCGGCGGTGGGTGGCGCATCGCCGGCGTTTGTCAGCGGCGGCGCTGCGCTGTCCGGCTGCGTCTCGGGTCCGAAGGAGAGCGGGTTGTACCGCGTGTGCGGGGAGCTCGACGATTCGGCCGCCGCGGTCGGCTGGGTGTCTTGTGGCTTCGCCGAGGTTTCGCTGCGCCGCAGAATGGTTGCGGCGCGGTCGCGTTCCGGCCGGGAAAGGGCGTCGTGTGCGGCGTCTGCCAGATCGCCGGCGGTGGCGTAGCGTTCGATCGGGTTCTTGGCCATACCGCCCGCGATCACCGCGTCGAATGCCTGGTCCACGCCCAAGCCTTGAGCGCTGGGCAGGGGGATGGGCTCCATCATGTGCGAGGTGACCAGCACGCCGGTGCTGTCGGCGGGATAGGGCGGCGCCCCGGTCAGGCACTCGAACAGCACACAGGCCAGCGCGTAGACGTCGGCCCGGGGAGTCACCTCGTCGCTCGAAAAGCGTTCGGGTGCCATGTATTTCCAGGTCCCCACCGCGGTGCCCAGTTGGGTGAGCTTCTCGTCGGTTTTGGCGCTGGCGATACCGAAGTCGACGAGGTAGGCGAAGTCGTTGCGGGTGATCAGGATGTTCTGCGGTTTGACGTCGCGGTGTGTGACCCCGGCGGCGTGTGCGGCGTCCAACGCCGCGGCGATCTGATGGACGATGGCTACCGCGCGAGGCGGAGTCAGCGGCCCGTCCCGCTCGAGCAGGCTGCCCAGATCGATGCCCTCGATCAGGCGCATCTCCAAATAGAGTTGCCCGTCGATTTCGCCGTAGTCGTGAATGGGCACCACGTGGGGCTCCAGCAAACGGCCGGTGATGCGGGCCTCGCGCTCCATCCGCTTGCGAAAAACCGGATCCTGGCTGTAGGCAAGCGACATCAGCTTCAGCGCCACCGTCCACTGTTTGACGGTGTGCTCGGCCTCGTAGACCTCACCCATGCCGCCGCGGCCCAGCAGCCGTTTGAGATGGTAGGGGCCGAACATCGTTCCCAACCGCGAGCCCTGCGCGCCGCTCATCGCTGACTCCTATTCACGGTCTGGCAACCATGCCATAAGCGCCGACCAATATCACCGCTCGAAAACTACAACATCACGGTGGCAAATGCGCGATCGTGCCACCCGCACCGCTGGCCGGGCCACCTTCATTCGTGCGCACCCCGGCGGGCCGATGCGAATGGTTGGCGAACTCCAGGCAACGCAGTGGTTCGCGGTCGGCAAGTGTATGTGCAATTCCTTGTGCTGCAGCATATTTCGGTGCTATCACCGATGTGCGAGAGCAATAATCTGGGGCAACACCTCGCGGGCCGCGGCCCGGCCGGCTTCGCGGGCCGCGTCGATCTGATGGAACTCCAGCAACCCGACACCGCGGGTGTCGGGTCGGATCACCACGTCGGCTTGAGCCAGCGTCGCGGCGGCGGCCAGCCCGCTGCCCATCATCATCGTGCGAATGAGGGTTTCGCCGATGCCGGGAACACGTGGGGGACCAGCGAATTCGCTCCTGGGCACCGTCGCGTCGCCACCAAAACCGACCGCGACCGCGACCAGGGGGCCCTCGGTGCCCGACAGCGACGACACGGGAAGGTTGTCGAGCACCCCTCCGTCGACGTGCAGCGTGCCGCCATAGACGTAGGGCGGGAAGATGCCCGGCAGACGCAGCGAACACCCCACCGCGTCGGCAACCGGGCCCCGACGATGCACGACGGTGCGCCGGCCCAGCAGGTCGACGCTGACGCACCGGAACTCCTTGGGCAATTCCTCGACCAGTCGTTCGCCGTAGGCGCGACGCAGCAGCGCCGGAATGCGCCGTCCGCGTGTCAATCCCCTGATCGGCACGGTGTAGTCGCGGATCGGATTGGTGCGGATGAAGTACTCGTACACGTAGGCGTCGACGCCCGCCGCATCCAAGCCGCTGGCCGCCAGCGCCGCGACGATCGCGCCCATGCTGGTGCCGGCGAATCGGTCGACGACGACCCCGGCGGCTTCCAGCTCCTCGAGCACGCCGAGATGAGCGAAGGCCCGCGCGCCCCCGCCGCCCAGGACCAAACCGATCGATCGCCCGACGATGCGCGCGGCCAGCGGCCGCAGGTCTTCGGCCGAACCGGCGGTGTGCAACGTCAGTACCGACCGCGGCGTGATCAGTTCTTCCCAGGCGCGCCGGTGCTCCCGGCTGGCAGGCGGACCGGCCAATAGCAGGTCTGCGCCGATTGCGCGCTCGGGCAGCGGATCGGCCGGGGGCTCCGGATTTCCGGAGACCAGCACGATCCGATCGGCAACGCGCAGGCAGAAGTCTCGCCATTCCGCGTCGTCGGCCTGCGCCTGCAGCACCACCTTGTCCGCGGCCCGCTCGGCCCGCTCCAGCCCCTCGCGGTCGACGCGGCCCGGCCGCACCGCGCGGACGTAACCCGATAGCAGGTGCACAAGCTCGTGGGCCACCATCGTCACCGGCGCATCGGCGTCGACGCCGACAATCGCGACCACCACATCGCATGTGGCCAGGTTCGCCGTGGTCGGCGGTGGCAACTGGTGCAGCCGGGTGGCCAGCGAGCGCACTAACGCGCCGAGCATGCCGACATCGGCGATCTTGTCGAACTGCGCCTTGGTGAGCCGTACCAGGGTGGTGTCGCGCACGGCCCGGATGGACGCGGACCGTGGTGTGCCGGTGAGCAGCCCGAGCTCGCCGATCACGTCGCCGCGCCCCAGTTCCCGGATCACAACACCCTGCTGCAGCGCTTGAACGCGGCCGTTGCGCACCACGTACAGGGAATCGGCCGTATCGCCTTCGTGGAACAGATACGAGCCCGCCGTGAGTTCGATCTCCTCGGCGCTGTGTCGGAGATCGGCGAGAGCGTCCGCGTCCAGGCCGGCGAACAGCGGCAAATTCTCCAGGAGGTCGTCTGTGCGATCGACCGCAAGCACCTGTTCGTGCCGCGCCACAGCCGTTGCGCGCGAACGTGGTTCGAATCGCGGTGGCGGTACGGCAACGACGGCGGCGTCCGCGGCCTGTTGACCGGTGCGGCCGAGGAACAGCGCCCCGATGGCTACCGCGACGAAACAGATGGCCGCCATCACCCAGCCGCGGCGCAGCGCGTCGGCGGCCTCACCGCGTGCCGGCGTCCCGATCAGCACGACCAGTAACGCGATTCCGATCACCGCGCCCAGTTGGCGGCAGCTGCTGACCACCGCCGACGCGGTCGCGTAGCTGCCGCCCTTGGGGACCCGGGCCAGGGCGGCGCTGCCGAGCAGCGGCAGCGTGGCGCCGACGCCGAGCCCCTGCAGCAGCTGGCCCGGCAACCACTCGCGCAGGAAGTTCGGATGCGTCCCGACGCGCTGGACGTACCAGACCAGGCTGCCGGCCCAGATCAGCGCCCCGACGAAGATGATCGCGCGGTGTCCGCGCCGGTCGGCGATCTTGCCGAGCCTGGCCGCGACGACGGCCGCAACGAGCGCCGCGGGGGCGACCGCGAGGCCCGTCTTGAGCAGGTTGTATCCCCACACGTAGTTCAGGAACAGCACGTGCGTCAGCAGGTAGCCGTAGAAGCCCGCGCCCGCGACGATGGTCAGGGCGTTGCCCGCGACGAAGGACTGGACGCGCAGGTAGGCGGGCTCGATCAGCGGCGACGGGTGGTGCCGGGAGCTGATCACGAACCCGACCAGGGCCAGGGCCGCGGCCACGAATGACCCGATCGTGCCGGTGCTGGACCAGCCCCAGTCCGGGCCCTTGATCAAGCCGAGGGTCAGCAAGCCGAGCGCGGCCGCGAGCAGCACCGCCCCGCGCAGATCGGGCAGCCGTCGTTGTCCGGGCGAACGGCTCTCCACCAGCTCGCGTCGGGCCACCACCACCGCGACGACGCCGAGGGGCACGTTCACTAAAAACGCCCAGCGCCAATCGGACACCTGCACGATCGCCCCGCCGATCGGCGGACCGAGGCCCGACGCGATGGCCGCCGCGGCGCCCCACAACCCCACGCCGTGGGCGCGGCGCGCGACCTCGAACCCCTCGACGACCAGGGCGAGGGACGCCGGCACCAGCAGCGCCGCCCCGACGCCCTGCAGAATCCGGTACGCGACCAATTGCTCGACGGTGGCGGCCAGCGCGCACAGCCACGAGGCCCCCGTGAACAGCACGACGCCCCAGATGAACATCCGCTTGCGCCCGAGCAAGTCGGCGAGTTTGCCCGCCGCCACCAGGAACGCCGCAAACACGATGTTGTACGCGTTGAGCACCCAGGACAGGCTGCCGATGGGGTAGCTGGGGAAGGACTGCTGGATGTTCGGGAAAGCGACGTTGACGATCGTCGAATCGAGGAACGCGAGAAAGGCCCCGAACGCCGCTACCAACAACACCGCCGTCGACGACGGCTGGCGGCGCACGCTGAGCGTGCCCGTGCCCGGACGGTTGTCCCGACGCGTCGCGGCCGTATTGTGTTCGGCCGCACCGTTATCCGTTGTCGTCGCGCCGGCGGCTTTGGATTGGCCCTGCGCACGGGACGTTCCGAGATCCATGATTGACCCCTGGGGTGGAGCCGGCGGGCGGCTCAGTCGGCTTTTCGGATGGGCATTTCCGCGGTGGATTCAGGACCACCGCCCTGATCCCCCGCAGCGTTTCTCCCCGGAAGAGTCGTCGACCCGCTGGCCTGCCCGCGGCCGAGGACGGGAAATACCGTCTCCTTCCCGCTTCGGCCCTTGAGTTCGACTTCTTCGCCTTCTCCCCAGGTGAAGTGACTCTCGACCGTGCGGCGCACTCCGCTGGTCACCATCACCGACGCGCGTCCTTGTCGTCCGGCAAGCCCGGCCAACCGGAATGCCACATTGGTCGAATCGCCGATCACCGCCTCTACCGACCTCGTCATCGCCGCCAGCGCGACCCGGCCGACCACCACGCCCCAACCCATGCGGATCGGCGAGCCGTCCGGGCTGCGCAACGGCAGCCGTGGTCCCAGCTCACCGACCAGCCGGTTCGCGGCGAGCGAGAAATCGATCGCGCGCTCGGCGGCATCCGGGAACCGGTTCGCCTCCCAGATCGCGAATATCGCGTCGCCGGCGTAGTGGTTCAGCGTGCCGTGATGGGCG
Organism: Mycobacterium sp. pR1184; assembly: GCF_041287235.1. Lineage (NCBI taxonomy): Bacteria > Bacillati > Actinomycetota > Actinomycetes > Mycobacteriales > Mycobacteriaceae > Mycobacterium > Mycobacterium sp. pR1184. The sequence continues at coordinate 143,092 of NZ_JBGGKR010000008.1, read as the reverse complement.
TGCAGCACACCGCCGACCTCGTGCCACAGCGTGTGCAGGCTCTGCGCGATGACCTCTTCTTCGGTCACTTCGGAGATCGTTGAGTAGTTGATGATGTCGCCGACCACCATCACCATGGCGGCCTGGCTGATTCGGGTCCGGGTTAGGCCGGGGGCCACCCCGGCGTCGACGGCGGTGAATCGCTGCGAGCGGAAGATCAGTGCCACATCGGCGATCCGGATCTCGTCACCGGGCTGGATCGGCCGCGGAACGGCGCGTTCCAATCGCATCCCGTTGAGCAGTGTGCCGTTGGTGCTGGTGTCGATCACGAAAGCCTGATCGGCGACCGCGTCCAAGCGGATTTCGAGATGAGTCCGGGAAATCTCGGGATCGCGGATCACGAGCTTGCGTGACTCGCTGATTCCGGCGCACTCGCGACCGATGAACAACTGATCGATGATCGGCACGCTGTGCTCGGTGCCGCCGTCGCGCAATTCGAGGTAGGCCAGCGGGGTGCCGGGCGGCGGGCCCGGCATCCCCATAGACGACGTCATCATTGCCTCGCTGCTCGCCGGGTCAGGCCGCTCACCTGAAAGTCGGTTAGTGCCAATGCTCCTCCGCAGTCACGACGTCGCTGCGGTCTCATGACACGCCGTCATCAGCCGGGGTAGGGCGCCAGTTCGCCAATGGTCACCCATGAACTGCCTTTCCCGGTGATGAGACTCGCCGCGACCACGTCGACTCGCTGGTCCTTCGAACTCACGGCTGTCCTTCGTGCCGGTGATTGGTGACGGTGCGGACATTACCGGAAACCAACCCGGGGAGTTTGGAAATCTAGAAATGGCCTACAGAAGCGAAATTATGGGTAAATCGCCGGTTAATCAAGGATGACGTTTGCTCGCGCTCGATTTGAACCTTCACACATTCGGTTCCGGGCGCCGGGTTGGATTCTGTCCCAGAAGGATTCGAGCGCGCGGCGGTCGCCGCAGTATTGGCGCCGAATACTCGTTGCGTCCGCCGCGCTGACGGCGGCCAACGGTTCGCCCGAGAGCTGGCGGAATTTCGAAAGGCGCGTCGGCCGGCGGATAAGCTCCTGACCGACACCTCAATCCTTTTGGAGCTTCGGGGAGGAAGAGCATGCGTGCAGAAATCCCGTTTGCGGTCACCTGGGCCGTCCGTTCGCCCGGCTCCATCGACGTATCGGTCATTAGATGAGTACTAGGCGGCAGTGGCGAGTCGCCGACGCGCGAAAGGCGCTGCGGAATGTTCCGATACTCGCCGACATCGACGCCAAACAACTCAATGACCTGGCGAGCGCCGTGGACCGGCTGCATATCCCGGCTTATGAATGGCTCTTTCGGTTGGGTGAGCCATCCGACGCCATATATGTCATCGATTCCGGACGGTTCGCGGCCGTCGGTGCCGATGGGCAGGTCATCCGGGAGATGGCGTCCGGCGACTCCATCGGGGACCTCGGTGTGATTTCCGGATCTGTTCGTTCGGCGGGAGTCCAGGCGCTTCGTGACGGCGTGGTCTGGCGGATTGCCGGTGAGACCTTCAGCGACGTACTTAGCAACGCTCCGCAACTGCAGCTGGCGATGGTCAAGGCGATGGCCGGGATGCTGCGAGACTCCCGGTCCGCGAATGTCTCTTCGGCGCCGCGCGTCATCGGCATCGTCTCGACCGGATATACCGCGGCAGCACCTTTCGTGGATGCGATCGCGACGCGCCTGGGCGGATACGGGTCGATCGCCGTGGTCGCGCCGCCCCCGGAGAAAACCGCTGAGGTCACGGCCCACGCCGAACTCGTCGAGGCGTTCGCCGAAATCCTCGACCGCGCCGAACGCGGCCACGATTGGGTGTTGGTGGTGGCCGACGGGAACTCGGGCGAGTTGTGGCAGCGATACGTTGTCGCGCAAAGCGATCGGCTCGTGATGCTGGTCGACCAAGCCCAGCCGCCGGACGGGCTCGATCGGCTCAATGCCCAGGGGCCGGTCCACCTGATCGCGCTGACCGAGCCGGATACCAGTTGGTGGGATCTGCTGGACCCGGTGTCGCACCATCGCGGCGACGACGACGGAATTGCCGCGGTGGCTCGCAGGATCGCCGGCCGGTCCTACGGACTCGTGCTGGCCGGTGGCGGCGCTCGGGGACTCGCACACTTCGGCGTCTACGAAGAACTCACCCGGGCCGGCATCGTCATCGACCGCTTTGGCGGCACGAGTGCCGGTGCCATCGCCGCTGCGGCCTTCGCGCAGGGGATGACCGCGGACGAGGCGACGGACGCGGCTTACCGCTTTGTCGGAAACACCAGCCCGCTCGGCGATTACACCGTCCCCGCGATCGCGCTGACCCGCGGGACCCGCATCGAGCGTCTGCTCGAGGAGTTCTTCGGCGGCAGCGTGATCGAGCATCTGCCGAAGGGATTTTTCTCGGTCTCGGCGGACATGATCACCGGTGAACAGATCGTCCATCGCCGGGGATCGCTGACGCTCGCGGTGCGCGCGTCGATCTCGATTCCGGGTCTCATTCCGCCGGTGCAGCACGGCGAGCGCCTGCTGATCGATGGGGGACTGCTGAACAACCTTCCCGCCGATGTGATGTGCGCCGACTGCGACGGTGAAGTCATCTGTGTCGACTTGCGGCGAAAGTTTTCGCCGTCCAAGGGCTTTGGATTGCTGCCCGCAATCGTTCAGCCGCCCGGATTTGTCCGGCGCCTACTCACCGGGACAGACATCGCCCTGCCGCCGCTGCAAGAAACGCTGCTGCGCACCGTCGACCTGGCGGCCTCCACCGGCGACCTGCGCGCGCTGCCCCGAATCGCGGCGATCATCGAACCGGATATCTCAACGATCGGTCCGTTGGACTTCAAGAAGATCGATGCCGCCGTGGAGGCCGGACGGCTCGCCACCCGGGCCGTCCTGGAGGCGCAGCCACACCTGGTTGGCGCCAACGTCAGCCCTCAAGTCGCCAACATGATCTGACGCAGCGCCGAGAAGTCCAGTGGCTTGGTGAAATAGCCGTGGGCGCCGAGCGCGGCCGCACGCTGGGTGTAGTTCGGGCTGTCGTACGCGGTCGCGAGGTAGATGCGGACGTGCGGCCACTTGTCTCGGACGTGTTCGAGTAATTCCAGGCCGTTCATCTCCGGCATCTCGATGTCACTGAAGATCAGGATGACGTCGGGGTCGACCATCTCGAGCACCTCGAGGGCCGCGCGCCCGGTGTCGGCGAACTGCATGATGACCTGCCCGGAGCGCAGCTCACGGCGAAACCGCTGCCGAAACAGCGTCACGACGTCGGCTTCGTCGTCGACGACGAGCACGTGCGTCGCCTTGACGGCGACCGCGGTGTCGGTTCCGCTCATCGGCTTTTCCCTCTCGGCGTGAAATGCATTGGGCGTCAAGCGCTCTAGGCGGGTGTGGCAGCCTTGGCGGCCACCGCCTCCAGCGGCAGTTTTACGACGAACCGGGCACCGGCGCCGGGCACATTGCTCGCGGAAAGCTCGCCGTGATGCCGGTTGTCGACGATGTTTTTGCTGATGGAAAGACCAAGGCCGGTGCCCCCGCTGCGGTACTTGGTGGTGAAGAAGGGCTCGAAGATGCGCGGCAGGGTCTCGGGGTCGACACCCGGCCCGTTGTCCGTCACCACGACGGTCGTCCATTGGTCTTCGTGCCGCACCGTGATGTGCACCTCGCCGACCCGGTCGGCGTCGGTCGACGCGGCTTCGAGCCCGTTCATGACGAGGTTGATCATCACCTGCACGAGGTCACCCTCGAAGCCGCGCACGATCGGGTCGTCGTCATCCAGGCTGATTTGAATCGCGCAACGCGCGCCCTGGTGGCTGGCCCGCCACGAATGCTCGGCGAGCCCGGCGCTCTGCTCGACGATCGTGTTCAGATGACACGGCTGTGCGTCGCCGGCATGCGATCGGCCGACTTGGAGCATCGTCGCCATCACCGCGAGGGCCCGGTCGGCGTGGTGAACGATTTTGGTGGTATTGGCTCCGATGTCTGAGACCAACTCTTCGCCGTCCTCGGTGACGATGTCGCGAAGCTCGTCGCAGAGCTCGAGGTTCAACTCGGCGAAATTCTTGACGAAGTTCAACGGGTTCTTCGTCTCGTGCGCGACGCCGGCGGTCAGTGTTCCCATCGCGGCGAGCTTGGCCTGTTCGACCAGGCTCTGGCGCAGCTCGCGTTCGGCTAGTTGACTGGAATCTAGCGAGCTCAGTAGGTAATTGAAGGACGCTGCGGTCCGGCCGAATTCGTCGTCGCTGTACACCGGCAGCCCGTACCGCATCGTCAGCGGCTCCCAGTCATCGGCGCCCACACTGGCCGCGATTTCGCGTTGTGCCGCCATCAGGCGGGTCGAGACCACGTGCAAACGGTGGCGCACCACCCGGCTGACGATCAGATAGTTCAACAGGCCGATCAGCAGCCCGGCCGTGATGCTGGTGAAGACGGGTTCGGGGCGAAACGCTTCGTGACGATCAATTCCCAGCCCGAGAAGGGAGATTCGACCGGCCACGGCGACGAGCACCCCGAAGCCGATCATCGCCATGGCGAGGTTCCAGAAGACCCTGCTTGTCGGCCAAGGCCGCCGAACGTTCGGGGGATCGCTGTCTTGTTCCACGCTGCCTCATCGGTGTTCGTATGTATGCGCAGTGTAGGGACATGGTCGGCGCCGATGCGAGGCAACGACGAGAAAGATGCCGGCCCGAATTCCGTTGCGGCAGACAATCACCGAACGCCCGCGAGGGCGAAGACTGAATGTAACCTTGCGTTCAACCGCGAGATAGCTTCTGACGGCCGGGAATCGCACTCGGTGCGGGTACGTGTCGGTTACGATACGCGAGAGCTTCAGCCGACGCGGGCAACGCGATGAAGGTGCACACTGCATTACCGCCTGGTGAACAAACACCAAACCAACACGTTGGCAACGTAATTGAGGCGTAGATGATTGGGGCCGCTGCGCCAGAGACTGAGCAGCCGGTGCGGCTTCTGGTCGTCGATGACGAGGAAGACGTCGGGGCGCTGTTCAAGGGCCGCTTCCGCAAGGAGTTGCAGCGCGGAGAGTACGACCTGATCTTCACCACGGATCCGGTGCACGCCTTGAAGCTGGTGGCTGCGAGCCCGGATCTCGAGGTCTTGATCACCGACTTGAATATGCCGCAGATGAACGGCCTCGAATTGCTCACCGAGGTGACAAAGCTGCGCCGCCCGCTCAAAACCATCGTGCTTACCGCCTACAACGACCTGGAGAATGTGCGCGCGGCAATGATGCGGGGGGCCTTCGACTTTCAAGTCAAGCCCCTTGATGTAGCCGACCTGCGGACCACGATCTCCAAGGCCGTCACGATTGTCCGCGAACTGCAAGCCGGCGAGGACGCGCGGCGACAGGCGAAGGAACTGACCGAACAGAAGCGCCGCGTCGAGGAGATCTTCGGCCGCTATGTCTCCGAAGAGGTCAAGGCGCGACTACTGGCGCGCCCGGAAGGAAACCTCAGCAGTGAGCGACTCACCCTCACGGTGCTGATGGCCGACATTCGCGGGTTCACCGCCTTGTCCGAGGTGCTACCGCCAGAGCAGGTGGTCCAGGTACTCAACGGCTTCCTCGAGCGCGCGACCGACGTCATGTTCCGCCGCAACGGCACGATCAACGAAATCCTGGGCGACGGCCTGCTCGTCTTCTTCGGCGCACCCATCACCGACGACAACGCCGCCGAGCACGCGGTCGTCGCCGCACTCGAATTGCAGCTCGCGATGCACGATCTCAACGCCGGCCATCGCGAACAGGGGCTACCGGAGCTGGCGCTGGGGATCGGCGTGCATACCGGCGAGGTCGTGGTCGGCACCATCGGCTCGCGCCGCCGGCAGAAGTACACCGCCATCGGCAGGACGGTCAACCTGGTCGCCCGCATCGAGGCACACACCGTCGGCGGCCAGGTTCTGGTCTCCGATTGGACATATCGCGAGATCAGCGGGATCGCAAGCACGTTGGGCTCCTTCCAGATCCGCGCGAAGGGCTTCAAGGATCCGGTGACCGTCCACGATGTCCGAGGCCTGGCCGGTGAGTACGACCTGCGGCTGCCCAGCACCGACCGGGTTCTGAGCAGTCTCGCGGTGCCGAAACCGATTGGCATGGCGATCATCAAGGACAAGATCATCGGCGAACAACATGCCGCCGAGGTGATCGCCGGCGGCGAGGAAGCGCTTCGCATTCGCACCGCAGTGACGGTCTGTCCTTTCGACGACCTCGCGCTCGAGGTGGCCGGCCAGCAGGCGTTCGTCAAGGTGATCGAATGCGATAGGCAAGAAGGGGTTTGCGACCTCCTCGCCGTGTACACCTCGGTGCCGGCTGACGTGCGCCAAGCGCTGTCGCCACTCAACGGCGCCGACCCGGTCCGTTCCTGACGCTCACCCGAGCAGCTTGGTCAGCCAGGTCGCGTCTTGGTAGTTGATCGACTTGTTGCCGTCCCAGACGAACGGTGTCCCAGAGGCATTGAACCCGGCCAGCGTCGTGTCTCCGGCGTCGGCCTTGGTCTTGGCCGTGGCCATGTCGTCGCCGGATTTGATGCAGTTGATCACGTCGGCGTCGACACCGACGGTCTTGGCCAATTGCGCCAGCTCGCCGTCGGTTCGGTCTTCGGGTGCGCCTTCTTGGGGCTGGAAGGCGCTGGCGAATATCCCCGAGTAGAAGTTCATGTAGAGCTTCGGGTCGTTCTGGGCCGCCACGCAGTACGTGGCCGCCACCGCGCGAGTGGAGTAGTTCTTGCTGTGCGACTTGTCGTCGAGGAAGCTCAGCAGGTGATAGCGCACCGCGAGTTTCTGGTTGTTCACCGCGGTTTCGATATCGCCCGCGTTGGACCGGATGAAGCTGCCGCAGGGCGGGCACATGGGTTCGTTGAAGATGTCGATCGTGACCGGCGCCGCCGGGCTGCCCACCAACACACCGTCGTCGAGTACCCGGAGCTCCACCCCGTTGGCTGTCGTCGGCGGTTTGGACGAGGACGGTCCCGACGACCGCCAGGGCTGGGCGACCACGAGAACGGCAGCCACCAGCGCTACGACGACGACGCCCGCCAGGCCGACCCACAGCCACGCTTTGCCGGCGCGCCGGGGCGCCGGCGGCTGGGCCCACGCCGTGCCGACACTGGAGGGATCGCCCCAGCCGGGCGCGCCGGGCCATCCCGTCGGCTGTGGGATCGCTCCACTGGGCGGAGCGGGCATCCCGGTCGCCGACGGCGGCCAACCCGGGCTCTGGTTCGCCATGGCGGGTGGCGTGGACGCAAAACCCAGCGGCGCCTGATTCGCGTACGCGGGCGGTAGTTCGGCGACTTGGCTGCGTTGCAAAATATCGGACGCCCGGTCCTGATCCGGCGTGGCCAGCGCGGCATACGCGGCGGCCGACAGATCGCCGCAGGTGGGGTAGCGGTCCAGCGGATCTTTGGCCATGCCGCGCGCGATGACCTGGTCGAAGGCCGCGGGGATGCCCGGCCGGGCGGCGCTGGGCCGCGGGATCGACTGGTGCAGATGCGCGCTCATCACACTGACCTGATCGCCCTGGTACGGCGGAGACCCGGTCAGGCACTCGTAGAGGACGCAGGTCAGGGCGTAGATGTCGGCCCGGTAGGTGACGTCGGAGTCGCTGAACCGTTCCGGGGCCATGTACTTGAAGGTGCCCACCGTGGTGCCGAACTGGGTCAGTTTCTCGTCGGAAGTGGCGCTGGCGATTCCGAAGTCCACCAGATAGGCGAAGTCGTCCCCGCTGACCAGGATGTTCTCCGGTTTGACGTCGCGATGCGTGATGCCGGCCGCGTGGGCGGCGTCGAGCGCGCAGCCGATCTGGCGCACGATCGCCACCGCCCGCGGCGGTTTCAGCGGCCCGTACCGGCTCAAGATGGTGGCGACATCGCGACCGTCGATCAGGCGCATGTCCACATAGAGTTGGCCGTCGATCTCACCGAAGTCGTGAATCGGCACGACGTGGGGCTCCTGCAGCCGTCCCGCGGTGCGGGCCTCGCGTTGCATCCGGGCGCGAAAGACCGGATCGCTGGACAGCGTCTGGGACATCAGCTTCAGCGCGACGACCCGTTCACGGACGGTGTCCTCGGCCTCGTAGACGTCGCCCATCCCGCCGCGACCCACCAGCCGTCGCAGTAGATACGGCCCGAACTGCGAGCCCTCCCGCGAACCCGCGGTGTCACCCATCGCCGACTCCTCTTTGCCAGGCATCAGGCTAATAGTTTGGGCCAGTCGCAGGCACGGTGAATAGAGAGAATGCCAGCAAATTCGATAGCGTGCGGTCGCGCGGCCGACAGCGCTTTCAGCAGCCGAGCATCAGCGGCGTTCCTCGTCACCGGTCCGGCGTTCGCTGAGGCCCTCCCTGGATAACGCCCGCAGAAACCCATATGCGTGAATCCCGGCCTTACCGGGATTCTTGACGATCCATTCGTTGATTTTCCCCAGCGCCGCGGCCAAGTGGTCGCGTTTGATCCGCACCAAGTAGGTCATGCGGTCGTCGTCGGGGTCGTCGCTGGAGTCGGCAACCGCGACGGGATTCTTGAACGCGTACGCAATGCCATGAACGGAATCGTGGTTGAGTGCCCAGCGAAGTTCGTTGGGCCGCAGCCGGTTCACCGCGATGTTGCGGTAGCCGTCATCGTCGTCTGAGTTGCTCACTTGGCCGATGGTCCTCCTCGGGAACCGCGCGAAAGTGGACGACGGGGCGCGCAAGGTGATGTCGCACAGGCAATTCGACGATCGTTTGAACGTGTGTCACCGCAGCGAAACCGGGCGCATGCCCCGGACTGGCCCGTCGCAGGCCGAGACGGGGAATAGGCCCGGACATGCATTCGGGAATCGCGCCGCCACATCAATCCACCGTGACACAGCACCGTCGCCGGCGCCATCGCAGCAGCACAGCTGGGGCGTTGCGGGACCGCGAGGCAACCGTTGCGGGGCATCCGCTTTCGGACATCGACGGGCGTGAGCGTCGTAAAGTGACCTCCCGACCCATCAACGTTGGCTGGGAGGACGCATGACCGAACGCATTGAGATTCAGCGCACCATTGCGGCGCCGGCGCCCGACATCTTCAGGCTGCTGTGCGACCCGCAAGGTCATGTCGCGATCGACTCCACGGGAATGCTGCAGGACGCCGACGGCGATCCGGTGACGGCGGCCGGCGAGAGCTTCGTCGTGCACATGGACCGCGAGGCGCTCAACGACTACCCGCAGCTCGGCAAGTACGACGTCACCGTCGAGATCACCGAGTTCGACCGGGACCGGCTGATTTCGTGGACGGTCCTCGGTCAGCTCCGCCCTCAGATCGGCCACATCTACGGCTTCCGGCTCGAGCCGACCGAGGACGCGGCGGGCACCGTGGTCACCTCGTTCTACGACTGGTCGAACATCGACCCGAAGTGGCGGGAAGCCGGGATTTTCCCGGTGATCTCCGAGGGCGCGCTGCGGGCGACGCTAGGCATTCTCGACCGCACGGTGCGACGGGGATATCCGCGGTCCTGACCCTCGGCGACCGCGGTCAGCGGCGATACTTCAAAAACAGGTAGTCGTCGTGCGCCAGTGCGTGCTCGAGCCGCAATGCGGCGGGCAGCGGTAATCGTGACGGCTGACGTCGGTGACCCAGCGGTTGGCTCGCGGCGAGCTTGGGGGCCAGCGTGACACAGATCTCCACGACCAGGTCGGCGTCCACGAGTTCGTCCAGCAGTGTCGGTCCGCCCTCGCACAGCACCCGGGACAGCCCGTGCGCGCGCAACAGCGCGATCGCGCGTGCGACATCGACGGTGTCCTCGCCGGCCACCAAGACGCCGCATCGTTGATCGCTGCTGTGGTTGTGCCGCTCCGCGGATTTCGCACAAGTCACCAACAGCGGCGGGTGGCTCGGATCACTGACGAGCCGGGTCGGGAGCTGACCCGTTTGACTGATCACGGCGATCGGGGGCGGCTTGCTCCTGCCTTCGCGCTGCCGCTCGGCTTGTTGACTGTCGCTGAGCTGCACCGGACCGTAGTTCTCAGCCCGCGCGGTGGCGGCGCCGACCAGCACCACGTCGGCGAATCCCCGCAGGATCTTCAGGAGCTGTTGGTCGGTTGGGCCCGACAGCGGGCCGGCGCGACCGCCGAATACGGCGGCACCGTCGGCGCTGTAGATCATGTTGACGCGCACCCCGTCCGGGGGCTCGGCATAGAACGACGCGAGTTCGGCGATGTCGCTGACGGTGCCCACCCGGGGCGAATCGTGCACCGTGTCGGCCTGCTTGTGGTGCTGCTCGGATGCCGTCATGCCTCGTGGCCCGGGTCCAGCGAGCGGACATCGTCAAAGGACACCCATTGCTCCTGTTCGGTCGGCGGGTCGCCATCCAACGGTTCCAGCAGATGCCCGACGTGATCGCCGAGCGAAAAGCGATCAATGATCTTGCCGACGAACCAGGCGGCCGCGTCGTCGAGGATGGGTAGCTCCGCTGGACCGCGGTGCCAGCGGCAGCGGTTGAATTTGTTGGTCTCGTCGCCCGTCTGGCTGCCGAACAGTTCGACCAGGTCGATGTGTTCGATATCGAAGACGTGTACTGCCAGATGGGTGGCCTCGGCGGCCACGCGGAAGGTGTGGTTTTGCGAGGACAAGCCGACCAGGAACCGAGGCGGACGGATGCTGGCCTGGCACGCGAAGCCCACCAGGCAGCCGGCCGTCGCCCCGTTGGACTGTGTCGTTACCACGAACATCGGGTAGTTGAGCAGCGCCACCAACTTCTCAAACGCAGTAACCCCCGGCTCGCCCACCCGCTCTCTATTCCCATTCGGTGCGGTTTGAAATCACATCGACTCCAATGGTCGTCAGTGGCACGGTCCGGCTGCCCCATTCGGCCGATCAGAGGGTATTCGACGGTCCTGTGTAGCCGGTGGGAGCCACCTGACGAATCACCTTGTGTACGAAGCCCAATTTGCGGATCACCGGCGGCGGGATTTCAAAGGGGTACAACGGCGCCTTGCCCATCGCGGTGTTGATGCGATTGAAGAACAGCGCGAGCCACTGCCAGTCATAGAGCAGCTGCTCGATGGGCGCCTCGGCATAGGAGGCGAGCGGAACGATGTCGCGGGGAACGGCGACGCTCGCGCGGTCGGCGACCAGAATCAAACCGGCCTCGCGCACCGTGTTGATCGTGTCGGTGATGTGCAGATAGTGCGCAAAGCATTCCGCGAAGTCCTCCCACGGATGCATCGTCGCGTATTCCGAAATGAACGACTCTTCCCAGCTCTCGGGCGCACCGAATTGGTAGTGGCGAGCGATCGCGGCTTGGTAATCGGCGCGTTCATCGCCGAACAGCTCCCGGCATTCGTCCAGATAGCGCACGCCGGGGCCGGTTTCGACCAACAGATTCTGGTAGTAGTGACCAACCTCGTGCCGGAAATGCCCCAACATGGTGCGATACGGCTCGCCGAGGTGCACCCGCAGCGATTCCCGGTAAGCGTCCAGGGATTCCGTCAGGTCGATGGTGATCACCCCACCGGCATGGCCGATCACGATTTTCTGCCCCGAGCTGTAGCTGGACAGCAGGTCGAAGGCGAGGCCACCATCGGCCCGCCAGAACGGATCCACCGGTAGTGCGAGGTCTAGCAACTGATAGATGAGCCGGCGCAGGTCGACCGCGGTGGACACCAGCTTCTCGAGCGCAATCGTGTCGTCGGCGGCCGGTTCCCGCCGGATCGCAGAATCTGGCAGGCATCGTCCGCGGCTGGCATGATCCGGCTGTTCGGCGGGCACCAGCCAATTGCAGCCCAGGTCGGCTGCTTTCGTACACTGAATCCACTGGCTACCGTCCACGACCGCGGCACCGGATGAGGTCGCCACCATGGCCATCGACGGCGCGTGAAACCCCAACGCGGCCTGGCAATTCGGGCAGCGGTGAGATTCGAACGTCACGAACCCGTGGCACACCGGGCAGGCGAATGCGCGCACGCGATCATCGTGGCATAGAACCGGGTCGAACAGCACCCACCGAGGTCAGACGTTCACGGGCGCAGGCGATTACCGCAGCGGGTCGTTCGCCCGCACCCCGCGGTACATGCCCCAGCGGACGAGGCCCGGCATCACCACCCGCTGGACCGACCAGGCGGGCAACCGGAACGCGTGGCCGGTGGGCAGGAAGACCTCCAGCCCGTCGGCCTGGATCCCCACCAGCGAGCCCCACCGTCGTCCCGGTGTTCGATAGGTGCGCAGCCGTCGACCGGTGAACTCGGCACGGATGTTGTGCGCTACCAACGAATCTCCGCGGTTACGCGCCGAGCTGCGCAGGGGGTCGCTGGCCGCGACGTCTCCGACGGCGAACACACCGCGATGGCCGGGCACCTCCAGTTCGGGTGACACCCGAACGAAACCGTGTTCGTCGAGCAGTTCGGGCGGCAGCCAGTCGGTGTTGGGTTGGACCTTGCCGATGGCCCAGAGCACCGCGTCTGCGGTGGCCGGCGGTTGTCCGGTGGTCCAGCTGACGGGTTCGCTGGTGATCTCGTGGCCGGCGCCGTTCGGGATCACCGCGCGGTGGCCGGGGTGCACGCCCACGCCCAGTGCACTGAGTCGGGCGCAGATCCGTTCCCAGGTCCGCGGGTGATACCCGAGGAGTGCGGCCTCGCCGGGGAAGTACAGGTCAATTCGCTTGCCCGGCCAGGTGGTCGCCATGTTGACCGCGCTGCTGACCGCCGCCGCGCCGCCGCCGACGACAATGACGGAGCTCGCTGCGGCCAGCCGGTGGTGCGCGGCGTGCAGCCCGGCGCCGATCTCGGCGGCCGATTCCATGGCTGGTTGGCGCCAGAAGCCGTTCGTCACCCCGGTGGAGATCACCAGCGCGTCGAACTCCTCGGCGATCGTCGCGCCGTCACCGCCGCGGCCGAACACCGTTCGGGACACCAGGTCCAGTCCGGTCAGTGTGGCCTGCACCGTGCGCACGCGATCCAAACCGCGAAACCGGTCGAACGGAATCCAGTAGTCGCGTGCCCAGTCGCCGGGTCGGGAGATCCGGACGCCGAGTTCCTGGCCACTTACCAGCGCGGGCTTGGCCGATATTCCGACGACGTCGGTGTGCTTGGCCAGCCGGATCGCGGTCAACAGGCCCACGTCGCCCAGCCCCGCCACGACGACGCGCTTGCGCGCCGCCATTACGGCGTATCCATTTCTGCTGCAGGGGATTTCCGTGAGATGTAACGCGCGCGGTCACCGGCACTGGAATCCATGCGGGCCTCCTCGCCCTGAAAACGCCCGGCTGCCTCGACCACCGGCCAGAACCGGCAAACTGTAACACGTTCTACCCGGACGCCCAGGGTGAGAGCTCAGCCGCAAACGTAGGCGACAACTCGCTCGTCGTCACCGCCAAGGCGGCCTGCGGTCACCGTCGTGGCCGTTGTGCCGCTCGTCGGCCACTAGCATTAGCCAGCGGCACGTCCATCCGCCGGAGCGGCTCAGCGGACACCGAACGCGCATATCACCGCGGCAGAAAGGAACCCGCTTCCCATGACGACACAAGCCGACGGCCATCGACACAGCCCCCAATTGATTCCGCGCCGGCTGCTGCGCGGTGGGCAGATCCATCACCCCGCCGTCCTCGAGGAAGCCAAGCGGCGCAGCGACAATGTCCAGTTGCGACTGGCGGACCGGATCACGGCATTTGCCGGATCGATGAACTTCGTCTGGCTGCACGCGGCCTTGTTCGGCGTGTGGATGGTGTTTGTCGAACCAAGTCCATGGCCGACGCTGACCCTGGTCGTATCGCTCGAGGCGATTTTCCTGTCGACGTTCGTGATGATCGGCCAGAACCGTCAGGCGGCTTTCCAACAGGCCAGGGCCGACCACGACTTCCAGACCCAGGAGTTGGAGCTGAAGACCAACACCGAACTCACACGTGAGATTCACCTGCTCACCGAGGAACTGCATCGGCGGTTCATCGGGGCATCGCGGCAGTGACCTTCGCTCAAGCGAAAGGCATTGGCACAGTGGATGGTCGCTCGCGTGGGGGTTGACGTGGCGGAATTGCACGAGGCGATGCGCCCGCGGTTGCGTGCCGCCTTGCGGATGGTGGCGCGGGCATCCGCACCTCGTCCCGCCGCGGCCAAGCGGGCGGCCAAGGATTTGGGGCGCCCGCTGGGACCGGCCGTTGCCGCCGAAATCCGCTGGGCCTTCACCCCGCCCCGGACCTGGTTGATGGGTGTGGTGGCGAACCTGGTCTTCGCGGTGGGGTGGTTGGCGGTGCAGCCGCTGACGCTGGGCCGCCACCAGGACTGGGTGGTTCTGGTCGGCACTTATTTCTCGTCGTGGATCCTCGCCGACGTCACCACAACGAATCTGCTTGGCTCAGACCACTATCGGGTCGTCCAGGCCGTGTCCGACGGCGTGCCGTTCTGGCGCGTGCTGGTGATAAAGAACCTGGCCCTGCTGGTAATCGTCGGGTTGCCGACGTTGGCGACGGCGGTGGTGCTCACGCTGTGGCTGGAAACCCCGCAGCGCCTGGGCATCACGATCCCGACGGTCGCGGTGCCCATCGTGTCCTGGCTCGGGGTGGGCAACTTCTTCTCGGTGCTGCACCCCGTCGGCGTCGCGCCGCTGACCCGGCGCTGGCGGCAGCGCGCCGACCATCGCCGCACCCGCGGCTGGATCCTTGCGCTGACGCTGCCCTACGCGCTGTATTACGTCGCCGACCCGATGAACGGGGTAGAGCATCGGCTGCTCTGGACAAAGGTGCCCGCGCTGATCTGGCCGGTGTTCGGCCGCGATACGAAAAGCTTCGTGCACCTGGGCATTGCGCTGACGGTCTGGGTGGCCGGAACCATTGCGGCGACGCTCTGGGTGCGCACGCGGGGACTGCGGATCCAGTGATTCGTTAAGCGACTTTGTCGGTGACCTCCGGCAACAGGGCGCGGGTCTCAGCCGATCAAGGACAGCTGCCGCAAGTCGTCGGCGTACTTGTCGATCAACTCCGCCGAGATATGCGGGATGTCCTTGTCGGGTCCGATGTTGGCGGCACGCACCGCGGCGTGGAACACGGCGGTGGGTGCGGCCGCGCCCCGGATTGCCTTCTCGGGTTTTCCGAACGCGTGCAGCAGTGGCAGGACCGACTGCTGACGTTGCCGCTCGGGCAAACCCGTCAGCGCGGTATGGAACCGGTTGAGCCATTCGTCGTAGTCGGCGATGCGCTGGATCCGGTGTCCGGCTCGAATCAGCCAGTCCACGAACACATCCAGCGAGACACCGTCGTCGTACGGGTTCATGACGTCGAACGAACGGTATTCTTCGGTGACCCGCGAGCCGATCGTGGTGATCGCCTCGGCGATGAAGTCGACCGGCAGGCCGTCGTAGTGGGCCCGCGCCCGGCTGCCGACGCCGTCACGTTCGTAAAACGAATGCGGCGCAATGCCCGTCACCAGGAGGCTGAAGATCAGCCGGGTAAACATGTCGGGCACGTTGAGCTGGCCGCGGTATCGGGTATGGGCGAGGATCATGTCGGAGCGGAACACCGCGACCGGCAGGCCGCACAGCTCGTTGGCCTCCCTTAGCAACACCTCGCCGGCCCACTTGCTGTTGGCGTACCCGTTCGCGTAGTCGTCGTTGAGCGGACGGGTGGGGCTCACCTGCCGGATGTCACCGTCCTCCTGGAACTGGCCGGGGGGCACCGCCATTGCGACCGCGATGGTGGACAGGTAGGTGACGGGCTTGATCCGGGTGGTGATCGCCAGCCGGATAAGTTCCGCGGTCCCAACGACATTGGGCCCAAATAGCTGGTCGTACGGCAGTACGTGGTTGACCAGTGCGGCCGGATGCACGATCAGATCGACGGTGTCGGCCAGGTGTTGCCAGGTTGCGGGGTCCAGACCCAGGTTGTGGTCGGCGATATCGCCCGCGAGCACCTCGAGATGCGTGGCGGCAAGCTCGCGGAACCGACTCAGCAGCTCGGGATCGCCGCTGTCGAAGACCTTTTCCAAGCGAGCCCGGGCGTCAGCGACGTCGCGGCCACGCACGATCGTGATCAGCTTGCCGCCCCGTTCGGCAAGACGCTTCAGCCACTCCAGGGTTAGAAATCGTCCCAGCCAACCGTTAGCTCCGGTCAGCAGCACCGTCTCCGCCGCACCGGTGGCGTGCGGCAAAGACGTTGCAGTGGACAATGTTTGGGCGTCGACGAACTTGTCCAACGTCAGCTCGGCGGCCGAAATAGCAGTGGCACCTTGCCCGTGAACGGTGCTGAAGGTCGGCCGTCGGATACCGGCTCCGCGCTGGGCCTCGATGTAGTCGGCGACCTTCGCGATGGTGTTGGCCGGGCTGGTGATCACCGCGACGGGGACCTCGACGCGGAAGATCTCACCCAGTAGGTGCGAGAAGGTCAACGCGGACAAGGAATCTCCGCCGAGGTCGATGAAGTGCGCTTCGGGGCTGGCGTCAGTGGTGCCGAGCAGGGCGCGGCAGGCTCCGGCCAGCGTCTGGACCACCGGCCGGTCGGCCGCGTTCTCGCGCAGTACCCGGATCTCGTCGACCTGTGCGGCCGCGATGTCGGTGTAGAGCCGCTCGAGCTGTTCGCCGTAGCGTTCCTTGAGCCGGGGGCGCAGCTGCTTGCCCAAGCCGGAGAGCAACCCGTTCTCCGCGGTGAACGGTTTAGTTTCCAGAATGAAGTCGACGGGCAGCTCGTAGGACTGCAACTGGGCGGACGCCGCGGTCTGCCGAAGGGATTGGTGCACAGCAGTTTTCAAAGCTAGGCTGTTGCCGTATTCGGCGATCGCTTCGGGAGTGGGCACGATCACTGCCAACAGGCTGGGTCGTTCGCTGTTGCCGTACACGAAGATCTGTCGCACCAGTGGCGCCCCGGCGTAGATGGACTCCAGGTTCGTCACCGCGACGAACTCGCCCTGAGCAAGCTTGAGCACGTTGTTGCGACGATCGACGTAGACCAGCCGGTCGGGTCCGACCTCGGCCATCACGTCGCCGGTCTGGTAAAAGCCGTCCTCGTCGAAAACCTGGGCGGTGATTTCCGGGCGCTTGTAGTAGCCCGGCGTCATCATGTCGGTCTTGACGAGCAATTCCCCACGTGGATAAGGCCGGTCGGTCAGGAAGTAACCGAGCTCCGGGACATCGATCAGCTTGTAGTCGATGACCTGCTTGCGGCTGATCACACCATCCCGGGTGAGGATTCCGGT
Source organism: Mycobacterium sp. pR1184 (assembly GCF_041287235.1). Classification (NCBI taxonomy): domain Bacteria; kingdom Bacillati; phylum Actinomycetota; class Actinomycetes; order Mycobacteriales; family Mycobacteriaceae; genus Mycobacterium; species Mycobacterium sp. pR1184. The sequence goes on along the minus strand of NZ_JBGGKR010000008.1, from coordinate 125,935 downwards.
CTCGGTCAGACCGTAGCCGTCCACGATGTGCGCGCCGAGCACCCCGTCCAGGAAGGCCTTCATCTCTGTGGCCAGCGGTGCACTCCCGACGAAACCGCCCAGAACCCGGCCGCCCAGCACGTTCTCGCGCATCTCGGTCGCGGCATCCCGCTCCGCGGTGGCGGGATCTGCCCCCTCGGCGATCCCGCGGTCGACCGCGCCGCGGTAGTGCTGGTAGAGCATCTCCACCACCCGGGGAACAACACCGAGTTCGGTGGGCCGCACCAGTGCCCAGTCTTCGAACAGCGTCGAGAGATCGGACTCGGGGACGAAGTAGTTCGTGCCACCGGCGAGAAAGGCCGACGCCAGAGGCAGCCGGCCGCCCAGGTGATTCAGGGGCATGAAATTCACGTCGAAGACGGGCAGGCCGGATGCGAGGAACGAGCCCGATGTCCACACCTTGGTGACCGTTGCCTCGGTGTACATGGCGCCCTTGGGCGTTCCGGTGCTGCCGGAGGTGTACATGATCATTGCCAGGCGGTCGTCACCGGTGTCGGTGTTGGGTGCGATCGCAGGCAATTGGCTGCCCCGCTCGACCACATCGTCGATCGTGGTGACGACGACTCGGGTGGCCGAGCCCTGCAAGCGCACCCGGGTATGTTCGAAGTTCTCCCGCTGCTCGTCGACGCCGCCGTGATAGTCGAAGACGATCAGCTGCCGCAGCGAGGCGCTGGTCAGCACGGATTCTCCTGCCAGGTCCAGGTATTCGGCGCTGACCGCGACGATCGTCGGTTCGCATTCCTCGATGATCGGGCGCAGCCTTGCCGCCGAGGCGTTGTGCTGCAGCGGCACGGTCACCAAGCCGAGGTAGGCGCAAACCATGTCGATGACCAGATAGTCAGCGCTGGCGAATCCGATCGTCGCCACGACATCGCCTGGCCCTACCGGGTTCTCGGGGTCGTTGCGCCAGGCGCTGGCGATCGCGCGCACCCGGTCCCACAGTTGGCGGTAGCTGATGGTCTCGAAGCGCGGTTGCAGGCGTATCGACATGCGGCCGTTGACGTCGGTCACCAATGCGCGAGCGCGTTCCCCAACCGCGGGACGATCGGCGTAGCCCTCGACGATGGTCTCGAAGACCTCGGTGAGCCTTAGGCCCGGCGCGCAGGCCGCCTCGACTACCTCGGGAAGCGGCACCGCCGCCCGGAATTGCGGGTCGGTGTCGAACAATTCAGCCACCCGGCGGGCCAGGCGCTTGTCTCGGTCATCATCCATCTCGGTCAAGGTTGTGTCGTGCTGCGATCCGCTCGTCATGGCGTGTCCTTCCGTCATATCTCTTCTTCGAAGCCGGCCACCGCCCGGACGATCGGGGGCTTACGCCCGCTGAGTGTGAGCTTGGTTACGCGTCACGACATCGATGGGTAATCGGTATAGCCCGACGCGCCGCCGGTGTAGAGGAATTCCATGCGGGGCTCGTTGAGCGGTGCACCGTAGGTCCATCGACGCACTAGATCCGGATTCGCCAGAAACGCATTGTCGATGGTGACCGCGTCTGCCGTACCGGTCGTAACGACGTCGACGGCTCGCTCACGGGTGGTCGTCGTCTGGAATCTGCGATTGAGCAGCAGGCGGTCTGGCCAGCGGCGACGCAGCCACGAGTAGATCGGCCGTTCGGGTGGGACTCGTGCGTGCAGATATGCCAACCCCAGTTCGCGGGCGTGCTTGGCGAGGATCAGGTGCGCCTCGAGGTCCGGTTCGTGAATATCGTTCTCCGGATTGCCCGGCGAGATACGCAGCCCCAGCCGGTCGGGACCGATCGCGTCGGCGACCGCGGCGACGACCTCGCTCGGAAGCCGCGCCCGATCCGGGGCGGATCCGCCGTAGGCGTCGCGTCGATAGTTCGCGTCGTAAGTGAGAAATTGACTCAACAGGTAGCCGTTGGCGGCGTCGATCTCGACACCGTCGGCGCCGGCAGCGCGGGCACGGCACGCTGCGGACACGAAATCAGAAACGATGCAACCTATTTCGTGAGCAGTAAGTTCGTGCGGTACGACGAAAGCTCTTTTGCCGACGGCGGTGTGCACCGTGCCGTTGGGCCGGATCTCCGACGGCGCCACTGGCCGCCGACCGCCCAGGATGTCAGGATGCGAGATCCGGCCAGAGTGCATGATTTGCACCACAATTCGGCCGCCCGCCGCGTGGACCGCCTCGGCGATGCGCGCCCATCCGTCTTGTTGCGCGTCGGTGTGCAAACCGGGCTGGTTGGGGTACGCCTGCCCCCGCGCCGAGGTGAAGGTGCCTTCGGAGATGATCAGACCCGAACTCGCCCGCTGCGCATAGTAATCGGCCATCAGCCGGGTGGGTACTCCGTCGTCGGCGGCGCGGGTGCGGGTGATGGGCGCCATCAGAATCCGGTTCGGTGCGTACAACGCGCCCAATTGGACTGGGGCCAGCAAAGGATGACCAGGACACAGCAGCCGCGTGGGTAGTGCGCATGCGGCCGCGCGCGACGAGTAGAGACGTTGCGTTCGGCCGGCAAATCTTCGGGCCACGGTTGTCCGCACCTTTCATCGGGGGAGTTGACCGCCGCGACTCCGGACCTGCGAACTGCCTCGTTGACCGCGCGGACACCTCCATGTTGTCGGTGCGATACCGTCGCCGCTAGGACACGTGTCCTACCGCGTGCGAGGCGTGGACTCCCACAACGAGCGAACCCAGCTAACGGACGTTCGGCTTGATCTCCTCGATCACCCACTGGGCGTAGTCGAGATATTCCTCGACGCCGCGCACCGCCGGAACGGGAACGGCGCTGACCGTCACGCCCTGCTCGGCAAACCAGTTCAGCCTGTCGATGAGCTGTGCGGCACTCATACCCGGCCGGTCGCGAATCCCTTTGCGGACAACATGCCCTTCGCCGACCCGATTGGTGCCCATCCCGTGCATTACGTCGAACGGCCGACCGTCGTAGCACGGCTGGGATTTGATGTAGTCCACCTTCTCGGCAATGTGCTCGGGCGGCGTCAGAAACGCCCACCAACCGCAGGCGTGCCGGGCCGCCCTGCGCAGGGCCGCGTCGGCGTCACCGCCGATCCAGATCGGAAGGTGGGGTTTCTGGACGGGTTTCGGCTCGAACACGACGTTGTCGAAGGATACGTAGCGACCCTCGAATTGCGGTGTGTCACTGGTCCACAATTCGACGATCGCGGCGAGGTATTCGTCGGCGATGCGGCCCCGCTCGTGAAAAGGCACCCCGAGCAGTTCGAATTCCCTTGCCAGCCAACCGACTCCGAAGGTCACCATGATCCGGCCCCCACTCATCCAGTCGGCGGTGGCCAGCGCTTTGGCCAGGACGATCGGATGCTGCAGCGGCAACACCGTGACACAGGAATTGATCGCGATGCGTTCGGTGGCACCGGCGACATGGGCTTGGGCGACCGTCGAGTGTAGATAGTGCGGCCCGGACAGGTCGACATGCTCGACCGGAATGACGAGGTGTTCCGGGAAAGCGATCATGTCGTAGCCCCAGCGGTCGGCGCATTTGGCCATCCGGGTCTGATCGGGCCCGGTGACCTCTGGTTCCCAGGACTGAATCGTGGCCTTGAGGCGGAGCATATGCGGAAGAGGGAAGACGAATTTCACGCGGGAACTCCTTCTCGAATGCGGCGGACAACGAAATCAAAACGCACCCGGCCGCCGTCGTCACCCAAAACCGGCCAGCTAGCGTGTCCCGGCCAGCGGTCAGTGTCGCGCGATCGCGGGTACGGGGTTGTTAACCTTGCGACGTGGCGCAGACCAGCGAAGAGCCGGTGAAAGGGTCGCTTGCGGCGACCAGCTGGGCCTTGCTGGGCATGCTCTCCTACGAAGAGGAAGTGTCGGGCTACGACCTGAAGAAGTGGATCGACTGGAGTGTCGACCTCTACTACTGGAGCCCCTCGTACAGCCAGATCTACACCGAGCTGAAGAAGCTGGAGGGCCTGGGCCTGGCGACGTCTCGCGTCGAGCACGACGAGGGCACCCGCAGCCGGCGGCTCTACAAGATCACCAAGGCCGGAATGGCCGCGGTCACCGAGTGGGCCACTGACGCACCGGTGGACCCGCCGGTGCTCAAACACAGCGTGCTGATGCGGATGACGTTGGGGCATTTGAGCAACCCGACCCGGCTCAAGGAGCTGCTGCAGGACTACGTCGAGTACACCGAGGCCTGCTATCGCAAGGCGGTCGAGGATGCCGAGGGCGCCGAAGCCGAACCCGCTTGGGCCTACTCGGTGATCGCATTGCGCTGGGCGGCCAAGTACTACGCCGCCGAGCGCGAGTTCGCGCTGGAGATGATGAAGGACATCGACGAGGCCGACCGCATATTGCAGACGGCGCCGAAGGGTAGTTCGGGCAAACCGCGGACCACGCCAGGTTCCTGGCGCGAGGTCGAAAAGCAGGTGCAGGCCAAGCGCGACGCCGATTAGTCGGCGCCGGCCGCGTCCCGCGCGGCGATGTAGCCGTAGACGAGTCCCTGCGCGATGGTGGCACCCGCACCCGGATACGTTGTGCCGAACGCGTTGGCAGCGGTGTTGCCGATTGCGTAGAGCCCGTCGATCACGGCGCCGTCCTCACGCACCACCCGCGCTCGGTGGTCGGCTTTCAATCCACCACAGGTGCCCAGGTCGCTGAGCACCATGCGAACGGCATAGAACGGGCCTTTGGTCAACGCGCGCAGGTTGGGGTTGGGCGAGATCGTCGGGTCGCCGTAATAGCGGTCGTAGGCACTGCGGCCCCGGCCGAAGTCGGGATCGACACCGGCGGCGGCGTCTTCGTTGAAGCGGTTGACCGTCGTGGTGAACTCCGGAACCGGCACGCCGATCCGGACCCCGAGTTGGGCGAAGTCGCCGGCGCGGACGGCGATGCCGGCGTCGTACCACTTCTGCGGTATGCGCATCCGTGGAAAGAGTTGGGCGCCAAACACATAGCTGTTGCGGTATTGCTGGTCGAAAACGATCCACATCGATTCCACCGGACTGCCCGCGCGTTCCAGCTCCAGCAGCCGTTGGCCGAAGGTCATGTAATCGGATGACTCGTTGGCGAAGCGGTGCCCGTGCTGGTTGACGATCAGGCTGCCCGGTAGCGACCGCTCGGCCAGCATCACAGCGGGTGCCTCGCCGGGCAGCGGCGCGATGGCGGGGAACCACCACGCCTGGTCCATCAGATCGATGCCAGCGCCGAGTTCCTGCCCGGCGCGGATCCCGTCGCCGGTGTTGGCCGCGGCCCCCAGGCTCAGGTTGGCGCCCAACGATTCCGACTGGAATTTCCAGCGCATGTCCATGCTGTGGTCGAAACCGCCGGTGGCCAGCACGACACCGCGCCGGGCCGTGATCGACACCTCACGGCCGCCGTGCACCACGACCGCGCCCCGGACCCGGTGCCCGTCGACGTCGAGACGCAACAGGCTGGTGCCGGTCCATACCGGGATGCCGGCGCGCAACATCCCCGCGAACATGCCCGCCGCCAGGCCCTGACCGCCCGCGGCGTAGCGCCGGCCCAGCATCAGACCGCCCACTCCTTGCGCAATTCGCTTGGAGAACGTCGGAATTCCCTTGCGCGGCACTCGTGCCACCAGATTCATCCAACGGTAGTCGGCGCCCGTCGTCGGTACCGGAACGCTTGCCTCCATCAAGCCGGGCTCCAACCGGGTGCGGTAGGCACCGAGCAGTGCGGTGTCGAACGGGTGGCACTCGCAGGTGCGCCCCGCGGCGCGGCCGCCTGGCTCTTCGGGGTGGTAATCGGAGTAGTCGCGGGCCCAGAAGAAGCGCAGCGAAGTGGTGCGTCGCAGCATCTCGACCGTCGCGGACACCTGCGTCAAGAATCCCCTCGACCGTTGCGCGGGCGCCGAACCCGCCACCACCGCATCCAGGTAGGTTGCGGCGTCGGCCTGCGTATCGTTCGCGCCGGCCTCGGCCAGGACCGGGCTTCCGGGCAGCCACAGCGCGCCGCCGGAGCGGGCAGTCGAGCCGCCGACATGCGACGCCTTCTCCACGACCAGCACCGACAGCCCCAGTTCGTGGCCGGCCAGCGCGGCGGCCATCCCGGTGCCCGAGCCCACGACCAGTAAGTCGACGCTGGTGTCGGCCACGGGAATTCCGGCGGGGATCGTCGTGCTGTGTGCTGTCACGCCGAGAACGGTATGTCGCGGTGACCAAGCAGCGGAATAGTCGTCCTGATGAGTGGAACGCCAAGCCCGGATGAGGCTATTCGCGGAGTTGAATCGTGCCTATGCATGACACCGACGAAATTCGGCTCATTGAGGCCCAGGCCGCACCGACGCGGTTTGCCCGCGGCTGGCATTGTCTGGGGTTGATCAGAGATTTCGGTGACGGCAAGCCACATGCGATCAACGCGTTCGGCCAGAAGCTTGTCGTCTTCCGAAGCGGGGACGGCAAAATCAACGTCCTGGACAGCTACTGCCGGCACATGGGCGGCGACCTGTCCCAGGGCGAGGTGAAGGGCGACGAGATCGCCTGCCCGTTCCACGACTGGCGCTGGGGCGGCGACGGGCGATGCAAGAAGGTGCCCTATGCCCGGCGCGCACCCAAACTGGCCCGCACGGCGACCTGGATGACGCTGGAGCAGGACGGCATGCTGTTCGTCTGGAACGATCCGGAACGTAAACCACCGCCGCCGGAGGTGACGATCCCGCGCATCGAGGGAGCCACCAGCGACGAATGGACCGACTGGCACTGGTACACCACGGTCGTGGCTACCAGCAACTGCCGCGAAATCATCGACAACGTCGTTGATATGGCGCATTTCTACTACATCCACGGTGCATTGCCGACCTACTTCAAGAACATCTTCGAGGGTCACGTCGCGACGCAGTACATGAACGGCGAGGGCCGCCCCGACATGGGTGGCACCGAAGGCGCACGGATGCTGGGCAACACGTCGGTGGCGTCGTATTACGGTCCGTCCTTCATGATCGACGACCTGACCTACCACTACGAATATGGTGACGCGCAATCCGTGCTGATCAATTGTCACTATCCGATCGACTCGAATTCCTTTGTGCTGCAATACGGCATCATCGTCAAGAAGTCGGAAGCGCTGCCCGGAGACCCGGTTCAAACCGCAATTCAGCTCGGCGATTACGTCAAGCTGGGTTTCGAACAGGACGTCGAGATCTGGCGGCACAAGGCGCGCATCGACAATCCGCTCCTGGTCGAGGAGGACGGCCCGGTCTATCAGCTGCGGCGCTGGTACGAGCAGTTCTACGTCGACGTCGCCGATGTCGAGCCGGACATGGTGGACCGCTTCGAATTCGAGCTCGACACCACTCGGCCGTACGAGGCGTGGATGAAAGAGGTCGAGGCGAACATGGCCGCTCAGGGTTCGGTGTGATGGCATTGAATTCGCCTGTGCGGACCGATAATCGGCTCGACGAGATGCCGATGCTGCCCGTGGCATGCGATAACTGCGGCGCGCAGGTGCTGGTCCGCAAGAGCACCTGGAATCAGACCAGCGTGCAGTGGAACGCCGATGCGACGCGGCGCTGCGCGCAGCGAGCCGAAGCGCAGAAGGTGTCGGCGTACGCCAATCGCGGGGTGTTCCTGGTGTGTTCGGCGCTGCGCGAGTCGATCCTCGATGCGGTGCGCCAGGGGGAGTTGGCTATCGTCGACGAGATGGAGGGCTCTGCGCCGCAAGAACATTCGCTCGATCTACCATCGCCGCCCCGACATACTCCGGTTCGGTAAGCAGGTAGAAGCGTCCTTCGGCGGCCTGTCCGAAGATCGCCGCCGCGGCCGCCTCCGCATCCATCGCCGCCGCCTTGACGTCCAGCATCGCCGCGCGTTGCGCCTCGGCAACGCCACCGTCGCCGTGCGAGTCGACACCGCCGGCCGACTCGAAGATGTTGGATTTCACCGCGCCCGGCAGCACCACCTGCACGTGAATGTGGTGGCTGTGCCCGGCCGACTCCACATCGAGATAAAGGCACTCGGTCAACGCCAGCACCGCGTGCTTGCTCACGATGTAGGGCGCCTGCAACGCAATTGCCCCCACCGCACCGACCGAGGACAGATTCCACACCCAGGCGGTCTCGTCGGTGGCCATCATCTTCGGCAGAAAGGCTCGCAAGCCGTGGAATACGCCGCTGATGTTGATGTCGACGACCCGCTGCCAGTTCGCCACCGGTGTGTCCCACAGATAGCCGAACTGTTCCACGCCGGCGTTGTTGACCAGCAGCCGGACGGCCCCGATATCGCGGTAGGTGCGCTCAGCGAGCTCCTGCACCGCATCCGGGTCGCGCACGTCGCACACCACGTCAACCGCGGACCCGCCTGTCGCGCAGAGCTGTTCGCGCAGGACGGCGACGGCCTCGGCGTCGATGTCGGCGAGTACCACCGTCATCCCCAGCGTGACCGCGTGTCGGGCCAGTCCCGCGCCGACACCCGAGCCGGCTCCGGTGATGACCGCGACGCCGCCCGCGAACGGATTCACGCGTACTGCAACGCGGGTGCGGGACTGCGACGCTGGGGGAGCAGCGGGCGCAGCGGCTGCAGGGTGGGCGCCACCCTTGGGTGGCCAAGTGGACCGTCCTCGGCATTGCGCCAGATGCCCATCGCCGTCATGCGTACCAGCGCGGTGAGTCGCTGATCGAACATCATCCGGCTCATCGGGCCGCATACCGACACCGCGGCCTGAACGTCCTGGCCTTCGCCGATAGGCGCTGCGACACAACCGAATCCAAGCAATGACTCCTCGCGTTCGAACGCCACGCCATGTGCGCGCACCTTGGCCAATTCGGCGGCCAGCTGCGAACTGGTGGAGATCGAGTACTTGGTCTTGCGGACCTGAAGATCGACCCGCGCGTCCTGGTCGCAGTAGGCCAGGATTGCCTTTCCGACGGCGGTGCAATGTGCGGGCTGTCGGCCGCCGACCCGGGTGGGGATCGCGTCGGCCATCCGGTCACCGACCTTGTCGAGGTACACCACGTCGGGCCCGTCCAGCACCGCCAGATGTGCGACCAGCCCGGTGGCGCGGTGCAATTCGCCCAGCAGCGGCCCGGCCGCTCGCACCAGCCGGTCCTGGTGCACGGCCAGCGACCCGAGTTCCACCAGGCGCATCCCTAGCTCGTAGTCGCGGCCGCTGCGGCGCAGCCAGCGCAGCTGGACCAGCCGTTCGAGCATCCGGTGCGCCGAGGAACGCGGCAGCCCGGTGCGCCGCACGAGCTGGGCCAGCGTCAGGCGACCCGGCCCGTCAAACGCATCGAGGACCAGCGAAATGCGATCGATCACGGCCGTGGGGGTGGTTGCGTCGAGGGGCTTCAGCGTCCCGGCCATCGATCCTCCATGGGCTGCGATCTATCTGGCTGCCATATTCCTATTAGGAATATATATCTACCACATGCGTGTGGCCGCTGTCACACACGACGCGACACGGATCGTGTTGTGAGTGCACTCAGGGCGGGATTTGGGCCGAAAAGCCGCCCTGGACGCAGACTCGAAGCCGTGAGCGCACACTCGAACGCCGACGGCGCCCGCGTAGTAAGAGCTGCTCAGCCCTTGGCTGCCGATCGTCCGGCGCGCCGGCCATAGAAGCTGCCATCACCGAGAGAGACACCGCTGGCATAACCCCAGGCGGCCAGCCCAGCAGTCGAACGGCCCGCGGCGAAGAGCCCCGGAATCGGCTCGCCGCTGACGTGCAGCACCTCGGCGTCCAGCGTGGTGGCCAGCCCGCCCAGCGTGAAGCCGCCGGTGTTCTCGCGCAGGTCGATCGCGCCGACCGGGCTGCCGATCGGCCTGATCCACTCCGGCTTCTTGTGCAGCAGCGGATCCTCACCGCGCGCGGCGCCCTCGTTGTAGGCGGCGACGGTCGCCTGTAACGAACCGGGGGCCAGGCCGATGTCGCGCTCCAGGTCCGCCACGGTGTCGGCCACCCACGTCGCTTCCCGCAGCATGAACTTGGGCGACCACGACGCCATCGCCGCTTCCTGGGCGTCGTCGTCGATGATCAGGTAGGCCGTGTTGTCCTGGTGGTAGAGCGTGAGCTGCCCGACGCGGCCGGGATAGGTGTCCTCGGCGACGTAGCGCTGACCGCGGGCATTGACCAGGATCCCGCGCACCAGCTGCTGCGGGTCGATGAAGATCGCGACCTCGGTGGCATCCATGTGCGCCAGGTCGGCGCCGAGGGCCTGCGCCATCCGGATCGCCTGCCCGTCGTGCTGCTCGATCGACGCGGCCGGACGGCCGGCGATCCGCGGCGCATAGCGGGCCACCATCGCGTCGTTGTAGGCGAAGCTGCCGGTCGCGAGCACGACGCCGGTACGCGCCCGGATCGTCATCTCGGTACCGTACTGGCGGGCGCGGATGCCGACCACCCTGCCGTCGGATTCGACGATCAAACACCGCACCCGCATGTCGTACAGCGCGCGAGCGCCTGCCGCGGTGGCGGTTTCGACGAGCGGCTTCATCAGCATGTAGCCCGCGCTGGCTTCGCCCTGCTTCTTGTTCTGCATCTGCGGGACGTGGCCGCGGGGGGCGGGGGAGGCGATGGTGTTGAAGGGGTAGGAGTTTTCACCGCCGCTGTACATCAGGCCCTGATCGCCCATCGGCTCCCAGCCGGGCTCGGAGAAGAACTCCGCCTTGAACGGCACGCCACACCCGACCAGCCATTCGAAATGGGCGACGCTGCCGGCGCAGTAATCGGCAATGCGGTTTTCGTCGGCGCCCGGTCCCATCGCCACGTTGAGGAATGCTTGCATGTTTTCGACGGAATCGGAGAAGCCGCAGGCCTTTTGCAGCGGTGTCCCGCCGCCGAGGTAGATGAACCCGCCGGCCATCGCCGCCGCGCCGCCCCAGGAACCGGTGCGCTCCAGCACCAGGACGTCGGCGCCGGAGCGCGATGCCTCGACCGCGGCCGCGGCACCCGCGACGCCGTAGCCGGCGATGACGACGTCGGCCTCGTGATCCCACGCGGTGATCGACGACGCCGGGATCGGAGTGACGTCCAAATCATTCATCAGCGGTCGAAATCCCTTCTGTCACTTAGATCACCGCAGTGGTGGGTGCGACCTTTTGCCCGCCTCCGAGCGACAATTCGACTTCTTGTCAGGTGTGCTTTCGCGTTGTCGCTCGGAGGCGGGCACATCGTGGTCTGCTCGAACTCTGCGGCGGATGAGATATTGCCGGCCATCGACAGCACCGCGGTCACATCCGCATCGCTGCCGGCATTTCGCCGACCCACTGGTGACCCCAGTAGCTGTCGGCGGTGATTTCCTCTGCGGTGTAATAGTTTTCGTCGACCCGCATACCTGCGGTGCCGAACTCGATGTCCCAATCGCCCGGCGCCCGGACGTAGAAGGAGATCATCTTGTCGTTGGTGTGGCGGCCCAGCGTCGACGACAACTGGAAGCCCTCGGCGGTGACCCGATCCAACGCCTGGCCCACCGCATCGAGGGTGTCGACCTCGACCATGATGTGCACCAGGCGCGGGTCGCGCATGTGCGCGGCCGGCACGATCGCCAGGCTGTGGTGACGTTCGTTGATGCCGAGGAAGCGAACCCGCACGGGGCCATACTCTTTCGGCAACGGCACCCGGAACGCGCCGCGCGACCGGAAACCCAGCACCTCGGTGTAGAACTCGAACACCGCGGCCAGATCCGTGGCCGGCACCACGACATGGCCCATGCCCTGATCGCCGGTGACGAACCGCGCGCCGAACGGGGTGACGACCGGGCTGTGATCGAGCACCGCGCCGTGGAACACCTCGAGCGTGGTGCCGGCCGGGTCCTCGAAGGTGATCACCTCTTCGACCCGGCGGGCCTCGGCCTCCTCGACCGACAATTGTTTGAACGGCACGCCCGCCCCATCGAGCGTCGCCTTGACCCGCTGCAGCGCCGGGTGGTCACGGACCTCCCAGCCGATGGTGAGCACGCGATCGGTATCACCCGGCACCACGATCAACCGGGCGGCGCGCTCGTCCATCCGCAGATACAACGCGTCAGGATCAGGCCCGGAGCCTTCGGCGAAGCCCAGCACACCGAACGCGAAGCGGCGCCAGCGATCGATGTCGTTCGTCGAGATCGTAATGTAGCCAAGGCTTTTCAGATCCGTCATCGAAGGCTCCTCAGATCAACGCCCGCAGCGGGCCCTCGGGCGGCTCGACGCCCAGAGAACTCAGCGCCGCGGCGTGGTAAGTAGTGCCGGGGACGTGGATGGCGTGCATCTGGCCGACGTGGACGTCACGCCAGTACCGCTGCAGCGGTTTGTCCATCCGTGCCGCGTTACCGCCCGAGCGGGCGAAGATCTCGTCGACGGCCGACACCGCGCGCCAGACCGCGCGCACCTGCGTGCGGCGCCCGGCTGCGCGGTCGGCGAACGACACCTCCTTGCCCGCGGCGACCATATCGTAGATGCGGTCGGCGTTGGCCAGCAGCTCCTGGCGCGCGGCGTTGATGTCGGCCGCGGCCTCGCCGATCGCGTGCATGACGTACGGGTCGTCCTTGATCGCGGTGCCCGTGGCACCGACCCGCTCGCGCTGATAGTCCAGATGCGCGGCCAGCGCGCCCTCGGCGATACCGATCGTCGCGGCGGAGATGCCCAGCGGGAACATCGTCGACCACGGCATCAGATACAGCGGCTCGGTCATCCCGGCCTCGCGCTGGGCAGTGCCGTCCATGACCTTCGTCGCGTCCATGGTCCGGTAGCTCGGCACGAACGCGTCCTTGACTATCACGTCCTTGGAGCCGGTTCCCCGCAACCCCACCACATTCCACGAGTCCTCAACGATCTCGTAGTCCTTGCGCGGCAAGATCATGTGCAGCATCTGCGGCGGCATCAACGGAACGCCCTTCTCGTCACCGCGCATCGCACCCAAAATGATCCAGTCGCAATGGTCGGTGCCCGAGCTGAACTGCCAGCGGCCGTTGAAGATGTACCCGCCGTCGACCGGCTTCGCCACACCCTGCGGCGCATATGGCGAAGCCATCCAGGTGTCGACGTCGTCGGCCCAGATCTCGGCGGCGACCTTCGGGTCGGCGTAGGCCAACTGGTAGGGATGCACACCCACCACGCCGACGATCCAGCCCGCCGCCGGATCCAGCGCCGCGGTGGCCATCGCCGTCTCGGCGAATTCGCGGGGGTGGGCCTCGAAGCCTTGGTATTGCTTGGTCTGCAGCAGCCGGATCAGCCCGGCGCCCTTCATCAGCTTGACGGTGTCGTCGGTAAGCCGGCCGATTCGTTCAGCCTCGGCGGCCTGGTCGCGCAGTTGGTCCGCCATGGCCACCACCCGGTCGAGTACCCGGTCGCTCATATCGTTGTCCTTACGTGTGTGGGCTAAGTAATGGTCTACCGCAGTCCTCGCCCGTCCCAAAGGAAATCCCGATGAGCGGACGCAAATACGTGTCCGATGACCGGGAAGCCGGGCGCGAAGCGGCCAACCGGCCAATAGCGTGCTGCTCGTGACTGATCCTCTCGACGTGATCGTGGTGGGCGCCGGGTTCGCCGGCCTGTATGCCCTGCACAAGCTGCGCGCTCAGGGACTCTCGGTGCGGGTACTCGAGGCCGCTCCCGAGATCGGCGGAACGTGGTACTACAACCGGTATCCCGGCGCGCGCTGCGATGTCGAAAGCGTCGACTACTGCTACTCGTTCTCCGACGAACTCCAGCAGGAGTGGAACTGGACGGAAAAATACGCCACCCAGGCAGAGATCCTCGACTACCTGAACTGGGTCGCCGACAAACTCGACCTGCGTCGCGACATCGTTGTCGACACCCGCGTCGTCTCCGCGGTGCTCGACGAGACGACCCTGCGCTGGACGCTGAGTACCGACACCGGGTTGACGCTCTCGGCTCGGTTTTGTCTGATGGCGACGGGGCCCCTGTCGGCGGCGATGACCCCGAACTTTCCTGGGCTGGCCAGCTTTGCCGGCCAGATCCACCACACCGCGCACTGGCCGCGGGAACCCGTCGACTTCACCGGGAAACGGGTGGCGGTCATCGGTACCGGCTCCTCGGGCATTCAATCGATTCCGATCATCGCCGAGCAAGCCGCGCACCTGTACGTCTTCCAGCGCACTCCCAACTACAGCGTCCCGGCCGGTAATGCACCGCTGTCGGCCGCGGCGCTCAACCAGATCAAGGCCGGCTACGCGCAGCGGCGTGACTTGTCGTGGCGCAGCGCCGGTGGATCGCCGCACCTCACCGCCGCTAAACCCACGATGCAATTCAGCCCGGACGAGCGGCGCGCGGCATTCGAAAGACGTTGGCAGCTGGGCGGAGTCCTGTTCTCGAAGACCTTCCCGGACCAGCTGACCGATCTGGAAGCCAACGAGGAAGCGCGAAAATTCTACGAGCAGAAGGTTCGGGCGGTGATCGACGACCCGGCCGTCGCCGACCTGCTGATCCCCTCCGATCATCCGATCGGCACGAAGCGAATCTGCACCGACAGCAACTACTTTCAGACGTTCAACCGACCCAATGTCACGTTGATCAGTGTCCGTGACACACCGATCGAATCGATTGACCCGGCGGGCATCACCACCAGCAACGCGCATTACGACCTCGACATGATCGTGCTGGCAACGGGTTTCGACGCGATGACCGGGGCGCTGGGCAGCATCGACATCGTCGGGCGCGACGCTGCCACACTGCGCGAGGACTGGGCCCATGGGCCGCGTACCTATCTGGGGCTGGGCGTCGACGGTTTTCCCAATCTGTTCCTGATATCGGGCCCGGGAGCTCCCGCCGTGCTCGCGAACATGGTGCTGCACGCCGAGGCGCAAGTGGATTGGATCGCCCAGGCGATCGGCTTCCTCGACAGCCACGACTGCGCCGCCATCGAGGCCACCGTGGACGCCGTGGACGCCTGGGGCGCCGAATGCGCACGACGCGCCGAGACGACGTTGTTCACCAAGGCAAACTCTTGGTACATGGGCGCCAACGTGCCCGGAAAGCCCAGGGGATTTATGCTATTCGTGGGCGGATTCGCCACCTATAACGACATCTGCGCCGACGTGGCCGACGCCGGCTACCGCGGGTTCGATCTAATCAAACGATGACTGGATTACTCGACAAGGTCGTCGTGGTCACCGGCGCCGGCAAAGGTACCGGGCGGGTGCACTGTGAGCGCTTCGCCGACGAGGGTGCCGACGTGATCGCCCTCGACGTCACTACCCTCGCCGACGAGTTAGCCGGCACCGCAACCGAAGTCGAAAGTCGCGGCCGGCGCTGCGTCACGGGTTTCGCCGACGTGAGCGATCTGGCAGCCGTGACAGCAGCGATCGACAGCGGTGTCGCCGCGCTGGGCCGGCTGGACGTCATCATCGCCAACGCCGGCGTCCACCTCCCGGGCGCTCCGTCCTGGGAACTCGACCCGCAGGTCTGGCAGCGCACGCTGGACATCAACCTGTCCGGGGCCTGGCACACCGTGCGGGCCGGTGTGCCGCACATCGGCGCCAACGGCGGATCCGTCGTGCTGATCAGCTCCACCAACGGTCTTCGCGGGACCGCGAACACCGCGCACTACACGGCCAGCAAGCACGCGATCGTCGGGTTGGCCCGCACGCTGGCCAACGAATTGGGACCGCGCGGCATCCGGGTCAACACCGTGCATCCCGGCCCGGTCGCGACGCCGATGGTGCTCAACGAGGCGATGTACCGCAAGCTGCGGCCCGATCTGGCCAAGCCGACGGCGGCCGACGCGGCCGAGGTACTGCAGGCGCGCAACCTGTTGCCGGTCCCGTGGGTCGAGCCCGTCGACATCGCCAACGCCGTCGTGTTCCTGGCATCGGATCAGGGCCGCTACATCACCGGCACCCAGCTTGTCGTCGACGCCGGCCTGACCCAGAAGACGACATGACCCTGACGGCCGAAGGGCGTCTCAACGGGAAAGTTGCGCTGATCACCGGCGCGGCACGGGGGATAGGTCGCGCCCAGGCCCTGCGGTTCGCGCAGGAGGACGCCGACATCGTGGCACTGGATGTGTGCGGGCCCCGCGGCATGGCGGTGGACCTGGACGAAAGCGCCTGGCGCACCATGCTCGACGTCAACCTCACCGGAGTCTGGCACACCTGCCGGGCCGCGGCGCCGCATCTGATCGCGCGCGGTGTCGGCTCGATGGTCCTGACGAGTTCGATCGCCGGGCTGCGCGGCCTGCTCGGCGTCCCCCATTACACCGCCGCTAAGCACGGCGTAGTCGGGCTGATGCGCAGTCTGGCCAATGAGCTTGCGCCACATAACATTCGGGTCAACTGCATCAACCCGACCAACGTCGACACACCAATGATCCAGAATGACGCCGTCGGCAGCGCGTTTCGACCCGACTTGGCGCGGCCGCCGAGTCGGTCGGAATTCGCCGAGGCCGCGGCGGCGGCGATGAATATGCTTTCGGTGCCGTGGATCGACCCGGTCGATGTCGCCAACGCCGCGCTGTTTCTGGCTTCCGACGAGGCGCGCTACATCACCGCGATCGTCCTGCCCGTCGACGCGGGCGCCACCCAGCGATGAGGAGACGACGATGACCGACGTGGCGGAACTGCTGGCCCGGTTGCGACGGCTGGAGGACGACCGCGACATCAGGCAATTGATCGCGTCCTACGGACCCGCGGTCGACGCCGGTGATCCGGATGCCAGCGCGCGGCTGTGGGCGACCGACGGCGTGTACGACGTCGACGGGTGGCGGATGCAAGGACGTGCCGATGTGCACGCGATGATCAGCTCGCCAGCTCACCAGAAATTGGTGCAGAAGGGATGCTCGCATTTCCTCGGGCCGTGCGTCGTCACGGTCACCGGCGACGAGGCGGTGGCGGTGTGCGAGTCCCTGGTGCTGGTCCGCGACGGGTCTGAAAAAGGGTCCTACCGGGTGTGGCGCGCCACCGCGCACCATTTCGCGCTGCGCCGCATCGACGAGCAGTGGCAGATCACCACCCGCACCAGCCGGGTGCTCGACGGCAATCCCGACGCCCACGCGTTGCTGCTGAAAGGCCTTGCGGGAGCGCCTTAATCGGACGGCAACCCCTCGCGATCGCCGCTAACGGGACAGGAAGGCCAGGACCGTACTTTCGAAGGCCGCCTTGGCTTCGATCATGGCCCAGTGACCGGAGTTCGGGAAGATGTGCAGCTCGGCGTTGGGAATGGTGCGCATCGGGATCAGCGCCATGTCGGGTGGGCTCACCCGATCGTCGCGGCCCCAGGTCAGCAGCGTGGGCGCGGCCAGCTTATGCATCGTCGCCCACGGGAAGGGCCGGTCCGAGGCAGCCATCGCGGAGTTCATCGCGGAGAAGGCCGCCTTGCCGTACATCCGGCGCGCGGCGTCCAGCGTGACGGGATCGGTGGCCAGTTGCCAACGCTCCTCGATGAGTTCGTCGGTGACCAGGGCCTGGTCGTACACCATCGACTTCAGCCAGTCGACAAGACGCTGCCGGGTGGGGTCCTCGACGAACTCCTGCAGCAGCCGGATGCCCTCGCTCGGGCTGGGACTGAAGATGTTGGTGCCGATGCCGCCGATGGTCACCAGCCGGTCGACGCGGTCCGGGTTACCGATGGCGAAGTTGATGCCGACGCCGCCACCCATCGAGTTGCCGACGATGTGCGCCTTCTCGACTCCGAGCGTGTCCAGGAACGGCGACACCACGCCGAATGCCGTAACCATCGGATGGCCGCCCAAGTCGTCGGTGACCCCGAAGCCGGGGAATTCCAGGATCAGGCAGCGAAAGTGCTCGGCGAACGTGGGCAGGATCACGCGGAAGTTGCGCCAGCCGGTGACCCCCGGGCCGGACCCGTGCAGGAACAGCAGCGCGGGACCGGAATCCGGGCCGCAGTCGTAGTAGCGCAAAGCGCCCTTCGGGGTGGTGATTTCACGCAGGTCATGCTCGACGGAGGTATTGGACACGCATGCCACCCTGCCATGTCGGGCCGGAGCCCATGATCGGGCGTTCCACTGATCGGTCACCGCGTCGAGTGTGCACTGACGGCGTTGAGTGCGCGCTCAGGGCGACCCCGACGCACACTGCGCGACGAAAACGGCTGTGCGCCAAGGACTCACGACGGCCTGGCCATCACGGAACCGGCGGCTGCCCAATCCGTCGACACCTTGCGGTGCTTGATCAGCCAGCTGCCGCCGTCGGGCACCAAGACATCGCGATAGCGGCCGAAATGGTCGAGCCCGATGTGGGTGACCACGGTGAAGTAGCTCGACACTCGAGCCTCGTCGGGGGTCAACGAGGTGAACGAGATGTTGGCGACGTTGTGCCGAACGACCGGCTTGACGTCCGCCTCGACGGCGAGCTTGCCGGTGACACCGCCGAGGAATGCGACGATCTCGGATCGGCCACGCAGAGGTTGAGCACCACGAATCTCGAGAACGCCGTCGACGCAGAAGGTCTCGGCAAGCCCGTCGAGTCGGCCCGCGTCACCCGACCAGTTGTATCGGGCGAGCGTGTCACGGATCTCCTCGCGGGCTACCAGCTCCCACATCTGCATCCCCGTGACTCCTCACCCGACCGCAGGTACTCCACAGCACCTTAGTCAGGTGGCCTACTGGACGATGCGAGGCTGGAAGCGGTGCAGCGGCTTGGGCATGACGCCGTTCAAGTCAAAAACGGCTATCATGGCCCGCAATAGGGCGGGGGACCAGTCGTCGAGCGGGTGCGCGTCTATCCGGGCGAGCACTTCACGTCGAAGGTACTCGATGTTCATCGGGGGCTGCTGATCGGTCATGGCCGCGCCTCCGGCTCCTCGCTCCTGGGCAGGTCGTTCGGTCGTACATGACGCTAGGGCGGATGCCTCGTCGATGTATAGGTAACTTGTCAGATTCAAATGTCTCTCAAGGAATAGCGTCGCCGGTTACACGCTGCGGCGTCCTGAGCGGGAATGAATCGTGTCGCGAGGCCGTAGAACAACGCATGGAACTCAACGACGCCGCGCGAAATCTCATCGGCAAGGGTGTCGACGCCACCCTGGTCACCATCAATCCCGACGGCAGCCCCCAGGTCAGCCTGGTCTGGGTCGCCTTGCAGTCCACGCCGGACGGCGACGAACTCGTCAGCGCCCACCTCGCTGACTACAAGAAGCTGCGCAACATCCGCAAGGACCCGCGGGTGGCGGTGACGATCGTGGCGATAGACGACCAGGGCATCCGGCCCCGGCCATACCTGTCAATCGCCGGGACGGCGCGGATTGTCGAGGGCGGCGCCCCGGAATTGCTGAGGGAACTCGACGCGCAGCTGGGGAGTCCGGATGTGCAGTTCCCGCCGGACGACGCTCCGCCGGGATATCTCAACCGCATCCGCATCGAGAAGGTCGGCGGCATGGGGCCCTGGGTGTCCTGAGCCGGACTTTGCCACTTCCGCTACCCGGAGTATCGCAATACAGTGAGTGCATGAAACCGGGAGCTGACGGCAAACATATTCGGACCTGTCCGCTGTGTGAAGCCATGTGCGGCTTGGAGATTGAAGTCGAAGCGGGCGTAGTGACGGGCATTCGCGGCAACCGTGACGACGTGTGGAGCCGCGGACATCTCTGCCCGAAGGGCGTGTCGCTGGGCGCGGTGCATCACGATCCGGATCGCGTTCGCAGCCCGATGATCAAGGTCGACGGGGCCTGGCAGGAGGTCAGCTGGGACGCGGCGTTTCGGCGCTGCACCGAGCTGCTGACGCCGGTGATCGAGAAGTACGGGATCGGTGCGGTCACCGCCTACACCGGCAACCCGCTGGCACATTCGTTTTCGCTGGCCCGCTACGCCGGCGTCCTGATGGGCATGTCCGGGATACCGGTCACGTATTCGCCGGGGACGGTCGATCAATGGCCGAAGAATCTGTCGTCACACCTGATGTACGGCCTCTGGTGGAACTTTCCCGTGCCCGACATCGAGCGCACCGACCTGTTGGTCATCATGGGCGCTAACCCCGCCGCGTCGCAGGGTTCACTGCTGGCCGCACCCGATGTGATGGGCCTGATCGACGGAATCCGCCAACGCGGCAAGGTGATCGTGATCGATCCGGTGCGTACGCAGACCGCCGCGCATGCCGACGAGTGGCTGCCGATCGTGCCCGGCACCGACGCGGCACTGCTGCTGGCGGTCGCGCACACGCTCTTTGCCGAGGACCTGGTGAATCCCGGCCCGCATGTCGATGGTGTCGACACGATGCGCGAAGTTGCCGCGAAATGGCCGCCCGAGCGGGTCAGCGATGTCACCGGCATCGACGTCGACACCATCCGGCGGCTGGCGCGCGAAATCGCCGGTGCCGAGAAATCCGTGGTGTATGGCCGAATTGGCTTGTGCAACCAGGAATTTGGCAGTCTAGCCAGCTGGATGGTCGACGTGATCAACATCTTGACCGGCCATTTCGACACGCCCGGCGGCGCGATGTTCCCCAAGCCTGCGGCCTGGTCGATCACCACGCAGCCGCTGCCAGGCCTGGAGGGCGGCCTGCCGGAATTCGGCCGCTGGCACACCCGGGTGCGCGGCGCCAAGGAGGTGCTCGGGCAGGCCCCGGTGTCCTGCATGACCGAGGAAATCGCCACACCGGGCGAGGGGCAACTCAAGGCGCTGATCACCGTCGCGGGCAACCCGGTGTTGTCCACGCCCGGCGGCGACAAGCTCGACGAAGTGCTGCCGATGCTGGAAGCGATGATCTCCATCGACCTCTGGGTCAACGAGACGACGCGGCACGCCGACGTGATCCTGCCCGGGCTGTCACCGCTCGAGCAGCCCCATCACGACGACCTGATCCTGCTTTTCGCGATCCACAGCATCGCGAATTACTCGGCACCGGTGTTCGATCCCGGTGATCGCCCGCACGAATGGGAGATCCTGATACGGCTGACCGGGCTGTGCACCGGCACACCGGCCGAGGACGTCGACGTCGCCGCGATCGACGACGGCTTCTTCGATTACCTGGCGTTCACGCGAGGGCTCGACGGCGCTGAGATCCGTAAGCTGTATCAGCACGGCGGCCCCGAGCGGATGCTGGACCTCACGCTGCGTACCGGTCCCTTCGGGGACCAGTACGGCAAGAATCCGGGCGGGCTGACGCTGGATCTGCTCAAGGCCAATCCGAACGGCATCGACTTCGGACCGATGGTGCCGCAGCTCCCCGAGATCCTGGGCACCCCGGACAAGAAGATCCGGCTGGCTCCGCAGTACCTGCTCGACGACCTGCCCCGGCTCCAAGCGCGCATGCAGCGCCCGTCCGAGCCGTTGGTCCTGGTCAGCCGCCGGCATCTGCGCTCGAACAACACCTGGCTGCACAACGTGCCCGCGCTGATGAAGGGCAAGGACAGGTGCACGCTGCTGATCCACCCCGACGACGCGGCGCGCTGCGGCGTGTCCGACAACGACGTCGTCACGGTGAAATCGGAGGCAGGCGAGATCAAAGTGCCCGTCGAGATCACCGATGCGATCAAACCCGGTGTCGTATCGATGCCGCACGGTTGGGGACACGGCAAGCCGGGCACGCGCATGTCGGTCGCCAACAGCTCACCGGGCGCCAACACCAATGCGCTCTCAATACCGACGTTTGTCGACGAGCCGTCCGGTAACGGCGCGCTCAACGGGATACCGGTGACCGTCCTCGAGGACCAAGCTCGCTTCGAGGCCACCCCGACCGGCTGACAAACCCGCCGCCACAGCGTGCGCCCGGTGAGCTGGTTGCCGCTCGCGCTATTTGCTGAACCGTGGAATGCGGATCCTCGTTGCTCTAGGCAGAACGCCAGGGGAAGGGGGAGACGCCATGTATTACTACCTGTTGTTCATCGCACTGATCGGCGTTGAACGCCTGATCGGGCTGGTCTTCGCACACCGAAACGCGAAGTGGTCAATCGCCCACGGCGGCAAGGAACTCGGCCTCGACCATTTCCCGGCGATGGTCAGCCTGCACGCGTTGCTGCTGGTGTCATGTGTGGTGGAAGTCTGGGCGCTCGGACGCCCATTCGTGCCCTGGCTGGGATGGCCGATGCTCACCGTCGTCGCGCTCAGCTGTGTGGTCCGCTGGCGCTGCGCCGCGGCGCTGGGGAGGCACTGGAATCCGCGGCTGATTGTGATCCCGGGAGCGCCGCTGGTTCGGCGTGGTCCGTATCGATGGGTGCGTCATCCCGACTACATCGCCGTCGTCGCGGAGGTCGTCGCGCTGCCGCTGATCCATTCGGCCTGGCTGACGGCGATCGTCTTCAGCATTGCCAACGCGGCGCTGCTCAACGTGCGAATCCGTCTGGAGAACGCGGCGTTGACCTACGTCTGAGCGATCAGGGCGCGATGGGCCGGTTCGTCCACTCCCGGTCGGGCCGCCGCGACGAACGGAACCATCCGCCCGCCGCGCCGGTGCCCCCGTCGGTGGGGATGGTGTGGCCGGTGACGAAGTCCGACAGATCCGAGGCCAGGAACAGGATCACGCGGGCCTGGTCCGCAGGCAGCCCCATCCGTCCGGCCGGAACCCACTGCGGCCACTGCGCCTGCTCCTCGGCGGACAACCACTGCGAGTAGGGCACCTGGAGCGACTCGGTGACATCGGGGCCAATCGCGTTGACGCGCACACCATCACGGCCCACCTGAACCGCGAGGCTGCGGGTGAAATGGATGACGGCCGCCTTGAACGCGGCGTAAACCGGGTCCTCAGGGTAGCCGCGCAGCCCTTCAACCGAGGAGACGTTGACGATCGACCCGCGACGTTGACGCATCATCGCCGGCAGAAAAGCGTGGGTGACCAGGAAGACGTGGTGCAGGTTGATCCGGTAGAGCTCGTCCCACAGTTGCGGATCGGTGTCGACGAAATTGCCGGGGTGACGCAGCCAATGCCCGACATTGTTCACCAGCACATCGATCCGGCCGAACCGATCGAGCACCGATCGAGCCAGGGCGGCAACCTGATCGGCGTCGCGGACGTCGGCGACGATCGGCACCGCCACCCCGCCCGACGCCGAGATCTCGACGGCGGTCTGCTCCGCGAGCGTGGCGTCGATATCGGCAATCACGACCTGGGCACCGTGGCGGGCGAACAGCTGCGCCGTGGCCGCACCGATGCCGCCACCGCCGCCGGTTACCACGGCCACCCGATCGCTTAGCAGCGCACCGGCGTCGGTTGCCTGTTCCATGCTCATATCTTCGAGCATTCGCGAAATTCATCGGCATCGAGGCCAGCGCCGGCGCACAAGGCAACCTCCGGATACCCGCATTCAGTACCCGCAAACGGTGACGAACGCAGCAATTTACGACGGTTTAGCTGCGGTTATTGCCCGTCGGTGTGGGTATTCTGCGACTTCTTAGGAGTGGTCAATAAATGGTTACCCAACCGATTAAGCGGCACTTTCACCATCGTCGCAGTCCGCAATCGATCGCCGTCTCGTTGGCCAGTCGAGTGCTCGTGAAGAATGCAGTCCGAGCTTGGGCGCTGCAGCCGAATCTGCATTGGCCCTTGGGGCATATCGACGCACTGGTGGGTTTGCTGCCTCATCGCTGCGGGGCGACGGTGCAAACGGTGCGCCTTGACCAGTGCAACGCCGAATGGGTTCGCGCCCCCGGCGTATCCCCGACGCGGGCCATCCTCTACCTGCACGGCGGCGCCTTCCTCACCTGTGGGGTCAACACGCACCGGGCGCTGGTAACTCGGTTGTCGGAGGCGGCCGATGCCGGCGTGCTGATCGTCGGATACCGAAAGCTTCCGTCGCACCAGATCGCCGACGCGATCGACGACGGCCTCTGCGGACTGCGTTGGCTGCAGCAGCACGGCTACGACGCCGATCGGGTGGTCGTTGCCGGCGACTCGGCGGGCGGATATCTCGCTTTTATGACAACACTGGCTGCGATCCGCACGCAGCTCGCTACGCCGGCGGGGGTCGCCACCGTGTCGCCCTTCACGGATGCGAATCCGGAGCGAAAACTCAAGCACCGCAACGCCCGCAGATGCTCGATGTTCACCGCCGGGGCGTTGTCGATCTTTTCGCGCTATCTGGGCGAAGTCCAGCTCCCGGACGGCCCGGGTAGCTCCGCGGGTCATGTCGTCTCGCCCGTCGACGCCGATCTGTCAGCACTACCGCCGGTGGCCATTCATGCGGGCGCCGACGAATTGCTGCTGGTCGACGCCGAGCTCATGGCGGAACGCTTGGAAGCCAACGGAATTCGCTGCGATCTGCACGTCTGGGACGGCCAGATCCATGACTTTCCGCTGGCGGCCGATGTGCTGCCCGAGGGGAGGCGGGCCATCCGCTACCTCGGGGATTTCGTCAAGGAAGTCACGGCCGGATCTTGGCGCCGACGCAGCGGGCACGTCACCGCCGCCGCGGGATAGTGCGGTTCGTACCGAAATCGGCGGTGCCGCAAGGCTAGTCGGATTCCTCGAAGTCCGAGTCGTCGAGGACCGTCTGCTGTTGCTCGTGCCAATCGGAATCCGTTGCCTCCAAGGGCACATCGGCTTCGTCGGGCCAGGCCGCGTTCGGCGCAGACTCGTCGGTCGTGCGTTGTTGCTCAATGGCGTCGGCAACGGGCACGTCGTCGGGGAACTCACCGTTCTCGTGCATGCGCGTCGGGTTACCCGGGCCGCCACCACCCAAACCCGGCTGCATTCTCACCTGGCCAGAGCAGCAAACGGACACCGACGGCAACGCGTATCGGCCACCAGTCCCCGATTTGGCCCCGACGCCGATACAGTGGGGCTCGTGAGCCGAGCAGCCCCACCTGTGCTGACCGTGCGGTACGAGGGATCCGAGCGGACCTTTGCACCCGGCAACGATGTGGTCATCGGGCGTGACTTGCGGGCGGACGTCCGCGTTGCGCATCCGTTGATTTCCCGGATACACCTGGTGCTGCGCTTCGATCAGGGCCGGTGGATCGCCATTGACAACGGCAGCCTTAACGGTTTGTACGTCAACAATCGCCGGGTCCCTGCCGTCGACATCCAGGACGGCCAGCGGGTCAACATCGGCAACCCGGATGGGCCGACGGTGACCTTCGAGGTCGGACGGCATCAAGGTGTGGCGGGAACACCCCCGCTGACGACGTCGATCCCCATCGTCAACCCGGTAACCGGGTCGGCGGATCCGCGGCTGGCTCAAGGGCGTCCACCGACCGGCTCGGTGTCGCAGGGCCTGCCACCGCAGCCACCGGCGAGCCCGTCCCGGCCGTTGCCGACGTATCCGACGCCGCCGCCGCAATCCGGCACGCCGTCAGGCCCCCTTCCGACATACCCGACCGGTGTGCAACCGAGCGGGCCCGCGCAGCAGCATCACCCGACCGGCACACAACCGGCGGGCCCCGCCAGCGGACCGATGTCGTCGCCGCACATCTACCGGCCGCAGCCGGCGCAGGCTCCGCCGACCGCGCGCGTCGACCCTCCGACCGCCTTGACGAGCCGCGTCGGTGGCGGCGACGGCTCGAACCTGGCGACGTCGATGATGAAGATTCTGCGGCCGGGCAAGGCGGGCGTGGACACGCCGGGCGCGATCAAGATCGGTCGTGCCAACGACAACGACATCGTCATTCCCGAGGTCCTGGCCTCGCGCCACCACGCGACGTTGATCCCGACGCCGACCGGCACCGAGATCCATGACAACCGCAGCATCAACGGCACCTTCGTCAATGGTCAGCGTGTCGACTCCGCGGTGCTCAAGGACGGCGACGTCGTCACGATCGGCAACATCGACCTGGTGTTCGCCGGCGGCACGCTGGCCCGCCGGGACGCCGACACCGCCGCGCAGACCCGCCTCGGCGGTCTGGACGTGCGCGGGGTGACCTGGACGATCGAAAACAACAAGACACTGCTCGACGACATCTCGTTGGGCGCCAGTCCCGGAACGCTCACCGCGGTGATCGGTCCGTCCGGCGCGGGCAAGTCAACCTTTGCCCGGCTGGTGGCCGGCTACACCCACCCCACCAACGGCACGGTCGCGTTCGAGGGTCACAACGTTCACGCCGAATACGCCTCACTGCGCAGCAGGATCGGGATGGTGCCGCAGGACGACGTGGTGCACGGTCAGCTGACTGTCGAGCAGGCACTTGGATATGCCGCCGAGCTCCGGCTGCCACCCGATACCACCAAGGCCGACCGTGAGCAGGTCGTCGCCCGGGTCCTCGAGGAGCTGGAGATGACCCAGCACCTGCACACCCGCGTCGACAAGCTGTCCGGCGGACAGCGCAAGCGCGCCTCGGTGGCCCTCGAGCTGCTGACCGGGCCGTCGCTGCTGATCCTCGACGAGCCGACGTCCGGTCTGGACCCGGCGCTGGACCGTCAGGTCATGACGATGCTGCGACAGTTGGCCGACGCCGGACGCGTGGTGCTGGTCGTCACCCACTCGCTGACCTACCTCGACGTCTGCGACCAGGTGCTGCTGCTGGCTCCCGGCGGAAAGACGGCGTTCTGCGGGCCGCCGTCTCAGATAGGTCCGTCCATGGGGACGACGAACTGGGCCGACATTTTCAGTTCGGTCGCCGGTGACCCCGACGCGGCCAAGGCGAACTACCTGGCGCGCACCGGGCCGCCGCCGCCACCGCCGCCGGCGGAGAAGCCGGCCGAGATCGGCGATCCGTCGCACACGAGTCTGCTGCGGCAGTTCTCCACGATCGCGCGCCGCCAGATCCGGCTGATCGTCTCGGACCGGGGTTACTTCCTGTTCCTCGCCCTGCTGCCGTTCATCATGGGTTCGCTGTCCATGTCGGTGCCGGGCAATGTCGGTTTCGGCATCCCGAATCCGATGGGCGACGCGCCCACCGAGCCGGGCCAGATCCTGGTGCTGCTCAACGTCGGCGCGGTGTTCATGGGGACCGCGCTGACGATCCGAGATCTGATCGGCGAGCGCGCCATCTTTCTCCGAGAACAGGCGGTCGGCCTGTCCACCAGCGCCTATTTGTTGGCGAAAGTGTGCGTCTACACCGTCTTCGCGATCGTGCAGTCGGGCATCGTCACCATCATCACGCTGCTGGGCAAGGGCGGACCGACCCGCGGCGCCGCGGCCCTGGGCGTGGCTCCGCTGGAGCTTTTCGTCGACGTCGCGGCGACCACCGTCGCCTCGGCGATGCTCGGGCTGATGTTGTCGTCCCTGGCGAAATCCAACGACCAGATCATGCCGCTGTTGGTGGTCGCGGTGATGTCGCAGCTGGTGTTCTCCGGCGGCATGATTCCGGTCACGGGCCGTATCGGGCTCGACCAGATGTCGTGGGCCACCCCGGCCCGTTGGGGATTTGCGGCATCGGCGTCCACCATCGACCTGACCAAACTGGAACCCGGTCCTCAGGTCCCGAAGGACGCACTGTGGCACCACAATGCCGGCACATGGTGGTTCAACTTCGCCATGCTGATCGCGATCAGCATTTTCTACTTGGGCTTCGTGCGCTGGAAGATTCGCCTCAAGGGCGGGCGCTGAACCACGCGGGTCCGGCGGCGCCGGTGACTGGCTAGGCTCCCTTGCGGACTGTCTGCTCGGACGCGGCGTGCATCCGATCCGACAGCCGAAGGAGATCGTGTTCGCCTATTCCCTGGGGCAGGGTGTACGCCAGCCGACGCAACTCGACGGCATAGTCGCGCAACTCCTGGCGCAGGCGCGTCTCAATAGTCGGCATGACTGCTCCCGATCTTCGATCCGTCAATTTCAAGATCATCCCAGCCCGGCCCTATTTCTGCGCTGCGGCCGACGGGTTTTAACGGGAGCTTGACAGCGTATTTACAGAACGACCGTCCCGGTGAACGGGTGATCACAGGTCCGGGCCCGGCCGGGCGTAACGTCAGTGCGAAATGGCGGGCGAAATCTTGCGCCGGCGTTACGCTGACGCGGCCATACGAAAGGGGCCGGAATGGATTTCGAACTCGACGCCGGCCAATACGCATGGCTGTGCGAGGTTCGGGAATTCCTTTCCGAGAACGTCACCCCGGAATTACGGGCCGAACTGAGCGAACACGATCTCGAATTCCCCAATGGCGAGGTGGCCCGTTTTCGCCGCAAGATCGGCGCGAAGGGCTGGTTCGGACTGAACTGGCCGCGCGAGTACGGCGGTCTTGGGTTAAGCGCGGTGCATCAACACTTGCTGATGAGCGAATTCGAATACGCCGGCGTGCCCGGCCCCGACCTCACGGTCACCTCGGTGGCCCCGATGATCATGCGACACGGCACCGAGCAGAACAAGACCGAATGGCTTCCGCTGATTGCCAAGGGCGAAATGATCTGTGCCGTAGGCTATTCCGAGGCTGAGGCCGGCACCGACCTAGCGAGCCTGCGGACCCGCGCGACGCGTGATGGCCAGCATTGGGTGATCAACGGCAGCAAGATCTGGAACAGCGGGGCGCAGCGCGCCACCCACGAGTGGCTCTGTGTGCGCACCGATCCGGCCAGTGTGCGCCATCGCGGGATTTCGGTCATCATCGTGCCGATCGATAGCCCCGGGATTTCGATCCGCCCGCTCTACGCATGGTCGGGTTACCGCACCAACGAGGTCCATTTCGAAGACGTGCGAGTCCCCGTCAGTAATCTGATCGGAGAAATCAACCGCGGCTGGACCTACATCACCGGCGCGCTCGATCTCGAGCGCGCCGCACTGACCAACGCGGGCGATCTGCGTCGTGCGGTCGACGAGTTACGCGACCTGGCCCGCAGCCCGCGACGCGACGGCTCGGTGCCCGCCGACGATGCCGGCCTGCGGCGTCGACTGGCGCAGGCCGAGGCCGACGTCGAGGTGGCGACGTTGATGGGTTACGAGGCCTCCTCGATCCTGGACAGCGGCGTGATCCCCACGGTGGAGGTCAGCGTCGAGAAGATCTTCACCAGCGAACTGCGGCAGCGCATCGCCGAACTGGCGCTCGATCTCCTGGGCCCCGACGGATTGCTGGCCCACCGCAGCGAAAGCGCGCCGCGGGCAGGCACATTCGAGCGACTGTACCGAGCCGCTCCGCTGATGCGCTTCGGTGGCGGCACCAACGAGGTGCTCCGCGACGTGATCGCCCAGCGTGGCCATGGAATGCCTTCCTATGGGCGGTGAGGCGTGAAAGCGGTCCCCACCGCCCAACAGCGCGACTTCGCCGCGTCGGTGCGCGCCCTGCTCGCCGCGCAGTGCCCGGCGAGTCTGGTGCGTGCGCTGGCTGAACCCGGCGCCGATCGAAGTATCCCGGCGCTGTGGAAGGCCTTGGCCGACGCCGGTGTGTTCGGGCTCGCCGTCGCCGAGGAGTACGGCGGGTCGGGTGGCTCGCTCGACGACCTTGCCGTGTTCTCTACCGAGGCCGGACGCGCGCTGTGCCCGACGGCAGTGCACAGCACCATCACGACAGCGCTCGTGATCGACCACCTCGGCTCGCCGGAGGCCAAGACCACGTGGCTGCCGCGACTGGCAGGCGGGACGGCCCGCGGCGCGACGGCATTGTGGAATGTCCGTGACGCCTCCGATGTCTCGCCGGTGCTGCATGCGCGTTCAGACTCATCCGGATGGCGGCTGAACGGGATGGCCGACTATGTCGCCGACGCCGACATCGCCGACCTGATCGTGGTGTCAGCCGCGGCAGGCGAGCGCACGCTGGTGTTCGCCGTTGACGCCCGGGCGACCGGGGTGAACATGCATCCACTGGCCATGGCGGGTGGGTATCGGGGGTTCGCGGTCCGGTTCGACGATGTGGCGGTCGGTGCCGAAGAGCTGCTCGCCGGCATCACACCGGATCGAACCGCGTTGCGCCGCTTGGCCAATGCGGCGGTGTCGCTGGGATCACTTGACCTGGTCGGGGTCGGTCACGCGGTGCTGGACCGCACCGTCGAGTACACCAAACTGCGTCATCAGTTCGGCCGTCCGATCGCCTCCTTCCAAGCGGCGCAGCATCTGATCGCCAACATGCACATTGCCGTGGCCGCCGCACGATTGGCCGCGCATTCCGCCGTCTTCTGGATCGCGCGAGGACAGTCGGCGACCCGGCAAACCGCGATTGCGCGCATGCATGCCGCGACGGCGGCCCGGCTCGTCACGCTCGATGCGCATCAACTGCATGGCGGGATCGGTTATGTGACCGAAACCGATCTGCACTTGTGGACCGAACGGGCAAGGCTCGGTTCAACTCTCGGCGGCGGGGCAGATGTCGCCGCGGCCTGGCTGGAGGACACATTGGAGGAAATCGGTGAGTGAGGACACCCTGATCGATGCCGAGTCGGCGTCGCGCGTGGGTACCGTCGCCGCGACCGCGGCCGGCGAAGTGAATCGACGCGATTGGCAGCGCTGGGCGGCTGCGGTCGGTGACCACAATCCGCTGTACTTCGATCCGGACTATGCCCGCGCCAACGGGTTTCGCGACATCTTCTGCCCGCCGCTGTATCTGCAGTACGCGGTACTCGGCGTAGCGCGCCTCGATTCGTTGCGGCCCGACGGATCCTCGGGTGCGGTTTCGGGCAGTCTGGCGTTTCCGCGGGCGCCCAAACGGATGGCCGGTGGGGAGAGCTTCACCTTTCATCTGCCGGCCTATCACCGCGACGAGGTCGAAATGGTGCGCACCATCGAGTCCATCGTCGAAAAGCATGGCCGCTCCGGCAAATTCGTTCTGGTCACCTGGCACACGGTGTACCACAACCAGCACCGTGAGCTGGTCGCTGAAGCCTCGACGTCGATGATCGCCCGACCCTAGGAATGTGATGACTGGACAGGTGTATTACGACGACGTCGGCATCGGCGAGCAGATTCCCACGCTGACCGTCACCACCGACGAGACCCAGCTGTTCTTCTTCAGCGCCGCCACCTACAACGGTCACCGCATCCACTACGACAAACAGTGGGCCCGCGACGTGGAGGGTTACGACGACGTGTTGGTGCACGGCCCACTACAGGCGGCGCTGCTGGCCCGCGCGCTCGGCGACTGGATCGGCGGTCGCGGTCGTCTGGTCTGCTTTTCGGTGCAAAACCGGGCCACGGCGTCGCCCGGCCAACCGCTGACGTTCGGCGCAGTCGTCACCGGCAAGCGCCTGACCCACGGCGCCGGGCTGGTGGATCTCGAGATCAGCGGCCGCCGCGACGACACGGTCCTGATGCCCGGAACCGCGACGGTCGAACTGCCGCTGCGCGGAACGCCGTCGTGACCGGATTGCGGGGCGAGGCGGCGATCGTCGGTATTGCGGAGTTGCCGGCGCAGCGTCGTCCGGCCGGGCCGGCGCTGTTCACCCTCGACCAGTACGCGCTGCTGGCGAAGATGGCGGTCGAGGATGCCGGCGTCGATCCGGTGCACATCAACGGTCTGCTGACCCACGGCGTGGCGGAATCGACGATGTTCGCCCCGGCGACGCTGTGCGAATACCTGGGCTTGCCCATGGATTTCGGCGAACGTGTCGACCTGGGCGGGGCGACGTCCGCCGGGATGATCTGGCGGGCTGCCGCCGCGATCGAACTGGGCATCTGCGAGGCGGTGCTTGCCGTGGTGCCCGGGTCCGCGGCGGTGCCCCAATCCGAAAAACGCCCGACGCCGGCGCCGAATTGGTTTGGGGCATCGTCGAATAACTATGGGTCACCGCAGGCCGAGTTCGAAATTCCGTACGGCAACCTGGGCCAGAACGCACCTTACGCGCAGATCGCGCAGCGCTACGCCGCGGAGTTCGGTTATGACCCCGCAGCGGTCGCCAAGATCGCGGTGGACCAGCGCACCAACGCCTGTGCGCATCCTGGCGCGATTTTCCACGGCACCCCGATCACCGTCGACGACGTGCTTGCCAGCCCGATGATCGCCGATCCGATCCACATGCTCGAAACGGTGATGCGCGTGCACGGGGGAGTGGGCGTCTTGCTTGCCAATGCCGACGTCGCCCGCCGCAGCCGTCATCGCCCGGTGTGGATCAAGGGTTTTGGCGAGCACATCGCGTTCAAGACGCCGACCTACGCGCAGGACCTGCTGCACACCCCGATCGCGCGGGCCGCCGACAAGGCATTTGCGATGTCCGGGCTGGCCCGATCCGATGTCGATATCGCCTCCATCTACGACTGCTACACGATTACGGTGCTGATGAGCCTGGAGGATGCCGGCTTCTGCGCCAAGGGCGATGGCATGTCCTGGGTCGCCGGGCACGACCTGACCTACCGCGGTGACTTTCCGCTCAACACCGCCGGCGGTCAGCTGTCGTTCGGTCAGGCCGGCATGGCCGGCGGCATGCATCACGTCGTCGACGGGGCGCGCCAGGTCATGGGACGAGCCGGCGACGCCCAGGTGCCGGACTGTCACACCGCGTTCGTGACCGGCAACGGCGGCATCATGAGCGAGCAGGTCGCGCTGATCATGCGGGGGGACTGACGCCTTGAGTACCGAACCCCGCCCGGTTCCCGAGCCCACCCCGGTATCGATGCCCTTCTGGGATGGCCTGGCCCAACACCGAATCGTGGTGCAGTACTCGCCCTCGCTGCACCGCTACGTGTTCTATCCGCGCACGCTGGCCCCCGCAACGTTGGCCGACGATCTGGAATGGCGCGAAATCGATGGTGCGGGAACGCTGTACACCTTCACGGTTGCTCGCAGACCCACCGCCCCGCCCTGGGCGGATGCTGTGCCGCAATTGCTGGCCGTCGTGCAGTGGGATGCCGGACCGCGGATCAGCACCGAATTGGTCGACATCGACCCCAGTGACATCCGGATCGGTATGCGGGTGGAGCCGGTGTTCTACGATCTGCCCGAGGCCGGCATCACCCTGTTGCGATATCGGCCCGCGTGACCTCAACGGTGAGGTGCCAGGTGCAGATGGACGATGTCGTACAGGCGATGCTCGACCAGTTGAACGCGGGGTTCCCGCGGGTTGAGACCATGACCGGTGCGCAGGCGCGCGCCTCGGTGGGCTTCATGACCATTTCATCCTTCGGGCCCGCCACCTCGGTGCAGGACCTGGTCTTCGCCGACCTGCGCGGACTCTTGCACCCCGCATACCGAGGCGGCTCGACATGACCGAGGTAAGCGACGTCATCGTGATCGGCGCCGGGTTCGCCGGGCTCTACGCCGTGCACCGGCTCGCCGTGTCGGGCCTGTCGATGATCGGCCTCGAGGCGGCCCCCGATGTGGGCGGCACCTGGTACTGGAATCGCTATCCGGGAGCGCGATGCGACGTCGAAAGCGTGGACTATTCCTACTCTTTCGATGACGAGCTGCAGAGGAGCTGGCAGTGGAGTGAGCGCTTCGCAGCGCAGCCAGAGATCCTGGCCTACCTGCGTCACGTCGCCGACCGCTTCGACCTGCGTCGCCATTATCGATTCGGTGTCGACGTGGTCGATGCCGCCTTCGATCGGGGCCGTTGGAACGTGCAGACCGCGACGGGCCAAACCTATGCGGCTCAATTTCTGGTGTGCGCAACCGGCTGCTTATCGGCGGTGAATCGACCCAATATCGCAGGCGTTGAAGACTTTTCGGGCGAGGTGTATTTTACGGCCGCGTGGCCGCGCGACGATCCCGATCTGCGCGACAAGCTAGTCGGGCTGATTGGCACGGGATCATCCGGAATCCAGGTGGCACCGATCATTGCCGCCCAAGCCCGAAACCTTGTCGTGTTTCAGCGGTCGCCGAACTACACGATTCCAATGCCCAACCGGCCGTGGTCAATCGAGGAACAACGAGAGATCCAGGAACAGTATCCCGAGCGTCGCCGGGTCTCGGCGTATGCAGCGGCGGGCACACCGCACGGCACCTACCCTAAGAACGCCGTCGATACCGAGCCCGGGGAGCAAGCCGAGGCGTTGTGGAAGCGCTGGCGCGAAGGTGGCGTTCTGTTCGCCAAGACCTTCCCCGACCAGACCAGTGACCTGGCCGCCAACGACGTCGCCCGGCGGTTCGCCGAGGAGCGGATCCGGGAAATCGTCACCGATCCCGCCGTCGCAACCGATCTCATCCCGGTCGACCATCCGATCGGAACCAAACGGATCTGTACGGACAGCGGGTACTACGCCATGTTCAACCGCGACAACGTGCAGCTGGTGAACCTGCGCCGCGAGCCCATCCGGGAGGTCACCCCGCACGGGGTGCGTACCAGCGCAGCGACCTATCCGCTCGATGTGCTGATCTTCGCCACCGGCTTCGACGCCATGACGGGGGCGTTGACCCGAATCAACCCCTGCGGACCCCGAGGCGAGCGACTGCGGGACATCTGGCATGACGGACCGCTGACCTTCCTCGGTCTGATGGTGCCCGGGCTGCCGAATCTGTTCACGATCAGCGGGCCGGGGAGTCCGTCGGTGCTGGCGAACATGGTGCTGCACGCCGAGGTTCAGGTCGACTGGGTCATCGACCTGATTCGAGCGGCGCGACGACAGGGGGTGAGCGAGATCGAGCCGCGGCTGGACGCGGCCCGGGCGTGGACCGATCAGGTGGCGCAGGCCGCCGGGCGGACGCTGTTTCCCAGGGCCGCGTCGTCGTGGTACCTGGGTGCCAACATCGAAGGCAAGAAGCGCACCTTCATGCCGTACATCGGAGGGTTCGGTACCTACCGGCGCCACTGCGACGATGTGGCCCAACGCAATTACGCCGGGTTGGTGTTGACAACGAGATCGGGGAAGTGACCGTGCCGGAGACGGTTCAGCAACTGTTGCGGCTGCGCAGGCACGACGACACCCCTGCGATCGCACACGGCGAGGCGACCTGGACTTGGCGCGAGCACCTTGCCGAGGCCGAGGCCGAGGCGGCGGCGGTGATTACCCTCGCCGACCCGGATCGCCCATTGCATGTTGGTGCCGCACTGGGCAATTCACCGGCGATGCTGCGCGCGATGGCCGCCGCCGCGCTGGGTGGCTACGTGCTGTGCGGGCTCAACACCACCCGTCGCGGGCCTGCGTTGTTGTCCGATATCCAGCGTTGCGACTGCCAGATTCTGCTGGTCGACGACGAGCACCTACCGTTGTTGGACGTCTTGGATCTCAAGGGAATTCAGGTTCTGAATGTGGGATCGGTGCGCTACGCCGAAGCGGTCGCCGCGGCGCCACCCATGACGCCGCACCGCGAGGTCGCCGCCGCCGACACGTTCATGATGATCTTCACCTCCGGAACCAGCGGCAATCCCAAGGCCGTGCGGTTCGCACACGGTATGGCGATCATGTGCGGCGCCAGCCTGGTCTTTCAGTACGACGTCACCGCGGCCGATGTCTGTTATCTGGCGATGCCGCTGTTCCACTCCAACGGCGTTGCCGCCGGCTGGGCCGTCGCCATCGGCAGCGGGGCGCTGATGGTCCCCGCCAAGTTTTCGCCGTCGCGGTTCATCGAGGACGTCCGCCGCTACGGCGTGACCTACCTGAATTACGTCGGCAAGCCGCTTGCTCTGATCCTTTCCACTCCGCAGCGTCCCGACGACGCCGACACGACACTGCGCATGGCCTTCGGCAACGAGGCAACCGATCGCGATATCACGGAATTCGCACGGCGTTTCGGTTGCCGAGTGGTCGACAGCTTCGGGTCCAGCGAGTTCGCGGTGATCGTGGTGCGCGAGGACGGCACCCCGCCCGGCTCGATCGGCAAGCCGTATCCCGGGGTCAGCATCTACAACCCCACAACCTTAACGGAGTGCGCGGTCGCCCAGTTCGACGAACAGGGCGCGCTGATCAACTTCGACGACGCCGTCGGCGAGCTCGTCAACACCACGGGAGCGGGTCCGTTCGTCGGCTACTACAACGATCCGGACGCCACCGCCGAGCGGATGCGACACGGCATGTACTGGTCGGGCGATTTGGCCTATCGCGATGCCGACGGCTTCATCTACCTCGCCGGCCGCACCGCCGACTGGATGCGGGTGGATGGGGAGAACCTCGCGGCGGCGCCGATCGAACGGATCCTGGCACGACTGCCGCAGGTCAGCCAGGTCGCGGTGTATGCCGTACCCGACGAGCAAGTCGGCGACCAGGTAATGGCGGCGTTGGTGCTTCGCCGCGGGATGGACTTGCGGCCAAGCGATCTCGAGGATTTTCTGTCCACCCAGAGCGATCTCTCCCCGAAGGCCTGGCCACGCTACGTGCGCATCAACGACGACCTTCCGGCGACCGCGACCAACAAGATCCTCAAGCGCGAGCTCATCGCCGCCGGCATCGACGCCGAGGGCGGAGTGCTGCTGACCCGGGAACCGCGCGGCACGGCGTATACGGTTGCAGCACAGCATGTTTCAGAGGCCACGCCGTCCTAGCTCACTCCGCGGAGCTGGGCGCCTCGCCGAATCGGGCCAGGACCAGCGTACCGCCCACGGCCACAACGAATCCCAAGATGACCAGCCACCCCCAACCGGGCCGCGCGGTGTCACCCAGCCACAGCACGCCGACCAGTGCGGGCGCGATGGTTTCACCGACGACCATCGCTGCGACTGTGGTGGTGACCGATCCGCGTTGTAGGGCGGAGGTGAACAACAGGAATCCCGCGGCGCCGCCTGCGGCCGCGGCATACAGCGCCGGGTTGGTGTAGAAGGCGGCCTTGGTCGGATCGATCTCGTCGATGAGGCGCACTCCGATTTCGACGACGCCGAATCCGCTTCCGGCGCCGAGGCCGAGCACGAGTGCGCGTTCACGGTCGGGCAACCGGCCGGCGACGGCGCCGACGAGGAAGATGGCGGCGACCACGACGATCAACGCCAAGCCGAGTCCGGCTGGGCCATGCCGGAAGTGGCCCGGCCCGGCGGCACAAGCCAGCGCGAAGAGGCTCGCGCAAACCACACCCACGGCGGTCCACTCGGCCTTGGACAGCCGTGCCGAGAGCACCCACGCCGACACGATGCCGGTGACCGCGATCGACGCGGCCAGCGCCGCGGCGACGACGTATATCGGCACCAGCCGAAGCGCCGCGACCTGCAGCAGGAAACCGAGGCCGTCCAGGCCAATGCCCACGATGTAGCGCCACTGCCGCAGGGCGCGCAGCAGCAGCATCGCGTCGACACCGGATTTGCCGCCGGATTCCACCGACCGCGCCGCGACAGCCTGCAGTACCGAGGCGGTGCCGTAACACACCGAACAGCCCAGAGCCAGGAGGAACCCGATCAGCATTGACCGACAGTAGCCGAGCCGGAGTTCGTGGGCAGGGCCCGCGGCGCAGGACGACAATGGCACCGTGGGGCATTCATCGGCGCGAAGGGGATAGCGATGACGGGTATCGAAGGCAAGGTCGTGGCCGTCACCGGGGCGAGCAGCGGGATCGGCGAGGCGACCGCGCGTCTGCTCGCCGGACGCGGCGCGCGCCTGGTCCTGGGAGCCCGTCGCGTCGAGCGCCTTGACGAAATCGCAGGCGAGCTAGGCGATCACGGAGGACAGGCCGTCAGTTGCCGGGTCGACGTCGCCCGTCGGGAGGATCTCGAGCGGCTCGTCGGTACCGCCGTCGACCGGTTCGGTCGCCTCGACGTATTGGTGAGCAACGCCGGAATCAGCAAGATCGGGCCGATCTCCGAGCTGGACGTCGACGGCTGGGCGGCAATGATCGACGTCAACCTTCGCGGGGTGCTGCACGGATTCGCCGCGGCACTCCCGGTGTTTCGCCGGCAGGGCCGCGGACACTTCGTGACGACGGTCTCGACGGCCGGGCTGAAGATCGTGCCGACCATGGCGGTGTACGCGGCGACCAAGAACGCGGTGCGCACGGTGATGGAAGGTCTGCGCCAAGAGTCGACCGATGGCGTGGTCCGTACGACGTCGATATCGCCGGGTTTCGTTGACACTGAACTCGACAAGTCGATCGACGACGTCGCGTTGCGCGAGCAGATCCGGCGCGCGATGAACGACGTCGGTATTCCGCCGGACGCGGTCGCACGGGCCATCGCGTTCGCCGTCGAGCAGCCCGACGAAGTGGAGGTCGGGGACATCACCATCCGGCCCACGGTCCAGGGCTAGCGGTGTCGGCTCACGAACCGTTCGACCGCATCGGCGATCTCTTGGGGCTTGTCTTCCTGTAGGAAGTGCTTTGCCGGCAACAGGATTGAATCGGTGGCGCCCGCGGCTCGTTGCGCTTGGATCCCCCAGCGCCGCCAGGGGAGCATCCTGTCGCGCGCGCCCCATACGACTTGCACGGGGTACGGTCCGTCCCGGACGGCGTCGAGATAGCGCTTTTCCTTCGCGGCGGTCAGCTCGAAGCCGCGCATGATCTTCAGGAATGCGCGCCCACCGTCGTCGCCGAATAGCAGGGGCACCCAACACGCGATCTCCGCGGCGGGAACATGGCGGCTGACCGCGACGAGTCGCATCAGCGCCAAGAACGCCCCCGGGATACGCAGGGAGGCCAGCCATGCCTTGCCGATGCCCGGATGTGCGAAGGGTTCCATCGGCCATGGACGGTGGAACGACTCCACTTCGATGATCGTGTTCAGCAACGTCATCGACAGCACCCGATCGGGTACCGCGTTGGCCACCTCGAATCCGATGGGGCCGCCGATGTCGTGCAGCAGCAGGTGAAAGCGGTCGAGCCCCAATTCGTCGATCGCCGACAGCAGCCATCGACCCAGCCCCGTCCAGGTGTAATCGGCATCAACGGGCCGTTCGGCGAGTCCGAGCCCGGGCAGGTCGATCGCGATGCCGCGCAAACCGGTTCCGGCCAGGGCCGGAACGACTTTGCGATACAAGTACGCCGAGGACGGAACCCCGTGGACGCACACCACGGCGGGGGCATCCGGGGGGCCTTCGTCCAAGACGAACGACTTGATGCCGCCGGCGGAGAAGAACCGGCCCGATGACCGGTACCGTTCAAGCAGCCGGATTGTCTGAGCGGCGCCCATGCTGACTTGAAACGCCATGCCGTGCGAAAAGCTTCCGTTCGTCGGCCGGCCGCGGCCCCTAGCCGGACGGAGGTGTCCGGCCCGCAGGCCGGCAGAGCGGCGCGAGGTAGTACAACACCAGAGCCGTGACCGCGCCATAGCCCAGATGTGGAATCAGGTCGCTGATCCAGTCGACCGCACTCCAGGTGAGCGGATTGGTAACCCCGAGAACGGTCATCGGTCCGTTCGTGCCGACCAGAGCGAGGGCCGACGCGACCAGCATGGCGACCACGAGTCGGGGTCGCCAGCCCAAGGCATACGCCAGCCCGAGAACCATGCCCATTCCGATCCCCGCGGCATATCCGGTGAGCGCTGCGAGCCCCGAGATTCGGTTGGCGAGCACGTCGCCGCTGCCGGGAACGGTGAGACCGAACAACCTCGCCATGGCGTCGACGGTCCGTTCGGGGGTGCTACTCGTCGGACGGCCGCGCACCGCGATATCGAGGTAGGTGATGACATTGAGTGTGGTGGTGCCCGCCGCACCGGCGGCCGCGCCGCACAGTAGGCCCGGCACCAGTCTTTTGCCTTGCAGTGCCGACCACACCCCGGCAATGATAGGCGCGGCTTGGGCCGCATTACGGCTCTACACATTCCGCCGCGGAAAAACTAGAATTCGACACGTGCGTAAACGCACGGGTAGGACGTTAGCCGCGGCATCCGGCGCGGCGATGCTCTTGGTGGGCTTTGGCGGTGTCGGTGTGGGGTCCGCGCCGCCCAGCAGCGCGGACCCCACCCCAACGCCCGGGCCCTGCTGCTGGGCCAGTGACGCATCGCAGCCGATGGGCCTGTGGATTCAACCCGAAAACGGCGGCGCCAGCTGCATCGTCGGCCTGAACTGTGGGCGCATCAACCCGAACCGGCCTCCACCGGTGACCAACCCTCCGCGTCTTTCCCAGTAACAGGACGCACGGGCCTAGAATGGCCGTCGTGGGGAATCACGCGGGCAAGACGGTAGCCGCACTGTTCGGCGGTGCGGCCGTACTTGCGGTGGCGTTCGGCGGCATTGGTTCGGCTGACGAGTCGCCGAACAGCACTGCCGTTGCGTCGTCCAGCGTGGTTCCCGCGCCTCCCGGGGAGGGCGGGGGCGCGCTGCGGGTCAAACCCGCCGGCGGTGGTGGCGGCTGCATCAGTGGCCTGAACTGTGGGCCGATCAATCCCGACCGGCCCCCGCCTCCGAAGCGCCCCCCGCGTCTCGTGCACGGTCCGGGAGATCCCCTTCCGTTGCCGCGGAATCCGTAGCGGCCAGCCCGCCATCCGGATCCCGCATAGGTTTCCTATCATTTGGTGATGAGCGCCGGTGAGCTGAACGCCGTGGGCTCGCCGGCATTCACCGACGACGACCCGGCCCGGTTCCGCGCGGCCGGATGGTGGTCCGATTCGACACTGTCGGACGCGGTGCGGCGCAACGCCGAGCGATTACCGGACCGTCTCGCTTATTCCGACGAACCCGGCACCTCGCTGACATGGCGCGAATTCGACTCTGCGGCAGATAATTTGGCGTCCCAGCTAACCGGTATCGGCATTGTCCGCGGCGACCGAATCGCGGTGTGGCACGGGGACGGCGGCGCGATACACGTGCTGTTCGTTGCGGTCGAGCGCTGTGGCGGCGTGGTCGTCGGCATCGGTGCGCGCGCCGGCATCCGTGAGGTTGGCGCGCTGCTGCGCAACGCGGCACCGAAGGTCCTGATCAGCGACCCTAGGCACAGCGATGACGCGGCCCGGGCCATCACAGAGTCGTCGGTGTCCCTGCTGATCCTGGCCGAGGATGCCGGAGCACCGCGCCTGGCCAGCGAAGTGCGCCCGCAGGCGGTCGCCGCCGAATCTCAACTCGGCCCCGACGAGGTCTTCCTGATCAACTCGACCTCGGGGACCACCGGCCTGCCCAAGTGTGTCGTGCATACGCAGAATCGGTGGCATTACTTTCACCAGAAGGCCGTCGCCAATGGGCTGTTGACGTCCGACGACGTGTTCCTGCCAGTCATCCCCATGCCTTTCGGCTTCGGAATATGGACCAGCCACACCACTCCCATCTACCTCGGTGCCACTGCGGTGATTCTGGGGCGCTTCGCCGCGCACGCGGCGTGTGAAGCGATAGCCCGGCACAAAGTGTCCGTATTGTGTTGTGTGAGTTCGCAATTGACGATGCTGATGGCCGACCGCGCGTCCAGGGATTACGACCTGAGTTCGCTGCGTGTCGTTTTCACCGGCGGTGAGGCGATTCCGTACCGGCCTGCGGTCGAATTCGAAAAGCTCACCGGCGCCAAGATCCTGCAGTTCTATGGCTCGAACGAGACCGGTCTACTCAGTGCGACAACGCTGGACGATCCGCTGGAACGTCGCCTGCGCACCGGCGGCCGGATCGTCCCCGAAATGGCGGTCCGGCTCTTCGACGGGGATCAAGACGTCACCGCGACGGGACGGGGTCAGCCGGCGTGCCGAGGCCCGGCGACCAGCCTCGGCTATCTCGGAGGTACCGACCACGACAAGCTGTTCACTCGCGACGGCTGGATGCTGATGGGCGATATTTGCGAGGTCGACGACGACGGCTACCTGACCGTCACCGGCCGGACGTCCGACTTCATCCTGCGGGCCGGCAAGAACATCAGCGCCTCACAGGTCGAGGACGCCGTGCTGACTCACCCCGCAATCGCGCTGGCCGCGGCGGTGGCGATGCCGGATCCGGTCTTCGGCGAAAAGGTCTGTCTTTATGCCGAACTCGCCGACTCCTCAACCCTCGACCTGCCCGCACTCGTCGACCACCTACTGGCGCTGGGGGTTTCCAAGGAATTGCTGCCCGAGCGCCTCATCGTCGTCGACGAAATACCCCGGTCGTCCGGCGGAAAGATCGCCAAAGGCGAGCTCCGCCAAGATATTCGAGCAAGGTTGGAGGCCGAGAATGAACACGCCTAATCCACGACGAGGTGGCCTGCAGGTGTGGGCGCCGTCGGTGGTGCCCCCGATCGGCGTCGATCTGTCCAACGAGCAGGCGCTCGCCGTCGCCTTCCGGCATCTGGCCGGCATCGGGTTCGCCGAGAACATGGCCGGACACATCACCTGGCAGCTCGACGGGCAATCCGACATGTTGGTCAATCCGTGGGGACTGTGGTGGCAGGAACTCACCGCATCCGATATCTGCCTGGTAGACACCGATGCTCACGTGGTCCGTGGTCGGTGGGACGTCACCCCGGCCATCCACATTCATACCGAGCTGCACCGGGTACGCGAGGACGCCAGGGTGGTCATTCACAATCACCCGTACTACGTCTGTGTGCTCGCGGCGTTGGGCAGGCTGCCCGAGCTGGTGCACCAGACCGGCGCACTGTTCCTGGATGACCTGTGCCTGGTCGGCGAATACGACGGTGAAATCGACAGCCCCCACCGGGCAGCCGACCTGGCGGCGCGCATCGGCGGCGCCAACCTCACGATTCTGGCCAACCACGGCGTCATCGCGACGGGTCGGAACCTGCCCGAGGCGGTGTACCGGGCGGCGTCGATCGAGCGGGTGTGCAAGCTGGCCTACGACGTCATGCTCACCGGCAGGGAGCCGGTCGCGATGAATTGGTCGGACATGGCGGGCATGCAGCGGTCCCTGATCGAGCGCGCCGCCGACGTGTATTGGGCGGGCGCGGCGCGGATGACGATCAAAGCGGATCCCGATGTACTCAGCTGAGCCCGGCAGGCGTCACCGCCCGCCGACGCGAAAGGAGATTGCCGGCCATGAAATCAATTGACGAGCTGGCCGCCAATCTGAGTTTCACGACGGCCAAGACCGGCGACGAGCGGTCGGTCACGTTTCTGCCGGATCCGCCGCGTTCACCGCGCCGCTACACGGTGATCTCGGTCGACGACCACATCGTGGAACCCCCCGATACCTTCACCGGCCGGCTGCCCCGAAAGTTCGCCGACCGTGCGCCGCGGGTCGTCGACACCGCCAACGGTGGACAGACCTGGGTTTACGACAATCAGGAGCTGCCCAACGTCGGGTTCAACGCCGTGGTCGGCCGCCCGGTGGCCGAGTACGGCTTCGAGCCGGTCCGATTCGATGAAATGCGAAGGGGCGCATGGGATATCCATGAGCGCGTCAAGGACATGGATCTCAACGGCATCTACGCGTCGCTGAACTTTCCGTCGTTCCTGCCCGGCTTCGCCGGCCAGCGGTTGCAGCAGGTGACCAAGGATCGCGATCTGGCGCTGGCCGCGGTGCGGGCCTGGAACGATTGGCACCTCGAGGTGTGGGCCGGGTCATATCCCGAACGGATCATTCCCTGCCAGCTGCCCTGGCTGCTGGACCCCGAGCTGGGTGCGGAGATGATCCGCGAGAACGCCGCGCGCGGCTTCCATGCGGTGACGTTCAGCGAGAACCCCGCCATGCTCGGGTTCCCCAGTATCCATTCAGGACACTGGGATCCGATCATGGCCGCATGCGCCGAAACCGGAACCGTGGTGAATCTGCATATCGGATCGTCGGGTTCTTCGCCGTCGACCACCGAGGACGCTCCGCCGGATGTAGCGGGTGTGCTGTTCTTCGCCTACGCCATCTCGGCGGCCGTGGACTGGTTGTACTCCGGATTGCCGAGCAGGTTCCCGGATCTCAAGATCTGTCTGTCCGAGGGCGGAATCGGCTGGGTGGCAGGGCTGCTCGATCGCCTCGATCACATGCTCAGCTACCACGCCATGTACGGCACTTGGCAGGCGCTGGGGGAGAAGCTCACTCCCGCAGAGGTTTTCACCCGCAACTTCTGGTTCTGCGCGGTCGAGGACAAATCGTCGTTCGTACAGCGCGACCGAATCGGTATGGACAACATCATGCTCGAAGCCGACTACCCGCACTGTGACTCCACCTGGCCGCATACGCAACAAACCATCCGCGAGGAGATCGGCGATCTGCCCCCGGACGCGATTCGCAAGTTCACCTGGGAGAACGCGTCGCGCTTGTACCAACATCCGGTGCCGGCAGCCGTCCAGCAGGATCCGGACGCGTTCTGAGCGCTCACTTGGCACTCTTCGGGCAAGGGCAGTCACCGGAGTCCGCCTTGAAGCCGGCCACGGTTTCGCTCCGTCCCGCGGTGCGCACGGAGCGCGAGGGTGCGGTGGGTAGCGGCTTGTCCGTCAGCGGTGCGGAAGTCCCCGCGGCCAGCGCCACCGCTGACGACGACCCTGAACTGGCTTCCAGACACGACGGCGTCACGACCCAGTCCATGAATTGCCAAACCGCGGCAACCAGGGTCAGCAGCAGCAACACCGTCGCGACCGCGTGGGCCACCAGGTAGTAGCAGTATCCGGTTGAGGTTGGTGGTGAACCGTCGCCAGCGGCAACCATTTTGAACGTCACCTGTCGCATCGAAGGCCCCTTTCTCGGCCTGGCGGTGTCACCCGCCACAACCGTTGCTCGACAGTTCTTCGGAGCACACGGTCGATCGGATGGGCAAACGTGAATTCGAGGCACCTGCAGCACCGTGACCAGTTTGTTCGACGGATCCGGTACTTCGGGGGTGGCCATCGCGGCCCGAATGCGCTTCGCTGTCGGTAGGCGCTAACCCAGGAGGGGACTGTGACGACGGGCAAAGTTGATTTCAGCTCGGTCCGCTGGGGCTCGGTGGAGTGGACGAACCTCGTGACGCTGTATCTGCGTGCTCACGAAAGTCGCTCTCGGCATCCGATTCTGGGTGACCATGTCGCGGCCGAGGCCGTCGACCGGATCGACTACGACTTCAAACGCATACACCGGAACTCGTTGCCGGCGTCCAATCAGTACCTGGTCGCGCTGCGGGCCAAGCAGCTCGACGAGTGGTGCGCCGATTTCCTTTCGCACCACCCCGACGCGGTCGTCTTGCACCTGGGCTGTGGCCTCGACGGACGGTCCTTGCGTCTCGACGTACCGCCGGCCGTGCGGTGGTTCGACCTCGACCAGCCGAGCGTCATCGAGCTTCGCCGGCGGCTCTACGACGAAACCGAGCGCTACAAGATGATCGGATCGTCGGTCACCGAGTTGAATTGGCTCGATCAAATCCCCACCGGCCACCCGACGCTCGTCGTCGCCGAGGGCCTGCTGATGTACCTGGACGAGAATTCCGTGCGCGCACTGTTTGCGCGCGTGCTCGACCGATTCGCTTGCGGGGAACTGCAATTCGACACCCTTTCGGCCCTGGCGCCATTGCTCTCGAAAATGCTC
The DNA here is from genome assembly GCF_041287235.1 of Mycobacterium sp. pR1184. Classification (NCBI taxonomy): domain Bacteria; kingdom Bacillati; phylum Actinomycetota; class Actinomycetes; order Mycobacteriales; family Mycobacteriaceae; genus Mycobacterium; species Mycobacterium sp. pR1184. The sequence goes on along the minus strand of NZ_JBGGKR010000008.1, from coordinate 81,136 downwards.
ACCCGGGGCATCATCAAGTGGGGGATCGGCAACGCGCGGGACATCGAAACGTGGGATCCAAGGCTGCGATTGGTCGAACAGACACCGGCACAGGCCGGCTACGAGAAGATCGACAGCACCGTCGTGCGGTGGATATACCGATTCTTCAACGCCTCGCCGTTCGGCCCCTATGACACGCTGAACCGGTTTAGCTTCTAGGGCTCCGGCAACCTCACGGCTGGTTGCCCGACACGTCCGGGTCCGCGCCGCGACCACAGTGATAAGCCGCGAAGTCCGCGCAAACCTCGGCATTGCGTGGACGATTGCCAGTCGGTAACGTCGATACTCAGCAAACTCTGGCGTCGGGATCCAGGGGGTGGGCGCGAGCGGGAGGCATTCTGTGAAGAAATTGATCGCTGCAGGTATATTGGCCTTTTCGGCGACGATGACCGCCGGGGTGGCCGTCAGCAACGCCGATGAGATCCTCGTCGAAGGCAACTATGCGACAGAGGCTGGGTGCATGGCGGACGGGCCGCATGTCGAGGTCGTCCATCCCGGCACCTGGACTCACTTTTCCTGTGTCCAGCATTCCGATGGTCTTTGGTACCTCTACCTGAGCAACTAGGTCCGGCGGCTATCACAGATTGGTGGCAAGCCGGCGCAGAATGTCCGCGGTGGGTTCGGCGGTGGCATGCCGGTACCCCGTACCTGCCCACAGGTGGACGTAGTCGGGCTTGCCCGCCGCCGCGGCGGCTTTGCGCAGCGGACTGGTCAGGTAGTGGATTGCGGGGTAGCCGAACGGAGCGTGATCCTCGTGGTCGTCGATGAACGTATTGCGCAGTCCGCGGGCGGGGCGGCCGGTGAAGGCATGGGTCACCACCGTTTCGGTCCGAGCGGGATCGGTCAGGGCGGCCTGGTGGGTTGCCGACGCACCGCTTTCGGTGGCACGCAGCAGAGCGGTGCCGACGACCGCCGCGGCGGCCCCGGCCCGGATCACGTCGGCCACCGCATCGGGTGTCGCCAGTCCACCGGCGGCCAGCACCGGCAGCGACACCGTGGCGGTGACCTGTTTGACCAGGTCCACGATCGGGACCGGCTGCACTGGTCGCAGTGGTGTCAGGGTGCCGGAATGCCCGCCGGCGACGGCGGCCTGTAACGCCAGCATGTCCACGCCGGCATCCCGGGCTTGCAGCGCCTCCTGCGCCGTCGTCACCGTTTGGACCACCACGGTTTTCGCATGCTGCAGCGCGGCGATCACGTTGCGTGGCGGGATCCCGAACGTGAACGACACCATCGGCACCGGGTCATCGAGCAGCAGCGCAATCTTCTCGTCGAACTGATCGGTGTCCTCGACGGGGTCAGCAGGCAGGTCGAGGCCGAACTGCTCGGCCTCCTTCTGGATGATCGCTGCGTAAGCCCGGTAGCGGTCCGGGTCGACCGGGACCGGGTTGGGTGCAAACAGGTTGATGCCGAACGGGATTCCCTCGGCACGCACACTCTTGAGCTCGGCTTCGACGGCCTGCACCGTCTTATAGCCCGCGGCGAGCATGCCCAGCCCGCCCGCCCCGGTGGCCGCCGACACCATCGCCGGCGTGGTCGGGCCGCCCGACATCGGCGCGGCAACCAGAGGAATCGACATCTCGAACTGTGCCAACATGGGGCGCCCCTCCGGGTTAGGTATTTTCCCGAATCGAGCCTAGTCAGTGCTCGAACGTTCCATTCGGGTGCCGGACCTGACAGGATGCTTCACCGTGAAGCGGCCTAACTTTTTGGTGATCCTGGCAGACGACCTCGGGTTTTCCGACATCGGTGCGTTCGGCAGCGAAATCGAAACGCCCAACCTCGACCGTCTCGCGCACGCGGGCATCAGGCTCACCGATTTCCATTCGGCGCCGGCCTGCTCGCCGACCCGAGCGATGCTGATGACCGGAACCGACCACCACGTCGCCGGTATCGGCACGATGCTCGAAGTCGCGATTCCCGGATTTCAGGGCGCGCCCGGCTACGAGGGCTACCTCAACGACCGGGTCGTCGCACTCCCGGAACTGTTGCGCGACGCCGGCTATTTCACCTTGATGTCGGGCAAATGGCATCTGGGCCACACGATTGAAAGATCGCCGTGGGCACGGGGTTTCGAGCGTTCGTTCGCGCTGCTACCAGCGGGCGCCAGCCACTACGGCGGCGCAGCCGGTCGCGGATTCTCGCCGGTACCAACGCTATACACCGAAGACGACCAGTTCGTCACGGTGGGCGAAGACTTCTACTCGTCGGACTCCTACACCGACACCTTGCTCGGCTACTTCCGCGACCGCGCAGCCGATGACGACCGGCCGTTCTTCGCGTACCTGCCGTTTCAGGCGCCGCATTGGCCGCTGCAGGCGCCCGACGAGTCCGTTGCCAAATACCGCGGCCGTTACGACGCGGGCCCGGACGCGTTGCGTGAGGAGCGGTTGGCGGCGCTCAAGCGTCTCGGCCTGTGTGCGCCCGACGTCGAGCCGCACCCGGTCGTCGCCGACGGCGCACCGGAGTGGGCCGACATGACGGAGGAGGCTCGCGCGATTTCGGCCCGTTCCATGGAGGTCTACGCCGGCATGGTGGACCGAATGGACTGGAACATCGGCCGGGTGATCGACTACCTGGCCGAGACCGGCGAGCTGGACAACACCGTCGTGATGTTCATGTCCGACAACGGGGCCGAGGGCGCGATCGTCGAGGCGATGCCCCTGCGCGGACCCCAGATCGTCGCGCAGATCGAAAAGAATTGCGACAACAGCCTGGAGAACCTGGGCCGGCCGACGTCGTTCATCTGGTACGGACCCCGCTGGGCACAGGCTGCCACGGCGCCGTCGCGGTTGCACAAGGCCTTCACCACAGAGGGCGGTATCCGGGTGGTGGGTTTCGTCACCTGGCCGGGTTTCGCGCGCCAGGACGCGATCGGTACCGCGTTCGCGACCGTCATGGACATCACGCCCACCGTGCTGGAACTGGCCGGTGTCGAACATCCCGGCACCTCCTACCGCGGACGCGACGTCGAGCCGATGCTCGGCCGCTCACTGGTGCCGTATCTGTCGTGCGACGCCGAGGCGGTCCACCCGGGTGAGACCGGCACCGGCTGGGAATTGTTCGGCCGCCGCGCGATCCGTCAAGGCGACTGGAAAGCCCTCTATCTGCCCCCGCCATACGGGCCGGGCACCTGGCAGCTCTATGACCTCTCCCGCGACCGGGGTGAGATCCACGACCTGGCGGCCACCCATCCCGACAAGCTCGCCGAGCTGCTGGCGCTGTGGGATCGCTATGTCGAGGAAAACGGCGTACTCACGGAGCCGATTTCGGTGTACGACGTCGACCCGCAATTGCTTGGCTAACGGCGTTGTGCAGCAACGGATCTGGGGGAACCGATGACTGAAACGACAACCTGCGCCGTGATCGGCGGTGGCCCGGCCGGAATGGTACTCGGGCTGCTGCTGGCCCGGGCCGGTGTCGAGGTCACGCTGCTGGAAAAGCACGGTGACTTTCTCCGCGACTTTCGCGGGGACACGGTGCATCCGACCACATTGCGTCTGCTGGACGAACTGGGCCTGTGGGAACGCTTCGCCGCCATACCGCACAGCGAGGTGCACAGCGCGAAGTTCGAATCGGACGGGCGGTCGGTGACCTATGTCGACTTCAGTCGGCTGCGCCAACCCCACCCTTTTGTCGCAATGGTGCCGCAGTGGGATCTGCTCAACCTGCTCGCCGAAGTCGCCCAAGAGGAACCGACCTTCACGCTGCGGATGAATACCGAGGCGACCGACCTGCTGCGCGAGGGAGCCACGGTCACCGGCGTGCGTTACGAAGGCCCGGACGGGCCCGGTGAGTTGAAGGCGGAGTTGACCGTCGCGTGCGACGGCCGGTGGTCGATGGCACGCCGTGCGGCCGGCCTGCGGAGCCGTGAGTACCCAGTGAACTTCGACGTGTGGTGGTTCAAGTTGCCGCGCGACGGCGATCAGGAGTTCTCGTTTTTGCCGCGGGTGGGCCCGGGCAAGGCTCTCGGGGTGATTCCGCGGGAGGGCTACAACCAGATCGCTTACATCGGGGCCAAAGGCACCGATACGCAACTGCGGGCGAAAGGCATCGAGGCGTTTCGCGACGACGTCTGCGCGCTCTTGCCGGAATCGGCCGCCGCGGTGGCGACACTGAAGTCGATGGACGAGATCAAGCACCTCGATGTCCGGGTCGATCGCCTGCTCCGCTGGCACACCGGCGGACTGTTGTGCATCGGTGACGCCGCACACGCGATGTCACCGCTTGGCGGTGTCGGCATCAACCTCGCGGTCCAGGATGCCGTGGCGGCCGCGACCATCTTGGCCGAGCCGCTGCGCCGCCACCGCGTCACCGATCGGGACCTGGCGGCCGTGCGCCGTCGCCGGCTGTTTCCCACCGCGGTAACCCAAGGCGTGCAGCGGTTCCTACAGCGCGGACTCGGGCCGCTGCTGCGTGGCGCGGACCCGACCCCGCCGGCGGCCGTCCTGGGCGTAATCCAGCGACTGCCGTGGCTGTCCTTGATCCCCGCCTATTTCATCGGTGTCGGGGTCAGGCCCGAGCGCGCCCCGGCCTTCGCCCGGCGGTAGCGTCGGGCCCATGGCTGAACTCCTGCGCATCGGCATCTTGGGCGCTGCCCGGATCGCGCCGATGGCGCTGATCAATCCCGCCAAGAACAACCCTGAGGTCGTGGTCGCCGCGGTGGCCGCACGCGACGGCGCGCGCGCTCGCGCGTTTGCCGCCAAGCACGGCATCGCCCGGGTGCACGATGACTACGAGTTGCTGATCGCCGATCCGGATCTCGACGCGATCTACAATCCGCTGCCAAACGGGTTGCACGGCAAGTGGACCCGTACCGCGCTGGCCGCAGGTAAACACGTGCTATGTGAAAAGCCGTTCACCGCCAACGCCGCCGAGGCCCGCGAGATCGCCGGGTTGGCCGCGCAATCGGATCGAGTGGTGATGGAAGCCTTCCATTATCGCTACCATCCGCAGACCCTGCGCGCCGAGGAGATCATCGCTTCGGGAGAACTGGGCAAGCTCACGCACGTGGAAGCCACGCTCTGTTTCCCGCTGCCGAAGTTCTCCGACATTCGGTACAACTACGCCCTGGCCGGCGGTGCGACGATGGATGCCGGCTGCTACCCGGTCCACATGGTTCGTACGTTCGGTGGTTCGACCCCGGAAGTCGTTTCGGCGCAAGCCAAGCTGCATAATCCCCAGATCGACCGGGCGATGACGGCCGAGCTACGATTCGCCGGCGGACACACCGGCCGGGTCCGGTGCTCGATGTGGTCGCGGCGCCTTTTCGATATCAGCGCCAAAGTGATCGGCGAACGCGGCCAGCTCCATCTGCTCAATCCCGCGATGCCGCAGATGTTCCATCGCCTCTCGGTTCGAACCGCCGACGACAATCGGGTGGAAAGCTTTCCGCGCCGCGCCTCTTACGCCTACCAACTCGATGCTTTCGCCGCAGCGGTGCTTCGCGGCGAGCCTGTGAAAACCACCGCGCAGGACGCGATCGAGAACATGACCGTCATCGACAACATCTATCGTGCGGCGGGTCTGCCGCTTCGGGAGCCGAGCTGAAGGTCAAGCCTGGCGGTCGATTTCGGCCAGCAGCCGGTGTGCCGCCTCGACGCATGGGCGTACCCGGTCGATCGGGCTGACCCCGGCCAACGCCAATGACCTTCTGGGCACTTCGATTTCGAGCACGATATCGGACGCAAGCACGGACAGAAGGTCGATGAGCGGGAGTTCGCCTTCGCCGGGGACCATGCGCTCGAACATGGCTTCCTCCATGTAGTTGTCCAAGCGGGGCTGCAGCGTGGTGTCGTTGAGTTGGGCGTAACCGATGTATTCGGGGTCGACGGCCGCCAGATCGGCTGCGCTGGACCCGGAGCGCACCAGATGCATTGTGTCGATCAGCAATCGAAAGTCCGGTCGGCCGACGTATTCTCGTGCGGCCAGTGCGGTGGGCAGATCACCCACGGTCAGCCCGGGAACCGGCTCGACGACGGTCTGGATGCTGCGCTCGGCGGCGAGTTCGGTCAAAGCCGCGAACTGGTCGAAGGTGCGGTTGAGATCGGGATCCAGACTGACGACGTTGATTCGGGGTACACCCAGTTCGGCCAATACATCGAGATCTGCACTGAACAACTGAGTTTCGGTGTCCGGCAGCACCAGGAAGCCATCGCCCAGCGAGGCGGCCACGCCACGTTGCTGCATCCTCGCGATTACGTCGCGTCGTAGCCCCGCGTCGTCCTTGAGGGAATAGGGCGGATAGCCGAGCGGCACCAGGGGTGCGCCCCGCACCACCACGGAGATGTAGCGACAGCCCAGATCCGCTGCGAGATCAACGAACTCGATTGGCGGAAGGCCGAATCCATTGAGAAAGCCGATAGCCAGTTCGGTCATGCCGGACGGGCCGCCAATTGCGCCAACTGGGCGGCCGCCGGAGCCGTCTGAATCGTCAGCGCGATCTGGCCGGAGCTGACCTGATCCTCGATCATCGGCGCCTCCAGGACCAGATCATCGCGGATGAAGGCGATGTGGGCATGCAGATGCGCCGCGGTAAATGCCGCCCATGCCGTCTCCGACGCCGGGTCCATCGTCAGAATCACTTGAAAGAAGTCCGCCGTCAGCGGTTTGGGTGCGTCCACGTGAGTCAGCCCGAGTCGCATCGTTTCCGGTCCCAACGTGTACCGCGTGGTCCGGGCGAGGTCGCAGGTGACCAGGACGCCCTCCGGCGGTGCCGGGGCCGCCGGATTGATCGCGGGGCACTTCTCCGGCGAGGTCGGCTGCGATTTCTCGACCGGCCGCACCGGCAACGGCGCGATCCGTGCCATCGGCGGCACGGGTGGGGGCGCCGACGCCGCGGTGCTGCTCGACGTGGCGGGTGCGACCGCATGCTGTGCCGAATGGCAGCCGCACGCCAGCGCGCCGAGCAGGATGGCGATGGTCAGCCGAACGGTCGTCGTAGCGGGCATCGACCTCCAGCAAAGTAGGTCGAGCGCCCGTTGTCGCCCACTACTGCAGAATTCGCGTGAATCGTGATGACACCGTTGCACTCGCGACGTGCGCTTTACGGACACTACGAACATAGAGTATGGTCGTGCTGCACGTCAGCGAAAGTTCACTCTAGATCCTTGCCACGAAAGCCTGTGTTCATGGCTCGATATCCGTCTGCGGCGGCAACGAGACGAAAGCCCAACCCCGCGGAGCGCCGCCGCGATCTGTGCGATGCGGCGATCGAGTTGCTGGCTGCCGACGGGGCCAAGGGCCTGAGCCATCTGAAGGTCGACCGCAAGGCCGCCGTTCCCGACGGCACTACCTCCTTCTACTTCCGGACCCGGTCCGCACTGCTGCGCGCGGTTGCCGAACGGCTGGCCGAGCTCGATCTGGAACGGCTGCAGTCGATCGCCGACAGCGCCGGTAGCACGGGAGACAATCCCACGCCCTCGTTGTTGTCGCAGGTCGTGATTCAGGCCGGCACCGAGCCGCAGCTGTCGTGGACCAAGGCCCGTTACGAGCTGACAATGCAGGCCGCCCGGGATCCCGCGATGGCCGCGATCCTGCAGCGAGCCACGGACGCGTTCACCAAGCTGCACCGCGAGATACTCGTGCAGCTGATGCCGCATGGGGCCGAACTGGAATCAGCGGTGATCGAGGATCTGAGCAACGTCACCCTGACGTTCATCAACGGTCTGCTGATGCGCGCCGCGCATGGCGACCGGATTGTCGATACCCCCGAGCAGCTCGACGCGATCCTGACGGCCATCGCGACCGGAATCCTCAAGAGCCCGCACCGGGGCGCCCTCACCGACGCCGCCGATGTGCACCCGGGGCGCGGCCGCCGGGCCGCCGCCTCCGGCTGACCGCCGGCAGACGCACGACGCCGGTTTTCGTGCGTTTTGGGTCTTGCCACAGCATCCGCTATATGGTTCTCTACGAGAATAGAGTGAACCGACGTTCACGGGCCGTCGGTGAGCCCGCTATCAGCCGAGCCCGTGCGTTTGTCGAAACAAACGCATTTAAGCGGAGTGTACAAATTGCCCGACCCGGATCCGGCGCTGACTCGCTGCCGGCTACGGCGACGTCTCAGGCATGTCGCTCCCCGAAATCGAAAGCGCTAGGAGGGATTTCGTGACGGCCAGCACCGAGAGCCATGTCAGCTTTGATCCGTACGATGTCGAGCTGATTGCCGACCCGTATCCGATGTTTAAGCGCTTGCGTGACGAGGCGCCGCTCTACTACAACTCCGAATACGACTTTTACGCGCTGAGCCGATTCGCCGATGTCAACAAGGGCATCATCGATCACGGCACCTACAGCTCTGCGCGGGGCGTAATCATGGAGCTGATCAAGGCCAACCTCGAGATCCCATCGGGGATGCTGATCTTCGAAGACCCGCCGATCCACGACGTGCACCGCAAGTTGCTGTCGCGGATGTTCACGCCGCGCAAGATCGCGGCGCTGGAGCCGATGATCCGCGACTTCTGCGCGCAGTCGCTGGATCCGTTGGTGGGTTCGGGCCGATTCGATTTCGTCACCGACCTGGGCGCGATCATGCCGATGAAGGTCATCAGCGCTCTGCTCGGTATTCCCGAAGAGGATCAGGAATACATCCGCGATCGCGGAAACGCGCAACTACGCACCGAGCCGGGCAAGCCGATGAGCGCCGCCGAGCACGGCTTGTCGGTGGGCGAGCAATTCGAGGCCTACATCGACTGGCGTGCCGACAACCCGTCCGACGACATCATGACCGAGCTGCTCAACGTGGAGTTCGTCGACGAGACCGGGACCACGCGGCGGCTGCGCCGTGAGGAGATTCTCGTCTATCTCAACGTGGTGGCCGGAGCGGGCAACGAGACGACGACCCGTCTGATCGGTTGGGCCGGAAAGGTTCTCGCGGAGCACCCAGACCAGCGCCGTGAACTCGTCGAAAATCCCGCGCTGATCCCGCAGGCGATCGAGGAGCTGCTGCGCTTCGAGCCGCCGGCGCCGCACATGGCGCGGTATGTGACCCGCGACGTCAGCCTCTACGACCAAACGGTGCCGCAAGGCAGCGTGATGCTGATGCTGATCGGTGCCGCCTGCCGCGACGAGCGCCAGTTCGGCCCCGATGCAGGCGAATTCAACATCCATCGCGCGCCCCGGCCTCACCTCACGTTCAGTGTCGGTGCGCACTTCTGCCTGGGCTCGGCACTGGCCCGGCTGGAAGGCCGGGTCGCCCTGGAGGAAATCCTCAAGCGCTTCCCGGAGTGGGAACCCGATATGGCCAGCGCCACGCTCAGCCCGACCTCGTCGGTGCGGGGCTGGGAGACCCTGCCGACATTGGTGCCCTGATGGCCGGCCGCGTCGAGGGCAAAGTCGCCTTCATCAGCGGCGCCGCCCGCGGGCAGGGCCGTAGCCACGCGGTGCGCCTGGCGCAGGAGGGCGCCGACATCATCGCGATCGACGTCTGCGGACCGATCGACAACCTGGCCTACCCGCATTCGACTCCTGAGGATCTCGTCGAAACCGCCGATCTGGTCAAGAACCTCGATCGGCGCATCGTGACCGCTCAGGTCGATGTCCGTGACTACGAGGGTCTCAAGGCCGCCGTGGACAGCGGCGTGGAACAACTCGGCCGCCTCGACATCGTCGTCGCCAACGCTGGTATCGGAACCTTCGGCAACAAGCTCCACAAGATCCGCGAGGAGATCTGGCGCGACATGATCGACGTCAACTTGTCCGGGGTATGGCACACCGTCAAAGTCGCCGTGCCGCATATCCTTGGCGGTGAGCGCGGCGGTTCGATCGTGCTGACCGGTTCGGTCGGATCGCACAAGGCGCTGGCCCACACCGGCCACTACATCGCTGCCAAGCACGGCGTCATCGGCCTGATGCGGGCATTTGCCGTCGAGTTGGGCCAACACAACATCAGGGTCAACTCGGTACACCCCAGCCAGGTCAACACGCCGATGACGATGAACGAGGTGACCTACAAGCTGTTCCGGCCGGATCTGGAAAACCCGGGACCGGACGACTTCGCACCGTTTTCGCAAATGATGCACACGATGCCGGTGCCCTGGGTGGAGGCCCGCGACATCAGCAACGCCGTCCTGTTCCTCGCCTCTGACGAATCACGTTATGTCACAGGCGTTTCGCTGCCCGTGGACGCGGGCGCGTTACTCAAGTAAGCACTATTCGATTAAGCACGACGAAGTGGAGATATCTCATGCCGGAATTCGACTACGAAAAGCTGAAGAAACAAGCCGAGCAGTACATCAAGTTCGAGAAGGACAAGAAGAACCGGATCGCCTACATCACCTTTGACCGGCCGGAGGCGCAGAATGCCACCAGCCTGGGCATGCGGCAGAACTACGCCGACCTGATCCACAAGTGCAATGTCGACGACGACGTCAAGGTCGTCGTAATCCGCGGTGAGGGAGAGGATTTCGGCAGTGGAGGGGACCTGCCCGAGCAACGGCCGATGCTGGAGAACCCCGGCCTGCCGCTGCACCACGAGCTCGCGATCAACGATGACGACGTCAAGTACCCGCCGGGTGGGTCGTACCGGTACCTGTCTACTGTGACCGACTTCTACGCCAAGGCGCGTGCCGGTAACCGGCCGCTGCAGGAGCTTCGGAAGATCAGCATCATCGAGGCCAAGGGCTACTGCTACGGCTGGCACTTCTACCAGGCCGGTGACGCCGACCTGGTGATCTCCTCCGACGATGCCCTGTTCGGCCACCCGGCGTTCCGCTATGTCGGCTGGGGGCCCCGGCTGTGGTGGTGGGCCGAGACGATGGGACTGCGAAAGTTCTCCGAGATGCTTTTCACCGGACGGCCGTTCAGCGCCAAGGAAATGTACGAATGCGGCTTCGTCAACAGCGTGGTGCCGCGCGAGAAGCTGGAAGCCGAGACCCTCAAGTACGCAATGGCATGTTCACGGTCGCGTCCCACCGACACGGTCGCGGTGCAGAAGACATTCCTCGAGCTCTACAAGCAACACAAGGGTGAATACTTCGGCAGCCTGCTGACCGGCATGGTCGAGGGCATGTTGCCAATGATCAAAAACGACGCGGAAGAAGTCGACCTCACTGGTGGCACCTTCGAAAAGGGCCTCAACAACGTGGTCAAGGACAACGACATGAACTTCCCCCCGGAGTGGCGCCTGAGCCGCTCGGGACGCGCGAAGCCCTGACGGCCTTGGGAGAGCTCGCATGTCGGCGCTAACCGGTTTCAGGGTCGTCGAGCTGGCGTCGTCGGTCGCGGGGGAGTACTGCGGAAAACTGCTGGCCGACTTCGGCACCGAGGTGATCAAGGTCGAGGCGCCCGGGTGTGGCAGTTCCACCCGGGCGTTTTCTCCCATCCTGGGCGACGCTCCGGGGCCCGATAGCAGTGCCTTGTTCGCCTACCTCAACACGAACAAGAGCTCGGTCGAGCTGGACGTTCGCGACCCGCGGCTGCACGCGTTGATCGCCGGTGCCGACGCGGTGATCGACGACGGCGCGACCAGCGTGGCCGCCCGGAACCCGGGCGTGATTTTCTGCTCGATCACTCCGTTCGGCCAGAATGCCGCACCGGAGTATGCAAACGCGAAGAGCATCAACGTATTCCACGCCAGCGGGTGGGGATACCACACTCCCAGTCATCCGGACGCCAGCAGGCCACCGCTGCAAGGACCAGGTCGGTTCATGGCCGACTACGAAGCCGGACTCGAGGCGGCACTCTGCGTGGCCGCAACGCTGTTCGGGCGGCTGCACCACGGGCGGGGTGAGGCCATCGACATCTCCCAGCATGCCGTGCTGGTCTCGCGCGCCGATTGCATTCTGGGCCGCCTGATCACCGGCGAAGTCCCCGCCCTGGGCACCCGCGACGACTACGACCAGCAGGGCCCGGCGTCGTTCTTTGCCTGCGCCGATGGCTTCGTCTACCTGTACATGACCAGCGGCGCGCACTGGCTCGGCGTCAAAAAGCTGATGGGACAGCCCGAATGGCTCGACGAATTCGAAGACGACTGGCTCGAGTTCTCGGTCACCGCGGAGAAGGTCAAGGCATTCCAGCAGGGCTTCGCGGAGTGGGTCCGCGAACTGCCCAAGGCGACGGCAGCCGACGAAGCTCAGCGCATGGGTGTGCCACTCGTTGCGGTCAACGACGCCGCCGATCTGCACGAGTCGCCGCAGTACCGGCACCGCGGCTTTTTTCGCAACGTCACCCATCCTGTCCTGGGCGACGCCGCCTACCCCACGGTGCCGTATCTTCTCAGTGAATCGCCAGCTGAAATCACTTCGGCCGCACCGACTCTCGGCCAGCACACGTCGGCGATCTTGAGCAGCCTCGATGCGGCGCGCACACCGGCCACCGTGCGAGTACCGCAACTCAAGGCGCCGAAGACACCGCGAGGGGGGCCATTGGAAGGGGTGCGCGTCGTCGAACTCACCAAGGTATGGGCGGGTCCCTACGCCGGCAAGCTGCTGGCGATGCTGGGCGCCGAGGTCATCAAGGTGGAAACCTCGGCCTTGCCCGAGGAGATGCGCGCCTATGGCGGCACCGACATCAACTACGCACCGTTCTTCCTGAGCATCAACCCCGAGATCCTCAGCGTGGACCTGGATATCAAGTCGGCCGAGGGCATGGCGCGACTGCGTGAATTGATCGCGCGCAGTGACATCGTCATCAACAACCTGCGCCCGGGCGCGATGGAGCGCCAGGGTCTGGGCTATCCGGAGCTCGCCGAGATCAAGCCGGACATCATCTCGGTCTCGATCAAAATGTGGGGCAACGACGGGCCCCTCGGTCACCAGACCGGCTACGCGCCGTGCTTCGCCGCCCTGGCCGGACTCGCGCCGCTGGTCGGGTACCCGGGTGGGCCCCCGCTCGGCACGAGTATGCGGTACGGGGATTCCACGGTCGGGGCGGCGGCCGCCTACGCCGCCGTCGTCGCTCTGGTGCACCGCGAGCTCAGCGGCACAGGGCAATTCGTCGATATCTCGGCGGTCGAAACGCTCTCCTCGATGATCGGGGACTGCCTGCTCGAACAAAGCCTCACCGGTCGACGCCTCGGACCGGATGGTAACCGTCACCCGGATATGTGTCCGCATGGCTGTTATCCCTGCGCGGATGGCGCCTGGATCAGCGTGGCCGTAGCAGCCGACGACGAATGGCGCCGGCTGTGCGACGTGCTCGGTGCCCACGCGCTGGCCGATCCCCGCTACGCCACATCGGACGGCCGACGCAGACATGTCGACGCGCTCGATCGTGACATCGCGGAGCTGACCCGCGTTTTCGATGCCGACACCCTCGCGCATCGACTGCGGACCGCGGGAGTGCCGGCCACCAAGAGCGCTACCGCGATCGACGTGATCGGCGATCAGCAACTCTGGGAACGCGAATTGTATCGCTTCGTCTCCGATCACCGCGAAGGCCAGCGCCCGATCCTAGGACCGGCATGGCGGATGGCGCGCGACCCGGCGCGCATCAAGCGAGGCGCGCCCGACCTGGGCGAGGACACCGACTACGTGCTCCGCGAAATACTGGCTGGGGCAACGACGTTGGGCGGGTTATGACCGGAACACTGACACAGACCGCGGCACTGGTTACCGGTGCCAGCAGCGGCATCGGCGAAGCGACCGCTAAAGCGCTGGCAGCCGAGGGCGCCGCAGTGGCGCTGCTCGCACGCCGGGCCGAGCGGCTGGCCGACCTGAAAGCCGAGATCGAATCGTCCGGCGGTACCGCGCTGGTCGTGCCGGCCGACGTCACCGATGCCGAACAAGTGACGGCCGCCGTGCGGCGAACCGTCGCCGAGTTGGGACGCCTGGACATCCTGGTGAACAATGCCGGTCTGATGCAGTCCGCACCCGCAACCGAGGCGCCATTGCAGGACTGGGACCAGATGGTGTCGGTCAACATACAGGGCGTCCTGTACGCCACCAAAGCAGCACTGCCCCATCTGATCGGGGCGGCTGCCGATGCGCCACGCGGCGTGGCCGACCTGGTCACCATCAGTTCGACCGCGGGCTGGGTTGCCCGCCCCAACACCGCGGTCTATTCGTTGACCAAGTTCGGCGTCAATGCGTTCAGCGAGGGGCTGCGCCAAGAGGTACTCGGCCAGCGCGTCCGGGTCGGAGTCGTCGGTCCCGGCACGGTCGATACCGAGATCTTCAGCCATCTGGCCGAAAACTCGCGGGAGGCGGTCGAACGCCAAACCGCCGGCATGGTCAAGCTGCGGCCCGAGGACATCGCCGACGCGGTGCTGTTCATGGTGACCCGCGACCGCCGGGTGGCGGTCAACCAGATGTTGGTCCGCGCCGCAGAACAGACCTGGTAATCGGGTGGATTCGCGGTGGGTCACCGGTGACCAGTCCGGGTTGACGTTTCCCGCCGACCCCGCGGCGCTGCGCGACGGCGGAGCCCGGTTTCTCACCGACGCGTTCCGGGTTTCCGGTGTGCTCACCGATGGGAATGTGGTCGCCGCTGTCCCGGCCTTCACCGAGATAGGCGGGGGCAGCACGGGCCGCAAGGTGATGCTGTCGGTCGAATATGCCGACGAGGCAACCGGTTTGCACACCGACCTCTTCGTGAAGTTCTCGCGCGATTTCGCCGACCCGATCCGCGATCGCGGCAAGACGCAGATGGAGCCGGAGGTGCGGTTCGCCTCGCTCTCGCGAACTCCGGGCTTTCCGATCGCGGTGCCCAGCGCACTCTTCGGGGACTATCACCGCGACAGCGGAACCGGAATACTGATCACCGAGCGAATCATGTTCGGCGGCAACGGGATCGAGCCGCAGTATCACAAGTGCCTCGACTACGAAATGCCTGAACCCTTGGCGCACTATCGAGCGCTGCTCACCGCGCTGGCCCGGCTGGCCGGAGCCCATCGGGCCGGTCGACTACCCGCTGAGCAGTTTCCACTTGATGTGCAGGCCGCGACGGTGGGTGAGCGAGCGCCACTGTCCATCGACAAGCTGCAACGGCGGCTGGAGCAGCTGGCCGAACTCGCCGACACTCAGCCCGGGCTATTGCCCGCGAATGTTCGCTCGCCGGAATTCCTGGCACGGCTGCGCGACGACGTGCCGCGGATCGCTCGTCACGAGCGGGCGGTCAGTGGCCAATTGGCCGATGACGGAGACTATGTCGCACTGTGCCATTGGAACGCCAACATCGACAATGCCTGGTTTTGGCGCGACGCCGACGGCACGCTGCACTGCGGTCTGATGGACTGGGGATGCGTCAGCCAAATGAACCTGGGCATGGCAATCTGGGGCGCCTTGTCCGCAGCGGAGACCGAGCTGTGGACCGACCATCTCGACGAACTGCTGCAGCTGTTCGTGACCGAGGTCGCGGGTTGCGGCGGTCCCGGGCTGGACCCGGAACGGCTTCGTCGGCACACCTTGCTCTATGCGGCGTCGATGGGAATCGCGTGGTTGCTGGACGTTCCGGCCCTGATTCGCAAGCGATTCGGAGCCGATGCGCCCGAGAGCCGGAGGGACCCGCGAATCAGGGATGACGAAAGCCTGCGCGCGCCGTTGCAGATGCTGTGCAACCTGCTAAGCGCCTGGGAGCGGTATCGGGTAGGGGAGTTGCTGAGCTAAGGCGCATCGTCATTGCGGTCCATCAGCAGCTTCTCGGGGTGATGGAACGTATTGACGCGTGGCTGGCCATGATCGAGGTGCGGCGGCGGAATCCATTCGGTCTCACCCCGGGAGTTCTTGCGGGTGGTCCATCCGCCGGGTTGCAGTAGGCGGTGTTGGGGGCCGCAGGCGAAGGTCAAGTCGTCGACGTCGGTGGTGTGGCACGTCACCCAATCGGTGACGTGATGCACTTCGCAGTAATACCCGGGGACGGTGCAGCCCGGCGCCGAGCACCCGCGATCCTTGGCGTACAGGACAATTCGTTGCGCTGGCGACGCCAGTCGTTTGGTGCTATACAACGCTAAGGCTTTGCCCTTATCGAAGATTGCCAAGTAATGACGCGCATGACGCGCCAACCGGATCACGTCGCTCATCGGGAGGATGGTGCCACCGCCGGTGAGGCCGCGCCCGGCGGCGACCTCCAGCTCGGCCAGTGTCGTAGTGACGATGATCGAGGTAGGTAGCCCGTTGTGCTGTCCTAGCTCCCCCGAGGCGAGCAAACCTCTCAGCGCCGCGTTGAGCGCGTCGTGTTGGCGTTGGGCGGCATTGCGGGAATCGCGCTCGATCGACTGCTCGCTGGGACTTCCATCCACACAGGGGCTTTCATCGTCGGGACTACACATGCCCGGAGCGCCCAGCTTGGCCCAGACTGCTTCCAGCGTGGCGCGTGCCTCCGGAGTCAACCAGCCGTGCAACTCCGACATACCATCGCAACCCTGATTGCCGAGCCTTAATCCGCGACGACGTGACCGGTCCTCGTCGGAATAGATCCCATCGGGGTTGAGGCAATCCGCCATGATGGCGGCCAGGTCCGCAAGTTGTTCGGGCCGAAAATGGGTGCCCTCGAAAGCCAGTTTGGCTTCGGCCTGCTCGCGGGTGCCGGCATCGATCCAGCCGGGCAGCTGGTGATAGAACTTTCGGATCGCGGCCACCTGCCCCGACCCCAGCATGCCCTTGCGCTGCTCGGTGGCGGTCGCCGCCAAGACCGGCGGAATCGGTTCACCGGTTATTCCGCACCGCGGCCCTAGATCGGCGGCCTCGCGGATACGCCGGGCCGCCTCGGCGCGGCTGATCAACGTTGCTTCGGCAATCGCATGCGAGAGTTTGCCGCCGATTTCCTGCGGAGTGGCCTGGCGGGCCAGGCCATTGATCAGTGGGTGCTCAACCGCCGGCAGTCGACGCCGTATCTTCTCGCACCGCAACAACAACGCCAATTGCTCACGGGTGAGTAGCGCATCGCAGTCTTGCGCCATCAATTCGTCCAAGGCGCTGTCGATGGTGTCGAAGGCCGCCGACAATGCCTCCCGATCGATACTCACAACTCAAATGCTACGAAGACCCACCGACAATAATCGGCAGATTGTTACCACTGAAACAGCTGTGGCCCAAGGGATTACGAGACCCAACTCTCAAACCACGACTGCTGTCGCGCCGGAACACCAGCAGCCACCAGCAAGAGCTGTGGCCCAAGAGATCCAGGAGCTTGGTGGGGAACTGCGCGCGACCTACACCGACGACGGACTGTGCGTCAGCACGTCGACGCCGGCCTCGGTGATGTGAACGGTGTCGCGCCGGAACACCGCGCCGATGCCTTGCTCCCACACATAACCGGTGATCGCCAGGACCATGCCGGCCTCGAGGTGGTCGTCTTCCCCGGCGGCCACCAGCGTCTCGGATACCACTGGGGGATCGAAACCCAGACCCAACCCATGCGCGATCGGCATCGGCGGTATCGGCTCGCCGGCCGCCTCGTAAGCGGCCAGCAGATCACGAATGGACACGCCCGGACGACAAGCGGCAAGCATGTTGTCGTACAACGTATTCGACCGCTCGAACAGCACACGAGCAGCAAAGTCGCCCACCGGCCAGGTGCGGCCTACCTCGGCGACATAGCCGTTTGCCAGGGCTCCGGCGGCGAACGCGACGAGGTCGCCCGGCCGCACCGAAGCCTGACCACGATGCCACGGCCTTTCCCGCGAGGTCACCCACGCGGCGTCCTGGGTAGCCGGCGTGGAGACCCCGCCCGCGGCCATCGCCTCCATCATCACCCCGGCCAGCGTCTGCTCCGAGACACCCGGCGCCAATTGACTTACGGCAGTGGCGAGTCCGTGCTCGGCGATCCGCAGTGCGCTACCCATCGCCGCGATCTCAGCGGCTGTCTTGATACGCCGCGCGGCGCGCATCGCGGGCTCGGCATCGACGAGTTCCGCATTCGGGAACGCATCGGGCAGCAACGCGGCGAAAGTCGGTGTGATCGCGTCGGTTCCGACCCGCCGCGCGGCCTCGGCCCCGTCGATCTTCTTGAGCACGTCGATGAGCGTCATCGGGTTCCAGGCCAGCCCGTACAGGTGATCGTGGTCGATCTCCTCGGGCACCCCCTCGTCGTCGGTGCTGTTGAGGTAGATGTCTCCGGTGGCGCGCACCAGTACGCACATCGGGCCGAACGGCCGCGTCCCGGCGATCCAAAGCTGCGGCGCGCCCGTCACATAGCGGATGTTGGCCTGCCGCCCGAGCACCAGGATGTCGAGACCGTGCTTGTCCATCTCGGCCAGGGCCCGATCCCGGCGAGCGATGCGCAATGCCCGGTTGTCGGGCAGAACCTCAGTCGCCATAGGGCGTATAGGGGTAGTCGGTAATCGGCGCGTAGCCGTCCTCGGTGATCACCACGATCTCCTCACTGCGATAGCCTCCTGTTCCGTCCTCCCACATGACGGGTTCGAGAACCAGAACCATGCCCGGCGGAAAGACGAAGTTGTCGTCGAATTCCTCGCCGAGATCCGTTCCGATCATCGGCGCTTCGGCCGGGTAGGTGCCGATGCCGTGGCCCAGATAGAAGTGCGGCAGCCAGGGTTTGCGGCCCCCGTTGGCCGCGATCGCGGCGCGCGCCAAATCGCCCGAGGTCGCGCCGGCTTTGGTCACCGCGAGCACCGCATCAAGGACGGCTCGCCATTGCCGGAACTGATCCTGCTGCGCACGGCTAGGTTCCTGACCCACCACCCACGTGCGGCCGAAGTCGGAGCAATAGCCGTGGTAAGTGATGCTGATATCGGTCCACAACACATCGCCGGCAGCCAGTTCGCGGTCGGTCGGCAGTAGCGGCAGCGCCAGATCGCCGTGAGTGGTCCAGACACCTTCTGACCGGGAACTCGGCATCACCTGCCAGATGGCCTCGAGCATGTTGGTGGTCGCCCCGAGCTCGAACGCGCGCCGCACGAAGGTGGCCGAGAGATCGATCTGCCGCACACCCGGCACCAGCGCCTTCTGCACGTCGACAATGGCTTCTTCGGTGATGCGGGCCGCCCGGCGCAGACAGGACAGCTCGTCGCGGGTCTTCACCAATTGTGCGGTGCCGATCACGATCGCGGCATCCGTCGGCGGCCCAGCGGGGAACATTTGAGCAGCCGCTCGTCGCATTGCTCCGGTGAGCTCGTCGACGGCGATGCGTGCTCCCGGCGGGATCAAACCAGCCAACTGTCGCGCGAATTCCGCTACGCCGTGGTCGAATTCGAGGTAGGCGGGGCCGTGCAGATGGTCGTCGGGCACCGGCGGCTCCGCCGACGATCCGCTGCGCAACGGCATGAACAGGTGCGGATACTCGTCGTCGGCGAGCACCACCGCGACCGGGCGCTCCACATGCGAGAGACCGGCGTCCAGCAGCGGCCAGCTGGCTCCCGTCGCGTAACCGACGTAGCCGTTCATCAGCAGGATCAGCGCGTCGACGCCGTGCTCGGCCATCGCGGAGCGCAATCGGGCTCCGATCTCTGTGCGCATGCGGGCCCAGTCCGGCTCGTCGGGCGCGTCGAGCACCGAGCGTCGGGCAGGCAGTGTTTTCGTCATGCTGAGATCCCCAGGAATTTCTTGATGTTGCCGCCGACGACGCGTACGGCGTCCTCGGGTCCCACGGCATCGACCACCGCGGCCAGCGAGCGCTCCGAATAGCCGAAAGTGCTTTCGTTGTGCGGATAGTCGGACGACCACATCACCTTGTCGATTCCGATCTCGTCGATCTGGCGCAGACCAAGGCCGTCAACCATGAACGAGGCACACATGTGCGTGTCCCAGTAGTAGCGGATGTCGTGCTCGGGCTGATGTCGCAGCATGTGCCGATAGGAGGCCAGCACGTGCTCGGCGTCTTGCAGAGCGGTTGGTACCCAGGCTATTCCACCTTCGAACCAGCCGATGCGCAGCCGGCGGTGCCGGTCCAGAATGCCGCCGAAGATGTACTTGGAGAACATCTCCCGAAACGAATCGATGTTGACCATCATGGCCACCGCGACGCTGTTGACCTCGCTGGGAAACTTCGGCTGACTCTCGCCGATGTGATGCGTGATGGGCAGGCCGGCTTCCTCGATCTCGTCCCAGACCCCACTCATCGCCGTGCTGGAGTAGTCGATGGGCTGCCCATTTTCGTCGTTACCCGGGCTGATCGGCATCAGAAATGTCTTCAGCCCCAAGGATTTCAGTTCTGTCAGGGTGCGACGGGCGCCACGCGGATCCCACCAATTGATCAGCCCGACCCCATAGCAATGGCCATGCGAGCGCTCCTGGACCCCGGCGATGTGTTCGTTGTAGACGCGGAAGATGCGCTCGCGAATCTCGTGGTTCGGGTGGTGGAACAGCGCCAGCACCGCGTTGGGAAAGGCCAGTTCCTTGTCGACACCGTCCTCGGCGAGCTCACGAATCCGGGCTTCGACGTTGTTGGTGGCCGCGCCGGCGAGGTCGTCGTATTGCATCAGCACCGCGCTGAAATCGCCCACCACCATGGACTGTCCGGGCTGGCCGAGCAGATACGCGCCATCCTCGTACCAGATCCGCGGCGCCTGATCCTTCAGGTCGTCGGGAAAGTGTTCGTAGAAGATGTCGTCGGCCACCGAGATGTGGTTGTCGGCGGAGAACACCTCGGTGCCGGCCGGCAGGCCGGTGTTGAATTCTGCGGCCCGGCCGTGCCGGTGCTTGGGCGCGCCGATGATGCCGTCGGGGTAGAGGGTGTGGGCTGGGCTGGACATCATCGTCCCTTCATTGAGATCAGTTCTCGTTACGGATCAGTCCGGGTAGCGCACGCCGGTGAGTTCTTCGGAGAGCTGCCAGAGTTGCTCCATCTCGATGTCACTACGTGCGGGCCGCGGAACGCCGGCGAATGTGACTCCGCCCCCAGCGGTTTCGTAGCAGCCGCGCGGTCCGTAATAGCGGCCGCCTTCGGCATCCGGCGAGACCGCCGCGTATAGGGTCGGCTTGATCCCCTCGTCGATGTCCAGCCACATGAAAGGCAGTAAGCGCCAGGTTAATTGGGTGAGTCGGGCCCGCAGGGTCGGTTTGTCCCGTCCGTAGGAGGCGCCGCTGAGCAGATTGGTCTTGCTCAGTCCCGGGTGTGCGGCATTGGACATGACGCCCCACCCACCCTGGCCGCTGCGCCGGTTCAGTTCGATCGCGAACATCAGCTGTGCCAGCTTGGCGATACCGTAGGAGACCATCGGTTTGTAGCCGTGCCGGGCGTTGGGGTCGTCGAAGGCCAGTTTCGGTTGGGTGGCGGCGATGCTGCTGACCGTCACGACGCGCGACGACGTCGCGGCGCGCAGCAGCGGCAGCAAGTGCGCGGTGAGGGCGAAGTGACCCAAGTGGTTGGCGCCGAACTGCAACTCGAAGCCGTCGCTGGTGTGCTGCAGCTGCGGCGGGGTCATGACGCCGGCGTTGTTGATCAAGACGTCGACCGGCCGCCCTTCGGCCGTCAGCTCTTCTCCCAGTGCCGCAACACTTTCCAGTGATGCCAGATCCAATAGCTTGATGCTGAGTTTCGCGGCAGGGAACTCGCGGCGTATCTGCGCGATCGCGGTCTCGCCCTTGAGGTTGTTGCGGATGGCCATCACGACGTCGGCGTCCGCGGCCGCCAACCGCTTTGCGAGTCCGAATCCCAGACCGCTGTTGGCCCCGGTGACGACCGCACGCTTGCCGGCCAGATCCGGCATCGTCAGCGTCAGGTCCGGCTTCACCATGTCACAGGAAGCTCGTAGACGCCGTAGGCCAACGTGTCGTGCTTGAACGGCAGCTGCTCCACCGGAACGGCCAGCCGCAGGGTCGGTATCCGGCGCAGCAGCGTGGGCAGCGTGATCTGTAATTCCATGCGGGCCAACTGCTGTCCCACGCACTGGTGGCGGCCATAACCGAATCCGACGTGTGCACCCTGGTCGCGGGTCAGGTCCAGCCGGTCGGCATCGGGGAACTGGCGGTCGTCCCAGTTCGCCGGTGCGATATCGAGAATGATGCCTTCGCCCGCGCGGATCGTCTCACCACCGACTTCGATGTCCTCGATGGCGATGCGACGTTGACCGGTTTGGATGATGCTCAGATACCGCATCAGCTCCTCGACCGCATTGGCGATCGCCTTCGGATCGTCGGTTTCGACCAGGAGCTGCCGCTGATCCGGATGCTCAAGCAGGGCCGCGACACTCAGGCTGATCATGTTCGCGGTGGTCTCGTGGCCCGCGATCAGCACGCCGACCGCCAGTTGAGTGGCTTCACGCACGCTGATCTCGTCGGCATTGACCCGCTCCGCCAGATCGGACACCAGATCCTCCGACGGGCTTTCCATCTTGACCCGAATCAGCTTGGCGAGGTATTTCGCCAACGACGCAGCACCCTGGGCCGTGTCCTCTTCGGTCGCGTAGCGCCCGGTGCCTCGGTGAGCTTGTTCCTGGAAGAAATCGGCGTCCTCGTAGGGCACGCCCAACATCTCGCTGATGACCAACGTCGGGACGGGCAGCGCCAGTGTGCTCACGATGTCGCCGGGGTTGGGGCCGGCGAGCAACGCGTCGATGCGCTCGTCGGCGATCTTCTGTACCGCGGGACGCAGCCCTTCGACTCGCTTGAAGGTAAAGGGTTTTGACAGCATCCGGCGATAGCGCGTGTGTTCCTCGGCGTCGGAGGTGAACACCGAGCGCGGGCGTTTATGCACCGTCGCCAGCATTCCCTCGTTCCAGTGCGGATAGCCCGGCAGCCGGTCGTCGACGCTGGTGCGCGAATCGGTGAACAGCGAGCGGATCGCGTCGTAGCCATGAATCAGCCAGGGTGTGCTGCCGTCCCAAATCCGCACCCGGCTGAGCTGCTTGGTTGCGTTGAGCGCCAACGATTCCGGGGGAGGGGCGAAGGGGCAGCTCGCGTCCCGCGTCATCGGGAAGTTCGGGATGTCGGTGGCTGGATCAGTTGAGACGTCGGTCATCGTGCTCCTCGTATTCGGTGGTCGGTCAGTCGCCCGCTGCACTCACGTGAACCGGCGCGCGCCACAACCCGACGATCGCGTCGATCAATCCCTCAGCGGCGACCGGCCAACTCGAACGCGATCGCGGCCCGTGCTCGGCCAGTGCGCCTTCGTGCTCGGCGCAGGTGTGCATCAGCAGATTTCGGACCATGACGATCCGTTCGGATCGCACTCGCCTAGGCAGGTCGGGCAGGCAACGGTTGATGCCGTCGATGGTCCGTACCAGCCGCGGCGACATCAGGGCGTCTTTGGTGACGACATGGCGGTAGGTCGGGTCGGCCATCGCCTGAGCGGCAAACCGCGCATACCAACTCGGGGTACCCAGCGCGGCCAAATGATCGGTGAGTGGCCGAACCAAGATGCTCACCCAGTCGCGCAGCTCAGTGGAATCGCCGATGTCGTCCAGCATCTGGGCGCGGAGTTGTTCGATCGGTTCGCGGTGCTTGCTTTCGATCGCGCGCAACAGTTCGGTCCGGGTCCCGAAGTGGTAGCAAGCGGCGGCGTTGTTGCCCTGCCCGGCCGCTTCGCTGATCTGCCGATTGGACACGGCATACATTCCGCGCTCGGCGAACAACCATTCGGCGGCGGTCAAGATCGCCTCGCGCGTACCCATCGACCGGTCAGAACGCGCCGTCCGCTCGGCTTTCACCGCCTCAGTGAACACTGCGGGCCGGATTAAATCAAGCGGTTTATTTACTGGATGTCATTGGCCGCGAGCCATGTTGTCGGTCCAGATCCCGTGCTAGCTGGGCTTGCGCAGATGCGGCCCCAGCAACGACTGCCAGCCGCGCTGCATGTTCTGAAACTCCTCCTCGCAGTTGCCGGCTCGACTCTCCGGCAGGTCTCCGGAGGAGACGATGCCGGCGTTGGCCTGCGGGTCGGAGCCGTAGATCCAGCACTCCCAGTTGTACATGCGGGTGATGTCCATGGAATGCCCATCCCAGAACGGAAGCTCGTTGGCGTCGCCGGCTTCCTTTGCGCTCAGTTTCCATTCGGTGGCGGTGTTGGTGGCGATCCGCACCCCGTCCGGATACGGTTTTCCGTCGGCGCCGGGGTTGAGAAGCATGAACGCGGAGAGCTGATCGGCCACGTCCTCCTCGCGCCCGGTGAACGCGAGCTGATAGATGGCAAGGGTGGCGTGCCCGAGCTCGTGGTAGGCGGCAGAGATCGTCTCGTCGATCGCCGGGGTGACCGGATCGGGAATCGAGCTGCCCGCGGCGAGTTTTTCGGCGTGCTCCCTGGCCTCGTAGCAGAGCTGGATCTCGTTGGCGTCGGGAAGGTAGAAATCGTTGTCCGCGTCGCACTGCTTACCGACCACGCCCAAGTCGGACGGCAGCACCAAGGTGTCCTGGATGTGTCGCGCGAGGTCCTCCAACACCTTCGCGTCCTGCATGAGCTGGCGGCCACGCTGCGCCTGCGGTGTCGTGGCGTCTTCATAGCGGATCTTCACCGTCCCCGCGCCGGGAGGCGTCGGCTCACCCGGTTGCTTCGGTTTCGGGGACTCGGTCGATGTCTGCCCAGCCGGCGGATTGGATTCGGCCTGTTGGCTTTTGGATCCACCGCACCCGGCCGTGAAGAGCAGCGCCGCGCACGCCGCAGCGATCGGTGTCGTTATAGCCCTGATCGTCGGCATGTGCACCGCTCCGCGTGGCGCCGTCGGGGCTAGCCGCCGAGCCCCTTCTTCACCGCCGCATCCTGCTTTTGGCCGATGTCGTTGATGAAGTCCGGTGGCGGCAGCGTGTCCGGCGGACCGTCGAATTCCACCGTGACGAAAGCCTTGCCCTCGGTGAACAGCAATACCGCGATGCCCTTGGAGTTGTCGGGTGAATTGCCCGACACCACGGTTCCGTCGGTGCCGATCTTGACCGCGTCCGTGGTCGGATGCTTGATCGCGCCGCCCTGTGCCGATTTCGCGGCGTTCAGTGCGCCGGTTGCCGCACCCGGGTCCGGCAGCACCTCGATGGTCACTTTGATGGTGTGGCTGTTGTCTTGGGTATTGAAGGTCGTCGCGGCGCCGGGCTGGCCGTTCGGGTTGTTCGTCGGCGGCGTGCCCGTGAACGGCACCGGAGCGTCGATATCGGACACCTGGATCAACCAGCCGGAGTAATCGCCCGCCGGCGCCGCGGGTGCCGAGGAGGTCGGCGCCGCGCTGCTCTTGCTGGTCGACGAGGTGGCCGATCCGGATGTGGTCGGCGAAGGCTTCTGATTGCCGCCGCAGCCGGCCACGGTCAACGCCACCGCTGTCGCCGCAACGATCCCCGCGACTACCGGTTGGGAAAGCCTCATCGCATCGTGCTCCTTCCAGGCTCGATCTGGCGACGGAGTCGATTTCACCCCAAAGGCACAGTACAGTGCGCGTGTCGTCAGATCGGCTGGGCACCGATGCCGCGGGCTATTCCAGCTGGTCGCGCAGGGATGCCAAGGTATTCGCCAGAATGCGCGACACCTGCATCTGTGACACCCCGATTCGACTCGCGATCTGGCTCTGCGTCATCGATTCGAAGAACCGCATGTGCAGCACCTCTTGTTCGCGCTCGGGGAGCGCGGCGATCAGGGAGCGGACCGCTTCGCGGTTGGTGATGTGGTCGATCTGGGGGTCGATTGCACCCACCGCGTCGGCGACCAGACGAGTCCGCCCGGATGCGTCGGCGCCGACCGGCGCGTCCAGCGACTCCAGCTGGTAGGCGTCGCCGGCAACGAGGCATTCCACAATCTCGTCGTGCGAGACCCCGAGCTCTTCCGACAGCTCGCGGGCCGTCGGTGCGCGACCCAGCCTCTGGACCAAATCTGCTGTGGCTCTGCTGATTTGGACGTGAAGCTCGCGTAACCGGCGCGGCACTCGCATGCCCCAGCTGTAGTCGCGGAAGTGGCGCCGAACCTCGCCCATCATGGTGGGAATCGCGAAGCCGATGAAACTGGGGCCTTTGTCCGGGTCGAACCGGTTGATGGCGTTCATCAGGCCCAGCCTCGCCACTTGGGTCAGGTCGTCGAGACTCTCACCGCGTCGTCCGAAGTGACGAGCGACGTGGTCAGCCAGCGGAAGACACCTGCTCACGATGCATTCGCGCTGACGGTGGTACTCGTGCGACTCGGCCGGCAGGGTGCTCAACACCAGAAACATGTCGATGACGTCGTCGTAGGAATCGTCATTACGAGTGCTGGCCGCCCGGGTGGGCCGGGGTGCAGCAAGGACTTCGGTCATCTGCTCAACCGACCCCTCGCAGCTACGTGGGTGTAAACAGCTGTGCGTAAACGGGTTTGCATTTGCGGTACTTCCTTACGAAGTCGCGTGCAGTGAGGTTTCGCAGGCATATGCCGACACCCCGCTGCAACCGTCCGGTGGACACGAATCGGTTGTTCGCAGCGCACGGGGCACCGAAGTAAGGGGACCGGAAGATGTTGATCGCCGGAGCCACAGCCCAGCAGCCGTGCGGCTGGCTGACCGCTTTTAGCTAAACGGCGACGTGTCCAGAACGGACTCAACTACCGATCCTACGCCCCCTAAGCCCGGATCGGCGACCCTGCGCCCGTTACCGGGTCCTGAGCAACCACGTCCGGCCCGAACCGGCACCGTCGACGGCGGTCAACACGCAACGCGTACTCTTCGGCAAATGTCGGTGTCCTGCGCCAACCGCAGCTTCTCCGAGCGCGATCGGGAACACGCTGGTGGGAGTCCGTGCCGATGACCAACCAGGATTTGCTGGCCGGACGCGGCGCGGTGGTGTCCGGTGGAAGCCGCGGCATTGGTCGCGCGGTCGTCGAACTGCTTGCGGAATTAGGCGCCGCAGTCGTAGTGAACGGCCGCGATGCCGATGCCGTGACCGAAACCGTCACCGCGGTCACCGCGAAGGGCGGCCGAGCCACCGCGATGATCGGACCCGCCGACGACGAGGCCGTCGCCGCCGCGCTGGTGGACACCTGCCGTGACACGTTCGGGCGGCTCGACATCCTGATCAACTGCGCCGGTATTGCCGAGCCGCCCGGCTCCTCGATCCTGGACATCTCGGCCGATGACTTCAATCGCTTGTTGAGCGCCCACCTCGGCACGGTCTTCCACACCTGCCGGGCCGCGGCTCGCGCGATGGTCGAGCAGGGCCACGGAACGATCGTCAACACCAGCTCGGTGGCCTTTCTCGGCGACTACGGGGGCACCGGCTACCCCGCGGGCAAGGGCGCCGTCAACGGCTTGACGGTGGCCATTGCCGCTGAACTCAAAGCCAGCGGCGTGCGGGCCAACGTGGTGTGCCCCGGCGCACGAACGCGCCTTTCCACCGGAGACGACTATGAACAGCACATCGCGGACTTGCACCGCCGCGGATTGCTGGACGACGTGACGATGCAGGCCTCGCTGGATAGTGCCCCGCCCGCGTTTGTGGCACCGCTCTACGCGTATCTCGCCAGCGACCTGTCCCGCGACGTCACGGGTCAGATCCTTGTTGCCGCAGGCGGATTCGTCGGCCGGTTTGATCGCCCAACCCCGTCTCTGCTGGGCTATCGCGACCACCATGATGCCGCACCGTGGGGGATTGAGGACCTGCACAAGATGATCGGAGCGCGCGGCTAGCCAGCACCGAATTCGCTTGAACCGATGCGTGCGCCGTTACGTGTCCAGGAGAGTGACGAGCCGGAGCAGGATTGCCGAGCACCCACTGACCCGCGGGCGTACCCAACCGCGTGATCGCGCCGGCGCCAGCAGCCACATCAGTTGGCTGCCGTCCTCGAAGGCGCGGTCCGGACGGCCACTGAAGGTCCTGGTGATCGGCGCGGGTGTGAGCGGTATTTCGGTTGCCCGCGGATTGCTGCGGGACGGCCACCACGTCACGGTCTTCGATCAACGCGGGGACACCCGTGCGGGCGGGGGCGCGATCACCATCTGGTCCAACGGTGAAACGGTATTGCGGCAGCTGGGCGTCGACATGGATGGGGCGGGCCAACGGCTATCCAGCGTGCGTTTGCTGACGTCGAAGGGGCACCGAATCGCCACCCTGGATGTGAACGCGATGGTGCAGCGATTGGGCGCGGCCGTTCGGATGGTTCCGCGCCGGGTCCTGCTGGAACGACTGCTGACGGACTTTCCGGCCGATCGCATCCGCTGTAACGCGCGTGCCGCCCGGGTCATCACGATGCCCGACGGCGTCGCGGTCGGGTTCGAGGACGGACGCGTCGCCGAGGGCGACCTGCTGATCGGCGCCGACGGTCTGCATTCGATGATCCGAGACGTGGTCGGCGCGCCGGCCGCCGAGCCCACCGGCTGGTGCAGCTGGCAGGGGCTGGCCAGCGTGCCCGAGATCGTCGACCGGGAGACCGCTTATCTGGTTATCGGCGCTACCGGGAACACCGGCGTCTGGCCGGCCGGCGGCTCCTGCGTGCAGTGGTGGTTCGACATGCCGTGGTCCCACGACTTCATTCGGCCACATCGCCCGATCGAAGCGATCCGATCGAGGTTCGCCGGCTGGTCTGATCCGGTCGATCTGGTCCTCGCGAAACTGACCGACGACGATTTGGTCCAGTCGCCCTACCCGCATTTCCGGCATCCGATGACCGCGCCGCTCAGCGCCGGCCCGGTGACGTTGCTCGGCGATGCCGCGCACACGATGCCACCGACCTTCGCGCAGGGGACGAATCAGGCGCTGCTGGACACGATGGTGTTGTGCCAGGCGATTTCGGGTCTGGACGCGAGCAGCTGCCGGGCCGAGCTGTCGCGCGCACTGCGCTGGTACGAAAAGACCCGGCGACGCCAGGTGAGTGCGGTGTCACAGGTGGCGTCGCTGCAAGTCTCGCACCGTGAATCCGTGTTGAGACCGGCGGCCTTGTTGTCGGATCGGTTCCACACCTGGGCATTGACCAACTTCGTGCGGATGACCAGCCACCCGCGTATCGCCGCGCAGATCGATCGCGATCTCGCGGCAGCAACTCCGGCCAGGCGATGCCCACGGTGAGGACGCCGCACGTCGTCGAGATCGAACCGGACCGCGCACCGGTCGAAACCGTCCGCGTGCGAGGCGATTTCGATGCCCCGTCGCGCTGGCTATGGCTCGTCAAGTGGTGTGTGCTGGCCGTGCCGCACTATCCCATCCTTATTTCTCTTTATCTGGTGTATCCGATCCTGACGATCGTTGCCGGCGTCGCGATCCTGTTTACCGGGCGATATCCGCGCCCGATCTTCAACTTCAATGTCGGTGTGCTGCGCTGGTCGTGGCGAGTCATGAACTACCGGTTCCCGATGAACAGCACCGACAGATACCCACCCTTCACCCTGGCGGCGCGGCCCGACTACCCGGGCGAACTCGACGTCGAATATCCAGAGCGCCTGACGAATTGGGCCGTCCTGGTGAAGACGTGGTTGTTGGGCGCACCGCAGATACTGCTGTGCTGGGCGATGGAGCCGCTGCTTCAGGTGCTGTGTGTGATGTCCGCGGTGGCGTTGTTGTGCACCGGGACGATCCCGCAGGGCATGTTCGATCTGTTGCTGGGCATTGTGCGATGGCGTTACCGGGTCGCGGTGTATGTATCGTTGATGCGTGACGAGTACCCGCCTTTTCGAATGGACTTAGGTGGCCGCTGACGCCCGGTAATCCGTTGTTCCCCTACATATATCGGTTCGGCCAGCCGGTTTTCGATCGCCTTTTTTACAACCGGTATCGCCGAGACGCGATCGCGCACGCAACCGGCCGCCTGCTGATGGTGGGGCTGGGGCCGGGAACCGACCTGAAGTTCGTCCCGCGCGCGGTGACTTCCATCTCGGCGGTCGAGCCGGTGGCCACGTTTCGGCAGATGGCTTCTCGCCTCGCCATCCGCAACGGCATCGCGGCCAACATCGTCGAAGGTACCGGGGAGTCAATACCCTTCCCGGACAACAGTTTCGATTCGGTACATATCGGGTTGGTGCTGTGCTCGGTCGACGACGTCACCGCGACGCTGACCGAGATCCGCCGGGTCCTGGTGCCGGGCGGCCGGCTGGTCGTCCTCGAGCACGTGCGCGGTGAGGGCGTGACGGGCCGATTCCAGGATCTGATCGCCAAGCCATGGTCCTGGTTGGCTGCGGGGTGCCAACCGAACCGGCGAACCATCGACTCGATTGCTGCCGCCGGATTCGATACCGCGGGCCTGCGCAGCGTGCGCACCCCGGTGCCGTTTCCGTGTAAACCCCATTTGCAGGGGTTCGCCACGCTCACCGAATAGCTCTTAGTCGACGCCGACAGCTTCGATGATGTTCAGGCGCGCCGCGCGGCGAGCCGGCGGCACCGAGCCGAGCAGGCTGATCGCCAGCGCGCCGAGGGTGAAGGCAAGGGCCATCCAACTGGGGTGGAACCTCACGCGGAAATTCATCATGTCGCCGCTGACCAGACTGAACAGCCACTGGTCGGCGCAGCCGAACACCAGCCCCAAAACACCGCCAACCACCCCTATTCCGGCCGCCTCGGCCAGCACCATCCGCAGCGTGAGCCGTCGGCTGGATCCCATGGCCCGCAGCACCCCGATTTCACGTCGGCGTTCAAGTACGGAAAGCGTCAGCGTGTTGAGCAGCGCGACGGCGGCGACCAGCACGACGATGATCCATACGGCGTTGGCGATGAACATGCTCTGGTGCATCGGTGCTTGCAGCCCCGCCAGCTCGGCGTTGCCGTCGTAGACGTAGTTCGGCGCCGGTACCGCGGCGCGGACATCGGTTAAAAGCCGACGCGAATCCACGCCAGGGTCCGCGGCGATCTGCAGCGTCGTCGCGATGGGACGGTCGAACCACGCCCGCATTCGATCCAAACTCAGACCCAAGGTGCCGATCACCGTCGAGAAATACGGCACCAGGGCCAACACCGTCGCCTGCTGGACACCGTGCGGTGTTTGCATGCGAAGTTGGTCGCCGACCCGAACGTGCAGGGTCTTGCCCAGATTCTGCGAGAGCACCACCCCGCGACCGGCCAGCACGTCGTCGCGCACCTGCCGGTCCAGTGCCCGGTACAGCGGATCGGTGGTCCCGGCGGAAAATCCGTCGAGCATCACCCGGCTCCCCCCGACTTCGGCGAATCCATATGAGCCCTCGGTGACGTGCGCGACGCCCGGCACGGCGGCCAGCTTCTCGGAAAGTCCTTGCGGCAGTGGATCAGTGGGGTAGCTGTCCGGGGGATTCGCGGTCACCCACACCGGGGTCTGCGCCACCGGCGCGAAGATATCCCGAGCGGATCGGATCATGTCGTTGTTTGTGCCGGTGATCGTGACGGTCGTGATGACCGCGATCACCACCGTCATCACCGTCGCCCATACCCGTCGCGGCGCGCGCTCGATGGTGGCCGCGGCAAGTGCGCCGACGGTGCCGAATATGCGCGCGGTAGCGGCCGCGGCGTGGACGATCGGCGTGGTGAGCGCGAAACCCAGTGCGATTTCGGCAGAGAACACGGCAGACATCGCGATGAATGCCAGCACGCCGCGCGCCGTGATGACGATCGCGATCGACACCGCGAAGACGGCAATCGCCCCGACACCGCACGCGACCCGCAGCCAGTGCGGCACGCGGTCGGCCGCGGACACTCCGACCGGCGCCAATGCCTCGATCGGCGCGACCTTGTACACCTGCCGCGCGGCCATCGCCGAGGCCACTATGCTGGTGAGCGCGGTCGTCACGACGGCGATGGGTATCGCGTAGCCGGGTAACCAGTATTCGATGCGGGCCTCGAGTCCCTGCGTCATAGCCGGTGGTAGGTGGCCAATCGCGATGCGGCCCATCAGGATTCCGATGGCCGACCCGATCCCGCCGCCGATCACCCCGAGTATTGCCGCTTCCGCGAGCATGTCGCGCACGATGACTGTGCGCCGCCCGCCGATCGCGCGCAGCATCGAGATGACCGGCCGGCGCTGGGTGATCGCCATGGTCATGGTGGTGTAGATCAGGAAGGCGCCGACCATCAACGCCACCATCGCACCCATCAGGGCCATGTAGTTCATCAGCTTGACACCGTCGCCGGCCCGGCTAGCCCGCATACTCGGGTCGGCAACGATGGCCCGACCGTTCACCGCAGCACTGACGCCGGTGCGTACCTGGCTTAGATCAGCTCCGGGCTTGATCGTGATCAGAATCGAGTCGAGCTGGCCCTGGCGCCCGATGATGTTCTGCGCCAACGCAAGTGGCGCCAGGACGTAATGCCCACCGTTGAGAGCTGCGACCTCTTTGCCGGCGAGAACCTCGGTCACGATAACCGAACCCGAACCGAGCTGGAACGACTCACCTTTGACACGACCGATTCCCGGACCGATGCGGACCCCGTTGGCGGGCCCCGGCTGATTCACTTGTTGCTCGGGCGCAACAGTTTTCATCGCGTCCTTCAGTGCGCCGCCCAGTGCCGCCAGGCGATCGTCGGCGCCAAACAGCAGCACCGGCCCCGACGAGGTGGATACCGTCGTGCGGATCATCGGCGCGGCGGTAGCCACGCCGGGCACCGCGGCGACCTCGGCGGCGAGCGCGTCGGGAAACCCCGCGTCGGTGATCCCGGACACCTCCAGCGAGGCGATGCCGGCGATCCCATCGCTGAGTCGATTGACCGATCCGGTGATCGACCCGAAGATGCCGAATACCGCGACCAAATACATAGCGGAGACTGCCATTACCGCGATCGAGGCGATGGTGCGCCGCCGGTGCACGGCCAGCTCGCGCAGGCTGAACACACGCAGCCGGCTCGCCGTGGCGCCGATCGCCGAAACCGGGCTCACACCAAAACCGCCGATCGCTCGTTGGAAACAACCCGGCCGTCGGCCAGCATGATCACCCGGTCGGTTGCCTGTGCCGCTTCGGGGTTGTGAGTCACCATCACCACCAGCCGGCCGCGTCCGGCTTCGTGCGCGACGTCGCCGAGCAGCGTCAAAATCGAAGCGCCCGTGGTGGAGTCGAGATTTCCGGTGGGTTCGTCGGCCAGGATCAACGGTGGATCCATCATCAGCGCCCGCGCCACCGCGACCCGCTGCATCTGTCCGCCCGACAGTTCGGCGGGCCGGTGCTGGGTCCGGTGACCGAGGCCGACGCGCTCCAGCAGACGAATCGCATCCGGCTTGGCTTTACCCAGCCGCACGCCGTCGAGCAGCTTCGGGACGGCGACGTTCTCCCACGCCGACAACGTCGGTAAGAGATTGAAGAACTGGAAGATGAAGCCGACGCGCTGATGGCGAAACTGGGACTGCTGTTGATCGTTGAGACGCCCGATCTCGTCTCCGTCGAATTCGATCGACCCGGAATCGGGGGAGTCCAGCGCGCCGAGCAAATGCAGCAACGTGCTCTTGCCGGCACCGGACGGCCCGACCATCGAAACGAATTGACCGCCCTCGAGCCGCAGGCTGATCTCGTCGAGCGCGCGAACGGTTTGTCCGCCAATCCGGTATTCGCGCACCACATCACGCAGTTCGATGGTCAGCAGCTTGTGCTTGGGTCCACTGCAGGTATCGACTCTTCTGAACATGATCCTCCTGCGCCTGCGCACGTAATCAGCGCGTGTCTGCCGCTAACCGCGCGGCGCCCAACGCTCTGGTACCCGGTTAACGAGACCGAATCGTGACGGGTTCATCCAGCGGTTCGGCCTGCGGACGTGTCGTCGGCTGCGGCGTTGAATACCGCGGCGGTATGTCTTCAAAATTTAACCGAGTGCGCCTGGGTGAGAGGTAGCCGACCACTGGTCAGCTACCTAAACTCCTAGGGGTTCGGGGGGTTTTCTGAGGTCACTAGTCGAGCGGGCGGCTATGGAACGACTGAGCGGGCTGGACGCGTTTTTTCTCTACTTGGAGACGCCTACCCAACCATTGAATGTGTGTTGCGTGTTGGAGTTGGACACGTCGACCATGCCGGGGGGCTACACCTACGGCGGGTTCCGCGCCGCGTTAGCGAAGAGCATCGCGGCCGTGCCGGAATTCCGGATGAAACTCGCCGACAACCAGCTGAATTTCGATCACCCGGTGTGGGTGGACGACGACAACTTCCAGCTGGAACACCATTTGCAGCACGTCGGTGTGCCGGCACCCGGGGGGCGCCGAGAACTGGCCGAGATCTGCGGGTACATCGCGGGTCTGCCGCTGGACCGGGACCGACCGCTCTGGGAGATGTGGGTGTTGCAGGGCGGCGCCAACAGCGACGCGGTCGTGGTGATGCTCAAGGTTCATCACGCGCTCGTCGACGGAGTTGCCGGCGCCAATTTGCTGGCCCACCTGTGCAGCGCCGAGCCCGATGCGCCGGCCCCGAAGGCGGTCACCGGTGCGGGCGGCGGCAACCCCGTGCAGATCGCGTTGAGCGGACTGATGGGCTTTGCCCGCCGGCCCTTGCGATTGGCGACCGTGGTGCCCGCGACAATGCTGACGGTGGCGCAGACCGTGCTGCGCGCGCGAGGGTCGCACGATGGCTGCGCCGTTCTCGGCCCCGTCGTCCCCGCTCAACGGCTCCGTCACGCGCTACCGCAACGTCGCCTACACCCAGCTGGACATGCGCGACGTCAAACGAGTCAAGGACCGCTTCGGGGTGACCGTCAACGACGTCGTTGTGGCGTTGTGCGCCGGGGTGTTGCGGCGTTTCCTGTTCGAGCGCGGTGAGCTGCCCGATAACCCCCTGGTGGCTACCGTGCCGGTGTCGGTGCACGGCAAGTCCGATCGTCCCGGACGCAACCAGACCACGTGGATGTTCTGCCGGGTGGAAAGCCAAATCAGCGATCCGGCCGAACGCATCCGCGCGATCGCCGCCGGAAACAAGGCTGCCAAAGAGCACACCGCGGCGCTGGGTCCAGCCCTCCTGCACGACTGGACGCAGTTCGGCGGCCCGACGATGTTCGGTGCGGCGATGCGCCTGTTGCCGCGCCTTCCGTTCAACCGCAGCGCGTTCAATCTGGTGCTGTCGAATGTGCCAGGCCCGCAAGATCAGCTGTATTTCCTGGGGTGCCGTCTCGACGCGATGTATCCGCTCGGGCCGATCATCGGCGACGCCGGACTCAACATCACGGTGATGTCGCTCAACGGAGAACTCGGCATCGGCCTGATCGGCTGCCCCGATCTGTTGCCCGACCTGTGGGGCATGGCCGACGCGTTTCCCGATGCGCTCAAAGAACTGCTGGAGTGCCAGGACGACAGCTACTCGCCGGATGAGTGAGGCCGCGAGCACACCGTCGGTTGCCGAGTCCCGGTAGGCGGGCCGGCGCTGGATTGCCCGGCGCCTTAATCGCGCCGTACCAGCGCTCGCCGTCGCCGGGCTACGCTGACTGCGAACCGCAGGAGGGTCTTTGACAATGGAACCGAACCAGCTCGACCCCGTCGCCAGCGAACGTCTGTCGCATGCCGGCAAGCTATGGACTTCCGATCTTTCGATCAACGAATTCGCACTGTTGCATGGTGCCGGATTTGAGCCGATGGAGCTCGTGATGGGGGTTTCCGTGTATCACGTCGGCTATCAGTTCACCGGCATCCGGCAGCAGTCGGAGTTGCCGGTGCTGACCGACGCGACCTACCGGGCGCGCTGGAATGCGATGTCGCGCATGCAGGCCGAAGCCGATGCGCTGGGCGCCGACGGAGTGGTGGGTGTCCGGCTCGATTGGCGACATCAAGGCGAAGGCGAACACCTCGAATTCATCGCGGTCGGAACCGCTGTGCGATATGTCGCCAAGCCTGGAGCGTTTCGCAGACCCAACGGGCAGGCCTTCAGCAGCCACCTGTCCGGCCAGGATCTGACCACCCTGCTGCGCTCCGGGTTCGCGCCGGTGGCATTCGTGATGGGCAACTGCGTGTTTCACATCGCCGTTCAAGGCTTTCTGCGGACGCTCAGCCAGGTCGGGCGCAACGCCGAGATGCCGCAGTGGACGCAGGGCAGCTATCAGGCCCGGGAGCTGGCCATGTCGCGCATGCAGAGCGAGGCCGAACGCGACGGTGCAAACGGCGTCGTGGGAGTGCATTTCGCCATCTCGAATTACGCCTGGGGGCATCACACCGTCGAGTTCTATGTGGCCGGCACCGCCGTGCGGCGCACCAGCGAGCCGCAGACCATCACCCCCTCGTTCGTGCTGCCGATGAGTGATTGATGACGAGTTACGACCCTGAGCGCGCCAGCCGCGCGATCGGAGCAGCCCTGGCCGGCCCCGGCGGAGTCGGACAAGTGATCAGGGTGTTTTGCGGTGTGCCCGGCGTCATTCTGACACCGGCGCGCCGCGGGCTCTTCCGGTCCGCGCCGGAGCGAGTGCAGATCGGCGACTGGCGTTACGAGCTCACCGCCGACGGTCGACTCAGCGCCGGTCACGTCGTCAATGGCATCGTGTTGGCCGAGGAGATCCTGGCTGTCGGCATCGTCGGCCCGCATATCGCCCGCGCGCTGGGGCAGCTCGTCGGCCACTACGGTGCGACCATCATTCCCAACATCGACGCCGCCGTCGAGGTTCTCGAGGCGGCCCCCCGCTACTGAGTGAATAACTCTGGCACCGGTCCCGGGGGCGGGCCGGGGTGATGCGATGCCACGGGCGTGGGCGTCGGCGACGGCGCGGTCGACGGTGCAGTCGAATGCACCGGTGCCGGTGTCGCCGTCGGCGGGTGTCCCGGTCCCGGCGGCGATGACGGGGTCGGGGGAGTAGCGGAGGCAATGCGGTTCGCGCTGAAATCCGCTGCCTGGTCGATCATCCCGATCTGTTGGTACTGCCTATGCGCCGAGAAGTCGCCCGAGCCCGCGCAGATCGGGTCGTTGGGAGCGCACAACTCGATCGTCTTGCCCGCGTAGAGCGGGCCGACGGTGACGGCCGGTTGATTGATGAAGCTCATGAACTGGGTCGACGGTTTCCCGAACAGGGCGACCGCGGCGACGTGACTGGCCACATCGGCAGGCATCGGCTGCAGGTCCTGCCCAAGACTCGTCCCGTCGGGCACCTGACTGGCGGTGACGAAGCCCATGACCGCGGCTCCTTGGGAGTAACCGCCAAGCACCATCATCGTTTTGGGGCAGCTCGACGCCATTTGTTCGACGTGCGTGCCCGCGTCGGTTATGCCGTCGACTGCCCTGGGAAAGTCCATGGACGCCGGATAGCTCACCGGGTACACACCGACAGATTTCGGTGCGACGTGGGCGCGCACCGAATCGACGAAATTCTGCCCGATATCGCCCAGTCCGGGCGCCTCGTCAGTTCCTCGGGCGAACACGGCCTCGACATCGGGGCACGGTTCGGCAGATACGGCGGGAACGGGGGCGGTCAGCAGCGCCGTCCACGTGGACGTTATAGCGGCACAGAGCAAAACAGGGAGGGCGTACGCCTTCACGCGTTGATTTTGTCACATTTTCGCCAGCAGCGCCCGGGCAATTTGGTATCCGCTGGCGTGTCGGCCGCGGCAGGCCGCCTATGAGCGAAGTCGTTGTAGCGCAGCTACTTTGGCGCATCTGAGTCGCCGCTATGCCGCCGGTGCAGAAATGCGCTGCCCGCACGCAGCACGCCACGAAATGCGTAGCCGGCCGCGAGCACGCACAGCAGGATCAGCAGGATGAACATCGGCAACCAGTTGCCCCGGCTGTGGTCGACGCCCCACCAGACGATCGTGAAGAGCACCGCGCACAACATCACCACCACATCGCGCCAGTTGCCCTGGTAGGACATCGCGGCCCGGCGCAATGCACGGCTGCGGTTCGCGGCGTCGACCAAGTCGTCGACCCTGGCGTCGATCGAGCGGCGCAGCGCGTCGCGCCTTTCGGTGGCCTCGGCAGGCAGGCGATCCAGCAAATCCATGTCCTGCTGGATCAATTGCCGGTAGTCGGGACCCCGGAATTGCACGGCCGCCAGCGCCAGTAAGACACCGCCGAAAGCGGGTGCGCTGTCCAACGCGAGCTGTCCAAGTCCGACCATGGTCACTCCTCCTCGAGCGGGTGATCCCGGATCAGGACGCCGCCGAGGGCCGTCGCCGCGCTCGCGGCTCGGGAGTCCGCAACGGGTCCATCGCCTGGGCGATTTGCGGGTAGGCGATCGCCGGCCCGATCCAGCGGACCAGGTAGCGCCGAAGATCCGCGCCGCTGCGGGCGGGCCGGCCGGGGTCTGCGAGGAACGAGTGCAACAGCCGAAGGGTGAATTCGTTCAACTCGTCCAGGCCCGCGTCGTCGAAACCGTGCTGCTCCCAATCGATATCGAAGCGGTGCAGCATCGATCGCCCGAAGGCCAGCGCGGTATCCGACACGATGGAGATCGTCTGACCCCCGCGGTGGCGCTGATTCAGCACCAACTCCAGCTGATTGTCGGACGCCAGCTGCTCGACGCAGAACGCAAAACTCTCCGTCACCGCCAGGACGGGATCGGTGATGCCTTTGAGGTGGGCCGCCAGATGATCGAGGAAGCCGTCGGCCGATCGCATCGCGCTCGCCACCAGCAATGCCTGGGTCCCGGGGAAGTACCGGTACACGGTCTGCCGGGTCACGCCCAGAGCCCGGGCGACATCGGCGATCCGCATGGCCGAGCCGCGCTCGTCGATGATCTTGTCCGCCGCATCCAGGATCCGCTCGATCGCCTCTTCATCGGAGGCGGGCGTGTTCCCGGCCCAACCGTGACTGCGCATAACTAGCGGGCGGCAAACATGTTGTCGGTGCTCATCACCGCTAGATCATATCGTCGCAGCTAGACGATCGTTGCTGATGCGCTTAGCCGACGCCGCGACCGGGGCCCGCAGCCCGAACAACCTATGACGAGACACTATCGCAGGTGTGTATGCTCACTGCTAATCAGGAGGCCCGGAACATGCAGTACGACACCGTGATCATGAATGGACGATGGTTCGACGGAACCGGCGCGCCGTCGGCTGTTCGCAACATCGGGGTGCGCGACGGCCGCGTGGCCACCATCACCGACGAGGTGCTGGACGTGACCGGCGCCGATGTCATCGACGCAACAGGGCAGTGGGTGATCCCCGGGATCATCGACATCCATACCCACTACGACATCGAAACACTCTGTGAACCAGCGCTTTCCGAGTCACTGCGACACGGTGTCACGACCGTGCTGCTGGGCTCCTGCTCGCTGTCGACGGTGTACCTGGACAACGTCGACGCGGGCGACATCTTCGGCCGAGTCGAGGCGATTCCGCGGCGCTACGTCATCGAGCAGCTCGACAAGGCCCGGTCGTGGAGTACCCCAAAGGAGTATGTGGCCGCCCTGGAGGAGCTGAACCTGGGTCCCAACGTGGCCGCGTTCATCGGCCATTCCGATATGCGGGCGGCGACGATGGGGCTCGACCGGGCGACCCGCAAGGACATCCGGCCGTCGGCGGGCGAATTGGCGCGGATGGAGTCGATGCTGACCGAAGCGCTCGACGAGGGCTTCGTCGGGATGTCCTCGCAGCAATTGCTCTTCGACAAGCTCGACGGGGAGGTGTGCCGGTCGCGCACGCTGCCGTCGACCTATGCCACGTCACGCGAACTGCGTCGGCTCAACGCTATTCTGCGGCGCCGCAACAAAATCCTGCAGTCGGGTCCCGACATCAAGAATCCGCTGTCGATCTTCTCCCAGCTGGCGGCCTCGCTCGGGGTGGGCCGCCGTCGCCTCAAAACCAGTCTGCTGTCGGCCGCCGATGTAAAGGCCCTGCCACCGGTCATCTACCTGATGGAGGCCGCGGCGCGGGTCGTCAATCGACTTGGCGGTGACTTTCGCTGGCAGCATTTGCCGGTGCCGTTCGAAGTGTATGCCGACGGGATTTCGCTGGTGATCTTCGAAGAATTCGGCTCCGGCGCCGCTGCCCTGCATCTGCAGGACGAGCTCGCCCGCAACGAGCTGATGCGCGACGAGGAATACCGGCGCCAGTTCCGCAAGGACTACGACCAGAAATACGGGCCGCGAGTGTGGCACCGTGACTTCTTCGACGCCGACATCGTGGCGTGCCCCGACGAATCGGTGGTAGGCAAGTCTTTTGGGCAGGTCGGGCTCGATCGCGGCGGCCTGCATCCGGTCGACGCGTTCCTCGATCTGGTGCTCGAGCACGGCGAGGCACTGCGCTGGCGTACCACGATCTCCAACCACCGGCCCGAGTTGCTCAAGAAGCTGGCGCAAAGCCCATGCGTCCAGATGGGGTTCTCCGACGCGGGCGCGCACTTGCGCAACATGGCGTTCTACAACTCCGGCCTGCGGCTGCTGCGGCACGTGAACGACGCCGCGAAGCGCGGCACGCCGTTCCTGTCGATCGAGCAGGCAGTGCACCGGCTCACCGGTGAACTCGGAGCCTGGTACGGGATCGACGCGGGCACCCTGCGTCAAGGC
This sequence comes from Mycobacterium sp. pR1184, assembly GCF_041287235.1. NCBI lineage: Bacteria > Bacillati > Actinomycetota > Actinomycetes > Mycobacteriales > Mycobacteriaceae > Mycobacterium > Mycobacterium sp. pR1184. The sequence continues at coordinate 41,045 of NZ_JBGGKR010000008.1, read as the reverse complement.
GACCGGGCGGACATCGTGGTCATCGACCCGGACAAGCTCGACGAATCGCTCGATGCGTACGCCGAGCACCCGGTCGAGTCCTACGGCGGACTGTCGCGCATGGTGAACCGCAACGACGACACCGTCACGCACGTATTCGTGTCGGGACAACCAGTGTTCAACGCGGGACAGGCCTCGCCGGTGCTGGGCAAGCAGCGGTTCGGCCAGTTCTTGCGTGCCGGTGAGCCGGCCCGGGCGCTTACACCGGCGGTCTAGCCGGATCCTGTTGCGATTGCCGGCTTTCGGCGGCGATCTGCTTGGCCCACCGATAGTCGGCCTTGCCGGCCGGTGAGCGCTGGATCTGGGCCGTACGGATGATGGCCTTCGGCAGTTTGTATCGGGCGATGTGTTGCCGGCACGTCTCTAGCAGTTCCTCGTCGGAGGGATCCTCGCCCTCGACGAGTGCAACGATCGCGACGACCTCATTGCCCCAGCGCTCCGAAGGCCGGCCCGTGACCACGACGTCGTAGATGCCGGGATGTTCGGCCATGGCGGCCTCGACTTCTTCCGCGAAGATCTTTTCGCCGCCGGAGTTGATCGTGACGGCGTCACGGCCGAGCAGTTCGATACGTCCGTCGGCGAGGAAGCGGGCCCGGTCACCCGGAATCGACCAGCGCACCCCATCGACGATCGGGAAAGTGCGTGCCGTCTTCTCCGCATCGCCGAGGTAGCCGAGCGGGATCGTGTTGCGCCGCGCCAGCCAGCCCTCGCCGCCGCCGGGCCCGATTTGCCGACTGAAATCCGCTGCTATAACGCCAGTTTCGGCGCCCGGAGTGAAAGCGGCAACGACGGTGGGTTCCGATTGTGCCGGCATGGCACTCATCTGCAACCCGGTTTCCGAGGCTCCGGCGGAATCGATCACCAGCAGGTTCGGCAGCGCCGTCAGAAAGCGCTTGCGAACACTGGGAGTCAGCGCCGCGCCGCCGTTGCTGATCGACACGAGCCCCGACAGGTCGTAGTCACCGCGCTCGATCTCATCGATGAGTGGGCGCGCGATCGCGTCGCCGACGACCGGGATGCTCATCACCCGTTCGCGTTCGACAAGTCGCAGAATTTCGTCGGCGCGAATGCGGTGAACGTCGTCGGGGAAGGTGATCCAGCCGCCCATCGTCATGATCTGGAATGCGCCCCACTGCGCAGCGCCGTGCATCAGCGGCGGGATCAGCAGCACCGAGGCGAACCCGGGCGCCGCGGACGCGCGCTCGGCCAGTTCGCCATAGGACGTCATCGCCTCGTCGGAGCCGAAAGGCCGTCCGCCCATTGAGGATACGAACACATCATGCTGGCGCCACAGCACACCCTTGGGCATTCCGGTGGTGCCGCCGGTGTAGAGCATGTAAAGGTCGTCCCCGCAGGGGGTGGGCATTCCGCCGGGCGGGGGTGGTGTCTCGATGATCGATTCGTAGTCCACCGCACCGGGCAGCAACGGCTGCCCGGAATCGTCTGCCACCTGAATCAGGAATTCCAGCTGGGGGAGTTGATCGCGAATCGACGCGACGCGGGGCGCGAACTCGGCGTGGTAGACCAGGGCGCGGGCCCGGGCGTTGGCGAGCAAATAGACCAGCTCGGCATCGACGTAGCGGTAGTTGACATTGAACGGTGCGATGCGCGAGCGATAGGCCCCGATCATCGCCTCCAGGTAGTGGTTGCCGTTACGCAGATACAACCCGATGTGGTCCTGGCCGGATTCGTGCCCCTGCAAGCCATCTCGTTCGGTGTGACACCCCAGTCCCAGCGATGCCAAGTAGTGGGCGACGCCGTCCACGCGTGCGTCCATCTCGGCGTAGGTCCACTGCCGGCCGCGCCAGAGCAAGACGCGTTGCTTCGGCAGTGCCTGTGCCAGAGTCGAAAACACCGTCGACAGGTTGAATCCGCTATCACCCATGACTCTCCTCGAAGTCTTCCCCGGCGCTCCCCGGCGGGCATGACCAATCCACTTCACTTGTGCGGCCGGCTAATCAGGCAACCGAGGCCCCCAAGATGAGGTTGACCGCCTCGTCGAGTTGCCCGGCGATCTCCTCGTAGCTGACGAATCGCGCCGTCATCAGCGCGCCGGCGAACGTCATCTGCAGGGTGGTCTTCACCGCGCGCGGCCAGCCCGGGCCCAGCGCGGCGGCGATCCGCTTGGACACTTCTTCACCGATCTGTTCGCGCAGCGGTGCAACGGCCGGATCGTCGGCCATCAAGGCTGTTCCGCAGGCGGCACTCAACTCAGGCTCGTCGGCCACGGCCACCGCCATGTCGCGCAGCGTCGCGCTCACCCTGGTCTTGGTGGTGTCGTTGACGTCGGTGTGCAGCGGCAGCGCACGCAGAAAGCGCAGATAGACGGCAGCCACCAGAGCACTCTTCGACGGGAAGTAGGTGTAGGCGCTGGCCGGCGATACCCCGGCCCGCGCCGCGACGGCCCGCATCGTCAGGTTGGCGTACGACGACTCGCGCAGTTCGGCCAGACCGGCGTCGAGGACCTTGCGGATCGTCTGACCTGGCCGACGATCCGAGCGGCGCCCCCCCGCGGCACCGTCCGCCGACCGGGCCGCAGGTGCCGTTTCTCTAGACACCCGTCCAGTGTAGAAAACCGCGACCGCACGGCCAACCACCCCGTCGCCCGACGGTTAAACGTCCTGGTACTGCGTCGACAGCGGCTGTTTAGTCTCGCCTGGCGGACACGCGCAGGTTGCTCTGCCGCTTCAAACGCAGACAGCTGTCCAAAATTTTTGGCTCTTCGTGTCGCGTGCCCCGCGAGTCGTAAGGTGGCGGCTGTGACCCGGGAGGACCAGCGCCGTTGGGACGAGCGGTACACGAGCAAGGAACCGGCGTCCGGCGCGGCGGTTGGGCCTCCTGCTGCCTTCGCCGCCTATGCCGACATTTTCCCGACGACGGGGCGGGCGCTCGACGTCGCCTGCGGCCGGGGACTCGCCAGCGTATGGCTGGCGCAGCGAGGACTGCAGGTCATGGGCATCGACGTCTCCGCGGTTGCCGTTGGCCAGGCCCGCGAACTGGCCCGGCACAGCGGCATCGAGGAGCGTTGCCGTTTCGATGTCGTAGATCTCGACGACGGATTGCCGGACGGTCCACCCGTCGACGTGATCGTCTGCCACCGATTCCGCGACCGTCGCCTCGACCAGGCATTGATCGACCGCCTGGCGCCGGGCGGCCTGCTGGCCACGGCGGCGCTCAGCGAAGTCGGGGCCGAACCGGGCCCGTTTCGCGCGGCGCCCGGTGAACTTGCGGTGGCCTTCGCGCAACTACACGTCATCGCCGCCGGCGAAGGCCAGGGGCAGGCGTGGCTGCTGGGGCGCGCCTGACGATCTACCCCTGCGCGCGGCTCGATCGCCGCCGCGTCGGTGCAGCGTCGCGATGTGCCGGCGTGCCACTGCGATGCACAGGTGTGCCTCCGCGATGCGCCGGCGTGCCAGTGCGATGCGCGGGTGCGCCACTGCGCTGTGCGGGTGCGCCACTGCGCTGTGCGGGTGCGCCACTGCGCTGTGCGGGTGCGCCGCCACGGCGGCGCCTCCCACCGGCCTTCGGCCGCTGCTGCTGAGGTGACTGCGCGGGCACCTGGACGGGCGCCTGGTACGGCGCGACCTCACCCACCAGCGCGTGCACCGCGTCCGATGTCGCGGTCACTTGCTGGGGTGCGACTTTGATACCCGCCTTGCGCATCAACGACTGCGTGTCGTGCCGCTGCTCGGGAAGCACCACCGTGACGACGTCACCGGCGCTGCCCGCCCGGGCCGTGCGCCCGGACCGGTGCAGATAGGACTTGTGCTCGGCGGGCGGATCGATGTGCACGACGAGTTCGACCTCGTCGACGTGCACACCACGCGCGGCAATGTCGGTGGCCACCAACACCCGGGCGCCACCGGAGGCGAACATCGCCAGGTTGCGCTCGCGGGCGGGCTGAGACAGGTTGCCATGCAGGTCGACCGACGGAACTCCCGACTCGGTGAGCTGCTTGGCGAGCTTGCGGGCCTGATGTTTGGTGCGCATGAACAGAATCCGGCGCCCGGTACCCGAGGCGAGCCGGTGCACGACTTCCTTCTTGGTTTCCGCGTTGGCGACGTGGAACACGTGATGGGTCATCGCGGGTACCGGCGAGTCGGCGCCGTCGACGGAGTGTGACACCTCGTCGCGCAGGAATTTCTTGACTAGTTTGTCGACGCCGTTGTCCAGCGTCGCCGAAAACAGCAGCCGCTGACCGCCATTCGGCGTGGCGGCCAGGATCCGGGTGACGCCGGGCAGAAAGCCGAGATCGGCCATGTGATCGGCTTCGTCGATCACGGTGATCTCGACAGCCTCGAGGCTGATCAGCCGCTGCTTCATCAGATCCTCGAGCCGGCCCGGGCAGGCCACCACGATGTCCACGCCGGACTTCAGGGCGCTCACCTGGCGGCTCTGCGAAACGCCACCGAAGATCGTCGTGACGCGCAGCCCGCAGGCCGCTGCCAGCGGCTCCAGCGTCGCGGTGATCTGGCTCGCCAGCTCACGGGTTGGTGCCAGCACCAAACCCGATGGCCGCGACGGACGCCGGTTTCCCTCGGAGAGCCGGCTGACCAGCGGGATCGAAAAGGCAAGCGTCTTACCGCTGCCGGTCTTCCCGCGGCCCAGCACGTCCCTGCCGGCCAGCGTGTCGGGAAGGGTTTCGACCTGAATCGGAAATGGATGTTCGATGCCGCGCTCGGCGAGTGCGGTGACGATTGCTCGTGGCACGCCAAGATCGGCAAACGTTTTGTCGGTAGTCACTTTTCGGTGCCTTTCAGGCATCGGTGCCGAGCCGGCGACGAGTACATCGTGCGGCCATCAGCACTAGGTGGCGAGATTGCCGGTCGGCAAAATCGATCGCCGCGAGACAAGCTAGTGCGGATGCACGGTCATCTGGATTCGGTGTTGAGCACGGACTTCGGGCTGGCAACCGGGGATGAGAAGCGTTCCACGACGGGGTTGGCGTTCAAGGGATGAGTCCAACGTTGCCACCAGCCTAGCGCACCCGGCGCCGAATGGCTAAACGCCGCCGGTCGCTCCGGTCTCCAACCTGGCCCGGACCGCCGCCAACCGCTCCGTCAGCTCGGCCTCGTCGATCACCCCGCGCGCCACCAGCGAGTGCGCCAATGCGACGAGCCGGTTCTCCGGGTAGGGCAGTTCGGAGTAGACAGTGGCCGACAGCTCGTCTTCTTCGTCGCGCCGTTCGGCAAAGTTGAGTACTTCTGGGCCGCAAGCGCTTTGGTCAAGTGCGTCGCACATGCCTTCGAGGCTCGTTTTCCAGGGGGGAATGGGATTATCAACCCCATATTTCGCCGCCATAAGGCCCCAAATCTGGTTGCGTTCAACGATTTTCGCCAAAGGTGTGATTGGGGACCGTTCGGGAGTGCTCATTGGTCTGCTTCGGTCAGTCGCCGACCGGATGGTTGGCGGGCCGGGTTCGGGTGACGGCATTCGTCGTCACGTCGGGCCTGGGCAGCGCAACTCCGATCAGACAATCGCGGGTGATGATCTCGACCAGCTGATCCTCCGACCAGCCGTCGGTTCCAACGGGGCGCACCGGCATCACCATGAAGCGGTGCTTCTGATTCGAATCCTCCACGCGGATCTCCACGTCCTCGGCAAGGTAGAGCCCGAACTCCGCGAGCACCTGGCGGGGCCAGCGCACGATCCGACGGCGGAAATTGGGGGTGCGGTACCACTCGGGCGAATTGCCCAATATCGGACGCGGATAGCACGAACACAGCGTGCACACGATCACGTGATGCAACGTCGGTGTGTCTTCGAGTACGTGAAACGCGGTGAAATCACTGGGTGTTCCAAACCCGGTGGGTTGCATCCAGTCGACGCCCACCTCCTTGCTGGCGGCCAGCGGATCGGATAGCACCAGGGCCTTGTACTCGGGATCGAGCCAGGCCCGGGCCACCAGGCGGGCGGCCGGGGTGGGGCCGATATGTTCGGCGAACTCGGTGAAGTGCCGATGATCCTCGGCGGTGAAAATCCCTTTCTCGATGCACAATTCGCGCAATGCGATCTCGAGGACTTCGAAGTCGGTGATTTCGTCCACCATGGGTGCGGCGGTACGGTCGTGGTCGTGGTCGTGGTCGTGGTCGGTCATGCCGACGTCCTTTCATCGGCGAAGTCGAGCCAGCGTTGCGGAATCTCGGTCTGAAGAGTGTCGTTTGGAGGACCCGTGTAGCCCTGCCACAGCTGCGAGAGGTTGAAGCGCACGATGTAGAACCACTCGGGTTTTTGGTCGGGCCCGTCCCAGGTCTCGTCTTCGGCGGCAGGGCTTTCGTACGAAACTTTCGCGATCTCGCCGGTCGCGCCCCGGACGTATTCCTGGGTGCGGGTATAGAGCAGGACCGGCAGCTCACGGACCACGACCTTGTCGCCGACTGTGAACTTCGGGTCACCGGCCTGCCCGGCAAACACCTGCGGGTCGCCTTTTCCGACGGCGTGCCGGTGATGACGGTTGCGTTTGACTGAGGAGGGGTCGCCCTCGAACTTCGGCTTGGCCTCCAACGGTTTTCCCTGCAGGCCGCCCGCGTAGCGAGCCTTCACCTCGGCCATGCGTTCGGCCAGCTCGCTCAGGCCGATGTGGTGCTTCTCGACCAGGACGCGCACCACCGCGAGCTGCCAGCGCGCGTAGTAGGGAAGCCCAAGATAAATCGTGCGGCCCAGGTCGACATTGCCCATCCGGCGCCGTTCTTCGGACAGCCAGATTCCGCGCAGCCCGAGCACCTCGCACATGACGTAGGTGTTCTCTTCCCAGATTTCGTATTGCTTGTTTTCGAATTCGAGCGGCGCATCCGGCTCACCACCGACGTCGTGCGGAGTCTTGGTGTAGGCGGTGAACCGGTCATGGTCGATGAGATCCGGAGCGGGTGCGTTCGGCAGTTCCGGGAACGAGGACTTCAGCCTGGCAACCAGATCCAGCTGCTCTACCCGATCCTGCGGAGTCGCCATCAGAGCCCCATTCGTTCATCCGGATCTGCGCTGAGTCGTAGTCCAGTGCTTACCGAATACAGCTCACTCCTCCGGTCAAGATCACGCAAGTGGTGGAGGATTTTCGATGCGGAAATTGCAATGCGCGTTTGGGGTTTCAGACTTTCGGGTGTCCGGTAATGTCAAGCCGATGGAGCGTCGCGTCCTCGAATCGATCATCTACGAACGCGAACCGCCGATCGCGCGGATAATTCTGAATCGGGTCGACAAGGCCAATACCAAGGATGCGGTGCTCGTCACCGAAGTCGACAATTGTCTGCACGAGGCGGACCGCGACAGCGAGATCAAGGTCGTCATCCTCAAGGCCAACGGCAAGGGCTTCTGCGGTGGCCACGTCGCCCGCTGGGGGCCGGACGAAAACCCTTATCCGGATTTCGGAAACACGTTCGAGGACCTGTACAAAGGGACCGCCGATCTATTTCTGTGGCCCACGCTGTACTTGTGGGAATTCCCGAAGCCGACGATCTCTCAGATTCACGGCTATTGCATGGGCGGCGGGATCTACCTCGGGCTGTTGACCGACTTCTGCGTGGCGTCCGAGGACGCGTATTTCCAGATGCCGCTTGCCCAAAGCCTCGGAGAACCCGGCGGCCACACCATGATTGAGCCGTGGCTGCTGATGAACTGGCATCGCACCATGGACTGGCTGTTGCTGGCGCCGACGCTGTCCGCTCAGCAGGCTCTCGAGTGGGGCCTGCTGAACCGGGTGGTGCCGCGCGAAGAACTCGAGGACACCGTCGAGGAGATGGCACGCAAGATCGCCCAAATCCCCTTGACCACACTGATGGCGGTGAAGAACAACGTCAAGCGCGCGTGGGAACTGATGGGTATGCGGGTGCACCTTCAGGTCAGCCACATCCTGACCAACATGGTCGGTGCCGCGACCGACGTCCAGGCACGCCGAGCCGAACTGATGCAATCAGGCATGAAGCCACGCGATTTCGTCGACCGCGACGACAAAAATTCCTAGCGACTCTTCTCGCCGGCGATTTTGCGCCCGGCCGCATGCCGTGCGGCGACGTAACCGAAAACCATCGAGCTGGCGATGCTCGCTCCCGCACCCGGATATGTGCGGCCCATCACCGTCGCGGTGGTGTTGCCCGTCGCGTACAGGCCATCGATCACCTGGTCCTGCTGATCCAGCACCTGGGCGTGTTCGTTGGTGATCACACCGCCACAAGTTCCGACGTCGGATGGCAGAACGCGGGTCGCGTAGTACGGCGCCCGGTCCAGCGGCCCGATGGCGGCGTTCGGTCGATATCCCGGGTCGCCGAGACAGTCGTTGTAGGCGGACTGCCCACGTCCGAAGTCGGGGTCCAATCCCTTGGCGGAGAACCGGTTGAAGCGCTCGATGGTGCGCGACAGCTCATCGGCCGGCAGGTCGATCTGGCGGGCCAGGTCGGCGATCGTGACGCCCCGTTTGACCGCGCCCTTCTCGACCAGCTCGGGCGGCAGGTGCTGGTTGCGTTTCAGCGGGTTGGAACTGGTGACGTATCGGCGCACGTATCCCTCGTCGAAGATCATCCAGCACGGGACCGCCTTGTTGGCGTACATCGCCTTGCCCACTTCGACGTAGGAGTTCGATTCATTGCAGAACCGACGACCGGTCGAATCGACGTAGATGGCGCCGGGGCGCTGTCGTCCCGAGCCCAGGGACGCGGCGACTGCGCCTCCGTTTGCGATGAAAACCGAAGGCAGCCACCATGCTTCGTCGAGCAGATCGGTCTTGGCGCCCAGCCGCATTGCCGTTTCCAGCACTTCGCCGGTGTCACCGGCGTTGGCGATCGACCACTGGCCTTCATTGGGCTGGTCGCCGCTGTACCGGCGGCGCATCTCCTTGTTGTGGCCGAAGCCGCCGGCTGCCAGCAGAACTCCCTTGCGCGCCTCGATGTTCAGCGCGACGCCGTTCCGGGTGACGCGAGCGCCGACAACGCGACCGTCCTGGACAATCAGGTCTTGCATCGCGGTGCTCGTCCACAGCGGCGGCTGATTGCCGCCCAGGTCGAGCAGCCCCTTGAGCATCTGCCCGATCAGCGAAGCGCCGTTGGTGAGGACCTGGGTTCGGCGAGCACGTGCCGCGGCGGTGCGCAGGAACACCTTGGTAGCGACCGCGAATGCGCGGGGCGCACGGTTGAAGTACTGGACCGAGCGAAGCTCGTTGGTGAGTACCACGTACCCGTAATTCTTGGCCAGCGGCGGCTGCACCTTGTCGTGCCAGCTGCCGAGCTCGGCGGCGTCGAACGGGATTCCCTCGACGGCGCGGCCGGACTCGTTGCCGCCCTTGTGGTTCGGGTAGTAATCGCTCCAGCCGGCACAGCGGATCAACCGAACGCCTTTGCGGACGAGAAAATTGATCATCTCGTAACCCGCGGTGAGGAACATCTCCCGGCGCGCCGGCGAGGAAGCCGGACCGATATCGCCGACCACGTCGGCCAGATACGCCAGGCCGTCTTCGTGCGAATCGGCGATGCCGTCGGCACGCATCAACGGATTGTTGGGCAGCCAGACAATCCCGCCGGAAAGCCCGGTCGAACCGCCGACCAGGGCCTGTTTTTCGACGATCAGGGGTTCCAGCCCGCTGTCCAGCGCCGCCAGCCCCGCCACCATGCCGCCCCCACCGCTGCCCGCGATCAGCAGGTCGACCGAGCGGTCCCACTGGGTGGTCATGAGCTGAATCCGAGATCCGCGATCGGCACGTCGATCGTGGTGTTGGTCTTCTGGATCGCGGGAACCAGCGCGTCATACGGCAGGCCGGCGAGGAACCCGTCGATAACCCGCTCGAAGTTCGAGATCAGCCCTTCGATCTGGTCGGACAGCCGCATGAACTCAAACCCTTTGGAATGCAGACCCTTCTGCTGGCGCGGCAAGTTGGAGAAGTCCTGGGCCGGAATCGGTGGCCAGCGCGGGTCATCGGGTGCCATGGGTTCCGGTGGGGTGGGCTTGCCGGTGAGCTGGTCCGGCGGGATCCGCGTCAGCGACCAGATCTCGAACAGGGTCTCCTCGGGCCCCAACGGCCGGATCCGGTACGACGAGGCACTGCTGTATTGCGGCAGCAAAAAGTAATGGGGGAAAGCGAAATTGATCGCCTCGGTGATGCCGCGGCGCTCCAACTCGTTGAGATCGGGCATGTCGCAACCCCGCGCCCGATGCCAGCTCACGATGGCGTCGTTGAGGGTGCTTCGCCAGGTAACCATGGCCTCGGCGGGATCGGCCGGCAGCTCGATGTTCTGCAAGCCCTCGGCGATCCGGACGTCGTTCTGATGCGTCATGCCCGCCATGCCTTCGCCGAGCGTGCGCATGAAATACAGGTTGGTCTGCGCCAGGCCGGGTTTCGCGGTGGTGGTCGGCATGCTCGACGGCAGCAGTTGTGGGTGCGTCTGCGGAACGTGGTAGCCCTCCATGAATGCCGCCGTCGCCAATTTCCAGTTCACCGGCAGTCGGCAGGATTGCCACCACTCGGTGCGCAGCGTCTCCACATGCCAGGCGTCATAGATCGAGGCGAACGGTTCCATGCACTCCCGCAACGCCGGGGCACCGGCGTCGAGGTTGATCCACGCGCAACCACCCCACAGCTCACAGCGGACCGACACGAGTTCGAGGTCATCCGGGCGCAGGTTGTCCTCGGCGAACGTCTCGGGCCGCGCCACGTTGGTGTTACGGCCGTCGATGCCCCAGCACCAGCCATGGAACGGACACACGAAGGTGCGCCGATTCCCGTTGCCTTCCACCAGCTTTACCCCGCGATGGCGACAGGCGTTGTGATAAGCCCGCACGGTCTGGCTGTCGACCCGGACCACGATGATCGACTCGTCAAGAATCTCGTACTCCACGTAGTCGCCGGGCTTGGGTATCTCCTCGAGCCGGCACGCCATCTGCCACACCCGGGGCCACAACATCTCGGCTTCGAGCGCGTAGAAATCCGGATCGTAGTAGCGCTGCTTGGGAATTCGATCGGCGGCCGTCACCGCCCACGGCACCGGTAACGCCGTCCAGTTCGCGCGTCTCGAACCTGTTTCTACAGCCATCTCGTCATCCCTTGTGTCAGCGTCACACGATTCGTGATGTCCGCCCCTGCCAATAACGCTCGCGAATGCGCCGCTTGTAGAGCTTTCCATTCGGATCGCGAGGCAGTTGCGGATCGAATTCGACTGTGCGCGGGCATTTGTAGCCGGCGAGGTGGGCCCGGCAATACGCGATCAGCTCGGCCTCCAGGTCGGGCCCGGCGTCAACTCCGGCGGCGGGCTGCACGACGGCCTTGACCTCTTCGCCGAACTCGTCGTTGGGAACGCCGAACACCGCGGCATCGACCAGCTTGGGATGCATGACCAGAAGATTCTCCGCCTCCTGCGGGTAGATGTTCACCCCGCCGGACACAATCGTGAACGTCGACCGATCGGTCAAGTACATGTACCCGTCCTCATCGACGTATCCCATGTCCCCTAAGGATCGCCAGCCGCGGTCGTTGTACACCGAGGCGGTCTTGGCGGGATCCTTGAAGTACTCGAATTCGGGTCCACCTTCGAAGTAAAGCTCTCCAGCCTGACCGATGGGAAGCTCTTGTCCGTCGTCGCCGACCACATGCACCGGGGCCATCGGGATGCCAACCGAGCCGGGATGGGCCAGCCACTCCTGTGGACCGATCACGGTGCCCGCGAATCCTTCAGTGCCGCCGTAGTATTCGTGGATGATCGGTCCGAGCCAATCCATCATCTGGTGCTTGACTTTCACCGGGCAGGGAGCGGCCGCATGGATGACGCAGCGCAGGCTGGAGACGTCGTAGCTGCGCCGCACCGCCTCGGGCAGTTTGAGCATCCGGACGAACATCGTCGGAACGAACTGGGCGTGAGTCACCCGGTGTATCTCGATGAGTCGCAAGACCGCCTCGGGGTCGAACTTTTTCATGATGATCGACGCCGCACCCACCCGGTTGGCCGCCATGGTGTAGTTCACGCCGGCGGCGTGATACAGCGGCGCCGGAGACAGGTACACACTCGATTGGTCCATGCCGTACTTGTGGATCAGTGCCAGCTCGAGCACCGACTGCGCCCAGGAGCCGTTGCCGTCGACGGGCAGCGGCCGGCGGACCGCCTTGGGCCGGCCCGTGGTGCCCGACGAGTAGAGCATCTCGGATCCGTCCGACAACGGTGGCGCGGCACCCGCCGCCGCCAAAGCGTCCTCGTATCGGGTCCAACCGGGCAGTACGCCGCCGACGCCGATGTGGACGCCGACCGCCGTGTTCACATCGCTTACGTGGGAAGCGATTTCGGGCATCGACGCGTCGACGAACACCGCCTTGGCATCCGAGTCACCGATCACATAGGCAACCTCGTCGGGCGTGAAGTGGGTGTTGACGGCGGTGTAGTAGAGCCCGGAAAGCTGGCACCCCCAGGTGATTTCGAAGAACTCCGGTCGATTCGGCAACACCAGGGCCACCCCGTCGCCGCGGCGCAACCCCGCATCGTGCAGCGCCGCGGCGACCCGTTGGCTGCGCGTGTAGAGCTCGCCGAACGAGATCGCGTTGCCGTCGGCAATCAAAGCCGGCGACTGTGCGAGCGCGATCGCGTGATCGGCGATGTTCACCAGCAGACCTACGTCGCTGCGGCGCCGTCGGTCTGGGCGGCGGCCGCGGCCTGACGCCGCGCGTGCTCGGATGGCAGTACCTTGTCCTTGAAGACGGTCTGGATCAGCTGCTGCACGTCCTTGCTGATCGAGGCGAGTGCGACGAGATCGTTGGAGCTCTGCCAGTGCACCCGCATGCCCATCAGCTCCCAGGCCCGCTTCAGATTGGCTTTGGTGAGCATCAGCGTCGTCAACGGCGCCTGGGCAATGTGGCGGGCGATGGCGTCCACCCGATCGTCGAGATCCTCGCGCTTGACCACCTCGTTGACCAGGCCGACCTCCAGCGCCTTGCGCGCGTCGATCACCTCGGCGGTGAACAGGTAGTAGGCCGCACGCCGCCAGTTCATGAACACCCAAGGCTCGATGGAACATTCGCCCGAGGGCATGCCGAACCCCTGCAGCGGCGGGTAAGAGAAGTAGGCGTCATCGGCGGCGATGACGATGTCGGTGGTCAGGCCCATGTGCGTCCCGCCGCCCACGCAGTAGCCGTGGACCTGGGCGATGGTGGGCTTGGAGAACTCCCACAGGTTCAGGGTCGGTTTGACGAACAGATCCGACTGCGCCTTCCACGGGTGGCCCGTCACCATCGCGTTCTCCACGAACGACGGGTAGTCGACGGCGTTGTTGCCGATCGCGTGCCCGGAGCAGAAGCCCTTGCCGTTGGCCTTGAGCACCAGCACCTTGATGTCGTAGTCGCGATCGGCGTCCAGTAAAGCGGCGTCGACCTCTTCGGCCAGCTTCTGGTCCTGCGCATTGGCCTTCTCCGGCCAGTTGAGGATGATCTTGGCGATCGGTCCGTCCTTCTGGTAAATGATCCGTTCGCGAGTCTCGTTGAGGTCCATATGCTTTGCCCTTCCGTTATGACGTGATGACGCCGATTTCGGCGCCGATGTCGTAGATTGCCCCGACCTGGCCCGTCCACTGGACGGTGCCGGATGCTCCCGCTTCGATTTCCTGTTCCACCTTCTCGGTGGCGATCACGTAGATCGGTGTGCCCGCCTCGACGTGTTCGCCGGCGCCGACCAGCAATCCGGTGAGTTCGGCTTCGGACACCGCGACCGATACCCGAGGGATGCGAATAACGAAGTCAGCCATGCGCATTCGCCTTCTTGCAGGAGCGCTGGGCTGCTTCGACGATTCCGGCCGCGCACGGGTACACCTGCGCCTCGAGCGCGGGGGCGGCCGGGCTGGGCACGAACCGGGCGCCTAACCGCTCGACGGGTGCGGCGAGCTCGCCGAACAATTCCGACTGCAGGATCGCGGCGATCTCTGCTCCGGGGCCGGCGAATTGGACCGCGTCGTGGACGATTACGGCCCGGCGGGTACGCCGTACGGACGCGACGATGGTCTCGACGTCGAGCGGCACCAGGGTGCGCAGATCGACGACCTCGGCGCTGACGTCGTGGGCGGCCAGGGTGTCGGCCGCCGCGAGTGCCTCATGCACGCTGCGTCCGTAACTGATCAGACTCACGTCGGTACCCCGCCGCTTGATATCGGCCTGGCCGAGAGGAATCGAGAACCCGGGATCGACGGGTACCGGCCCCTTCTTGCCTTGCAGCCGGATCGTCTCGACGAACAGGCATGGGTCGGGGTCGAAGATCGCGGAGGCCAGCAGGCCTTTGCCGTCTCGCGGGGTGGACGGCACGATCACCTTCATCCCCGGGATGTGCATGAACCACGCCTCCAGGCTCTGCGAATGCGTGGCGCCGGTGGCCAGCCCCGCATACACCTGGGTGCGGATCGTGATCGGCGCCGTCGTGCGGCCGGCAGTCATGAACCGCAACTTGGCGGCGTTGTTGATCAGCTGATCGGCGGCGATACCGATGAAGTCCATGATCATGATCTCGGCCACCGGCAGTAGGCCGTCGATCGCGGCGCCGATCGCCGCGCCGACGATCGCGGCCTCCGAGATCGGCGTGTCCAGCACCCGGTCGTGACCGTATTTCGTCGACAACCCCGCCGTCGGTCCGGATGCACCGGGATCCGCGATGTCCTCGCCCAGCAGGAACACTCGGTCGTCGGCCTGCAGCGCCTGATCCAGCGCGAGGTTCAGCGCCTCGCGCATCGTCATCTCTTTTTCGTCCATGGATTTACACCGGGAACTTGATCGGGGTTGCGTACACGTCACGGTCGAGCTCGTCGGCCAGGGGAGACGCCGCGCCGATCACGGTCTGCAGGGCGGCTTCCACCGCGGCCAGCGCTTCGGTGTCGATGCGCGCGAGCTCCTGCTCGTCGGCGATGCCGGCGTCGGCGAGATAGCGGCGGAAACGCGGCACCGGATCGGCGGCCATCGCCGCTTCCAATTGTTCCTTCGGGATGTAGGGCATTCGATCACCGAAATAGTGGCCCCGGAAGCGGAAGGTCACGCACTCGATGAAGGTGGGGCCGTCGCCGCCGCGCGCCCGCCGTAGTGCCTCGTCCAGTGCGGCCCGCACGGCCAGCGGGTCGTTTCCGTCGACCCGAACGCCCGGCATTCCGTATCCGGCGGCCCGGTCGGCGACCTGCTCGAGTTTCATAGTGTCGCGCGTCGGCGTCATTTCGGCGTACTGGTTGTTCTGGCAGACGAACACCATCGGCAGATCCCAGAGCGCGGCCATGTTGGCCGCCTCGTGGAAGGACCCGGTATTGGTGGCGCCGTCGCCGAAGCTGACCACGGTGACGCGATCGAGTCCCTTGCGTTTGGCGGCCATCGCCAGGCCCACGGCCACCGGCGGTCCGGCGCCGACGATTCCGGTCGAAAGCATCACGCCCACCTCAGGTTTGGCGATGTGCATGGTTCCGCCCTTGCCGCGACCGGCACCGACGCTGCGCCCCATCATCTCGCCGTAGATCTCCTCGAGCGGGACGCCTTTGCCGATCAGATCGTGCAGCCCGCGGTAGGTGGTCACCAGCTGGTCGTCGGGCCGCAGCGCGATACCCATCGCGGCGGCGATCGCCTCCTGGCCACGCGACGGCCAGTACACGCACATGAACTCGCCGGTGCCGATGCCCTTGGACAGCCGGTCGTCGGCCGCCTTCATCAGCACCATCAGCGCGTACAGGCGTTTGACATCGGGGGACTGGGTATCGGTCATCGCGTTGTTCCGTTGTGGTGCAGTCTGATTGGTGCCACCGCCGTCATGCGCCTGACCATGGCTTGACCTTGAGGAAGCCGCCGCCATCGACGCGCAACTGCTGTCCGGTGATATAGCGGGCGGCGTCGGAGGCCAGGAACAGCACCGCCTCGCTGATGTCCTCAGGTTCGACGTAGGGGATAGGCATCGCCTGGACCAACGGGAAAATCGGTTCGGCGTCCGCACGCGTCGGCTCTTTCAAGTCGGGACGGAAGGCGCGATACATCGGCGGGCTGTGCAACATGTCGGTGTTGACGTTGGTCGGGTGTACCGCGTTCATCCGGATGGAGAACGGTGCCAGCGCCCGTGCGAAGTCGTTGACATAGTGCGCCGCAGCCAGTTTCGCGAAAGCATAGCCCGCGCCGCCGGGTCCGCCATCGATGCCGGTGGTGTTCATCGACGACATGAATGCCGCGTTGGAACCGATCACGATGATCGATGCGCCGGCCTCTAGGTGTTTGAGGCTCCCGTGTACGAGATTGAGCACGCCGACCAGGTCCACGTCCACGGCATCGGCGAACGCCTTCGGGGGCAAGCCCGCCGTGAGCGGGCAGATGCCCGCGTTGGCGACCACGATGTCGAGGTGTCCGAGTTCGGCGACACCCTCATCGATCGCAGTGGACAGGGCCACCCGGTCGCGGACGTCGGCGATCGCTGTGAACGCGCGCTGTCCCTCCTTTTCGACCAGCCGTGCCGTCTCGTCCAAATCCTCCGGCCGGGCCAGCGGGTACTCGTTCGTGTCGATGTCCGCGCACAGATCGACCGCGATGATGTCGGCACCTTCGGCGGCCAGCATCCGCGCGTGCGACCGTCCCTGACCCCGCGCGGCGCCGCTGATCACGGCGACCTTGCCCGTTACCCTGCCCATCGCTGATCCTTCGTCCCGGTGGCTACTTCCAACGACCCAAGTTGGGGCCCGCGTGGGGGCTCGTTACCCCGGTGGCCTGGCGGGCCAGCGAAATTCGGGATCTGACCAACGATCGGCTCCATCGCATCTCTCCACGTAAACCTGCACGTGGCAGTAGCCGGGCTATCGATATCCCTTAGAGTAACTAGAATATCTAAAATAGCAAGAACAGTCCGGGGACCCAGGGGGTTGGCGATGTCAGGCGTTCTGCACGGGGTGCGAGTAGTCGAGTTGGCGTCATGGACATATGTCCCCTCGGCCGGAGCGGCGCTGGCGGACTGGGGGGCGGACGTCATCAAGGTCGAGGGCGTGGCGTTCGGCGATCCCGGCCGTGCCCTGGTCGTCGGCGGGTTCACCCGCGAAGCGGCCCGCCCGGATGCCGACTTCATCCTCGAGTTGGGCAACCGTGGCAAGCGCAGCATCGGGATCGACATCAAGTCCGCGACGGGGCGCGAATTGTTCGGCCGTCTGCTGGCCACTGCGGATGTATTCCTGACGAACTGGCTGCCCGGCGCACTGCAGCGCGCGCGGCTTACCGTCGACGACATTCGCGCGTTCAACCCGAAGATCATCATTGCGCGCGGCACCGGCCTCGGGGTGCGCGGCCCGGACCGCGATCGCGGCGGCTTCGATGCGGCCACCTACCTGGCGCGCGGCGGGGTCGCCTACACCCTGACCCCGTTCGGGACCGACACCCCGGCGGTCCAGGGCCCCGGCTTCGGTGACCTGCAAGGCGGGGCCACACTGGCCGGTGGCGTGTGCGCGGCGTTGTTCCACCGGGAACGCACCGGCGAGCCGACGATCGTCGACTCCTCCCTACTGGCCCAGGCGATGTGGTCTATCGCGCCGTCAATCTGTGCCGCCGATTTCTTTGATATCGACGGCATTCCGGGGGCCCCACCCGGATTAGCCATCAATCCGCTGGTGAACCGGTACAAAACCAAGGACGGCAGATGGATCCAGCTGGTCTTCCTGCAACCGGACAAATTCTGGGCCGGCTTCTGTGAGCGCATCGGGCTGCCGGAGTTGGCCACCGACGAGCGCTTCGTGCCGTCGAGCAATCTGATCGCGAACGCGGCCGCGGCGACCGAAATCGTCGCGAAGACTTTTGCCGGCCAGGACCTTGCACACTGGCAGCAGGTGCTCGAAAGCGAACCAGGCGTGTGGGGTGCACTCGCGACACCAAGGGAGACACTCCATGACCCGCAAGTCGAACCCAATGGGTACGTGGTGACAAACGTCGACGATTATGGCGAGGAATATCGAATCGTCGCTGCGCCGGTCCAATTCAACGAAACGCCACCACTGCCCGCGCGGGCTCCAGAACATGGTCAGCACACCGAGGAGATTTTGCTCGAGCTCGGCATCGAGTGGGACGACATCGCAAAGGCGAAGGAACTCAACTCGATCCTCTGATACCGGCGCAACCACGCCAACCGCGCAACCGTTGACAAACGGCTCTTAACCGAAGGACCAAAGTCATTGTCTGCCAACAAACTGATGACGACGGCCGCTACGAGTCGTAGGTTTGTGCCCGAGGTACATGATGGCCACCTTCATGCGCAACAGCGATGCCTTCACCTGGGCAATGGAAGCCGATCCGCGGCTGCGGTCGACTGTGGTCAGCATCGTGTTGCTGGACCGATCCCCGGATTGGGATGAGGTGCGTGACCGACTCGACCTGATCAGCCGGAAGCTGCCGATGTTTCGGCAGCGCGTGGTGGCGTCGCGACCGCCGGCCCCACCCCGGTGGGAGTACGTGCGGGACTTCGACCTCGGCTACCACATTCGCCGGACCGCCTGCCCCGGGGCCGGTGGGATCGAGGACGTGCTCGAGGTCGCCCGGTTGGCCGAGATGCAGGACTTCGACCGGGCGCGGGCGCTCTGGGAGGTAACCCTGATCGATGGCCTCAAAGACGGTGGCGCGGCGATGATCTGCAAGTTCCACCATGCGCTCACCGATGGAGTCGGCGGGGTCCAGATCGCGATGAACCTGTTCAATCTCTCCGAAGACATGTATGCGCACGAATCCTTGCCGCCCGAGCCGCAGGGATCCAACCCCTCGTTGCTGGGGGATTACCGCGACTCCTGGCGCTACGACGCCGACCTGATGGCCAAGGCCTTGATCGGCGTCGTCAAGACGGCCCCGCGACTGCTGATCGACAGTGTTCGGCGGCCTCTTACGACGGTCCGATCCGCGGCGGCGACCACGGCATCGGTCTACCGGACGGTGCGGCCGATAGCCCGGACCGGGTCACCACTGATCACCGAGCGTGGACTGATCCGGCGACTCGGTGTCCATGAGGTGCCCAAGGCACTCCTTCGCGACGCGGCGCACCGCTGCGGAGGCGCGCTGAACGACGCGTTCGTCGCCGGCGTAGCCGGCGGGTTACGGCAATACCACGAGAAACATGGGGTCGAGATCGGCGACCTGCACCTTTCCATGCCGATCAGTCTGCGCACAGCCGCCGACGACATGGGAGGAAACCGGATCACACTGATGCGCTTTGACGTGCCGGTGAGCGAGGCCGACCCGGCCGCACGAATCAAAGCGATACACCAGCGCACCGGCGCCGTGCGCGATGAAAGGTCGCTGCCCTATACGCAATTGATCGCCGGCGCGCTGAACCTGATGCCGCGCTGGTACATCGGTTCGGTACTGCGCCATGTCGACTTCGTGGCCAGCGACGTGCCGGGCGTCCCGGTGCCGGTCTTCCTGGGCGGCGCGGCGGTACGCGCCCAATACGCGTTCGGCCCGACGATCGGCGCGTCGGTCAATGTCACGTTGCTGACCTACGTCGACACCTGCGCGATCGGCATCAACGTCGATACCGTCGCGATACCCGACTACGACGTCTTCTACGACGCCATCGTCGCGGGCTTTGACGAGTTGACTTCGCTCGCAAGCTAATTCGGAGCTGAATTTCAGCCACCGTGACGACTCGCCGGTACCGACACGGTCACGAGCACATATCGATATCGGCGTCGGTATGGCATAACGGCCTCATTCGACAAATCATGGCACAGTGCGCCTTTGAGAATCCCGATCGCCAGTCATTGGTTCTCGCACGGATTCTTGTTCGCTATGCCGAGTAGCGGATTTTCGTTGGGGCGACAGGAGGTATGAAGAGCATGGCGAACTGGGTTCCCGCACCGACCTCGTGCGGACCGAACTCCAGCCGCATTCTCGACACCGCGCGGGGGATCATCATCGGACTTCGCCGGTGCCGTTCGGAGACGGCGTTCGACGAATTGCACACTGCGGCACTGCGGCACAAGGTTCCCGTATTCGCGATGGCATGGGCGCTTGTGCACCTGGCCGGCGAGGGCGAAAAGACATCGAGCTTCACCGAAGCGCAGTCGGCCGCGCGGCACGAGTGGGGTCAACTGTTCAGCGGAGCAACAGCACTGAGCTGTTGACGTGATCACGATCTTGGCGCGGCCGGGGTCCCTGGGGGGTACCACGGCCGTGCCAACCCACGTCGAGAATCCACCGGCCTGACGGCGACGACCGGGCACTAGCAGCGGTCCGTCGGCGAGTCTTCACCGCCCCTTCACGCCTCGTCAACGAGACCAGGCCGGCGAGTCGCTCGCCGTACGCAATGCTGCGATGATGCGCTGCTCCTTTTCCAGGAAGCGCTCGGTGGGAGCCGGCACCGAGATGGCGACGACGTTGTCGCCTAACGTCCGTCGCGCGATGGCGGCCGCCGAAATACCGGGGGTGTGCTCGCCCCGGTCGAACGCGATCCCGCTACGCCGGATCTCGGTGATCTCGCGGCGAAGCCGCTCGGCCACGCCGGAACCGAACCGGGAGATCATCGCCTCCGCGTCGGCGTCGTCCAGCGCCGCCAGCGCCGCCTTGCCATTGGCGGTCACTTCCAGCGGGAATCGGACCCCGACGGCGGAGACCGCGCGGAGCCGGTGTGACGATTCGATCTGGTCGACGAACCACATCCGCTGGCCACGCAGCACGGACAGATCGACCGTTTCGCCGTCGGTTGCCCGCGCTACCCGTTCGATGGTCGGCCGGAAGATCGCCGAGATGTGCGGTCCCGCGGCGCTGCCGAAACCCAGCAAGCGCTCGCCCAGGGAGAAGTGGCCTTGTGAATCCACCCCGGCCAATCCGACTTCCACCAGACCCACCAGAAGGCGCCGCGCCGTCGATTTTGCCAGTCCGAGCCGCTCGCCGAGGTCGACCAGCCGCAGCCGTCCGGGCTCGGCGGCGATCTCGTCCAACGCTGCGGCCGCACGACGCAGCACCTGGATGCCTTCGTCGCGATTCGTGGGCGAAGCGGGTTCCGTGGGTGCCACACTTCCACTATAGTGTTCCGTATTGCGGACTATAAAGACCCGCAATATGGATCATAGGAGCTCCAGATGAGTTCGCTACCCGCAGGGCGGCACTTCTTTCGCGGCGATGACGGATACGAAGAAGCCCGCCGCGGCACGGTATGGAACCAACGAGTCCCCGCGCGCTACCCGGAGCTGATCGTCGCGGCCGTCAATACCGACGACATCGTCAGCGGCCTGCGCTATGCAAAGGCCAACGGCCTCAAGGTGAACATCCGCTCGGGCGGCCATAGCTGGGCGGCCAACCATTTGCGCGACGGCGCCGTGCTGCTCGACGTCAACCGGATCAACCACGCGAGTATCGATACCGAAAAGGGCGTCGCCATCGTCGGCCCCGGCAAGGGCGGCAGCATCCTGATGGCCGAGCTGGAAGCGCAGAATCTCTTCTTTCCCGCCGGGCACTGCAAGGGTGTGTGCGTCGGCGGTTACCTCCTGCAGGGCGGATACGGCTGGAACAGCCGGGTCTGGGGCCTGGCGTGTGAAAACGTCATCGGCCTGGATGTGATCACTGCCGACGGCGAGCAAATCCATTGCGACGCAGACAATCACGCCGACCTGTACTGGGCCGCGCGCGGCGCCGGCCCGGGCTTCTTCGGGGTGGTCACCTCGTTCTACCTGAAGCTGTACCCACGCCCCGGCGCCTGCGGCACCAGCGTCTACGTCTATCCGATCGAACTCGCCGACGAGATCTACACGTGGGCGCGCAACGTCAGCGCCGAGGTGGACCGCCGCGTCGAAATGCAAATCGTGGCAAGCAGAAGCGTCCCGAACATGAACCTCGAGACGCCGGCCATCACCTTCGCCTCGCCGGCATTCGCCGACACAGAGAAGGAAGCCGAGGAGGCCCTGGCCATCTTCGGTACGGTGCCGGTCATCGACAAGGCGCTGGTCGCCATTCCATACATGCCAACCGACATGCCCACCTGGTACACCGCCGTGATGAGCAACTACCTGTCCGACCACCGCTACGCCGCCGACAACATGTGGACGTCGGCCTCCGCCGAGGATCTGCTGCCGGGCATTCACAACATCATCGACACAATTCCAGACCACCCGTCGCACTTCCTGTGGCTGAACTGGGGGCCGTCGCCGGCCCGCCCGGACATGGCCTACAGCATCGAAGACGAGGTTTACCTGGCCCTGTACGGCGCCTGGAAAAACGAATCCGACGACGCGAAGTACGGCGACTGGGCGCGCTCCAACATGGCCGCGATGTCGCATCTGGCCACCGGCATTCAGCTGGCCGACGAGAATCTCGGCCAGCGTCCGGCCCGATTCGCCAGTGACGCAGCGATGGCCCGCCTCGACAAGATACGAGCGGCCTACGACCCGGATGGTCTGTTCAACGCGTGGATGGGACGACTGTGATGGCCGGCGATCTTTACCTCGGTTATCGCAACGACGACGCGAACACGCCGTTCGGTAAATTCTTCAACCCCGAAATGGCACCGCTGCCAACACATGTCGTGGAGGCGCTACAGCACGGTCCACAAGGCGGCATGGCATTGCCGGCGTTCGAAGACGCCGCGAGCGTCGCCGAGGCGGGCTACCAGCAGACCGAGAACGGCTACGGCGTCCTCGACGACGGCAGCTATCAGGTGTCGGTACGCACCGATATGCCCGGTGTCACTCCGCCGATGTGGACCTGGTGGTTCGGCTGGCATGGCAGTGACACCCGCCGGTACAAGCTGTGGCACCCACGGGCGCACTTGTCCGCGGCCTGGAAGGACGGCTCGAACGACGCAGACGCCGGCCGTCGGGGCGCCCAGCGCTACATCGGCCGCTGGTCGTTGATCAGCGAATACATCGGCTCGACGATGCTCAATGGCGCAATCCAATTCGTCGATCCGGCGCAGCTGAACTGTCCACCGGACAGCGAAGAGGCGGTGGCGATCTGCGCCCGGCTGGGCGCCAGTGACGCTCCGGTGGATGTCGGATGGTTCATCCATCACGTCCGGTCCACGCCCACCGGATCCGAAATGCGGTCCCGGTTCTGGATGGGCGGACCATACATCGCGGTGCGTAACGCTCCGGGCGTCGCCTCAATCGCTTTGCGCCCCATTGCTTCTCGCATACTCGGCAACCCGGAAGCCAACGCCCGGAATCTGCTCGTGCATTGCGCGCAGGAGATGAACCACCTGGCCGGATTCCTGCCCGAACTCTACGCCGCGTTCGGCGACGAGTAACCGCGTCCAGCCGGCGTCGGCGGGCGGATTCGCGGCTATTTCCCGGGCGGAAGTTGGCGTGGGCCTCGGGGTGGGCGAAGCTGGCGCGGACCCTCGCGCTGCGACAACTCCGGTGTGCGATCGCTGTCCGCGGGCGCCAGCGGTAGGCCGTCGGCGTCCTTGACGCCCAGTTGCGCTGCGCCGTGTTGTCCCACGCGCGGGGCCGGGGGGTCGTGCGTCTCGTGGTGCTCGCGCGAAGAGGCAATCCGTTCGCGGCGCTGCGCATCGGTCGGCGACGGCTGCGGCTCACCGGTGTCAGAACTCTCGGCGTCGAAAGTGACTTTGCGAGTGCGCCGGAGCGCGAACGTGATCTCCTCGACCTCTTCGAACACGTGGCGCGCGGTGCGCAGCGGTGCGGTGGTGTTGTCGATGGCCCGCGCGACGAACGGCGGCACCAGTGGACGAATCCAGCGCGCCGCGGCCCTGGTGGCGTCGGGGAGCGACGGGATGGCCGAAGCGGTGGGCTCGTCCGGCACTTCAACCTCGCCGGCCGGTTCGACCTCCGCCGGCAGATTCTTCGCCGTCGGCCGCAGGTCGGCATGGGAATCCGTTAGGCCGGAGGGCAATTCGGTGATAGCCCGACTGGCGGCTTGCGCCTCGGCGGCGATCGGCAGGTAAATGTCTTCCTGCACCGGTTCGAAGGTCCGCGCCGGTGGCGCGGGGCGCACACCCTCGATGGCTTCGGTGACCCGACGGCGCTGCTGCTCCCGGTCGATCTCGGTCTGCGCCTCGATGGCCAGCCGAGCCTGAGTGAGTTGGTGCTCTGCCCAGAGGATTTCGGCTTCGCGGCGGACTTCGGCGCGCTTGATCGCGATCGCGGTATCCGCGTCGAGTTCGGCGCGCTCACGCTCCGCGCGGGCGGTCGCGTGGCGATCGTGAGTGGTCTCGCCGCGCCACATTCGCAGAATCAGGGGAAGCAAGTAGACCAACACGCAAAACGCGATGGTCAGCAAGCGCAACACCATCGCCCCGGCGCTGGCGAAGGTGAGCTCGTTCATCGCGATCCAGCGCGCGCCAAGGCCGCCCGGGCCGGCATCGGCAAGCACCCGCTGGCGGGCATCGTTGACGGCCTGCTCCTCGCGGGAGATCGTGGCGTCCAGTGCGGGTGCCTGGGTCTCGCGGGCCGCCAACGCGTTGTCCAGCTCGTGCTGCGCATCGGCGAGAATCTCGTTGGCCGTTCGGGTTTCGGGCCCGGCACCGGGATCGCCGGTGATGCGGGTCTGTGGGCACGCCGGACTCGGGTGGTACTCGCAGCGCGCGACGACCAGGGCGTTGTCCTGTCCGTTGCGCGCCTGAGTGACCGCGTCGTCGAGCCCGCTGCGCGCCGCACGGGTGCGTTGCAGCGCTGCCGACGCCTGCGCGACAGCCGGCGCCGAGTCGGCGCTGCGCACCGCCCGGTCCTCGAGATGGTGATCGATCGAGCGGGAAAACACGACGAGCGCGGCGAGTTCGCCGACGACAACGCCGACCGTCACCGCGACGACCACCCGTCCCGCGACGCCGGGCCAGCCGCGGTGCGGGCCGCTGGCGATGCCGCGCGTCACCGCCCCGACCAGCAGACCGAAGACAAGCGTCAGCGCGACGATCGCAATCAGCGGCCAGCGTGCCGACGCGTCAACCGCCAACGCCGCGACCAGCCAGGCCAGCATGGCTCCGAGCAGCACCACTGCACCCGCGACGGCGTGGGTGGACCGCTCGTGGCGTTCACTTAACTCGCGCCAATGCCCGCCACCAAGCCAGGCGAGTACCCCCTCGGCCCGGGAGACGGCTGAGCGCGGCTCAATTGATTCGTGGGCGCCCATCAGACTCCAACACCTCCGTCGTCAAGCGTCCCAGGCCGTCGGCCGACACACCGAATCGAAGCGCCGACGTGTGGCGTTGTTCACAACGGGTTGCGGTCGGGGCCGATGGGGGTGAAATTCCTGCGACGCGGACGGATCAGCGAAGTTTCCGGCAAATGCCGTGAGACGGTATAAGCCTATGCAAAACCACGACTACGTCACCTACGAAGAATTCGGTCGCAGATTCTTCGAGGTCGCCGTCACTCCCGAGCGTGTCGCCGCCGCATTCGCCGATATCGCCGGCAACGAATTCGCGATGGAGCCGATTGCCCAGGGTCCCGGCGGAATTGCCAAGGTCAGTGCCAACGTCAAGATCCAAGACCCGCGGGTCACCCGACGCTTGGGTGACAGCATCACCTTCGTCGTTCACATTCCACTCTCCATTGATCTGCTGCTGGACTTGCGGCTCGACAAGCAGCGTTTTCAGGTCTCCGGTGACATCGCGTTGCGTGCGACGGCACGGGCGGCCGAGCCGCTGATCCTGATCGTCGACGTCGCGAAACCACGGCCCTCCGATATCACCGTGAACGTGTCGTCAAAGTCGTTCCGTGGCGAGATATTGCGCATCCTGGCCGGCGTCGACGGCGAGATTCGCCGATTCATCGCCCAATACGTCGCCGACGAAATCGATGCGCCCCACTCGCAGGCCGCGCAGGTCATCGACGTCGAAGAGAAGTTGAACGAGGCCTGGCCGTAGTCGACGCGCCGGCGCCGCTGCGCGCCGTCGACAATCCGGCTGCCTCCCGTGGCCGACCCGCAGCCCGGGCAAACGAAACCGACCGCCTGAAGCGGACCGACGAATTCGTCACACCGCAAAGAGCGGTGGGTTAGTCTACGGCCGTGCGGCACCCATTTCAGCCTGATAGTTCGTGTACATAGGAGGTTCACATGGCCCATCGGTGGTTACTCGCGGCAACGCTGATCGCGGGAGTAGCGATCTCGGGGTGCTCGTCCGGCAGCAAAACGACGAGTCCGTCCGGATCGTCGACGAAGAGTTCCCTCAGCGTCCGCCACGTCGAGCTCCTCGTCGAGTGAAACCACCGAGGCGGCACCAACAACCACACTGGACATCAGCCAGTGCGTCGATGTCACCGGTGCGAACGCCGACCTGCTGACCGCGTCGGACAACGCTGCCGCTCGCAAAGCCGCCGACACCTTGGAGAAGTACAACCCGCCGGCCAAGGTCAAGGACGCAATCGAACATTTCGTCACCACCGGCGGTGCTCACTTCGATGACCCGGACTACACGAAAAACAACAAACTCGTCAGCGACTGGGTAAAAGGCGTCTGCCCGACGTAACCACCGGAATCAGCCCAGCACCGGCAAATTGCTTCCGGGGCCCACCGCGGCTCCGGAAGCCTGCCGGCCGCCGAGGCGGTGACGCAGCGCGCGTTTTGCGATTCCCCGGGCGCGGGTATGTAGAACCTCGACTGAACGCTCAAAACGGTCACAAGAGGAGCGACAAACCTTGGCGCAAGTGGATGTTTCGACGACGTCGGATCTGGACCCCGGTGCCGCCTGGAAACTGGCGTCCGATCTGGGTCGATTCGAGGAGTGGATGACGATCTTCGGCGGCTGGCGCGGTGAAATACCGTCGACGATCGAGCAAGGCACCCAAGTCTCGTCGTGCATCAAGGTCAAAGGATTCCGCAACGTCGTGCATTGGACGGTGACCCGCTACGACGAACCCAAATCGATTGAGCTGCAAGGCCGCGGTAGGGGTGGGATCCGGATCACCGTGGCGATGGACGTGACGGACACGCAGCCGGGGTCCGTCTTCCACTTGAACGCCGACATCGGGGGCGGGGTGCTCAGCGGACCGGTCGGAAAAGTTGTGGCGCGCGTGCTGCGCTCCGATGTGCGCACGTCGGTGGAAAATCTGGCCGCTCTGCAGTAGCCGCGGGCGTCACCGCGCCGGGTGGCTTGCGAACCATTCCCGTTCCGCCTGGCGGATTCGCCTGCCGTCCATGGCAAGCCAGTCCAGCCCGACGCCCAACGCCATCAGTCCGACGATGGCCGCCGAGAGACCAATGCCGATCTGGCCCAGTGCAAATCCCACGACGCACACCACCAACGCGATCACCGCCGCACCGACGACGAGCATGCCGGGCGTCCGCACGGATCGCTGCGGCGGTCCGGTCCGGCCATCGTCGGTCCAGCTGCGGCTGTTGTGCTCCATGCAGACGCGGCTACCCGAAAAGCCGCGTGGCCAAACGACTTCGGCGAGCGCGCTCATTCCGGATCCCACGACAACAATCGACGTACCGACCGCGTCTCGATGGCGTTGACGGTCAACAGTCGGCGCGTGATCCGCCACCCCGAGTCCGTCGACTCGTACTCGTCGTCGTAACGCAAATGCCAAGCCGCGTCGAATACCTCATCGTCACGCCGAGTCCAGTGATGGGCGACGCACGCGATCCGGCCGCGCGCCGCGCCGGCCCGCGGCCCCTCGTCGTACACCTCGCCGACGATCGCGTGTTCGGTACGGGCGACCGCGGCCACCGCGGCAACGGCCTGCGCAATGGCCGGCCGGCCCCGATGCGCATGAAGCGGCGTCAACGTGGCCGGCGGCTCAGGCACCACCAGCTCGGCATCTACCGCGAAAAGCGCTGCCACGGAATCAAATTGACGATCATCGACCCCGGCGGCATAGCGGTGCACGACATCGCTGAGTGTGGATCGGTCGTTCGCGGACAGCGTCATGGTCCCGAAGCTAACAGGCGCCCGGTGAGATGGTTGGCGGTGCCAGCGCGGCGCGCACCGCGTCGGCCAAAGCGGCAGCCCGGCGACTGGTGAATACGTCCTCGAGCATCACGGGCTTACCGTCGGGGCCGGTCAACGGAACCCGCCAGTTCGGATACTCGTCGGTGGTACCGGGCTGATTCTGGGTTCGGCGATCACCGACCGCATCGGTCAGCGCCACGCCCAACAACCGCGACGGCGTGCGGCCCAGGTAGCGGTAGAGGGCCAGCACGATCTGCTCGGGGTCAGGGTTTGGGTCGTGCTCGCCGAGCAGCCCCACCCGGCGCAGCTCGGCCATCCAGGCCGCCAATTCCGCCCGGTCGGACTCGAGTTCTTCGCTGACGGGCCGGGTCAGCAATCCCAGTGACTCGCGCAGCCGGACATGGTCGCCGGCCAAGTAACCGGCGGTCGGCGGCAGATCGTGGGTGGTGACCGACGACAGGCAGTACTCGCGCCAGCGTTCGGCGGGCAGCGGACCGCCGGTTCCGTCGCGGTCGAGCTCGAACCAGAGAATCGAGGTGCCCAGCAGCCCGCGGAGTAAGAGGTAATCGCGGACCCACGGTTCGACCGTGCCGAGGTCCTCGCCGACCACCAGGGCACCGGCGCGGTGTGCCTCCAGTGCGACGATGCCGACCATCGCCTCGTGGTCGTAGCGCACGTAAGTGCCTTCGTTCGGCGGTGCGCCCTCGGGGATCCACCACAGCCGGAACAACCCGATGATGTGGTCGATCCGCACACCGCCGGCATGGCGCAACACCGCCTGGATCAGCGCGCGAAACGGCCGGTACTCCTGCTCGTCCAGTCGGTCGGGACGCCATGGCGGCTGCGACCAATCCTGGCCGAGCTGATTGAACTCATCGGGCGGCGCGCCCGCTGTCACCCCCAGGGCCAGCACATCTTGCAAAGCCCAGGCGTCGGCCCCGTTCGGGTGCACGCCGACCGCCAGGTCGTGCATGATGCCCAACGACATGCCGGCCCGCACCGCCTGCGACTGTGCCGCGGCGAGTTGTTCGTCGATCTGCCATTGCAGCCAGCGGTGGAAATCGACCGCCTCCGCATGCTTTTCGGCGAACCGGGCAACGCCGATCGCGGTCGGATGCTGCAGGAATTCCGGCCAGCAATGCCAGTCGCCGCCGTATTTTTCGGCCAGCGCGCACCAGACGGCGAAGTCGTCGAGCGCGCTGCCTTCACGCTCACAGAAGGCGGCATAGGCCAGCTCCCGGCCCGCGGACCGCGGTATCCGGTAAATCAGCTTCAGGGCCTCCCGCTTGGCCTTCCATGCCTTGTCACGGTCGATGGCATCGAGCCGGGCGGCGTGCTGTTGAACCTCGTCGCGAAGCCGCCGCAACCGGCCACGCTTGGCCAGGTCGGCGAATTCGGGGATGGACTCGACGCGAATATAGAGCGGATTGAAGAAGCGGCGTGACGTCGGAAGATAGGGAGAAGGCTCCATCGGGATCGTCGGGGTGGCCGCGTGCAGCGGGTTGACCAACAGGTAGTCGGCCCCGTGCCGCGACGCCGACCAGACGGCCAGGTCGGTCAGGTCGGTGAGGTCCCCGACGCCCCACGACTGCTCGGACCGCACGCTGTAGAGCTGGGCGGCCAGGCCCCAGGCCCGACGCGCGCCGAGTTGCTCCGGTAGGCCGAGCCAGTCGGGCGTCACGATCAGCGCGGCGCTGGTCTCGATACCTCTGGATCGAAGATGCAAACGGTGGTAGCCCAGCGGCAGATCCGTCGGCAGCACAAAGCTCGCTTCGCCGACCCATCGCCCGTCCAGATTGAACGGTGGCGTGAAGTTGTCGACCTGCTGCACGCCGCCGTGCACGGTCCCGTCCTCGAGCCGCAACAAAACTTCGGCGGGATCGCCGTGGGTCACGTGCACCCAGAACCGCGTCGGGGCGCCGGTGCGGGCGACGATGGTCGCCGGCAGTTGACGCGACCAATAGGCGCGCAGCTGGTTGGCCAGGGCCTCGTTGCGATCCTGCTCGGTGCCGGCCTCGACGCCGAGCGCCGCGAGCACCGCGATCAGCGTGCGCTCCGATGTCTGAGCCTGGCGGCCCGCCCAGTCCTCGTACCACGTGGAAATGCCGAATCGGCCGGCCAGTTCGACCAACGAAGGTGCGAGCTCAGTCATGCCGCTCATCTTGCTGCCAAACGCCGCCCGGCACGACGCGAGCCGGGCGACTGACGCCGCCGATGTTGCTGGCGCCGAATACTTAGCAGGTCAGCGAAGCGTCGGGGTCGCGCTGGCTCGACAGGACGGGTCGGCCGTCCGCGGCTACGATCCCAATGGAGAGATGAACAGTCCGGCCGGGGGATCCAGTGGGGAACGGGGAAACTGCCAGCTCAGCGGCGTTTGCCAGCGCTGCGCGAGTCGGCGGTGCCGTTGGACGCCGGACGGATTGATGGACGTGACGAGGCTTCGAAGTGAACGCCACGTTGCGCTACATGGCGAGGTCATTGCGGGTGGCTTACGGTTATCGATGTGATTCGCGCGCTGGACGTTGTCCAGGCGTTCTAACAGACCGGATGGTGAATTAGTGGCGGAAGAGAGTCGCGGGCAGCGCGGCTCGGGGTATGGCCTCGGGCTATCGACGCGCACCCAGGTGACCGGCTATCAGTTCCTGGCTCGGCGAACCTCGATGGCACTGACCCGCTGGCGGGTCCGGATGGAGGTCGAGCCGGGACGGCGTCAGACCTTGGCCGTCGTGGCGTCGGTCTCGGCGGCGGTGGTGATCTGCCTGGGCGCGCTGTTGTACTCCTTCATCAGCCCGGCCGGTCAGGTGGGGGATTCGCCGATCATCGCCGACCGCGACTCCGGTGCGCTGTACGTCCGGGTGGGCGACAAGCTGTACCCGGCGCTGAACCTGGCCTCGGCCAGGCTGATCACCGGACGCCCCGACAACCCGCATCTGGTGCGCTCCAGCCAGATCGCCAACGTCCCGCGGGGCCCGATGGTGGGCATCCCCGGCGCGCCGTCGACGTTCGGCCCCAAGACCCCGTCCCAGTCGTCGTGGCTGATCTGCGACACCGTCGCCGGCTCGACCGGCGTCGGTGCGCCCTCGGGTGTGACCGTGACGGTGATCGACGGCACGCCCGACCTGAGTAACCGCCGCCACGTCTTGAACGGCTCGGACGCCGTGGTGTTGAGCTACAGCGGCGACACCTGGGTAATCCGGGAAGGACGCCGGTCGCGGATTGACGCGGCGAACCGCTCCGTGCTGTTGCCGCTCGGCTTGACGCCGGAACAGATCAGCTTGGCAAAGCCAATGAGCCGCGCCCTGTTCGACGCGTTGCCGGTGGGTCCCGAGCTGACGGTGCCCGAGGTGCAGAACGCGGGCAGCGCGGCGACCTTCCCCAACGCGCCCGGCCCGGTGGGAACGATCCTGGTCACGCCGCAAATCAGCGGGCCCCAACAGTATTCGCTGGTGCTGCCCGAAGGTGTGCAGACGCTGCCGCCGTTGGTCGCGCAGATCATGCAGAACGCCGGTGGTGCCAACAACAGCAAGCCGGTGACCGTGGAGCCCGCGGCGTTGGCCAAGATGCCGGTGGTCAACAAACTGGACCTGTCGTCGTACCCGGACAACCCGCTGAATGTCACGGACCTGCGGGAGAACCCGGCGACCTGCTGGTGGTGGGAGAAGACCAGCGGCGAGAACCGGGCCCGCATCCAGGTCATCTCCGGACCGACCATCCCGGTGTCGCAGTCCGAGTCGAAAAAGATCGTCTCGCTGGTGAAGTCGGATACCACCGGCCGCACCGCCGACCAGGTCTACTTCGGTCCTAACTTCGCCAACTTCGTGGCCGTCACCGGCAACGATCCCGGTGCCAAAACCACCGAATCGCTATGGTGGGTGACGGATGCCGGCGCCCGATTCGGTGTCGACGACACCCGCGAAGTGCGAGAGGCGTTGGGTTTGCAAACCAACCCGAGCCTGGCGCCGTGGGTCGCGCTCCGGCTCCTTCCGCAGGGCCCGACGCTGTCGCGGGCTGATGCGCTGGTGGAGCACGACACCCTACCGATGGATATGTCCCCTGCAGAGTTGGTGGTACCGAAGTGAAGCGTGGATTCGCCCGGCCGACGCCGGAGAAGCCTCCGGTCATCAAGCCGGAAAACATCGTCCTGCCGACACCGCTGAGCATTCCGCCGCCAGAGGGCAAGCCGGTGTGGTTGGTCGTGGTCGGCGTTCTGGTGATCGGCCTGATGATCGGCATGGTCGCCATGGTGTTCAGCAGCGGCTCGCGGGTGTTCGGCGGCGCCGGCGCGATTTTCCCGATCTTCATGATCGGCGGTGTCGCGATGATGATGTTCGGCGGCCGGTTCGGTGGCCAGCAGCAGATGAGCCGGCCGAAACTGGACTCGATGCGCGCCCAGTTCATGCTGATGCTGGACATGCTGCGGGAGACCGCCCACGAGTCGGCCGACAGCATGGACGCCAACTACCGGTGGTTCCACCCGGCTCCCGACACCCTCAGTGCCGCGGTGGGATCCCCGCGGATGTGGGAGCGCAAGCCCGACGGCAAGGACCTCAACTTCGGTGTGGTCCGCGTCGGCGTGGGTATGACGCGTCCCGAGGTGACCTGGGGTGAGCCCCAGAACATGCCGACCGACATCGAGCTGGAGCCCGTTACCGGTAAGGCACTTCAGGAATTCGGTCGCTACCAAAGCGTCGTATACAACCTGCCCAAGATGGTTTCGCTGCTCGTGGAGCCCTGGTACGCGCTGATCGGTGAGCGCCCGCAGGTACTGGGATTGATGCGTGCGATCGTCTGTCAGCTGGCGTTCTCCCATGGCCCCGACCACGTGCAGATGGTCGTGGTCAGTTCGGACCTGGACGAATGGGACTGGGTCAAGTGGCTGCCGCACTTCGGTGATTCGCGGCGCCAGGACGCGGCGGGTAACGCCCGGATGGTCTACAGCTCGGTGCGCGAGTTCGCCGCCGAGCAGGCCGAATTGTTCGCCGGCCGCGGATCGTTCACGCCCCGCCACGCCAGCTCGTCGGCCCAGACGCCGACGCCGCACACGGTGATCATCGCCGACGTCGTTGACCCGCAATGGGAATACGTGATCAGCGCCGAAGGTGTCGACGGCGTCACCTTCTTCGACCTGACCGGTTCGTCGATGTGGACGTCGGTCCCGGAGCGGACGCTGCGGTTCGACGACAAGGGCGTGATCGAGGCGCTGCCTCGAGACCGCGACACCTGGATGGTGATCGACGACAAGCCGTGGTTCTTCGCCCTGACCGACCAGATCAGCGCCGCCGAGGCCGAGGAGTTCAGCCAGAAGATGGCGCACTGGCGCCTCGCGGAAGCCTACGAGGAGATCGGCCAGCGGGTCGCGCACATCGGCGCGCGGGACATCTTGGCCTACTACGGGGTTGACGATCCCGGTGACATCGACTTCGACGCGTTGTGGGGTGCCCGCACCGACACGATGGGCCGCTCGCGGTTGCGGGTGCCGTTCGGTAACCGCTCCGACAACGGCGAGCTGCTGTTCCTGGACATGAAGTCACTGGACGAAGGCGGCGACGGCCCCCACGGCGTCATGTCCGGAACGACGGGTTCGGGTAAGTCGACACTGGTGCGCACCGTGATCGAGTCCCTGATGCTCGCCCACCCACCCGAGGAGCTGCAGTTCGTCCTGGCCGACCTCAAGGGTGGATCGGCGGTTAAGCCGTTCGCCGGGGTGCCGCACGTTTCGCGGATCATCACCGACCTCGAGGAAGACCAGGCGCTGATGGAGCGCTTCCTCGACGCGCTGTGGGGCGAGATCGCCCGCCGCAAGGCGGTGTGCGACAACGCCGGGGTCGACGACGCCAAGGAATACAACTCGGTGCGGGCCAGGATGCGCGCCCGCGGTCAGGACATGCCGCCGCTGCCGATGCTCGTGGTGGTTATCGACGAGTTCTACGAGTGGTTCCGCATCATGCCGACCGCGGTCGACGTCCTCGACTCGATCGGCCGGCAGGGACGCGCCTACTGGATCCACCTGATGATGGCCTCGCAGACCATCGAGAGCCGCGCCGAAAAGCTCATGGAGAACATGGGCTACCGGTTGGTGCTGAAGGCGCGTACCGCCGGAGCGGCGCAGGCCGCTGGTGTGCCCAACGCCGTGAACCTGCCCGCGCAGGCCGGTCTCGGTTACTTCCGTCGCAGCCTCGAGGACATTGTCCGGTTCCAGGCGGAGTTCCTGTGGCGTGACTACTACTCCCGCGGGATCACCGTCGACGGCGACGAAGCACCCGTGCTGGTGCACAGCATCGATTACATTCGCCCTCAGCTGTTTACCAACTCGTTCACCCCGCTCGAGGTCACCGAGGCCGGGCCGGACCTCGAGCCGTCGGCGATCCTGGGCAACGGCGAGGCGCTCGAGGTCGACGGCGCCGAGAGTGAAGACGAAGACGACGAAGGCATCAGGACGCCGAAGGTCGGCACGGAGATCATCAACCAGCTCCGCAAGATCGACTTCGAGCCTTACCGGTTGTGGCAGCCGCCGCTGACCCAGCCCGTCGCGATCGACGAATTGGTCAACCGTTTCCTCGGCCGGCCCTGGGACCAGGACTACGGCGCGTCGAAGGACTTGGTGTTCCCGATCGGCATCATCGACCGCCCGTTCAAGCACGACCAGCCGCCGTGGACGGTGGACACCTCCGGGCCGGGCGCCAACGTGCTGATCCTGGGTGCCGGTGGTGCGGGCAAGACCACGGCCCTGCAGACGCTGATCTGCTCGGCCGCGCTGACCCACACCCCCGAGCAGATCCAGTTCTACTGCCTGGCCTACAGCAGTACCGCGTTGACCACGGTCGCGCGTCTACCGCACGTGGGTGAGGTGGCCGGGCCGACCGATCCTTACGGTGTGCGCCGGACAGTGGCCGAACTGCTGGCGCTGGTGCGTGAGCGCAAGCGCAGCTTCCTCGAGTACGGGATCGCGTCGATGGACGTGTTCCGGCGTCGCAAGTTCGGTGGCGAGGCCGGCCCGGTGCCCAACGACGGCTTCGGCGACGTCTACCTGGTGATCGACAACTACCGGGCACTGGCCGAAGAGAACGAGGTCTTGATCGAGCAGGTGAACCAGATCATCAACCAGGGCCCCTCGTTCGGGGTGCACGTTGTGGTCACCGCCGATCGCGAATCCGAGCTGCGGCCGCCGGTGCGTAGCGGGTTCGGGTCCCGCGTCGAGCTGCGTCTGGCCGCGGTCGAGGACGCAAAGCTGGTGCGGTCCCGGTTCGCCAAGGACGTCCCGGTCAAGCCGGGGCGCGGCATGGTCGCCGTCAACTACGTCCGACTCGACAGCGACCCGCAAGCGGGCCTGCACACACTGGTGGCCCGGCCCGCGTTGGCCAACACCCCCAACAACATCTTCGAGTCCGACAGTGTGGTCGCGGCCGTCAGCAGGCTCGCGAGCGGCCAGGCGCCTCCGGTGCGCCGTCTGCCGGCACGGTTCGGTGTGGAGCAGGTGCGGGAGCTGGCTGCCCGCGACCACCGCCAGGGTGTTGGCGTCGGCGGAATCGCCTGGGCCATCTCCGAATTGGACCTGGCGCCGGTGTACCTGAATTTCAACGAGAACGCGCACTTGATGGTGACGGGCCGACGCGAATGTGGGCGTACCACGACGCTGGCCACGATCATGTCCGAGATCGGCCGGCTGTATGCCCCGGGCTCGAGCACCGCACCGACGCCCCCGGAGGGCAAGCCCTCGGCACAGGTCTGGTTGGTCGACCCGCGGCGTCAGCTGCTGACGGTCCTGGGCACCGAGTATGTGGAGAAGTTCGCCTACAACCTCGACGGTGTGCAGGCGCTGGTGGGCGAGCTGGCCGCGGTCCTGGCCGCCCGCCAGCCTCCGCCGGGGCTGACCGCTCAGGAGTTGCTGTCGCGGTCGTGGTGGAGCGGTCCGGAGATCTTCCTGATCGTCGATGACGTCCAGCAGCTGCCACCGGGCTTCGATTCGCCGCTGCACCAGATCGCTTCGTGGGTGACCCGGGCCGCCGACGTCGGCCTGCATGTCTTCGTCACCCGGACGTTCGGTGGTTGGTCGTCGGCGGGCAGCGACCCGATTCTGCGGGCCCTGCACCAGGCGAACACGCCGCTGCTGGTGATGGACGCCGACCCGGACGAAGGCTTCATCCGCGGCAAGATGAAGGGTGGCCCGCTGCCCCGTGGTCGAGGCCTGCTGATGGCCGAGGACACCGGGGTGTTCGTCCAGGTGGCGGCAACCGAGGTCAACAAGTAGGGCAGCAGTCGCTGAGTTGGGGTTGCCGCGGGTCGACCGCGGTCAGTCCCAACTCAGCGGCAATGCTTTGAGCGCGAATGTCTTTGACGGAAACCTGATTTCGGGCGTGTAGTCCGCGGGCACGTCGAAGTCGGGGATCTGTTTGAGCCATTCGGCGACGATCACGGTCAGCTCGATGCGCGCCAGGTGAGACCCCAGGCAGCGGTGCGGACCACCGCCGAATCCCCAGTGCCGGTGCACCTTTCCGTCCATCACAATGTCGTCGGTCGACACCGAGTCGGTGCCATCGCGATTGATCGCCGCCATGCACAACCGCACCGAAGTGCCGGGGGGAAGCGTCATGCCGCCGATTTCGACGAACTCGGTGGTGACTCGGGGAGCCACCGGCGCCGACGGCTCGAGCCTGACGATCTCCTCGATGAAAACCCTTGTCTGCCTTGGATTGTCGCGAAGCATGTCGCGCAGCTGCGGTCTGCGCGCGAGTTCGTAGATGGCGTATCCGATCGCTGCGGTCACGGTGTCCAGGCCGGCCAGGATCAACAGATGACTCATCCCGAGCAGTTCGAGATCGCTGAAGTCGCCGTCGCCCGTCATGACCTGGGACAGCATGTCGGTGCCCGGGTTCTTCCGACGTTGGGCGATCACGTCGGTGAGGTAGTTCAACAGCAGGTGGCCCTTGTTGAGGTCCTCCTGGCTGAGGTAGGGGTTGTCCGCGATCAGGGCGTCTTTCCAGCCGATCAGCAGGTCGCGATCTTCCAGCGGAAGGCCATAGAGGTCAAGAAACACCTGAAATGGATACAGGTTCGCGAAATCCGCCATCACCTCGCAACTGCCGCGGCCGGCGAACTCCGCGATCATCTCGGCCGCGTGGCGCTCGAGCACCGGCCGCGACTTGCTCAGGGCGTGCGGGCTGAAGTACGGCTGCAGGATCTTGCGGTAGCGGGTGTGCTCGGGCGGGTCGAATGCCAATGGCACCACCGGCAACGGGTACCCGGGGGGCTGCAGCGCCAGCCGCGAGGAGAAGACCTTGGGATTTCGCAGCGCGGCCAGCACGTCGTCGCGCCGCGTTATGTAGTAGAAGCCGTTCATGAAGACGACCGGGCCCGCGTCCCGGAGCACCTTCCATCCGACACCACGGTCGACGGCCATGGGCAATTTGGCGTATTCGAGCCGCGGTAGGTAGAAGTCGCCTGGCTCGTAATCGCCAGAGATGCTCATGCGCTCTATCTCCGCTTGTTGTCAGCTATTTCGTTCCTGCTGCCCGACTCGGCCGGCCGCGCGTGGAACGACGCCGTCGCCGGAATTTCGGTGGCACATCAATATCGCACGTGTAACGCAGCGGCTCCAATCCGGCTGGTGGACCGCGGAACTGGCCGCCGCGCGGGTGTCAACATCTTCTAGAATTCAAAAGCGGTCGATTTACCTATCGATTCGTCAAATCCGATCTGGCGCGATCCGTGGACGCGGCGGGGGAGGGGACCTCGTGAGGGTTCGTCTCGAGAAATCGAAATGCGTGGGCCACGCCCAGTGCTACGCCGTCGATCCCGATCTGTTCCCCATCGACGAGTCGGGCTATTCGATCCTCGAAGAACACGAGGTGCCACCCGAGGAAGCGGAGCTGACTCGCGACGGGGTGGCCTCCTGCCCGGAGATGGCGCTCATCCTCGACGAGGAGTGACGAGGACCATCGGCGCCGGTGGCGTCCGGCCCTAAACAGACGGGCGAACCCCGGGTGAACAGCCAGCCCCTGGAAATGAACACCAGTTGGCCGGGAGTGAACAATGGTTGGCCTGGTGTGAATAGTTGGCATCGCCAGTCGGTGGCCGGGGTATAAGCCATTAATGTTTTTCACGAGCGGCAGTTCAGCCCAAACGAGCTGTCGCTTGGTTGCTGGTAGTGGGGGGTAATCGAGGCAGGATGGGCATGACGTTCCTGACCAACTGTCCGGGAAACATGGTGGTGGAACACCGTGCCGTGGATGGCGGGCGGGTGCGCCAGGACCTACCGGATTGCCTGCTCACAGGGTTTGCTAACCCATGGATACGCCTGGCCTTTAAAGGGTCGGCGGTCGGGGGATAGCAGGTGCTGAGGCAGCCGCTAATGGTTTGTACAGGTTCTTACGCGATAGCCGAGATTGCCACCGCAATCCCGGCCAATTGAGGAGGACACGGTGTTGGACTTCGGAGCGTTACCGCCCGAAATCAATTCCGGTCGCATGTATGCGGGCCCGGGATCGGGGCCAATGATGGCCGCTGCCGCAGGCTGGGATGCGCTTTCGGCTGAACTGGCCATAGCAGCCAGCGGATACAACTCGGTGATTTCCGAGCTGACCAGCGGACCGTGGATGGGGCCCGTATCGCAGCGGATGCTCGCCGCGGTCCTGCCGTACGTGACCTGGCTCAGCTCGATGGCGGCTGATACGGAGCAGACCGCGATGCAGGCCCGGGGGGCGGCCGCCGCATTCGAGGCGGCGTTCATGGCGACGGTGCCCCCGCCGGTGATCGCGGCCAACCGCGTGTTGTTGGCGACCCTGATCGCGACGAACTTCTTCGGCCAAAACACCCCGGCGATCGCGGTCACCGAAGCCCAGTACATGGAGATGTGGGCCCAGGACGCGGTCACCATGTACAGCTACGCGGCAGCGTCGGCAATCGAGGCCGAGGTGCCTCCGATCACGTCGTCGCCGCAGACCACCACTCCGGACGGCACGAACAACCAGGCGCAAGCGGTGGCAAAGGCCGCCTCCGAGCCGGCCAGCCAGTCGGGTCAGACGGCGGCCAACGCGGGCACGCAGATGGCCTCCAACAGCACGGTGCCGCAGATGCTGCAGCAAGCCTCGGTCAACGCCCCGGCGGCAGCGCCCCAGCAGGCCGCCGCCGCAGCGGATCCGCCGCCCTGGTGGCAGGGATGGTTCACGATCCCCACGCCGGACAACCCCAATGGTTGGACCCCGGGCTTCTTCAACACGCTGCGCCAGGGCCTGCAGGCCTACTTCGGCGTCGGTCTTGGAGCCTTCGGTTACCAGATGCAGCAGCAGTTGACCTTCGGTCTCGGTGCCACGGCCGGTGGTAGCGGTGCGTGGTACCCGACGCCGCAGTTCGCCGGTCTGGCCGCGCTCGGCGGTGGCCACCCCGGCGGCCTCGCGGCCACCGCGCACCTGGCTACCTCGGTCAAGGTTGGCGGACTCTCGGTCCCCAATACCTGGGCCGGCGCGGCGCCCACCGCCATCGAGGAACCGGCCATCCACGCCACCACCGTCAACTACGCCACCAGCGCCACCGGACCCGCCAACAACGGCATCCTGCAAGGCATGCCCATGACCGGTACCGGACGACGGGCCGCCACCGGCTTCACCCACAAGTACGGCTTCAAGCGCAACGTGCTTGTCCGTCCACCGTCCGCGGGATAACGGCCATGAGGAATTCGAATCTCGAGGAACAGAAGTGACCGCCAGATGAACAGAGATTGTCCAGGTCTGAACAGTTCGCATGGACAGGGCAAGTCCAACTGCGAGCGAACTAACGTCATTGTCAAGAAAACCCGCCGGTGTGTGCACCGGACGGTTACCGAGGAGGGAATCACATGTCGTTTGTGACAACGCAGCCAGAAGCGTTGGCGGCGGCGGCGAGCACGTTACAGGGGATCGGTTCGGCGCTGACCGCCCAGAATGCTGCGGCCGCGGCTCCGACAACGGGTGTGGTACCGGCCGCTGCCGACGAGGTGTCGGCGCTGACGGCGGCACAGTTCGCTGCACACGCACAGATGTACCAGGCGGTCAGTGCACAGGCCACCGCCATCCACGAGCAGTTCGTCAACACCTTGAGCATGAGCTCGGGGTCATATGCGCTGACAGAGGCGGCCAACGCGGCCGCGGCGGGCTAAGGAGATCACGATGATTGATTTTGGAGCGCTTCCTCCAGAAGTGAACTCCGCGCGCATGTACTCGGGCGCGGGTTCGACGTCGATGACGACGGCGGCCTCGGCCTGGCGTTCGCTTGCCGCGGAGCTGAATTCGGCCGCACTGGGTTACGAGAACGTGATCACCCAGCTGTCCAGCGAGCAGTGGCTGGGGCCGGCCTCGACCGCCGCGGTCCAGGCGCTGACGCCGTACGTGACCTGGATGAAGACCACCGCGACCCAGGCCGAAGAGGCTGCCCAGCAGCTCGACTCGGCCGCCGTGGCCTTCGAGACGGCGTTCGCCTCGGTGGTGCCGCCGCCGCTGATCGCGCAGAACCGGGCGCTGCTGACCCAGGCGCTGCAAACCAACGTGCTGGGGCAGAACACCGGAGTCATCGCCCAGCTCGAGTCGCAGTACGGCCAGATGTGGGCCCAGGACGCCACCACCATGTACAGCTACGCGGGACAATCGTCGTCGGCGACCAAGGTGACCCCGTTTGCCGCAGCGCCCGAGGTGTCCACCCAGGACGCCGGGGCCAAGCAGGCCGCGGCGACCTCGTCGGCGGCGAGCACGGGTGCGGGCAACGCCGCCAACACCACGGCACAGGCGATCACCCAGACACCGCAAACGCTGGCAAACGCGGCGTCGCCCCAGGCGTTGGTCGCCGGCACCAACGGCAGCGACCTGCTTACTCAGGGCTGGTTCCTGCTGACTGGGCAGACCATTCTGCCGAGCAGTTTCGCCAGCTTCGTCAACGGTCTGAGCCCGTTCGTCGGTTTTGCCTATAACACCGAGGGTCTGCCGTACTTCTCCGTCGGTATGGGCAACAGTGGTGTGCAGATCGCCAAAAGCACCGGCGCCCTCGGAGGTGCGGCCGCCAGCGCGGCGTCCGCGGCTCCCAAGGGCCTGGCGGGTCTGGGCGGCATGCTCGGCGGCGGTGCCCACGCCGCACCGGCGGTCGCCGCGGGTCTGGGCAACGCCGGCTCGGTCGGGCGCCTGTCGGTCCCGGCCGTGTGGTCCGGAGCCGCTCCGGCGGTCAGCCACGCCGCCGCGGTACCCGTCAGCGCCATCACCGCAGCCCCCGAAGCCGCCG
>NZ_JBGGKR010000007.1:0-347851 GCF_041287235.1 Mycobacterium sp. pR1184 | reverse complement strand
TACCAGTTCGGAGACGTGGACGCGCACGGTGCGTTGATCCGCGCGCAGGCCGCTTCGTTGGAGGCCGAGCACCAGGCCATCGTTCGCGATGTGCTGGCTGCCGGTGACTTCTGGGGTGGCGCCGGTTCGGTGGCGTGCCAGGAGTTCATCACCCAGTTGGGTCGCAACTTCCAGGTGATCTACGAGCAGGCCAACCAGCACGGGCAGAAGGTGCAGACCGCGGGCAACAACATGGCCAGCACCGACAGCGCCGTCGGGTCCAGCTGGGCCTGACAGCTTTCGCTTCACAACGGGGCCGCACACCAATCGGTGTGCGGCCCCGTTGCATGTGCGGGCCGGCGCTGTATTGCGCGGTCCGGGTGACGCGTCAACGAAACTCGTTGCGGCACAGCGCCGTTTGCCACGACATTCGCGCCGCACGCGATCCGGGGATTCGTAAGATTTGAGAAGTCTATGAACTCCGTGACAAGCGCTTATGCGCTTTGCGAGAATTCAGGGACATGACCGCCGTAACGTCCGGATACGCGGGTAGCCAGCGCCCCCGTCAGGCCATCCTTGGACAGCTGCCGAGGATCTATCGTGCCGACGGTTCACCGATCCGGGTTTTGCTGGTGGACGACGAGCCGGCGCTGACCAACCTGGTCAAAATGGCCCTGCACTACGAGGGCTGGGTGGTGGAGATCGC
Source organism: Mycobacterium sp. pR1184 (assembly GCF_041287235.1). Classification (NCBI taxonomy): domain Bacteria; kingdom Bacillati; phylum Actinomycetota; class Actinomycetes; order Mycobacteriales; family Mycobacteriaceae; genus Mycobacterium; species Mycobacterium sp. pR1184. Next base: position 347,166 of record NZ_JBGGKR010000007.1, on the reverse strand, counting down.
CCACAACGGACGTGAAGCACTGGCCAAGTTCGACCGGGTTACACCCGATGTCCTCGTCCTCGACATCATGCTTCCGGACATGGATGGCCTGCGCATTCTGCAGCGGATCCGCGAATCCGACGTCTACACGCCCACGCTGTTCCTGACCGCCCGCGATTCGGTCATGGACCGGGTCACCGGCCTCACCGCGGGCGCCGACGACTACATGACCAAGCCGTTCAGCCTCGAGGAACTCGTCGCACGTCTGCGCGGGTTGCTGCGCCGGTCCAGCCAGCTGTCGCCGCCGGCCGCCGAAGCGCTCAAGGTCGGTGATCTTCGGCTGGACACCGCCAGCCGCGAAGTCACCCGCGACGGCACGCCGATATCGCTGTCGTCGACCGAGTTCGAATTGCTGCGGTTCCTGATGCGCAACCCGCGCCGCGCGCTGAGCCGCACCGAAATCCTGGACCGCGTCTGGAACTACGACTTCGCCGGGCGCACCAGCATCGTCGACCTCTACATCTCGTATCTGCGAAAGAAAATCGACTCCGGCCGCGAGCCGATGATCCACACCGTGCGAGGTGTCGGATACATGCTGCGACCCCTGGAATGACCAGCCGGCGCAACACCCCTTTCTGGTTGCCCCGGTCGCTGCGCCGCCAATTACTGATAGGCGTATTAGCCGTTGTCACAGTGGTTTTGGTATCTGTCGGTGTGGTCTCGGTGCTCAGCTTGCGCGGCTACGTCACCGCGATCAGCGACGCCGACGTCGCCGAATCGCTCGATGCGCTGAGCAACTCCTACACCCGGTACCGCAACGGCGAGCACACCTCGGCGCACCGCCGCACGCCGCCGGTGGACCAGGCGATGCTGGAGTTCACCGGACAAACACCGGGCAACCTGATCGCCGTGGTGCACAACGGCACCGTGATCGGCTCGGCGGTGTTTTCCGAGGACGAACCAAAACCCGCGCCGCCCGACGTGATTCACGCGATCGAATCGCTGTCCTGGGCCGACGCGCCGCCCAGGACGGTACGGCTCGGCAGCCTGGGCGCCTACCGCGTCGACAGCCGGCGTGAGGGATCCGATCTGCTGATCGTCGGGATGTCGGTGAAGCTGGCCGACCAGATCATGGCCCGCAAGTACATCACCACCAGCCTGCTGATCGCGGCCGCCCTGGTGATCACCGCCGGGCTCACCGTCTGGGTGGTCGGCTACACACTCCGCCCGCTGCGCCGGGTCGCGGCGACCGCCGCGGAAGTCGCCGCCATGCCGCTTACCGGTGACGACCACCGGATCAGCGTCCGCGTCCGGCAGGAAGACACCGATCCCGACAACGAGGTCGGCATCGTCGGGCACACCCTGAACCGGTTGCTGGACAATGTGGATAGCGCGCTGGCGCATCGCGTCGACTCCGACATGCGGATGCGGCAATTCCTCACCGACGCCAGCCACGAGCTGCGAACGCCGCTGGCCGCGATTCAGGGCTACGCGGAGCTGACCCGCCAGGACAGTTCGGCGCTACCCCCGACCACCGAGTACGCGCTGGCGCGCATCGAGTCCGAGGCACAGCGAATGTCCTTGCTCGTCGAGGAGCTGCTGCTGCTCTCACGCCTGGGCGAGGGTGAGGACCTGCAGAACGAAGACGTCGACCTGGCCGAACTGGTGATCAACGCGGTGAACGACGCCGCGGTCGCGGCGCCGACCCACACGTGGCTCAAAGACCTGCCCGAGGGCCCGGTCTGGGTGCGCGGCGACCACGCCCGGCTGCATCAAGCCGTCAGCAATCTGCACAGCAACGCCCGCCTGCACACGCCGCCCGGCGTCACGGTCACCACCGCAATCACCTGCCACCGCGACGATTCCGGCGCTCCGCACGCCGAGCTGACCGTTGCCGATAACGGCCCCGGCATCGACGCGGATCTGCTCCCCCGGCTGTTCGAGCGATTCGTCCGCGCGAACACTTCCCGATCCGACGGGTCGGGCATCGGACTGGGTCTGGCCATCGTCAGTTCGATCGTCAAAGCCCATCACGGCTCGGTCAGTGCCGAATCCGCCCACGGCCGAACGGTCTTCCGGGTGCGGCTGCCGATGATCGACGCTCCGAGCGGGTAGTCCGGGTCCGCGACCCCACGTCAGACTTGGATCGCGGCGAGACGCTCGTAGGCTTCTCGCCAAATCAGCTCATGCTCGCCCGATGAGATCGCACCCGCCTTGAGCAACCGGTCGGCGCGGGTCAGCATCGTGGCCAAGCTGAGACCTTCGACGTACCTACTTAATTCGCGAGAGTCGGCGCCCTGGGGCATCAGGGCGATCGACACAGACCTGACTTGCACGCGGGTGGGCCCGGCCGTCAGGAAGAGCAGAGCGCCGATGATCATGTAGCAGACAACGGCGAAGGCCAGCACGGTGTCGGGTGAGGCCGCCACCTCGCCGAGCACCACCATCGCGATCAACCCGAGCGCGGCGCCACTAATCGGCCATCCCCGCCATAGCCGCGCCAGTTGCCGATCGGCGACGCTGCTTCCGGGCGGATAGACGACCAACTCAAAGCGTTGAACCCCGTAGCGTCCGACCGTGGCGACAAATGATCCCCACGGGTGGGCGCCGTCGAGCAGTCGCGACCACCCTCCCCGCGCGGAAAGTGCCGCGCGTGTCGTCGGAACCACGGCGGGTTGAGCAACTCGGTCGCGCGTGTCGTGCATGAAGCCAGATTGACGCCTCGGCACCACGCGCGCTTCGGTCCCAACAGCATCCATACGCGCGCTGCCCAAACATTTACGAAACCTTTTCGACCGGCGAACCCGCGTCGGATTGCCGACTGGAACTTGCGCTTATCGGGGCTGATCAGTTAGATAGCCGCCGTGATAGTGAACGCTTCGGTGTGCGTTCGCCGGCGGCTGTGCTGATGTGATGCCAAGCCCCCGTCTGGTATGGCCGGAGTGGCGCCGCGAAGAACTGCGCACCAACCTGTGGTTCGTCCCGGCGATGGTGATAGTCGCGGCGCTCGGTCTTTTCGCCCTGACGCTGTGGTTGGACCGGGCCACGTACCAGGGCGAAATCCGGCCTCCGAGTTGGGTTATCAGCGGAACCGCCGATGCGGCGCGTCAGATATTGACCTCCATTGCGGCCTCGGTGATCACCGTCGTCGGCATCGTTTTTTCCATCACGATCGTGACGTTGACCCTCGCGTCGACGCAGTTCGGCCCGCGGATGCTACGAAATTTCATCCGCGACCGCGGCACCCAGCTCACACTGGGGGTGTTCGTGGCGACGTTCGTGTACTGCATCGTGACGCTGGTGTCGATCGGACCCGGAGATCACGGCGACTTCGTGCCTCACATCTCGATCACGACTGCTTTCGGCCTGGTTCTCATCGATGTGATGGTCTTGATCTACTTCATTCACCACATCGCCACCCAAATCCAGCTACCCCAGGTGATTGCCGGCATCGCCAGAGATTTGGCCCGTGCCGTGGCGGTACAGAGTGAGGACCAACCGGAATTCGCGACCCGAAATCCCGCGCTGGGTCCTTCGCTCGACGAGCTACTCACCAGAATTGAAACCGCCGGCACCGTCATACCCACGCCCAAAAGCGGTTACCTGCAATTCATTCGCCATCAGGCGCTGGTCCGCGTCGCCGCCCAGGCCGACGCGGTGATCCGGCTGCCTTATCGCCCGGGGCATTTCTTGGTCGAAGGCCGTGAGCTGGCCAGCGTGTGGCCCGCGACCGCCGCCGAGCGGGTGGCCGACTACCTGGCGCGGGCTCAGGCAACCGGACCGCATCGCACCCTGACACAGGATGTCGCCTTCGGCGTCGATCAGCTCGTCGAAATCGCGATTCGCGCACTATCTCCGGCCGTCAACGACACCTTCACGGCACTTACCTGCATCGACTGGCTCGGTGACTGCCTGTGCAAAATCGCCCCAATATGGGCGCCCACTCAAGTGCATCGCGATCGCCGCGGAGTCATTCGCGTCATCTCCGATCAAGTCAGCTACGAGCGGCTGGTGCAACGATCGTTCGAAAAGATCCGCCAAGCCGGTCGCGGCATGCCGGCGGTGATGATCCGTCAGCTCGATGCGCTGACGACGATCATGGAGCAGACGACCGACCCCCAGCGCGCCCAAGTCCTGACGGACCAGGCGGCCATGATTGCGCGTTCGAATGTGGAATCGGTTTCCGAACACTCCGACCGCGCCGACGTCGAACGCCGTTACGTCGCGTTAGTCGCGCTTCGCGAAAAGCTTTGTCACGAATCGTGATTGGCTACGACGAACCGGTCTCCGGTTCGATGTGCCGGCGGCCGAGCGGACAGCGGTTTAGCGGGCTCGTGGCCGAACCCGATCACACGCTTGAACAGAACCGCCCGGTTCGAACATAGTGGCGTAAAGAAACCGCAAAGGTGCACTGCGGCGCCGTTAGGAAAGCATCAACCAACGGCCCTATCGGGCTGGCCCCGATTAATTTCAAGCTGACCTTGCCTCCGAGGACTGCGGTGTGGCTGACTCGATGAGGTCCTTTCGTATGCACGCGTTCGGCGCGGAACGGAGACAAGATGGGCGTGTTGGCATTCGTCGTGCTCACGGTGGCGGTGTTCGCCGTGCTAGGCCTCGTGCAGAAGTTGGTCGAACGGCTGTGAACTACGAAAACGTCGTAGGTCTAGTACTTTCCATCGTTCTCGCCCTGTTTCTCGGGTGCGCCCTGCTGTTCCCGGAGAGGTTCTAGTGAGCACAACGTCCGCGGGAATCATTTTCCTCGTACTTCTCGTCGCAGCGCTGGTTGCGGTGCATGTGCCGTTCGGCGACTACATGTACCGGGTGTACACGTCGGAGAAGGACTCTTACGCCGAGCGACTCATCTACCGGTTGATCGGTGTCGACTCACGCTCCGAGCAGACCTGGGGCGCCTACGCCCGCAGTGTGTTGGCGTTCTCCTCGATCAGCATTCTCTTCCTGTTCGTGTTCCAGCTCGTGCAGGACAAATTGCCACTGCACCTGCATGATCCGGCGACCAAGATGACGCCGGCGCTGGCCTGGAACACCGCGGTCAGCTTCGTCACCAACACCAACTGGCAGGCCTACTCCGGCGAATCGACGCAGGGCCACCTGGTACAGATGGCCGGCCTGGCGGTGCAGAACTTCGTCTCGGCCGCCGTCGGGATGGCGGTGGCGATCGCCCTGGTGCGCGGCTTCGCCCGCAGGCGCACCGGCGACCTCGGGAACTTCTGGGTCGACTTGGTACGCACGGTGCTGCGCATCCTGCTGCCCATCTCGATCATCGCCGCGATCGTGCTGATCGCGGGGGGCGCGATCCAGAATTTCCACCTGCACGACCAGGTCGCCACCACCCTCGGCGGCGCCCAGCAGACCATCACCGGCGGCCCGGTGGCCAGCCAGGAAGCAATCAAAGAGCTTGGCACCAACGGCGGCGGCTTCTACAACGCGAACTCCGCGCACCCGTTCGAGAACCCGAATCCGTGGACGAACTGGCTGGAGATCTTCCTGCTGCTGGTGATCAGCTTTTCGCTGCCGCGCACCTTCGGGCGGATGGTCGGCAGCACCAAGCAGGGCTACGCGATCGCCTCGGTGATGGCGACGCTGTATCTGCTCAGCGTGTCGCTCATGCTCTGGTTCCAGTTGCAGCATCACGGCACGGTACCGACCGCGACGGGTGCGGCGGCCGAAGGTGTGGAGCAACGGTTCGGCATCGCCGACTCGGCAGTATTCGCCGACTCGACAACCCTGACCTCCACCGGTGCCGTCGACTCGTTCCACGACTCGTACACCAGCCTCGGCGGGATGATCACGATGTTCAACATGCAGCTCGGTGAGGTCGCTCCCGGTGGGACCGGCTCCGGCCTGTACGGCATGTTGATTCTGGCCGTTATCACGGTCTTCGTCGCCGGGCTGATGGTGGGGCGGACTCCGGAATACCTCGGCAAGAAGATCAACCCGCGCGAAATCAAGCTGGCGGCAAGCTATTTCCTGGTCACACCGCTGATCGTGCTGACCGGCACGGCGATTGCGATGGCGCTGCCGGGCGAACGCGCCGGCATGCTGAACACCGGCCCGCACGGGCTCTCGGAAGTCTTGTACGCGTTCACTTCCGCCGCTAACAACAACGGTTCGGCATTCGCCGGAATCAGCGTCAACACCGACTGGTACAACACCGCCCTCGGACTGGCGATGGTGTTCGGCAGGTTCCTGCCGATCGTGTTGGTACTCGCCTTGGCCGGGTCGCTGGCCAGGCAGGGCAGCACCCCGGAATCGGCGGGAACGCTGCCCACCCACCGGCCACAGTTCGTCGGAATGGTCGCCGGCGTCACGTTGATCCTGGTGGCCCTCACTTTCCTACCCATGCTCGCGCTCGGGCCTCTCGCTGAAGGAATCCACTGATGACCGCGACCGTCGATTCGGCTGCGCCGACGCAGCCCGCCTCCTCGCCCAGCAACAAACGGGTACAGGGCGGCCTTCTGGACCCGAAGATGTTGTGGAAGGCAACGCCGGATGCGGTGCGCAAACTCGACCCGCGCACACTGTGGCGCAACCCGGTGATGTTCATCGTCGAAATCGGCGCTGCCTGGAGCACGGTATTGGCGATCATCAGCCCGACCTGGTTTGCGTGGCTAACCGTGGTGTGGCTATGGCTGACTGTGCTTTTCGCCAATCTCGCCGAAGCGGTGGCCGAGGGGCGCGGTAAGGCTCAGGCGGAAACGCTGCGCCGGGCCAAAACCCACACGATGGCCCGGCGGCTCAAGAATTGGGAAGCCGGCACGCCCGGCGTCGAGGAAGAGATCGCCGCGCCGCTGCTGCAGCAGGGCGATGTCGTCGTGGTCGAGGCCGGGCAAGTCATACCGGGCGACGGCGACGTCGTGGAAGGCATTGCCTCGGTGGACGAATCGGCCATCACCGGCGAGTCGGCGCCCGTGATCCGGGAGTCCGGGGGCGATCGTTCGGCGGTCACCGGTGGCACCACCGTGCTGAGCGACCGGATCGTCGTGAAGATCACCCAAAAGCCTGGGGAAAGCTTCATCGACCGGATGATCGCGCTCGTCGAGGGCGCCAACCGGCAGAAAACCCCCAACGAGATTGCCCTGAACATCCTGCTGGCCGCGTTGACGATCATCTTCGTCTTTGCCGTCGCAACCCTGCAACCGCTCGCCATCTACTCCAAGATGAACAACCCTGGTGTGCCAAACACCGAGGCGCTCAACACAAATGGCGTTACCGGGATCGTGATGGTGTCACTATTGGTTTGTCTGATCCCCACCACGATCGGCGCACTTCTGTCCGCCATCGGCATCGCCGGCATGGACCGGCTGGTGCAGCGCAACGTGTTGGCGATGTCCGGGCGGGCGGTGGAAGCTGCCGGCGACGTGAACACCCTGCTGCTCGACAAGACCGGCACCATCACCTTGGGCAATCGCCAAGCAGCTGCCTTCATCCCGCTCGACGGCGTCACCGACGAGCAGCTGGCCGATGCCGCGCAGTTGTCCAGCCTGGCCGACGAAACACCGGAAGGTCGCTCGGTCGTCGTGTTCGCCAAACAACACTTCGGGCTGCGCGCGCGCACTCCGGGCGAGCTAGCCCATGCCCACTGGGTGGAGTTCTCAGCGACAACCCGGATGTCGGGGGTCGACCTCGACGGGCACCAACTGCGCAAGGGCGCGGCCAGCTCGGTCGCGGAATGGGTGCGCACTCAAGGCGGCGAGGTGTCGCACCAGCTCGGCGAGATCGTTGACGGGATCTCGGCCGGCGGCGGCACCCCCCTGGTCGTGGGTGAGGTCCGTGACGGCGAGGCCGCAGTGCTGGGAGTCATCCACCTCAAAGACGTTGTCAAGCAAGGCATGCGGGATCGCTTCGACGAGATGCGCAAGATGGGCATCCGGACGGTGATGATCACCGGCGACAACCCGTTGACTGCCAAAGCGATTGCCGACGAGGCGGGTGTCGACGACTTCCTCGCCGAAGCCACGCCCGAGGACAAGCTGGCGTTGATCAAACGCGAACAAGCCGGCGGCAAACTCGTCGCGATGACCGGTGACGGCACCAACGACGCCCCGGCGCTGGCCCAGGCCGATGTGGGCGTAGCGATGAACACCGGCACCTCGGCCGCCAAAGAGGCCGGCAACATGGTCGATCTCGACTCGGACCCAACCAAACTCATCGAGATCGTCGAGATCGGCAAGCAACTGCTGATCACTCGCGGCGCGTTGACGACGTTCTCGATCGCCAACGACATCGCGAAGTACTTCGCGATCATCCCGGCCATGTTCGTCGCGCTGTTTCCCGGCCTGGATCTGATCAACATCATGCGGCTGCACAGTCCGCAGTCGGCGATCCTGTCCGCGGTGATTTTCAACGCGGTCGTCATCGTGGCGCTGATCCCGCTGTCGCTGCGCGGTGTGCGCTACACACCGAGCAGCGCGTCAAAACTGTTGAGCCGCAACCTCTATATCTACGGTCTCGGTGGAATCATCGCCCCGTTCGTCGGGATCAAACTGATAGACCTCGTTATCCAATTCGTCCCAGGGATGTCCTGACATGAAGTTTTCGAATTTCGTCCGCGTGCACTGGGCGGCCTTGCGCGCGCTGCTGGTGCTGACCGTGATCACCGGCTTGGCCTATCCCTTGTTCATCTGGCTGGTCGCGCAGATCCCCGGATTGCACGACAAGGCCGAGGGATCCATTCTCACGGTGAACGGCAAGCCGATCGGCAGCCGGCTGATCGGTCAGCTGTTCACCGATAAGGACGGCAACGCCCTGCCGCAGTACTTCCAGAGCCGACCGTCGGCGGCCGGCACGGGTTATGACCCGACGTCGTCCAGCGCGAGCAACCTCGGGCCGGAAAGCATCGTCGACACGCCGGCCGACCCAGCGCAATTGGCGGCGGGGAAGTCTGCCTCGGACGCGGGCTTCAAGCCAAGCCTGCTGACGCAGGTATGCACGCGCAGCGCCACCGTCGGCCAGCTGGAGGGGGTGGATGGTTCGCGTCCGTTCTGCACCGGCGGCGGCGTGGGCGCGGTGCTCTCGGTGATCGGCCCCCGCGACACCCGCGGAAACGTCATTCACCCCACCCAAGTGATCAGCCTCAACGAGCCGTGCCAGACGACGCGGACGCCGTTCCTGACCAGCTACCAGGGCGTGCGGGTCGAGTGCGCTAAGTACGGTGAGGACTACTCGATGGGCCAGATTGTGCCCATCCGTGGGGCCGCACCCGCCAGCCCTGTGGTACCCGCCGATGCGGTCACCGCCAGCGGAAGCGGGCTCGACCCTGACATCTCGCCGGCCTACGCCGACATCCAGGTCGCCCGGGTGGCCAAAGCTCGCCATGTCAGCCCGGATCAGATCAAGGCGGTCCTAGCCCAGTACCGCAGCGGCCGTGACCTTGGATTCTTCGGGGAGCCGACGGTAAACGTGTTGCAGCTCAACCTGGAACTCGATCGCAAATATCCGGTATCGAGCTAACGGCATAGGGGGATGATGGTTGACGTGAGCGACGTCTCCCGCCAAGACCGCCATCCCAAGCGCGGGGAGCTACGCATCTACCTCGGTGCGGCTCCCGGCGTCGGCAAGACCTACGCAATGCTCGGCGAGGCACACCGGCGGCTGGAACGCGGCACCGATCTGGTCGCGGCGGTGGTGGAAACCCATGGCCGCGCGAAAACCGCTGCGATGCTTGAGGGCATCGAGACGATTCCACCGCGCTATATCGACTACCGCGGTAGCAGGTTCCCGGAGCTCGACGTGCCCGCCGTGCTGGCGCGACATCCGCAGGTCGTGCTGGTCGACGAACTCGCCCATACCAATACGCCGGGCAGCAAGAATCACAAACGCTGGCAGGACGTCGAAGAACTTCTCGATGCCGGCATCGCCGTGATCTCCACCGTCAACATCCAGCACCTGGAAAGCCTCAACGACGTCGTCGCCCAAATCACGGGCATCGAACAACAAGAAACGATTCCGGACTCCATTGTCCGAGAAGCCTCGCAGGTCGAGCTCATCGACATCACGCCGGAAGCACTGCGGCGCAGGTTATCCCACGGCAATGTCTACGCCCCAGCCAGGATCGACGCGGCGCTTTCTAACTACTTCCGTCGCGGAAACCTCACGGCGCTAAGGGAATTGGCGCTGTTGTGGCTGGCCGACCAGGTGGACACCGCCCTGGCCAAGTACCGCGCGGAGAACAAGATCACCGACATGTGGGAAGCACGCGAGCGCGTCGTCGTGGCGGTCACCGGTGGTCCGGAATCGGAAACTTTGGTTCGGCGGGCCTCGCGCATCGCATCGAAATCCAGCGCCGAGTTGATGGTCGTTCATGTTATACGAGGCGACGGGCTGGCCGGTCTGTCGGAATCCCGGATGCACAAGATCCGCGAACTGGCCAACAGCCTGGACGCGTCGGTACACACCGTGATCGGTGACGACGTCCCCACGGCACTACTGGATTTCGCCCGTGAGATGAACGCCACCCAGTTGGTGATCGGCACCTCTCGACGGTCCCGATGGGCCCGGATTTTCGAGGAGGGTATCGGCACGACCGTCGTTCAGCAGTCGGGCAAGATCGACGTGCACATCGTCACCCACGACGAATCGAAGCGGGGTTTCCATTTCGCGTCGTTTGCCCCACGTGAGCGACGCATCGCCTCCTGGCTGGCCGCGATCATCGTGCCGTCGCTCATTTGTGCCGTCACGGTGACGATGCTGGACCCCTATCTGGACACCGGCGGGGAAAGTGCGTTGTTCTTCGTCGGGGTGCTGCTGGTGGGTCTGCTGGGAGGCGTTGCGCCGGCGGCCCTTTCGGCGGTGTTGTCCGGGCTGCTACTGAATTACTTCCTCATTGCTCCCCGGCACAGCTTCACGATCGCCGAACCCAACAGTGCCATCACCGAATTGGTGCTGTTGCTGATCGCGGTCGCGGTCGCGGTGCTCGTCGACTTCGCCAACAATCGAACCCGCGAAGCCCGGCTCGCGGCTCAAGAGGCCGAGCTGCTAACGCTGTTCGCGGGTTCGGTGCTGCGCGGCGCGGACCTCGAGACGCTGCTGGAACGGGTGCGCGAGACCTACTCGCAGCGCGCGGTCAGCATGCTGCGCGAGCCGAGCGAGGAAGACCGCGCCGCCGGCAAGAAGAGCTACATCGTCGCCTGCGTGGGCAAAGATCCTTGTGTGACCGTCGATTCCGCGGATACCGCGATCGAGGTCGGTGACGACGAGTTCTGGATGCTGATGGCGGGACGCAAGCTTTCCGCCCGCGACCGCCGGGTGCTGACCGCGGTGGCCAAGCAGGCCGCCGGCCTGATCCGTCAGGGCGAGCTGGCCGAAGAGGCCAGCCGAGCCGAGGCCATCGTGCGGGCCGACGAGCTGCGGCGCTCGCTGCTCTCGGCGGTCAGCCACGACCTACGGACACCGCTGGCGGCGGCCAAGGTCGCGGTGTCCAGTCTGCGCGCCGAAGACGTCGCGTTCTCCGCCGAGGACACGGCCGAATTGCTGGCCACCATCGAGGAATCCATCGACCAGCTGACCGCCTTGGTCGGAAACCTGCTTGATTCTTCGCGTCTGGCAGCGGGTGTGGTGCGACCGGACCTGCGCATGGTCTATCTCGAGGAGACCGTGCAGCGCGCGCTGGTCAGTATCGGCAAGGGAGCCACCGGCTTCTACCGCTCCGCGATTGACCGGGTCAAGGTCGACGTGGGCGACGCGGTGGCGATGGCCGATCCCGGACTACTGGAACGGGTGTTCGCCAACCTGATCGACAACGCGCTGCGGTATGCGCCCAACTGCGTGGTCCGGGTCAACGCCGGGCGGGTCGCAGATCGGGTGCTGATCAACGTGATCGACGAGGGCCCCGGAATCCCGCATGGGACCGAGGATCAGATCTTTGAAGCGTTCCAGCGGCTGGGCGACCACGACAACACCACCGGTGTGGGACTGGGGATGTCGGTGGCGCGTGGCTTCGTGGAAGCCATGGGCGGCAGCATCGCGGCCGGAGACACTCCTGGGGGTGGACTCACCGTCGTCGTAGAATTGGCTGCACCGCCACAACCGATTGGTGTCCCATGACCCGGGTCTTGGTGATCGACGACGAGCCGCACATTCTGCGTGCGCTGCGCATCAACTTGTCGGTGCGCGGCTACGAGGTCGTCACCGCCGCGACCGGCGCCGGTGCCCTGCGCGCCGCGGCCGAACACAAACCCGATGTGGTGATCCTTGATCTCGGCCTGCCCGACATCTCGGGCATCGAGGTGCTCGCCGGTCTGCGGGGCTGGCTCACGGCGCCGGTGATCGTGTTGTCCGCGCGCACCGATTCTTCCGACAAGGTCGAGGCACTGGACGCCGGGGCTGACGACTACGTCACGAAACCCTTTGGAATGGACGAGTTTCTGGCTCGGCTGCGGGCCGCGGTGCGCCGCAACGCCGCGGCCTCCGAGCTCGACGAGCCGGTGGTGGAAACCGACGCGTTCACGGTCGACCTGGCCGCTAAGAAGGTCACCAAGAACGGCGCCGAGGTGCACCTCACCCCGACCGAATGGGGCATGCTCGAGGTGCTGGTGCGCAATCGCGGGAAGCTGGTGGGCCGCGAGGAATTACTCAAAGAGGTGTGGGGGCCGGCGTATGCCACCGAAACCCATTACCTGCGTGTGTATCTCGCTCAATTGCGGCGCAAACTCGAAGACGACCCGTCGCATCCCAAGCACCTGCTGACCGAATCGGGCATGGGTTACCGCTTCGAGGCCTGAGTCGCATCTGGGTTTCGACCGTGCCCGCACGGCGGGGATTGTGCGTTGACGGCGCCCTGGACGCACACTCAAAGCGGTCGACGCACAGCTACCCGGCGATCGAGAGCACGATGCCGTCGAGGATGTCATGTTCGCTGACCGTCAACTCGTCGATGCCGGCTCGGGCGCGCAACTCGCGGGCCAGCTCCTGCACCACGATCGCGCCGCCGCCGATCACATCGGCGCGGCCCTCGTGCATCGGCGCCAACGCGACGCGCTGTGCTCGCGTCATGCCGATCAGCTTCTCACACACCGACACCAGGTTTTCGCCGTCGACCCGCGAAAGATGAATGGCCGCAGCATCATAGGTCGTCATGTTGTGCGCCAGCGCCGATAGCGTGGTCATCGTGCCGGCCAGTCCGACCCAGGTCCGGGCCCCCTCGACCGGCACGTGCCGCAGCGCGGGCTCCAGCCGCTCGCGCACGAATGCACGCGCGGCGTCCACTTCCGCAGGCGTCGGCGGGTCGGAGTGCAGGCAGCGTTCGGTCAGCCGGACGCAGCCGATGTCGGCCGAGTAGCTCGCGATGACCTGCTCGGCACCCAGCACAATCTCCGTCGAGCCGCCGCCCAGATCTACGACAACGAAAGGTCCACGGGCGCTGTCTAATTCACCGACCGCGCCGCGGAAGGACAGCTCGGCCTCCTCGGCTCCGGTGATCACCTCGGCGACAGCACCGGGCAGCACCGGGCCCAGCGCACCGGCCGTCATCGCGAAGAAGTCGTCACGGTTGCTGACGTCGCGAGCGGCCGAGGTGGCAACCATCCGAACCCGCTGCACGCCATGGTCTTTCATCAGCTTCGCATAGTCGACGAGCGCGACTCTGGCTCGCTCGATCGCCTCCGGCGCGAACTGGCCGGTGGCGTCGACACCCTGACCCAGGCGCACGATCCGGGTCTCGCGGTGCACGTCGGTCAGCCGCCCTTCGGAGACGTCGGCGATCAGCAACCGGATCGAGTTGGTGCCGCAGTCGACACCGGCGGCTCTCAGCGCCACAACTCAGCGTCCAGAATCGTGGCCATCGCCGGCTCGGCGGCCAGCAACGCCACGGCCTCGTCGCCCAGCGGATTGACCCCGGGTCCCTTGGCCAGCGCATGCGCGATCAGCACATGCAGGCATTTGACCCGGTCCGGCATCCCGCCGCCGGAGAACGTCGTCCCGAGCGGTTCGATCGCGTCCCGCTCGGCCAGATAGGACTCGTGCGCCCGCCGATACGCGGCGGCCAGTTCGGGGTTCGTCCTGAGCCGCTCGGTCATATCGCGCATCAGTCCCGTGGTCTCCAGCCTGCTCGCGGCCGCGGTGAGCGCGGGATGCGTCAGGTAGTACAACGTCGGAAACGGTGTTCCGTCAGGAAGTTTCGGCGCGGTCTTCACCACGGCGGGCTCGCCGTTGGGACATCGGTAGGCGATCTCCAGCACACCGCGCGGCTCGCGACCGAGTTGGCGTGCCACCGCTTCCAGGTCGCCACGATCAACCACCGGGAGTCGCGGGCTTCGGTGATTCCGCCGGCGCGGGCTGCCCGGGTCCGGCCGGCGGCCCCGGCGCGCTGGCCGGTGGCAGGTGCGGCGCGTCGGCGATGGTGTGCCACAGCGAGGAGTACCACGGCGCACTGCTCGACGGCTTCGCCGTCTCGGCGCCGGGCTGGGGGGACGCCGCCGCGCCGGGGGGAAGCTGGACCTGGAACGGGGTGTCCCCCGGCATTACGAATCCCAGGCGCTCGCGGGCCTGCGCCGCGATATAGGCCGGATCGCCGAGCTTGACCTTCTTTTGCTCGAGTTCGGCGATCTGACGGCGCAGCGCCGCTTCACTGGCGTTCAGTTGAGCCATCTCGGTGCGCTGCGCGAAATAGGTGCGCACCGGTCCCGCGATCGTCAACGTCAGCACGCACACCACGGCGGCCAGCACCGCAGCGCGCCGCGCGGTGAAACCGAGCCGCTGCTCGGATCGTTGCTCGACCGACTCGGCGATCTGCCGCTTGATGGGCTCGACGATGTGCTCGGCCGTCGTGCGGGCAGCGGTGGCGTTCTGCGCGAGTTTCGACGTGCGCGACGACGGCTTGGACGACGGTTTGGCGGCCCGACCCCGCCGGACCGAATCGCCGGCTTTCCCCGGGCGCGATGCCGGGGAGCGGCGCTTCGGATCTGGCCGTTTCGCGTCGGGCATCGGCCGCCTAGCCGTGTTTTCTGTTGACTGTCAAGCTATTTCACATCCAATGCGTAGCGCGGGAAGGCCAGATCGCCGGCGTAGCGGGCGGCGTCGCCGAGGGCCTCCTCGATGCGCAGCAGCTGGTTGTACTTGGCGACCCGCTCGCTGCGGGCCGGCGCGCCGGTCTTGATCTGTCCGCTGCCGACGGCGACCGCCAGATCGGCGATCGTGGTGTCCTCGGTCTCACCGCTGCGGTGGCTCATCATCGTGCGGTACCCGCTGTGGTGAGCCAGCGCGACCGCGTCCAGCGTCTCGGTCAGCGTGCCGATTTGGTTCACCTTGACCAGCAGCGCGTTGCCGGCGCCGCGTTCGATGCCTTCTTCGAGGCGTTCCGGGTTGGTGACGAACAGGTCGTCTCCGACGATCTGGACGCGGTCACCGATGGCCGTCGTCAACGCCACCCAGCCGTCCCAGTCGTCCTCGGACAGCGGATCCTCGAGGGAAACCAGCGGGTAGGTGTCGAGCAGGCTCGCGTAGAACTCCGACATCTGCTCGGCGCTGCGGATCTCCTTTTCGAAGCTGTAACCCTCACCGTCAGTGAAGAATTCGGTGGCCGCCACATCGAGCGCCAGCGCCACATCGGATCCCGCCTTGAAACCGGTCGCTTCGATGGCCGACAGAATCAGGTCAAGCGCCGCCTTGGTGCCCGCGACGTCGGGCGCGAAACCGCCCTCGTCGCCCAGCCCGGTGCTCAGGCCCTGCTTCTTCAGCACTGACTTCAGCGAGTGGTACACCTCGGCACCCCAGCGCAGCGCTTCCTTGAAACTCGGCGCGCCGATCGGCGCGACCATGAACTCCTGGACATCGACCCCGGTGTCGGCGTGTGCGCCGCCGTTGAGGATGTTCATCATCGGCACCGGCAGGATGTGCGCGTTCGGGCCGCCGAGGTAGCGGAACAGCGGCAGCTCGGCCGAATCGGCGGCGGCCTTGGCGACGGCCAGCGACACACCGAGGATCGAGTTGGCGCCGAGCCGGGACTTGTCCGGGGTGCCGTCCAGATCCACCAGCGCCTGGTCGACGAGCCGCTGGTCGTCGGCATTGAGTCCGATCACGGCCGGGCCGATCTCGTCGAGCACAGCCTGCACGGCCTTGTCCACGCCCTTGCCGCCGTAGCGCTCGCCGCCGTCGCGCAGCTCGACGGCCTCGTGCTCGCCCGTCGACGCGCCGGACGGCACCGCCGCGCGAGCGAAGGTTCCGTCGATCAGGGCTATCTCGACCTCGACGGTCGGGTTACCTCGGGAATCGAGAATCTCGCGGGCCCCGACCTGCTCGATAATCGGCACTGGGATCTCCTTGCCTGGACGTGTCTAGTAGCTGATGCCTGCCCCGGGACGGCCTTCAGCCTAAAGCCTGGGACAGTGGTTCATCCTTCTACAGCGGGTGACCCGCCGCATAGGCGGTCGCCCAGTCACGGACGGCGCGCGCGTAGACCCCGGAGTTGTTGTAGGCGCGCAGCGCGGTGACCCATCCGCGAGCTGTCGCGAGATCCTTTCCGCGCCAACATAAGTACCCTGCCGCCGCCAGGGCGGCGTCGTCGATGTTGTCCGGGCTGAGGCGGCCGTCGTTGTGGGCGTCGACCCCGTACAGCCGCCAGGTCTCCGGGATGAACTGCATGGGCCCCATCGCGCGGGCTATCGCGGGCTGGCTGTCCGTGGTGTCTTGCGCAGCGTCGACAATGCGCAGGTTGCCGCCGCTGCCGTCCAGCTGGACACCCCGGATGGGTGGATTTACATCCCCGTTGGGCGACAGCGTGGCGCCGCGATAGGTGCCGTGATGGCTCTCGACCTGTCCGATGCCGGCCAGTGTGGTCCATGCGATGTGGCACTTCGGGTTTTCCACCTCGGCGACGCGGGCGGCGTACGCGTAGGCCTCCAAGGCGATCAGCGGGATTTCCAGGGCCGCGGCGCGGGGCCGCGCCCAGTCCCGCAACTGATCTGCGGGCCGGCCGCTGGCGTGCGTGTTCACCGCGGGCACCGGATCCCCGAAGGGCGGCGGTACGCCGGCGGGGATGAAGAGGCTGAGTTGCCAGGTGCAGCTCGAGGCCATCAGCATCGCGGTCGCGCCTATCACGGCGGCCGCCCGCAACCAACGCCTCGGCGACACCACGTTCCCCTTAACTTCCCCTACACCAACGTCACTCAATGATTATCGTCCCATGACCTTTCGCGGTAACCGGTCGCGTTGAGCCGGCGAATGCCCTGTCAGCCAATTCGTCGCTTAGCTGCCGCGTGCCCTGGCTAGCAAAGCGGGAACAATGCCAACCACCGGGATTCACCAACTCACAAGCCACATTACCCGTCGTGACCATGGAAAACGGCAAACATCGCGGGGATCGCTGATCAGCAAATCCGCGAAGGCGACTCAGACCGGCATCAACCCCGGTCTCGGCTCCGCTTGGCGCCTTTGCCGGACTTCTTGGATCCCTTGCCGGTCTCGCCGTCCGCCTGCGCGTCCTCGCTACCGTCGTCGTCCTCGGACTCGTCGTCGTCCTCGTCGTCTTCGGAATTCGCGTCGACGTCCTCGTCCTCGAAGCCCTCGTCCGCCGCCGCGGGCTCGGCCACCGCGGATGGCCAGTGCTCGCGCCACTCCTGCTCGGTGACCTCGCCCAGCGGGGCCACGTCGAACTCCTCGGGCACGCTGTCCCCGCGACGTGTGGCAGCGATCGAACGCTCGACCGCGCGGACCATGTCCACGAATTCCAAAACGTGGGTGCGCAGCACACTTTCCGCGTCGACATCCGTCGACACCGAGATGGAGGTGATCTCGGCGGGAATCAGATCGGCGGGCACGCCGGCCGCATGCGCGCGCTGAATCACCTTCTGCGCCAGCGCTAACGCCGGCTGGCCGGTATGGACGTCCTCCATCACCGAATTGCGGGGTTTCTCAGCGGCTTTGCGCTCTTCCCATTGGGCCAGTTGTTCTTCGAGCGAAATCGATTGGCCCGCAAGTACTCCCGGCACACGGTTGCCCAGCTTTCGCATCAGCGTGGCGGCAACGTCGTCGATGTCGAACGGGAACTGCCGCGCCTCCTCGGCGATGCGGGCGTGGAAGAGCACCTGCAGCAACACATCGCCGAGCTCTTCACGCAGCGCCTCGGCGTTGCCGCTGCGGACCGCGTCCAGCACCTCGTAGGTCTCCTCCAGCAGGAACCGGCGCAGCGAGTCGTGGGTTTGCTCGCTTTCCCACGGCCCGGCGGTACGCAGCTTGTCCATCATCGCGACGGCGTCGACGAGACGCTCGCCGCGCGGCGTGTCCGGCGCCGAGATCAGCCGGGCGCCGGCGGCCAGCCGCGCGGTCACGGCGGGGTGCTCGGGGTCCGACGACAGCAACACCGGTGCGTCATCGCCGGTGTCGACCGGACGCGCGGAGGACAACGACCAGGGCACCGCGACGGGCATCTCCTCGGTGTACTGGATCTCACCGGTGAGGTGCTCGATCGCCTCGACGGGCACCAGCGATGGCCGACGGGGGTCGAACAACACGACGATCATGTGCGCCGTTCCTCCTCATCGATTCGTCCCCCGCAGGGGGCGGTGCCGTCGTCACCGGCGCGGATCATCGCGCTTGCCGCTCCTCCCTGGTCATCGGCGCAGGTGACGAACTCGTTATACCAATTTCTTGCTGCGGTTTCCCTTGCAGGGCGGTCACCAAGTTGGCCACCATCTGCACCAACTCGACATCGCGGAGCCGCGGCGCGCCTAGCCCACCCGAGGAGCCGCCGGCTCGCGGAATCGGAACCTGCACCGTGGACGTGGTGGCGCGGTAGTTGGCGGCCGGATACATCCGCTTGAGCCGCACCTGGGCAGAATCTAGCAGCGTGATCGGCGACAGCCGCACCGTCGCCGCGGATGGGGCCGACACCTCGGTGATGCCCGAAGCGCGGCACAGCAGCCGCAACCGCGCCACCGCCACCAGCCGCAGGGCCGGTTCGGGCAGCGCGCCATAGCGGTCGGTCAGCTCCTCGACGACGGCATCGACGGCAGCGTCGTCGGGCGCGGCGGCCAGGCGGCGGTAGCCCTCCAGCCGCAGCCGGTCACTGGCGATGTAGTCCGGCGGCAGGTGCGCGTCCACCGGCAGATCGATGCGCACATCTTTGGGTTCCTCGACGGTGCTGACGGTCTCCCCGTCGGCGGCCGCCTTGTACGCCTCGACGGCCTCGCCCACCAACCGCACATACAGGTCGAAGCCGACCCCGGCGACGTGCCCGGACTGTTCGACGCCGAGCACGTTGCCGGCGCCGCGGATCTCGAGATCCTTCAGCGCGACCGCCATCCCGGCGCCCAGCTCGTTGTTCTGGGCGATGGTCGCCAACCGGTCGTAGGCCGTCTCGGTCAGCGGCACGTGCGGCGGATAGAGGAAGTAGGCGTAGCCACGTTCCCGGCTGCGGCCGACCCGGCCTCGCAGCTGATGCAGCTGGGACAGCCCGAAGGTGTCGGAGCGCTCGACGATCAGCGTGTTCGCGTTGGAGATGTCCAGGCCGGTCTCGATGATCGTGGTGCACACCAGGATGTCGTAGTCGCGGTTCCAGAACCCCTGCACGGTGCGTTCCAGCAGCTCCTCGGGCATCTGGCCGTGCGCCACCACGACACGCGCCTCCGGCACCATCTCGCGCAGCCGGGCCGCGGCCGAGTCGATCGAACTGACCCGGTTGTGCACGTAGAAGGCCTGGCCGTCACGCAGCAACTCGCGCCGCAACGCCGCCGCCACCTGCTTGTCATCGTGCGGGCCCACATAGGTCAGCACCGGGTAGCGCTCTTCGGGCGGCGTCAGGATCGTCGACATCTCGCGGATCCCGGCCAGGCTCATCTCCAGGGTGCGCGGGATCGGGGTGGCGCTCATCGTCAGCACGTCGACGTGGGTGCGCAGGCTCTTGATGTGTTCCTTGTGCTCGACGCCGAAGCGCTGCTCCTCGTCGACGACGACCAGGCCGAGGTCCTTCCAGCGCACCCCGGTCTGCAACAGGCGATGCGTGCCGATCACGACGTCCACCGACCCGTCGGCCAGGCCGTCGATCACGGCGCGGGACTCTCCCGCGTCGGTGAAGCGGGACAGCCCCTTGACGGTCACCGGGAAGCCGGCCATCCGATCGCTGAACGTCTGCAGATGCTGGTCGGCGAGCAGCGTGGTGGGCACCAGCACCGCGACCTGCTTGCCGTCCTGGACGGCCTTGAATGCCGCCCGCACCGCGATCTCGGTCTTGCCGTAGCCGACGTCACCGCAGATCACCCGGTCCATCGGGATCGGCTTCTCCATGTCGGACTTGACCTCGGTGATCGCGGTCAGCTGGTCGACGGTCTCGGTGAAACCGAACGCATCCTCCATCTCGGCCTGCCATGGGGTGTCCGGTGCGAAGGCGTGGCCGGGGCTGGCCTGCCGCTTGGCGTACAGCGACACCAGCTCGCCGGCGATCTCGCGCACCGCGCGGCGCGCCTTGGTCTTGGTGTTGGTCCAGTCGCTGCCGCCGAGCTTGCTCAGTGCCGGCGCTTGCCCGCCGACATATCTGGAGAGCTGGTCCAGCGAGTCCATCGGGACATACAGCTTGTCGGAACCGCCGCCCCTCTTGCTCGAGGCGTATTCCAGCACCAGATATTCACGGCGGGCCCCGCCGACGGTCCGTTCGGTCATCTCGACGAAGCGCCCGATGCCGTGCTGGTCGTGGACCACCAGGTCCCCGGCGGTCAGCGCCAGCGGGTCGACGGTGTTGCGCCGCTTGGCCGCCAGCCGCTTGCCTTCCGGCGACGTCGCCCGGTTGCCGGTCAGGTCGGTCTCGGTGATGACCACCAGGTTGGCGCCGGGGATCACGACGCCGTCGTGCAGCGGCCCCTTGAGCACCCCCACCACGCCGGCCTTGGGCGCCGCACCCGAGTCCAGCATCGCGGCCGGGGTGTCGGACTCGGCCAGCCGCTCCACCACCCGATGGGCGGTACCGGTTCCGGGGGCGACGATCACGGCGTAGCCGCCGGTGGACACGTGCGCGCGCAGCATCGCGAAGATGCTTTCGATGTCGTGCTGGTGGCCGCGGGCCGACGGCGCCGCCCGCACCTCCAGCTCGACCGCCGACTCGTCGGACAGCTGGCTCAGCGTCCACCACGGGTGACCGGCCTGGGCCGCGGCGGCCGCCACATCGTCCAGCTCGACGAAGCCCGACCCGCCCAGCTCCTCGACGTCGACCGGCGCTTGATCTTCTGAGGTGCCCATGGCCGCGACCGACCAGGACGCCTCGAGGAATTCGCGGCCGGTTTTGATCAGGTCGGCGGCGCGGCTGCGCACCTTCTCCGGGTCGCACAGCAACACCGGGGTGCCGTCGGCCAGCTGATCGGTCAGCAGCACCTGATCGTCGGGGCGGAGGACTGGAAGCAGCGCCTCCATCCCGTCGACCGGGATGCCTTCGGACAGCTTGGCGAGCATGTCGGAGACGCTGCCGGTGATCGCGCCCGCGGCCGCCGGATGGCGGGCCAGCAGCTCGGCGGCCCGAGCCTTCACGTCGTCGGTCAGCAGCAATTCACGGCAGGCGACCGCGACGAGGGTCTCGACCTCGATCTCCGGGATGGACCGCTGGTCGGCGACGGCGAACATCCGCATCTCGCTGACCTCGTCGCCCCAGAACTCAATGCGCACCGGGTGTTCGGCCGTCGGCGGGAAGACGTCGAGAATGCCACCGCGAACGGCGAATTCGCCGCGCCGACCGACCATGTCGACCCGGGTGTAGGCCAGTTCGACCAGCCGGGTGATCACGCTCTCGAATTCGACCTCCGTGCCCACGCGCAATGTGAGCGGTTCCACAAGACCCAGCCGCGGCGTCATCGGCTGCAACAGCGAACGCGCGGCGGTCACCACCACCTGCAGGGGCGGACCCAGGGTGGCGTCGTCGGGATGCGCCAGCCGGCGCAACACCATCAAGCGGCTGCCGACGGTGTCCACGCCCGGCGAAAGACGTTCGTGCGGCAGCGTTTCCCAGGACGGGAACACCGCCACCGCGTCGCCGAACACGCCGCGCAGCTCGGCGCTGAGATCGTCGGCTTCGCGCCCGGTGGCGGTGACCACGAGCAGCGGCCCGCGTCGCGCCAGGGCGCTGGCCACGAACAGGCGCGCGCTGGCCGGGCCGACCAGGTTCAGTTCGTCCGGCGCGGTGGCCGCATCCGCGGCCAGCTGCTGGAAAGTGGGCGCCGTCAGCGCTAATTCAACGAGCCCCGCGATCGGGGTTTCTGGGCGAGCAGGCCCCGGTGCGGTCATGATGCACCCATTCTAGGTGCGGCGAAAAGTGCACAGAACAACGTCAATATTGCGCCCGCAGCCGTCAAGGGATCGTAAGGATTCCGCCGTCCGGCGCCGGCCGGGCGCACGTTGAAGTCATGACATTGCTTGACATGCTGCCCTCCATTGGCCGGGCGGCGCCCCGACGGCTGGATCCCGCGATCTGGCCTGTCACTACGCATTCCGACGAGGACGGCCGGCTCCGCATCGGCGACGTTCCGCTCTCGGATATCGCCGACGAGTTCCACACGCCGACCTACGTGATAGACGAAACCGACTTCCGCTACCGCGCCCGTCGCTACCGCAAGGCGTTGCGCGGTGTCGAGATCGTCTATGCCGGAAAGTCTCTGCTGACCACGGGGGTGGCGCGCTGGGCCCGCGAAGAAGGCCTGGGCGTCGACGTCTGCTCGACCGGCGAGCTGGCCGTCGCGCTGGCCGGTGGGGTGGATCCGGCCCGGATCATCATGCACGGCAACGCGAAATCCCCCGAGGAGTTGCAGGAGGCGGTGCACGCCGGAGTGGGCCGGGTCGTGCTGGATTCCTGCATCGAGATCGCGTACTTGGCGGGATGCGCCCGCAAGAGCCAGCCGGTGCTGATCCGGGTGACCCCCGACATCGACATCCATGGGCACCGCGCGGTCACCACCGGTATCAGCGACCAGAAATTCGGCTTCACGCTCGCCGGGGATCACGCCGCCGACGCGGTGCAGCGGGTGCTGGCGCACCCGATCCTCGACCTGATCGGGCTGCACTGCCATATCGGCTCGCAGGTCACCGACCCCGCCCTGTACGGGGAGGCCATCCGCCGGATGATCGCCGCGATGGCCGACATCCGGGCCCGGCACGGAATCATCCTCACCGAGTTGAACATCGGCGGCGGCCACGCGATCCCCTACCTGCCGGGCGATCGCGAACTCGACCTCGACGACCTGGCCATCGTCATCGAAGACGCGCTCGACGAGGCCTGCGCCGCGCAGCATTTCCCGCGGCCGATGCTCGTGGTGGAACCCGGTCGCGCGATCAGCGGCCGGGCCGGCGTGACGCTGTATCGGGTGTGCTCGATCAAGACACAGCCGGGCGGGCGCACCTTCGTCGCGGTCGACGGCGGGATGAGCGACAACCCGCGGGTGTCGTTGTACGGCGCCCAGTACACGGTCACGTTGGCCAACCGCCATTCGGTGGGACTCAAACAGCGGGTCACGGTGGCCGGCCGGCACTGCGAGGCCGGCGACGAGATCGCCCGCGATATCGAGTTGCCGGTGGACCTGCATCCCGGCGACCTACTGGCGGTGGCGTGCACCGGGTCGTATCACCACAGCATGGCGTCGAACTACAACATGGTGTGCCGGCCGCCGCTGGTGGCCGTCAAGGACGGCCGGATTCGGCCACTGGTTCGCCGCGAAACCGTCGCCGACCTGCTCTCACGCGACTGCGGTTGAATCGGGCCGGGGCCGTCGAATACTGACCGACGACCCCGGCGGAAAGGCCTTCCGTCCCTGCCACCGGCGCGTTCGTCGCCCTAGCTTCGGTACATGGCGCTAACGCGGCCCACCGGCTTGTTCATCAACGTCCACAAGGCGCTGGTCATCCCGGTGACGGTGGCGGCAATGCTGACCTTCGGCAACTTCTCCACCGCGATGTGGCTGTATCTGGGGATGCACGGCACCTACTCGATTCTGTGGCTCATCAAGGGCCGCACCTATCCAGATCGTCGTTTCGCCGAGCAAGTGCCGATCTGGATCGGCATCGTGTTCGTGTTCGTGCCGCTCGCGGGGTACTACGCCGCACCGATCCTGCTGGCCTGGCTGCACCCGAACGTGCCGGCGTGGGCAGTCGGCCTCGGGGTTTCGATTTTCACCTTCGGCATCTTTCTGCACTATGTCTCCGACGCGCAGAAGTACTACACCCTGCAGGTTCGCTCCGGTCTGATCGACACCGGCCTGTTCGCCCGCACCCGCAACCCGAACTATCTCGGCGAGATCTTGACGTATATGGGTTTTGCGATCATCTCGTGGCACTGGATCCCGTTCATCGTCAACTCCGCGTGGATCTTCGGGTTCTTCATCCGCAACATGATCAAGAAGGACCGGTCCATGTCGCGGCTTCCCGGCTTCGCCGGCTACAAGGCCCGCACCGGCATGCTGTTGCCACGCCTGCTCCGGCCCGCAGCTCGGCGGGTTGCCGTCGACTAGGCCCCGCGGGCCGGCAGAGCTGATCGGCGAGCGTAAGGCCACTGCGAAAAATCGCGCCGAATATCGCGCGGTGCTTACGCTCGCGGAACGCGAGGGCGCAAACAGCTACTCGTCTTGCAGCCGGGGGTCGGATTCCAGATGAGTCAGGCCGTTCCACATCAGGTTGACCAGATGCGCGGCCACGACTTCCTTCTTGGGCTCCCGGGTGTCCAGCCACCACTGCGCGGTCATCGACACCGAACCCACCAACGCCTGGGCATACAGCGGCGCCAGATCCGGATCCAGGCCGCGGCGGGCGAAGTCGCCGGCCAGGATCGAGGACACCTGCCCGACGGCATCGTTGAGCAGGCTGGAGTAGGTGCCGGTGCTGATCGCGGCGGGCGAATCCCGAATCAGGATGCGGAAGCCGTCGGTGCGTTCCTCGACGTAGGTGAGCAGCGCCAGCGCGACGCGCTCGACCCGCACCCGGGATCGGTTGTTGGTCAGCGACGAGGTGATCCCGTCCAGCAGCGCCGACATCTCCCGGTCGACGACGACGGCGTACAGGCCCTCCTTGCCGCCGAAGTGCTCGTAGACGACCGGCTTGGACACGTTGGCGCGCTGCGCGATCTCCTCGATCGAGGTGCCGTCGTAGCCACGCTCGGCGAAAAGCGAGCGCGCGATGCCGATCAACTGGTGTCGCCGCTCGCTGCCGGTCATCCGGGCGCGTGGCGCGCGCACTTCTTTGTCCGGGGCTGCCACGTCACTCAGGGTATCGGTTTCACCTGGTGAAATTGCCCGGGTTCGACGGCGGGCCGCCAACGGTTCCCACACCGTCTAAAGTCTTGGTGGCGCGGTTGGCGGTTAGCCGCCGTCGGCCGTGATCTGCAGTCCGTCGTGGTGTAATCGGCAGCACCTCTGATTTTGGTTCAGATAGTTCAGGTTCGAGTCCTGGCGACGGAGCTTCGGTTGCTGGTCTTGCCAGGGGGCACGGATGAGATTTTTGCCACCGGTGCAGGTGAATGACAGTCTTGACGGCGTGGCGGCGCCTGCGTGTTCCGCCCGGCGTGGGACACAGCACGAGGAGAGTCGATGTCGTTTCGCGGTGACACTGCGGTCGTCGTTCTAGCGGCCGGGCCGGGCACCCGGATGCGCTCGGACACCCCCAAGGTGCTGCACACCCTCGGCGGCCGCAGCATGTTGTCGCACTCCCTGCACGCGATCGCCAAGGTGGCGCCGCAGCGGCTGGTCGTGGTGCTGGGCCATGAACACCAGCGCATCGCGCCCATCGTGGCCGATCTCGCCGAGACCCTCGGCCGTCCGATTGACGTCGCCCTGCAGGACCGCCCGCGCGGCACCGGCCACGCCGCGCTCTGCGGCCTGTCCGCGCTGCCGCAGGACTACGCCGGCGTCGTCGTGATCACCTCGGGCGATACCCCGCTGCTGGACGCCGACACCCTGGCCGATCTGATCGCGACCCACCACGCGGTGTCGGCGGCCGCGACGGTGCTGACCACCACGCTGCCCGATCCGTTCGGCTACGGCCGCATTCTGCGCACCCAGGACGACCCCCAGCCAGGCCAAGTGATGGCGATCGTGGAGGAGGCCGACGCGACGGACTCGCAGCGCAAGATCGGCGAGGTCAACGCCGGTGTCTACGCGTTCGACGCCGCGGCGCTGCGTTCGGCGCTCGGCCGGCTGAGCTCCGACAACGCCCAGCAGGAGTTGTACCTGACCGATGTCATCGCGATCCTGCGCGGCGACGGCCGGCCGGTGCACGCCCGCCACGTCGACGACAGCGCGCTGGTCGCCGGGGTGAATAACCGCGTCCAGCTCGCCGCGCTGGGCGCCGAGCTCAACCGCCGCATCGTCGCCGCCCATCAGCTGGCCGGCGTGACCGTAATCGATCCGGCCACCACCTGGATCGACGTCGACGTGACGATCGGCCGCGACACCGTCGTGCACCCCGGCACCCAGCTACTGGGCCGCACCCAGATCGGGGGCGGCTGCGTCGTCGGCCCCGACACCACGCTGACCGACGTCAGCGTCGGCGACGGCGCCTCGGTGATCCGTACGCATGGCGACTCGGCGTCGATCGGCGGCGGCGCCACGGTCGGCCCGTACACCTACCTGCGGCCCGGCACGGCGCTGGGGGCCGACGGCAAGCTCGGCGCCTTCGTCGAGGTCAAGAACTCCAGCATCGGGACCGGCACCAAGGTGCCGCACCTGACCTACGTCGGCGACGCCGACATCGGCGAGCACAGCAACATCGGGGCATCCAGCGTGTTCGTCAACTACGACGGGCAGACCAAGCGGCGCACCACCGTCGGCTCACACGTCCGCACCGGCTCGGACACCATGTTCGTGGCACCAGTGACCGTCGGCGACGGCGCCTACACCGGGGCGGGCACCGTGTTGCGCGACGACGTGCCGCCGGGAGCATTGGCGGTTTCCGCCGGCCCGCAACGCAACATCGAGAACTGGGTGCAACGGAAACGCCCAGGCAGTGCCGCCGCGGAGGCAGCGGACAAGGCCGCTCAGCAAGCTAGGACGGCCGCTGAGCCGTCCGAACCCGAACAGACACCATGAATTTGGTGCCTGGCAACCCGGCCGTCCTTCCGTACCATTCGCTACGTACCATGGGCATTTCCAATTTCGATCCCGAACGGCGAGGGCAGCACGGTGAGCCACGACTGGACCGATAACCGCAAAAATCTGATGCTGTTCTCCGGCCGGGCACACCCCGAGCTGGCCGAGCAGGTCGCCAAGGAACTCGACGTCCACGTCACCGCGCAGACAGCGCGGGAGTTCGCCAACGGCGAGATCTTCGTGCGCTTCCACGAGTCGGTACGCGGGTGCGACGCCTTCGTCCTGCAGTCGAATCCGGCGCCGGTCAACAACTGGCTGATGGAACAGCTGATCATGATCGACGCCCTCAAGCGAGGCAGCGCCAAGCGGATCACCGCCGTCATGCCGTTCTATCCCTACGCCCGCCAGGACAAGAAACACCGCGGCCGCGAGCCGATCTCGGCGCGGCTGGTCGCCGACCTGCTCAAGACCGCCGGCGCCGACCGGATCGTGACCGTCGACCTGCACACGGACCAGATCCAGGGTTTCTTCGATGGGCCGGTCGACCACATGCGCGGTCAGACCCTGCTGACGACCTACATCAAGGACAACTACCCGGACGGCAACATGGTCGTGGTCTCCCCCGACTCCGGCCGGGTGCGCATCGCCGAGAAGTGGGCCGACTCGCTGGGTGGCGTCCCGCTGGCCTTCATCCACAAGACCCGCGACCCGCGGGTGCCCAACCAGGTGGTCTCCAACCGCGTCGTCGGTGAGGTAGAGGGCCGCACCTGCGTGCTGATCGACGACATGATCGACACCGGTGGCACGATCGCGGGCGCGGTCAACCTGCTGATTGAAGACGGCGCCACCGACGTGATCGTCGCGGCGACCCACGGCGTGCTGTCGGACCCGGCCGCCGAGCGGCTGGCCTCCTGCGGTGCCCGGGAGGTCATCGTCACGAACACGCTGCCGATCGGCGAGGAGAAGCGCTTTCCTCAGCTCACGGTATTGTCGATCGCGCCGCTGCTGGCCAGCACGATTCGTGCGGTATTCGAAAATGGTTCTGTCACAGGACTATTCGACGGAGACGCCTAGATGGCTTTCGAGGCTGTCATCTACCACAATCCCAAGTGCAGCACCTCGCGCAAGACGCTGGAGTTGTTGCGGGACAACGGGTTAGAGCCCACCGTCGTCCAGTACCTGAAGACTCCGCCGTCGCGCGCCGAGTTGGTCAAGATGATCCGCGACGCGGGTATCGACGCGCGCACCGCGGTGCGTAAGCGTGAATCGCTGTACGCCGAGCTCGGGCTGGCCGACGCGTCCGATGACGAGTTGCTCGACGCGATGGCCGAGCACCCGATCCTGATCGAGCGTCCATTCGTCGTGACGGACAAGGGCACCCGGCTGGCCCGTCCGATCGACGCGGTTCACGAGATTCTGTGAGACGGCTCGCGGCCGCTGCCACGATTACCGCGCTGACGACGGCGGTGCTTTCTGTGGTCGCTTGTGGGCCGAAAGCTCCTGACTACTCGACGGTTTGGACGACGAGTTCGACGGCGACGACCACCACGGTCGAGAAACCGGTTCCGTTGTCGCAGTACCTGAACAGCATCGGCGTGACGGGCAAGCAGGTAGCGCCGAGCACCCTGACCGATCTGTCGGTGTCGATACCGACACCGCCGGGCTGGTCGCCGTTCACCGATCCGCATATCACGCCCGAGACGGTGATCTTGGCCAAGGACAAGAAGTATCCGACCGCGCGGCTGGTGGTGTTCGCCCTGAACGGGGACTTCGACCCGGCGCAGGTCATCAAGCACGGCAACGACGACGCCCAATTGTTCGAGAACTTCAAGCAATTGGACTCCTCGATGGAGCCCTACAACGGCTTTCCCTCGGCGATGATCCAGGGCAGCTACAACGGCGACAACGGCACCCGGCTGCACAGTTGGAACCGGATCGTGCTGCCGACCGGATCGCCGCCGGCCAAACAGCGCTACTTCGTTCAGCTCACGATCACCGGCCTGGCCGACCAGGCCGCCGCGCAGTCGACCGACATCGACACGATCATCCACGGATTCGTCGTCGCGGCGAAATAGCTTGTGCCTTTGCGCGCGAGACTGCCGACTCGCCGCGAGCCCCCGAACACTAGGGTTATCAGGCATGACCGACTGGACCGCCGCCGATCTGCCGTCATTCGCCGGGCGCACCGTGATTGTCACCGGCGCCAACAGTGGGCTGGGTGCGATCACCGCACGCGAGCTGGCCCGAGTCGGCGCGACGGTCATCATGGCCGTGCGCGACCCGCGCAAGGGCGAGAAGGCCGCTCGCGACATACGCGGCCAGGTCGAGGTGCGCCAACTCGATCTGGCCGCTCTGACGTCGATCCACCTGTTCGCCGAGGGGGTCGACGCGGTCGACGTGCTGATCAACAACGCCGGCATCATGGCGGCCCCGTTCGCCCTGACCGCTGACGGCTTCGAAAGCCAGATGGGCACCAACCACTTCGGTCATTTCGCCCTGACCAACCTGCTGCTGCCCAAGCTGACCGACCGGGTGGTGACGCTGACATCGATGGCGCACTGGGCCGGCCGGATCGACTTCGGCGACATCAACTGGCAGAACCGGCGCTATTCGCCCTGGCTGGCCTACTGCCAGTCGAAGCTGGCCAACCTGCTGTTCACCAATGAGCTGCAGCGCCGGCTCAAGCTGGCAGATTCACCGCTGCGCTCCCTGGCGGCCCATCCCGGCTACTCGCACACGAATCTGCAGGGCGCCACGGGCCGCAAGCTGGGCGACGCGATGATGTCGGCCGTGACCCGGGTGGTTGCCACCAGCCCCGAGTTCGGCGCACAGCAAACGCTGTACGCCGCGTCGCAGGACCTGCCGGGCGACACATTCATCGGCCCCAAGTTCGGCTGGATCGGCCGAACCCAACCCGTCAGCCGCAGCCGGCACGCTCAGGATCCGACCACCGCAACCGCGCTCTGGGAGGTCTCCGAGGAGCTCACCGGCACCAAATTTCCGCTCTGAGGCGCCGATGCGCTAACCTGGCCGGGCGTCACGGCGAGGGTGGCAGGCGTCTAGCCGGCACCGTTATCGACGGAGACCGACACATGTCGCGATCCTGGCCGTGCCTGGAAACCTAGGTACAGAGCACACAGGAGCGACACGATGGCGAAGTCCGCAGTCAACCAACTCACGGCCACAGTCCGAACGGAGACGGGTAAGGGCGCGTCGCGGCGGGCCCGCCGCGACGGCAAGATTCCCGCCGTCCTCTACGGCCACGGCGCCGACCCCCAGCACCTGGAATTGCCCGGGCGTGACTTCGCGGCCGTGTTGCGGCACTCCGGCACCAACGCGGTGCTGACTCTCAACATCGCCGGCAAGGAACAGTTTGCGCTGACCAAAGTGCTCGACATCCACCCGATCCGCCGCACTATCCAGCACGCCGACCTGCTGGTCGTGCGCCGCGGCGAGAAGGTCAACGTCGAGGTCAATGTCGTGATCGAGGGCGAGGCCGGACCGGACACCCTGGTCACCCAGGAGACCAACACCATCGAGATCGAGGCCGAGGCCCTGTCGATTCCCGAGCAGTTGACCGTGTCGGTCGAAGACGCCCCGCCCGGCACGCAGTTCACCGCCGGTCAGATCCCACTGCCGTCGGGCGTCAACCTGATCTCCGACCCGGACATGCTGGTGGTCAACGTGGTGAACGCGCCGACCGCTGCCGACCTCGAGGAAGAGGGGGCGGGCACGACCGGCGAGGGCGCCGAAGCCGCCGAGGAGGGGGCCGGCGAAGCCGAGGGCTCCGAAGAAGAGTCCGAGTAGGCAGTCGACGACGTGGCCGATCCTCTTCTGGTGGTCGGCCTGGGCAATCCCGGAGACAACTACGCCCGAACCCGGCACAACCTCGGGTTCATGGTTGCCGACCTGCTCGCCGCGCGGCTGGGCTCAAAGTTCAAGGTGCACAAGCGTTCCGGCGCCGAAGTGGTCAACGGTCGGCTCGCCGGGCACTCGGTGCTGGTGGCCAAGCCGCGCTGCTACATGAACGAGTCCGGCCGCCAGGTCGGCCCGCTGGCCAAGTTCTACTCCGTGGCGCCGGCCGACATCATCGTCGTTCACGACGAACTTGACCTCGACTTCGGACGCATCCGGCTCAAGCTCGGCGGCGGCGAAGGCGGCCACAACGGGCTGCGTTCGGTGGCCGCGGCGCTGGGCACCAAAGACTTTCAGCGGGTGCGCGTGGGCATCGGGCGCCCGCCCGGACGCAAGGACCCGGCGGCGTTCGTGCTGGAGAACTTCACCGCGGGCGAGCGTCCCGAGGTTCCGACGATCTGCGAGCAGGCCGCGGACGCCACCGAGCTGCTGATCGAACTGGGGCTAGAGCCGGCGCAGAACCGCGTCCACGCCTGGTAATTCACGTCCATTGTGCGTCCAGGCTGCGGCCGCCCGGCGTGTCGGCGCCGCCAGCGCACACTCGACGCAGCAGGAGGTCGCTACCGAGTGACCAGCGTGACGGAGTTGGACCGGCGCAACTTGCCCGACGGCGTCTTCGGGATGGTGCCCGGACCGAGCACCACGACGTTGCGCGGCCGCATGTCGACCTCTTTGAGCACCTCGCGGGCGACCTCGTGTTCCATCCGGCGCACCTCGGCCGGGTCGCCGAACGCGTTCGATTCGACCGCGACGGCGAACGTCTCGCGTGAATGGCCGGCGTCGAGGCGGACCGCCACGGCGCAACCGGGGCGGACACCGTCGACGCGGCAGGCGGCCCGCTCGATGTCGGTCGGGTAGATGTTGCGCCCAGCCATGATGATGACGTCCTTGACGCGGCCACACACCACGACGTGGCCGTCCTCGGTGAGGTAGCCGAGGTCGCCGGTGTCGTACCAGCCGTGCTCGTCCTGAGCGGAGATGAAGCCGCCCATGGTCAGGTAGCCCGGGGTCAGCGACTCGCCGCGCAGCTCGATCACGCCGACACCGCGCGGGGGCATCACGTTGCCCTGCTCGTCGATGATGCGGGCCTCGAGGTCCTTGAGCAGCGGACCGAGCGTGGCCAGCCGACGGGTGTTGCCCTTGGTCGCGGGTACGGCCCGGCGCAGGGCGGCCAGCAGGTCGGCGTCCACCTCGTCGACGACGAGGCCGGCGTTGCACTCCGAGAACGACACGGCCAGCGTCGTCTCGGCCATGCCGTAGGCCGGCAGGATCGCCGAGGACCTCAGGCCGAACGGCCTACCCGCGTCCAGCAGGTCCTCGACGTCGGCGGGCTCGACGGGCTCGGCGCCGGACAGCGCGAAACGCAGGGTCGACAGGTCGAAGTCGCCCGGCTTGGCCTGGCGGCGCAGCCGCTTGGCCAGCAGCGCGTAGGCGAAGTTGGGCGCCGCGGTCATGGTGCCCTGGTACTTGTCGATCAGCTTGGCCCACAGCAGCGCGTCGCGCAGGAAGTCCATCGGCGTGACCTTGACCAGCTCCGCGCCGAAGTACATCGGAATGGTGAGGAAGCCGACCATGCCCATGTCGTGGAAGCAGGGCAGCCAGCTGACCATCACATCGTTGTCGATGTCGTACTGCGCGCCGATGAACATCGCCTCGGCGTTGGAGTAGATGTTGCGGTGCGTGATCTGGACGGCCTTCGGCGAGCCGGTCGAACCCGACGTCAGCTGCATCAGTGCCAGGTCGTCCTCGCCCACCTCGATGGGGTCGATCGGCTGCGACGCGAGCAGGTCGGTGACGGTGAGAACCTTGATGCCCTTCTCTTCCAGCACCGGAATCGCGACCAGGAACGGCTCGGAGACGATCACGACCTGGGCCTCGATCATGCCGATGACGTTCATCGTGTCCTCGGCCCACACGGCCAGATCCGTGCGCGGGGTGGGCTGGTGGAGCATCGTCAGGCTGGCGCCGCGCATCCACAGGCCCTGCGCGGTGGGGGCGATCTCTACCGGGTAGCCGGCGAGCACGCCGACGGCGTCACCGAGGCCGATGCCCGCGGCGGCCAGGCCGCCCGCGATGCAGCGCGCACGCTCGTGGACTTCGCCCCAGGTGTGGCGAACAGGCTCGTGGGGTTCACCGGTGACCATGCCCTTCTTCGAGACGCGGGCGTTGTGGAACATCTTCTCGGTAAACCTGCTCACGCAAACCTCCTCGGTTCCGGCGCTATCCCCAAGACCCGAAATTTCATGTTCCGCTCGCCAGGCAACACTTTGCAGCAGGCGCGCGAGCACAGTTGGGAAGCGGTTAGATCTCGAAATAGTGGTTGGTCAGCAACCCCGTGTCCGGTTGCCCGATCATCGCGACGACCCCGACCCGCCCAGCCCGGTCGGCATCGACCAATCGGCCGTCCACCGGGACTGCCGGCGGACGGCCAGACCGAATGTTCGAGCTGATCGGTAGTGGTCACCGCGAGTTATCTTAAGCTCCTCTTAAGTAACAACCGACCATTTCGGCAATTTGAGTCGGATTTCACAGCTCGTTCAGTCGTCGGTCATCGGCGTCGGGACCACCCGGGCGCCCGGCACCGGACCGGTGGCGACGCGGACCATGCGGCACACACCGGCGCCGGACAGGTGTGTGCCGACGTCAACCGCCGAGGACGCTGAGCTGCACAGAAACGCGCACGTCGGGCCCGAACCGGACACGATGCCGGCCAGCGCCCCCGCCTCTTCACCGGCGCGCAGCGTGCGCCGCAGCGCGGGATTCAGGCTGACGGCGGCCGCCTGCAATTCATTGCCCAGCAGCGGCGCCAGCTGCTCGGGATCGCCGGCGGCCAACGCGGCCAGCACCGGCCCCGGCTCGGCGAGTCGCGGCGTGTCCGCATCGTCCCGCAGCCGATCGAGCTCGCCGAACACCTTTCTCGTCAGCAGCTCGCCGTGGGCGAAGGCCAGCACCCAGTGGAAGGTGTTGCGGGACAGTACCGTGGCCAGTTCCTCGCCGCGCCCGGTGCCCAACGCGGTACCGCCGTGCAGGGCGAACGGCACGTCGCTGCCCAGCTGCGCGGCCAGCATGCGCAGATCGCGGCGCGGCACGTTGAGCTCCCACAGCGAGTTCATCGCGACGAGCACCGCCGCGGCGTCCGCGCTGCCGCCGGCCATGCCGCCGGCCACCGGGATGGATTTGTCGATCATGATCGACACGTCGGGCGCACGGCCGACGTGTTCGGCCATCAGCTCGGCGGCCTGCCAGGCCAGGTTCCGTTCGTCGGTGGGCAGCTGGTCGGCACCTTCGCCGACCAGCTCGAGCGACAAGACGTCGGCATTGCGCACGGTCAGCTCGTCGAGCAGCGAGACGGCATGAAACACGGTTGTCAGCTCGTGGTAGCCGTCGTCGCGCCGATCGCCGACCTCGAGGTACAGGTTGACCTTTCCGGGCACCCGGACGGTGACGGATCCGGTTGGCACCCATTGCGCGGCGGTGCTGCCGTCAGACATGCGCAGTCTCCCAGCCAACCACCGCCACGGCAGCAGACTATCGCTGTGGCAGGCGAACCACACGCAACGGCGCCCGGCTCAGCCGCCGGAAGCTTGCGGCTGCGCGGGGTCGCCGGACCGGCGCAGCAGCCGTACGAAGTCGTCGATGGACAGCGTCTCGCCGCGGCGGGCGGGATCGATGCTGGCCGCCAGCAAGCGATTTGCCGATTCGTTGCCCGAGCCCGCCCATTCCGAGAACGCGTTGCGAGACGTTTTGCGCCGTTGCGCGAACGCGATGTCGATCAATTCGAACACCTGGCGCCGGAAGGCGTCGTCGGTGGGCCACGGCGCGCGGTCGTACCGGTCGATGCGGACCAGCCCGGAGTAGACCCGGGGCACCGGCCAGAACACGGTCGGCGACACCATGCCGCAGCGGCGAACCCGCCCGAAGAAGCGCACCTTGACGCTGGGCACGCCGTACTCCTTGCCGCCCGGCTCGGCGGCCAGCCGCTCGGCGACCTCGGCCTGCACCATCACGGTGACGGTCGCAATGGTCGGGAATTCGGCGAGCAGATGCAGCAACGCCGGGACCGCGACGTTGTAGGGCAGATTCGCGACGACAGCGGTCGGCTGGGTGGCCAGCTCGTCGCGCCGCAGGTTCAGCACGTCGCGGTTGAGCACCGTCAGCCGCTGGATCTCGCTGTTGGAGTGCTCACCGACGGTCCGCGGCAGCCGCTCGGCGAGCACCGGGTCGATTTCGATGGCGGCGACCGTGGCACCGCGGTCCAGCAACGCCAAGGTGAGCGAGCCGAGACCCGGGCCGACCTCCAGGACGTGGTCGGCGCGGCCGATTCCAGAGGTCGCAACTATCCGCCGGACGGTATTGGCGTCGTGGACAAAGTTCTGGCCCAACGATTTTCGTGGCCGAAACTCAAGTTCTTTGGCCAGCCGCCTGATATCGGTTCGTCCGAGCAGCTGGATCGTCAGCGCGCACCAGCTCTTCCGCTGCACACCGGCCAGGCGCCCCAACCCTGGCGCTCCCTAGTCACCTCGGCGACCGTGATCTGCTCGTCGCGGCTGGCGAGGTCGGCGCGCGGGGCGAACCGCAACCCGCCGTTGCGCTCCCAGGTACTTTGATCGAACTGCACGCCGCCGTAATAGCCGTTGCCGGTGTTGATCGCCCAGTTTCCGCCGGCCTCGCAGCTGGCGATGGCATCCCAGATGGATCCATCGGTCACCGGGGGCACCTCGGTGCCGGGCTTGGTGCCCACCCGCACCACCGAGTCGCGTGCCGGCGCGATCACGATGTTGGCGATCGGCAGCCGGCCGGTCTCCACGCCGTTGACCGTGGCCACCGCGTAGGTCACGTCTTGGGTGCCCGGGCTCCCCGGGTCCTCGACAACCTGGCGGCTCATGTTCATGTCGGGGTCTTCGACCCTGCGCGCGTTGGGCGGCAACGGGACTCGCTCGGTGACCTTCTCGATGCGGTTACGCGTCACCTGGATCTGCATGCCGTCGACGATCGGCGCCGTCGCGGCGGGCACCACCTGATCGCTGTCCTGCAGCGGCACGCCTGCCGCACTCAGCAAACCCGCGACGTTGGGTGCCGGCAGGTGCACCATGCGGATGTTGCCGCCGTCGTTGATCTGGACGCTCTTGGCGCTGACGACCGGCAGGGCCATGCCGGCCAGCGGAACCCGGCTGGCGCGCGAGGCGGCTGCCGGGGCGGTGTCGGTCATCGCGAGCTGGGCCAGCGCCTCGTCGACGGTGGAGGCCGTCGTCCACACCTGCTTGGTGTCGCTGCCGTCCAGCGAGATCTGCAGCGGCCGGCTGCGGCGCAGCGTGATCTTGTCCGCATCGTGAATCTGCACGTCGGCGGCCGGGTACAGGTCGTCGCGTTGGTCGACGACGTAGCCGTTCTCCTCGACGATGTCGATCACCTTCGACTTCATCGTCGTCACCCGCATCGCGATGCCATCGACGGTCAACGTCACCGTCTTGGATACCGAAACCGCGAAACCGCCGGCGAACGCGAGCACTAGCAGCAGTCCTGCTACGACCAGCCGCAACATCGGCGATGGGGTCTGATGAAGCCTTCTCAGTACAGTCAACGCGCGTCTACCCCGACCTCAGCAACCACTTAACGACCTACCCAGCAGCATTCGACAACAGTGCAATAAACCAACAATTCGATCACAAGACGGTAACGAACCGGTCAAGCTGGAGCAACTCCGGCGCGAATGTGTTGTGGAAATCACCCGCCCGATTCGACGAGTCCGTAGACCCGCCCGGCATTGCTCGTGGTGACTCGGGCTAGTTCCTCCGCCGGGCGATCGAGCAGTTCCGCGATCGCACGAACAGTATAAGGAAGGCAATATGGCTCGTTGGGTGCGCCGCGATAAGGATGTGGTGTCAAAAACGGCGCGTCGGTTTCCACCAGCAGCTGTTCAGCCGGTACCAGCGGCACGGCCTCGCGCAGCGCCCGCGCATTACGGAAGCTCACCGTCCCGGACAAGCTGACAAACCACCCCGCGTCGGCGCAGCGACGGGCCATCGCGCTGTCGGACGAAAAGCAGTGGAAGATCACGGCTTCGGGCGCGCCTTCGGCGTCCAGCACGTCGAGCACCGCGGCGTCGGCGTCCCGGTTGTGAATCATCAGCGGCTTGCCGCACCGCTTGGCCAGGTCGATGTGCCACGCGAAGGCCTCCCGCTGCACATCGGGCGCGGCGCAACCGTCCAGCCGACCGGGCCAGTACAGATCCATCCCGGTCTCCCCCACGGCCACCACGCGGGGATCGGCCACCAGCCGCTCAATCTCGGCGCGCGCCGCATCGTCGAGGGCGTCCGCGCGGGTCGGGTGCAACGCCACCGCGGCGTACACGCGCGGGTCCCAGCCGGCCGCCCGGGCCGCCCAGCGCGCCGATTCCAGATCGTCGGCGATCGTCACGACGGCCCCCACCCCCACCGCGGCGGCGCGGTCGACGATGGCCGCCACGCCGGCGGCGTCGCGGGCGCCGCAGGCATCGAGGTGGGTGTGCGCATCGATCAGGGGCGCTAGCGGCGCCGGGGCCGGCGGCGCTTCTCGTTTACCAGGTCGGCTGGAGCTCACGCGCACACAATAGGGTG
Source organism: Mycobacterium sp. pR1184 (assembly GCF_041287235.1). Taxonomy (NCBI): domain Bacteria; kingdom Bacillati; phylum Actinomycetota; class Actinomycetes; order Mycobacteriales; family Mycobacteriaceae; genus Mycobacterium; species Mycobacterium sp. pR1184. Next base: position 309,680 of record NZ_JBGGKR010000007.1, on the reverse strand, counting down.
AATCTCGATGAGGCCCTATTACGTCACTACTGCGATCGCGTATCCGAACGGCGCGCCGCACGTGGGTCATGCCTACGAATACATCGCGACCGACGCGATCGCGCGCTTCAAGCGGCTCGACGGTTTCGACGTGCGGTTCCTGACCGGGACCGACGAGCACGGCCAGAAAGTTGCCGAGACCGCGGCCGCCGCGGGAGTACCGACCGCCGAGTTGGCGCGGCGCAATTCCGATGTGTTCCAACGCATGCAGGAAGCCCTGAACATCTCGTTCGACCGCTTCATCCGGACCACCGACGCCGACCATCACGAGGCGTCCCAGGAGATCTGGCGGCGCATGCAGGCCGCCGGTGACATCTATCTGGCGACCTATTCCGGCTGGTACTCGGTGCGCGACGAGCGCTACTTCAGCGACTCGGAAACCGAGGTCGTCGACGGCACCCGCATCGCCATCGAGACCGGCGCGCCGGTGACCTGGAGCGAGAAGGAGCAGACGTTCTTCTTCCGGCTCTCGGCCTACGCCGACAAGCTGCTGGCCCACTACGCCGCCAATCCCGACTTCATCGGACCCGAGGTGCGGCGCAACGAGGTCGTCAGCTTCGTCTCGGGCGGGCTGACCGATTTCTCGATCTCGCGAACCACCTTCGACTGGGGCGTGCAGGTGCCCGAGCACCCCGACCACGTCATGTACGTCTGGGTCGACGCGCTGACCAACTACCTGACCGGCGCGGGATTCCCCGACACCGACTCGCCAGTGTTCCGCCGCTACTGGCCCGCGGATTTGCACATGATCGGCAAGGACATCATCCGGTTTCACGCGGTCTACTGGCCGGCGTTTCTGATGTCGGCCGGAATCGAGCTGCCGAAAAGGGTTTTCGCGCACGGATTCTTGCACCACCGCGGCGAGAAGATGAGCAAATCGGTGGGCAACACCATCGACCCGGTGGCACTGGCGGATGCGTTCGGCGTGGACCAGCTGCGCTACTTCCTGCTGCGCGAGGTGCCATTCGGCCAGGACGGCAGCTACAGCGAAGAGGCCATCATCAACCGGATCAACACCGATCTGGCCAACGAGTTGGGGAACCTGGCGCAGCGGTCGTTGTCGATGATCGCCAAGAACCTCGACGGTGTGATGCCCGAACCCGGTGCGTTCACCGCCGCCGACTCCGACCTGCTCGCGACGGCCGACGCGTTATTGGAGCGGGTGCGCGCGAACTTCGACGAGCAGGCCATGCACTTGGCGCTCGAGGCGATCTGGCTGATGCTGGGCGAGGCCAACAGATACTTTTCGGCCGAGCAGCCATGGGTGTTGCGCAAGAGCGAATCCGAGGCGGACCAGGTGCGCTTTCGGACCGTGCTCTACGTCACCTGCGAGGCGGTGCGGATCGCGGCACTGCTGGTCGCGCCGGTGATGCCGGAGTCGGCCGGCAAGCTGCTGGATCTACTCGGGCAGGCTGACGGCCAGCGGACGTTTGCCGCGATCGGCGCGCGGCTAACCCCTGGCTCGGTATTACCGGCGCCGACCGGCGTATTCCCTCGATACCAGCCGGCTTCCGAAGACGGGTAAAGATGGCAGCAAACCGCCGTCAGGGCACGCGACAGGAAATATGTGCAGCATGAGCTCTGGCATAGACCATAATCGCTCTGTGGAGCGACGACAGAATCGGCACCAGCACAATCAATCGCCGATGACCACCTTGAAGCAGCTGCCTGCCCTGGTGGTGCTGGAGCGGATTCCGGTCCCGGTGCTGGCGGTCGGCGACGACGGGGCGATCTTGTTCACCAATACCGCATTTGCGGAAATGGTGGGCTACGAACCCGAAGAGGTGCTGGCGCTGCGCTTCGGCGAGGTTTTCCACCGGGCTCCCGACTCGGAATCCTCGCTGCTGTCTGTCGTCCACGCCCTGGCGAATGAGGTCGTCGAGTTGGCACACAAGGACGGCTCGGTCGTGCGCGCGCTGATGAGCAAATCAGTGGGAATGCGCGCCGACGACCGGTTCGCCCTGGCGACCTTCCAGGATCTGACCGAGCAGCTGTGGGACGACGAGCGCTGACGTCCCGTTGAGCCCTTGAGCCCGCCGATCAGCGCCGGGCTCGCAGCACGATCACTCCGGCCCCGACGACAGTCACCGCAAGCCAGGCGCCGCCCACCCACCAGAGCCACCCCAGGTCGGAGTGGTCCTCGGGTGCGTTGACCGGCCCCGCCGTCGGCGAGTGTTCGACGGTCACCGGGTCCTGTCCGGCCACGGCCACCACCGCGACACCCTTGAGCCGCTGCCAGCGCTTGTTGTTGTCACCGCCCAGCCACCGGATCAGCTCGTCGACCTGAGCCGACGTGCCGTTGGACGTCGCGACCAGCAGTGACCGGCCATGATTGAAAACCGTTTGGAGAGAACCGAATTTCATCACCGGATCCAGCGCGAGCGTGGTCGGTTTGCCGTCGGCGGTGTAGGCGTTGACGGTGATCGGCCCGCTGGGTCCGGCCGACACCGGCAGCACGACGTTGGAGTGATTCCACCCGTCGGCCGAGATCAGGATCGCGGGATTCGACGAATCGATGGCTTGCTGCACGCTCGTCACATGGGTGTAGATCGGCGTCGAACTGATCCGCTGCAGACCCACCACGAGGCTGACGGCGCGCAGGGTGTCGGGCAGCGAGTGGGCCTCGATACCCACCTGGACCCGGGGCATCAGCGCCTGGGGCAGCGACTGGAAACCGTCGGGTACCGGCGGTGCGGCCGGCTTGCTCTCAATAGTGGTGTCGCCGTTGATGTTCAGCGTCAGTAGCTGGTTCCCGGGTCCGGCGGTGTAGAAGTCCCCGCAGTGTCCGACGTTGCTCGCCACATCGAGCACGACGTCAAGGCTGGTGTAGCGCTGCAGCAGCCGATCGGGCACATCCACCCAGCGGTCGATGGTGCCGTGGCCGTCGGTCGGGAAGTGGTCGATGGTCTCCGGGCCGATGTTGACCGTGACCTGACCGCCGATATTGGACGGGGTCGGGGTGTAGGAGCCTTGCAGATGCACGCGCACGTTGCGAATGGATCTGCCGAACCGGGTCTGATCCAATCCGATCGAGACCCGCGGCTGCAGTGAGGTGGCGTTGGCGACGACCTGCCCGAGTTCGCGCATGGTCGTGCTGTCGCCGGGCTGTTGCGCGGTGGGCTTGAGCTGATCGACGACGGCCTTGGACGAAACCGCCAGCTGCGACAGGTCATTGAACAGCACGGCCGTGTCGGATTCGTCGGCTTCCCCCAGCGGTCCCGACATCAGGAGGTACGTCGCCGCGCCGGAGCCTTGCAGGGCCAGGCCGTTGTCCGACCCCTCTTTGACGACGATCTGGCGTTCCAACGATTGCGGCGGCGTCGGTGGCGCAACTTGGCCTTCCGGCAACGGGACGACGGCGATCTCGGGGTTCTGCCTGCCATAACGCGAGGCGGCCGAGGCGGCCAGCTGGATCGCCGTGTCGGACTCCGAGGACGACGGCGATTGCGGCAGGTAGATGCTCAGCTTCTTCAACACCGGCGGCAAGAAGTGCGCCACCGTGGTGGGCGGCTGTTCGACGCCGGTGTAGCTGATCGACGGACTGGACAGGCGCAGCGGGCTTTCCGGGTACAGGCAGACCCCGTCTTGGGGCACCAGGTAGGTCCGCAAAGTGATCGTCAGCCAGTTGTCGACCACTTCCGCGCCGGCCAGCGGGATGACCAGCGGCGAATTGTCCGCGGCGGGCAGGTTCAGCCGCGCCAGGGTGCGCTGGTCCTGGCTCACGGTGAGCGTGCCCGTCCGCAGATTGATCGGCAGCTCGACGGTGGTGTTCAGCGCGGTCGGCGTGAGCCCGCGCAGTACCGGCACGGTCAGCACTTGCGTGCTGGTCAGACCCCAGAACTCCAGGTTGGGGGCAGACCCGAGGTCGGCCAGCGACAGGGTCAGCGAGTCCGTCGTCGTACCCGCATCCGAGGGCGCGGCACCCGCGGGCGGGGCGCTCAAGACCAGGAACCCGATCACACCGGCCAGAGCAGCAAGCCTGGCTACATACTTCTGGTACACCACCGGAACAGTATGCATTCTTTCGGTACGTTGTCGAAACGGCACGCAATCGAAGTGGCGGGCCGCGGCCCGCGGTGGGCATTCGCCCAGGTTCACCCGATTTCCGAAACTGCGGCGCTGTCGCGCCGCATCGCAGCGGGCCGGGCATGGCGCATGGCCTCGCGGGAAAGGAACTGACGGAAGTACGCCAGCGACGCTTCCGAGACGATGCCGGGGAGCAGGAGTTCCCACACCCGGGCCAAGCGTTCGAGGTCACCGGTGCCGCCTCTGTCTTTATCCAGGCCGGCTATCGCGTCGGCCACCGCCCGGGCGCCGAACATGGCGCCCACGATGGCCTCGCTGACCCATTCGGGATTGAGGTCTTGGCGCAGGTCGCCTTCGGCGATCGCCCTCCTGGCCTCGCCGGCCAGCAGCTCTACCATGCCCGCGCAGAAGTGCCCAGCCGCTTGGTTGAAACCGCGCAACGTGCAGGTCAGCTGCTCGGCGGCGCGGGCGGTCTCGTCCGAACTCAGCATCCCGACGATCGTGAACGTGCCATGCAGCAGGTTTTCCAGCCCCGGTGACGCCTTCCCGCACACGTTCCGGAACGCGTTGAGCAGCGTGTCGGCGCCCTCCTCGATGATCGCCGACGCGAGGGACTCTTTGGAATCAAAGTGGTGGTAGAGGGCGCCTTTGGTCATCCCGGTGCGCTCGATGATGGTGCCCCAACCGGCGGCCGAATAGCCGACCTCGCCGAACACTTCGATGGCGGCGGTAAGGATCTTTCGCCGGGTGACCTCAGACCGGACCTGGCGCGCCATTACCCCTGCTCCTCCGGAGTTTCATCGAGCGCGCAGATAACGGTGATCACGTCTCACATTGCGCTGCAACAGAATCAAGATTAACAGCAGTCGCAAATCGGGCCGGGATGTTCGCCCTGGTTACGGCGAATCGCCGGTGGTCGACGAGGGCTCGGCGGGAGTCGAACTGGTGTGGACCGCCAAGCGCGGCACGTCGCCGCAGGAATTGCCGGAAGTACTCGTCCCGGTCGGGTTGCAGGATCCCGCCCAACAGCAGGCCCCAGCACCTTTCCAGGTCGAGCAGGAACCGCTCGGGATCGTCCAGATTGCTGGTCTTGCGCAGGCCCATGTGCAGGGACACCATCATGCGTCCCACGTCCAGCGGGTCGCACCGTTCGTCGACGTCGCCCTCGGCGATGGCCTGTTGCACGACGTCACCCAGGGCTTTTACCCACTGATCCAGCAGCTTCTCCTGTAGGCCTTCCGAACGCCCGACCGACTCGATCAGGTTCAGTCCCGCCCTGACCTGGTCGGTCTTGATGTCCTGAATGGCGATCAGGTACGAGAAGTCGATCAGCGTCTCGAGGCCCGAAAGACCCCGCGTCACCAGGTCTTGGACGGCCAGGGCGCCCGCTTCGGTCTGCCGGTCGATGATCGCGACCGCCAAGGCGTGCTTCGACCGGAAGTGGAAGTACATCGCACCCTTGGTCAGTTCGGCCTCGGCAAGGATGTCGTCGAGCCCGACCTCGTGGTAGGCACGCCGCGCGAACTGGTGCGATGCGGCGCGCAGGATGTGTCGGCGGGTCGCGTCGGCCCGTCCGTCGGTTGAATGGCTGGTCATCGAAGCGGACAACTCGGCTCTCCGGTACCGGGGGATCGCCGATCGGTCAGCGGCGCCGACCCGGCGCCGAAGCGGAATCCTGTTCTGTCCGCAAGCCTTCCCGCTGCGAGGCCCTGACCTGGGGTGATCGCCTTCATAACGTTGATGCCTTCCTCGAGCAGGGCGCGCACCTCGGCTCTTCAGCGGTTCGCGCAAACCCGCACCGCGATTCTCGGGACGACATTTGAACTGACTCTGAGGTTAGCAGCACGGTCCCGGAATTAACGGCTGTGTTCACGACACCCCCGATACTTGTAGTCAGCATCACTGCCAGAAACGTTGACTATTAGTATGTTTTTTGGGTTATTATCAACTCGCCAGTTTGTTAGAGCAAATCTCTCGGGGATGGAAAACATGTCGTTCGTCGTCACTCAGTCGACCAGCCAGGCCGCAGCGGCCCGCTCGGCTCGCTGACCAGGGATTCAGACAATGGACTTTGGCGCTTTGCCCCCGGAGATCAACTCCGCGCGGATGTACGCCGGCCCCGGCCCCAGTTCGATGGCCATGGCCGCGGTCGCCTGGGCCAACCTGGCCACCGAGCTGCATTCGGCGGCGAGCTCATACCGGACGCTGATTAGTGGACTGACCACCGGACGGTGGCTGGGCCCCACCTCGCTGACCATGGCCTCGGCCTTCGGTCCGTATGTCGCATGGATGTCGGGCGCGGCCGCGCGGGCAGAGGAGGCAGCCAGCCACGCCACGCTCGCCGTCGAAATCTATGAAGCCGCCTTCGCGATGACTGTCCCGCCTCCGGTGGTGACGGCCAACCGGGTTCAGCTCGCCACGCTGATGTCCACCAACTTCTTCGGCCAGAACTCGGCCGCGATCGCCGCCAACGAAGCCGAATACGGCGAGATGTGGGCGCAGGACGCCGCGGCGATGTACCAGTACGCCGGAAACTCGGTGGCCGTCTGCGACGTCTCCCAGTTCAACCTTCCGCCGAAGGTCACCGATGACGCCGGGTTGGTCGCCCAGAGCAACGCCGTCAGCCAGGCCACGGTCTCCACCGGATTGCAGCACGCGGATCTGGCGAACCTGGTTTCGCAGGTGCCCACCACGATGCAGTCGCTGACCACGCCCGGCACCAGCACGGTGTCGACGGGCACCAGCACCGCCGTTTCGGACACGCTGACCAACCTCGCGTCCCAGGTACCCAGCTGGCTGCCGAACTACCTCAACGCGGGCGCCACCCCGCTGTACGGGATGTCCTCCGTGCTGTCGATGGCCCAGACCGCGCAGGGTATGGCCCGGACCGCCGCGGAAGGCGCCGCGGCCGCCGCACAAGGTGCGGCGTCGGGTGCGGCAAGCGCGGCATCGGCGCTGCCGAACATCGGATCGAGCGTAATCGGCAGCCTCGGCACGGCGGCCCACCTGGGCCCGATGTCGGTGCCCACGGCCTGGACCAGCGTGATCCCGCAAACCCCGATGGCGGCCGCCGCGCTGCCGAACATCGCCCTGAACGGCAGCTCAATGCCGAACATGCTGGGCGGGCTGCCCATGGCGCGTGGCACCGCGCCGCGCACACCGCCGGTTCCTCGCTACGGGCTCATCCCCACCGCCATGGCTCGCCCGTTCGCCGCTGGATAAGGACATGCCTTCGATGAATACCTGGTACGGAAGGAGCGGTAGGTGAAGTACACGCCCACGAAGGTCGCCGGCGTGACCATCGTCGACATCGAACCGCAGCGGGACCACCGCGGCTTTTCGTCGCGCTTGTTCAGCGCCAAGGAATTCGATCGTTACGGCCTGACGTTCAAAGTCACCGAGACGGACGTGTTCTTCAACTACACCCGCGGCACGGTGCGGGGTCTGCACTTTCAGGTTCCACCGTTCGTCGAGTCCCGGTTGTTGCGCTGCACCCGCGGTGCGATTGCCGCCGCCGTCGTCGACATCCGGCCCGATTCACAGACTTTTGGCGACCACATGATGGTCGAGCTCAACGCCGACAATCACCGGGCGCTGTTCCTGCCGCCCTTCGTCGCCTACGGCTTTCAGACGCTGACCGCCAACACCGAGGTCCACTTCCAGATCAGCGGTCACCGTGAGCGGGCCGACGAGCAGGGATTGCGTTGGAACGACGCGGAATTCGGAATCGAATGGCCGCTGCCGGTCACCGTCATCTCCGAGGAGGACGCCAGCTGGCCGGCGTACGCGCCGCGGCCGCTGCCGATTGTGAGCGCCGCATCATGCTGAGGGGCGCCGCCACCGCGCCGGCTCTTCAGGTGATCTACCCGTCATGTGCGACCTGAGGACGCCGAGCCATGATCATGCCGATGTCTCCGGCACCGTCCGCGACTGCGTTCCGCCCCAACCAGCCACCGTATAAGCGAAGGCCAACAGGGATGATTTCGTTGCCGGGCGGTCGACTTCCTGGTTCCGCGCTGGCCACCCAGTCGGTGCCGGTGCCCGACACCAAGGCCGTGCGGCGCTGGCAAGACGTGTACGCGGGGCGGCTGCGCGCCAGCGACACGCTGATCGTCTCGGGATCGGTGATGCTCGCCCAACTCGTCCGATTCGGGGAGTCGCCGGCTCGGACCTCGGCCTACTCGGGCCCGGTCATGACGCTGTTCTCGATTCTCTTCGCGGCGCTGTGGCTGTCGGCGCTGGCGGTGTTCCAGACTCGGTCCCCGCGCATCATCGGGTCGGGCATCGACGAGTACCGCCGGATCGGCAGCGCGTCGTTCTGGACGTTCGGCATCATCGCGATGGTGACCCTGCTCGCCAAGGTCGACCTGGCCCGCGGTTACCTCGCGATCGCGCTGCCCGCCGGTACCTTCGGACTGCTGGCCAGCCGCAGCCTGTGGCGCCAGCACCTGGGCGGTAAGCGGGCCCGCGGCCAATGCCAGACCAAGGTCCTCGCGGTCGGTGACCGCCAGGCCGTCGCGCACCTCGCGCACGAGCTGGCCCGCGACCCCCGGGCGGGCTGCGTCGTGGTCGGGGTCTGCATTCCCGGATACGGCCCGTCGCGCGGCAACACCCTGGTGGTCGAGGGCCGCGAGGTCCCGATCCTGGGCGACGAAAGCCACGCTGTAGAGGCGATCGACAAGTGCGGCGCCGACACCGTCGCGGTCACGCGGACCGAGCACTTCGGGGTTCGCGGGATCCGAGAACTGATGTGGCAGTTGGAGACCAAGGACGTCGACCTGGTCGTCTCACCCGGCGTGATGGACGTCGCCGAAGCGCGACTGACCCTGCAGCTGACCGCCGGGTTGCCGCTGCTGCACGTCGAGAAGCCGCAATACGAAGGCACCCAGCGCTTTCAGAAGCAGGCCTTCGACTTCTGTTTCTCCCTGGCCGCGCTGATCGCGACGGCACCGGTGCTGATCGCCGCGGCGATCGCGGTCAAGCTGACCAGTAAGGGCCCCGTCTTCTACCCATCCGAGCGCATCGGCATGGACGGACAACCGTTCACGATGCTGAAGTTCCGCACGATGACCGACGGCGCCGACCAGCAGCTCGACCAGCTGCTGGCGCACAACGAAAGCGCCGGCGGCATGCTGTTCAAGATGCGCCGCGACCCGCGCGTCACGCCGGTCGGCCGGATCCTGCGCCGCTTCAGCATCGACGAGCTGCCGCAGTTCATCAATGTGATCAAGGGCGACATGAGTGTCGTCGGACCGCGGCCGCCGCTGCGCCGGGAAGTCGAGAACTACGACGGTGACGTCGCGCGCCGGTTGCTGGTGAAGCCGGGCGTCAGCGGATTGTGGCAGGTAAGTGGTCGCTCAGAACTTTCCTGGGAGCAATCGGTCCGATTGGATCTGTCCTACGTCGACAACTGGTCGATGGCGGGCGACCTGATGATCATTGCCAAGACCGTCAAGGCCGTCCTGACAAGTCACGGCGCATACTAGGGAGTCATGACTGAGCCGACGGCACCCGGTGCGGTCGTACCGTCAGTCCCGCTGCGGCGGATGGCTCACGCGTTCTCCATCCAGCTGATCTGCCGCGCGCTGGGGATGATGGCCTCGGTGGTGTCGGTGGCCATGACCGCCCGCTACCTGGGTCCCGGGCGGTACGGTCTGCTGTCCATCGCGATGCTGTTCATCGCCATGTGGACCAGCCTGGCCGACCTCGGCATCGCCACCGTGATCGTGCGGCGGGTGACCTCCGGCCACGGCGACCTCGAGCGCCTGGTCCGCGTCAACAGCGGTATGGCCCTGGTCTACTGCGTTCCGCTGGCGCTGCTGGCGGCCGGGTCGGGCTTGCTGATCTATCACGACTCCGATGTGCAGGTGATGCTCATCGTGCTGTCCGGGGCGCTGCTGATGCAGACCATGGTGACGCGGTTCGAGCCGGTGTTCCTTGCCACCGTGCGGTTCTCCGCCGTGGCGATCTCCGACGTCGTCGGGCGCCTCGGCGCGCTGGCGATGGTCGCCATCCTGGTGGCGCAGCGCGCCGACGTCATCTGGTTCGCTGTCGCACAACTCATTCCGCCCGCCGCGGCGCTGCTGATCCAGGGGGCCGCCGTGATGCGGCACATCTCGGTGCGGCCGGTCTTCGCGCCACGCGAGGCCACCGACCTGTTGCGGGAAAGCCTGCCGCTGATCGGATTCCTCGTCGTCGGGTTGCTGTACTGCCGCGCCGACGGCGTGATCCTGTCGCTGTTGAGCACCCACTCCGAGGTCGGTGTGTACGGGTTGGCGTTCACGATCGCATTCAACACGATCGTGGTGTCGCTGATCTTCCTCAAGTCGACGCTGTCGACGGCCACCGAGCTGTTCGCGCGGGACGTCGTCGCGTTCGCCGGCTTTCTGCGCCGCAGCGTCGAGCTGATGTACTTCGTCGCGGTGCCGGTCGCGGTGATCGGCGCGTTGCTGGCCGGTCCGTTGATCGGGCTGTTCGGCGACAAGGCGTTCGTCGCCCGCGGAACCCCGACCCTGGCATTGCTATTCGTCGCTGCGGCACTGCGATTCGTCAGCGGCACCCTCGGCCAGGGTTTGGTTGCCAGCCATCATCAGCGGATCTTGTTCTGGTTGACGATCGCCACCCTGGTGCTCAACGTCGCGCTCAACCTCTGGCTGGCCGGGCGCTACGGTGCGGTCGGGCCCGGTGTCGCGCTGGTGTGCACGGAGTTCTTCAACATGGTGATCAGCAGCTGGTGGCTGCGCCGGCATTGCGGCTACCGCACACCGATGGTCTTCCTGCTGCGGGTGCTGGTGCCGACGGGCGCCAGTGTCGTTGTCACACTGCTACTTTCGGGCTATCACGTGGTTGTCGTCCTGGCAGTCGCCGCCTTCGTCTACCTGGCCACCAGCGCGGCCGTCGGTCCGCTGCGCTGGTCGGACCTGAGCTCGCTGCGGCGGAGTCAGCTCGCGGCATGAAGCATGAGTTGGATCGGTCCTATCTGAAGCAACCGGTCGGCGACTCGGCCGCGTTGCCGTCGACGCGGTCACTTGCGGTGCTGATCGTCGCGCACGACTCTGATGACGCGCTGCAGCGCTGCCTGGCCGGCGTCGCCGAGCACCTACCCGAGCTGCCGGTCTACGTCTATACCTGCACGCCCGGCGAGCTGGCCACCCGGTACCCGACGGTGCACTGGGTGGCCGGGTCGGCCAATACCGGTGTCGCGGCGGCATATAACGCGCTGGTGCAGCATGCACCAGCCGACGCCGATCTGCTCTTGCTGCGTGCCGGCGCCCGGCTGCTGGGGCCCTTGACGCATACCCGAGAGTTGCTGCGCCGGCCGAAAGTCGCGGCGGTCGCGCCGATGGCGCAGGACCCGGCGGACGACCGCAAGCCCTGGGACGTCGCGACCCGGCGCCACACCGTCGCGAGGGCGCTGATGGCCGAAGCCGGTTACTCCGACTCGCTGCGCGGCACGCCGATCTCACCGCGCTATGCCCGACAACCGCTCGAATCACACAGTCTTGACGGCGATTTGGACGGCACCTGTCTGGCGATCAACCGCGCGGCGTGGAACACCATCGGCGGCTTCGACGAAGAGTTCTTCGGCTACGGCGAGACGGCCGACTGGCAGGCGCGCGCCCGCGCGGCGGGCTGGCGGTTGGTGCTGGCCGACGAACTCGGTGTCGATCGGGGCGCCCCGGCGGCCGGCAGGGGCGTCCAGCGCCGCCGCGAGCTGGAGTTGGCGCGCACCAACACCGCGCTACTGCTCGAGCACCAGAAGAGCGTTCATCACGCGGATCTGTATCTGGCCGCCACCACGCTGCTGCAGCGTGTTCAGCGGTCCAGGCGTGAGGTGCCCGTCGCCCGCCGCACCGACCTGCCGTCGATCGTGATCTCCAGCAACCGTCTGGTTTACGGCGGTGCTGAGCGCCAAAAGGCTTTGTTGGCAACTGAATTGGACCGGCGCGGCTACTCGGTCACGATCGTCTGCGTGCAGCGGTTCGGCCCGTTGATCGCCGAGATCCCGCCTACCGTGCGGGTGGTGCGCCAGCCCTGGTGGGCGCCGGCGATCGACGTGCCCGAGGGGCCGACCGTGCTGATCACGGCCGACACCAACACCGAGGCGGGCTTTGCGACGTTGTGGCGGGCGGCCGGCAAGGGCCGGCGCTGGCTGGTGGCACCGCATGTTCCTCCCGAGCAGGACCGGCCCATCTATTCCCGGCCGCTGACCATCGCCATGCGCCGGGCAGACGGCTTCATCGTTCTGGCACAACGGCACTGGGACATGCTGACCGCACAGCACAGGCTCTGGGGCCGGCGCTTCGTCGCCCCCAACGGGGTGGTCCGGGCCGGCGATCGGTTGCCACCGACCCGGACCAGGACCGCCGGCGAACCGTTGCACCTGGTGATGTTGTCGCGCATCCTCGAACACAAAAACCCACACCTACTGGTCGAGGCGCTCGCCGGACTGGCCGACATGCCTTGGCAGTTATCGATTTTCGGTGACGGTCCGGACCGGGAGAGACTGCAGGCACGTACGCCGGCGGAACTGCGCGACCGGGTGCACTGGCGCGGCTGGGTCCCCGGCCCCGAGACGGCGCTGGCCGATGCGGATCTGCTGTGTGTCCCCAGCCGCTCCGAGGCTTTCCCGCTGGTGATTCTCGAGGCGATGGCCCGGTCGATACCGGTTGCGGCGTCGGCGATTTGCGCCGTGCCGGAGATGCTGGATTTCGGAAAGGCGGGGTTCCTCGTCGACCCGGTGTCGGTGTCGGGATGGCGAGAGCGCTTGGCGGACATCCTCGCGGAGCCCGACGAACTGCCGTCGATCGGGCGGCGCGGCTTCGAGCGCATGCACCAGCATTACACGGTGGAGGCGATGACCGACGCCTATGTCGAGGCGATCAACGCGGTACTATGAATCCGGTTGTGCCGCTTAGGATTTACTGCTCGCGAGGGCCCAGTATCTTTTCGATCGTGCGCAGCGATGTCTGGTGCTGCGAGTACCGCCCCGAATACAGGAAGTACCGGGGCTCGACGTAGAGCTCGCCGATGTCGGTCGGCACGTCCGCAAAGTGCTGCGACACAGCGTTGTCGACGAAAAAGGCATTGGTACCCGAATGGGAGTTGCAGCACACCAGCCGGTAGTCGAAGCGCGCGAACAGGGCGACGAAGCTACTCAGCGACGCTCCGAAATAGTCGTCGGACTGCCATTGGTGGTCGGGGTCGTAGCTGATCTGAAATTTCACCGGCGGCGGGAACTTGGCGTTGTACTCGACGATGAAAAGCTTCGGGCGCATCCCGTCTGCCAACAGCCTTTCGACCAGGTAGATGTCGTTGCCGTCCAAATCCAGCGAGACGACGTCGACCACGCTGGCACCGATTCGGCGCAGGCATGTCGCGCTCAGCGCCAGGATGTTCTCCGCGGTGATCCAGGCCTTCTCGTAAGTGAAGTGCGGACCGTCCCGGTAGGTGACCGCAAGTTCCTGTCCCCCGACCCAGAAGCCCTTCCAGCCCAGGGCGGCAAGAATCAGCGTGTTGTTTTCCGTCCCGTCGCCGACGCCGAATTCGGCGAATACCCCGTCCTCGAGGTGGCCGATGCGGCGCAGGATCTCCAGCGTGATGCCGTCCTCGTCCGTCGACGAAAAACACTTCTTGCCCGCGCGGTTCAGCGGATTCGGATGGTTCGCCTTCAGCGACTGAGAATGGTCGAACAGGATCAGATCCTTGAGCTGATCCCGCGTTTGGGTGCCGAGGATGCGCCGGATCTTTTCCTTGAGCGTCTCTTTGGGCATTTGGTCACTAAAGCTACCATCCCCAGACCGCGGAATTTGCGTATCGCGGTGGACAACTCCGCACGTGGGAGTTCTTGTAGCCCCGGCGATTTCCCCCGTACCGCCGCGCGTGGCGGATCGCCCCGGGCGTAGGGTTGCTCACCGCGCGGAATGTGCCGTAGGTTTGCCACTGTCCTCCCCGGTTGGCTGATATCGCGAGGATGCTCAGGAGGAAATTGAGACCGTGCGGTGCCGCATCTGCAGTTCGGCCACCACGCCGGCGTTCAATCACGAGGTGCTCTGCAAATACGATTGCAAGTACTACTTCTGCGATAACTGCGGTGTGCTGGCCACCGAAGAGCCCTATTGGCTCGACGAGGCGTATGCCAGCCCGATGGCGGCGGCGGACACCACGATGCTGTGGCGCAACCAATACCTGGCGCGGGTCATGTCCGTGTTGCTGTATTTCCTCTTCGATCCGCGCGGCCGGTTTCTCGACGCGGCCGGGGGCTACGGCGTCTTCACCCGCCTGATGCGCGACATCGGCTTCGACTACTACTGGACCGACAAGTACTCCCCCAACCTGACCGCGCAGGGCTTCGAGGCAAAGGCGGGTCCGGGCGCGCCGTATACCGTCGTCACCGCCTTCGAGGTGATGGAGCATCTCGCCGACCCGGTCGCATTCGTGGCCGAGCTGCTCGACACCACCGGCACCGACACGATCGTCTTCACGACGGAGCTTTTCGACGGCGGTCCCCCTGACACCGAGGAATGGATGTACTACGCCTTTGCCACCGGGCAGCACATCACCTTCTACCAGAAGCGGACCCTGGAACTGATCGGGCAGCGCTTCGGCATGCGGTTCCACACCTCCAAGACCCGGTGGTGGGCAATCGGCGGCATGGGTCTGCACATCTGGACACGGGCCAAGATCAATCCCCTTGTCTGGCGGTTGCTCGCCTCACCACATGTGACGAACCTGCTTGCGGCGGTGCCCCGGCGATCGCTGGAAACCAAGATGTGGACCGACGCCGACATCTTCCTACAGGCCGACGGAGGGCAGTGAATTCACCTCGGGTGCTTTGGCTTTCGCCGTGGACGCGGCCGGCGGTGCGCGTGCAGTCCGAGGCGCTGATCCGCCATGGCGCCGATGTGCTGCTGGTGACCTCTGACAAACACCCGGAGTCCGACGCCGCTCGCGACTACGAGTTGGTGCTCGATCCGCGGTTCAAGACCGCGTCGACCTGGGTGCCGACCTTCAACGCCTGGCGCCAGATCCGCAAGTTCGCTCCCGACGTGGTGATCGCCGAGATCGTCCGCGACCCACGCTGGATCGCGCTGGCCGGGCTGGCGCCGCGCATCCAGGTGGTGCATGACGACCGCCCGCACGACCCCGACGAACAGACGCCGGCCTACGAGCGTGCGGTGTTCGACCGCTGGGGCGCCCGGTCGGCGGCCACCATCACCTATAGCCGATACGTCGCGGCCGGGGTGGCCGGGCGCCGCGACGTCGCGGGCACACCGGTGCACGTCGTGCCGCTTGCCAGCGATGTCGACCTATCCCGCATCCCGCCGTTCGTGGGCGCGCAGGGACGCCGTGACTTCGTCCTGTTCGGCCGGCTCAACCCGTACAAAAACGTCGACGTCGTGCTGGAGGCCTGGCAGCGACACGTCACCGGCGACGGCTGGCGCGGCGACAACCTGGTGCTGATCGGCGACGGCCCGCTGGATGCCGCCGCCTTGCCCAAACACACGGTGTGGCGCAACGGCAGCTACCGCTACGCCGATGTCATCCCCGCGTTGTCGACCGCCAAGGGCTCGATCTCGCACTACCGGCGGGCATCACAAAGCGGGGTGCAGGTGCTCTCGATGCAGCTGGGCGTCATGCCGATCGTGTCCACCGCGGGCGGGCTGCCCGAATACCAGCCGCCGGGTTGCCCGCCGATCGGTATCGACGACGTCGCCGGGCTGGCCGCCGCGTTCGACCTGCTGGCCGACTCCTCCGTCGCGGCCCAACTCGGGGCCGCGGCGGCGCGCCACTACGCACAGCATTGCGCCGTCGACATCGTCGCGGACCGCTTCCTCGAAGTCATCGACGAGGTGCTGGCCCGCCGGCGCTGACGTCTCAGGCGGTCCGGGAATCCGAAGGCCGGCACTGGGCCCTCGCGACATGGTCGGCAAGACGCACTCCCAGCGCGATGCCGAGCAGCGTGGGGTTGGCCTGGCTCGACGTGGGCAGTACCGACGTGCTCGCGATGTACAACCCGCGCACCCCGTGCACCTGAAGGTTCGGGTCCACCACGCCGTCCTCGGGGGCCACCGACATCCGGGTGGTACCCACCTGATGGAAACCGCCCATCTCGCTCAGGTACTCGCGCACCAGGCCCTCGACGTCCTCGCTGAGCCATTCCACCGATCCGGCACCGTGGCGGCGCAGGTGTTCGTCGATCAGGCCGATGGCCTTGCGCACGCTGACCAAATCGTCTTCGGAGAAGTGCATATGAGTGCGAATCCTGCGCATTCCCAACGCATCTCGTTCATCGGTCAGCTCGACGCGACTCTCCCAATGCGGAAGATGCTCGCCGTGGTAGTGCAGCGCATAGGTGTTGTCGGCGCTCTTGACGAAAAACCCCGGCGCCTTGCGGCCCCTGCGCAGGAACCTGGCGTAGGAGAACGTGATCGCGAAGCGGATCGACGGAAACAGGTCGCGCACGATATTGCGCAGATGCGCGAGCACCCGGGGCGAGCCGGCCCGCTTGGTGTGTGCCTCGCGGATCGCCGCGGCCAGCAGGAAACGGCCGAACGGTGAGATCAGCGTCAGGTAGACGCCCGACAGAATCCCGCTGCCGTGACTCGGGTCGCTGATCGCCGGATTCACCAGCCACACAGCGGCATTCGGCATCCCGGCGTCGCGCAGCAGCTGCGGGTCGAAGGTGAAGCGGCGGCGAAGGTACACGCCGTCGCGGTCCCGTTCGTAGGCGTGAATGACCTTGTCGGTGTTGAAATGCACGCGCGCGACCCGGGCCTCGACGTGGGACATGTACCAGCGCCCGAGGTGGCCGCCGGCATTTCCCAGACCGGCGGGATGACGGCGATCCGACACCATCAACAGCCGGGTTGCCTCCAGACCACCGGTCGCGATGATGTAGTCCCGCGCGACGACCCTGCCCTGCCGGCCGGCCAGTGTCTTGACCACGAGGTGGTCGACGGCGTCGCCGGCCTCGGTCGTCACGATCTCGGTGCAGGTGAGCCCGGTCCACAGCGTCAAAGTGGGGGCGTCGCGCAACGCGCTGCGATATTCGCGGCCGAACCGCGTCGGCAAGGCCCAGCGTTCCAGATCGGTGGTGCGCACCGCGCCGTCCGGAAGCCCAACGACCAGACTGTTATTCGCGATCTCGGGGATCTCGCGCGCATTGAATTTCGCCTGACCGCACCCCGCCCAATCGCAGGCTCGTTGCCGGTAGGCAGCGATGTCGTCGTCGCCGATCGGCCAGGGCGCCTGCGCGGTGATCGGCCGGTCCTCGAAATCGATCGGGTCGAACTTGACGCACCGCCCGCCCCACAGCGCCGTGGTTCCGCCGACCTGTCGCCGGACCGTCAGCTCGCTGCGCGCATGGAAGTAGTCGTCCTGGTGCGAGTCGAGCGTGGCCAGGTCCTGTGCCGCTTCGTCGGGTCGCTCGAGGCCGCTTTCGATCAACGCCACCCGCACGCCGGCCCCGGCGAGTTCCAGCGCCGTGGCGATGCCTACCGCGCCGGCCCCGACGACCACGACGTCGGTCTCGATCGTCGTGGCGGCGGCGAACTCCTCCGGGGCGCGGATCACGCGACCGCACCTTCCCGGAACTGCGCGACGAGGCCGAGGAACCGCGTCAGGGTCTCCGTGTCCAGCGGCGACGAGACGGCGCTCGCCGCTTCGGCGATTCGGTGCGGCTTGGTGGTGCTGTAGAGAATCGCGGGCGATCCGGTCGCCGCGGCCGACGACCCGATGATCAGCTTCGGCAGCACGCCGGGAGCCAGCGGATCGAGTTGCAGGGCCTCGCGCCACTGTGCGGCCAGCCGCTGGTCGGCCGACAGCGCGCCGGACAGCGTCGTGTACGGCCTGTTCAGCACGCCGAACGCGAGGTCGGCAGGGCGCGGCGCGGGATTGAGCAGATCGCTGCGGAATTGGCTGACGCCCTCGGGCGCGAACGCCGCCGCGAAATCCACCTCGAGCCCTTCGTCCTGGGAGACGCCCCAGGCGCGAATCTTGCCCTGCTGCTTGGCATTCGCGAAGAACTCACGCAGTTCGCCGTCGCGCACCGTGTCGCCGGGCTTGGGCGCGTGCAGCAAGAGGATGTCGACGTAGTCGACGCCCAACGCGGCAAGGCTCGCGTCGAGGCTGCGCGCCGCGATCGCCGCGTCATACTCCCGGACAGTGGTGTCGGGTCCCTGGCGTCGCTTGACGGCGCGGCGCAGCGCCGGCGCCTTGCGCAGCAGCGCCCGCGCCGGGGCTTGAAACCGGGCGAGTCGCCGTGCCGCGCCGCCGACATCGATGCCGAACTTGGTGGCAATGGTGACGGCGTCGCGACCGACCGTGCGCACGAACGCCCCCAGTTCCGCTTCGGCCATTCCGAGGCCATACATCCGCGCGGTGTCGAAGTGGGTGATCCCGTTGTCCACCGCGCTGCCGAGGACGGCCATCCGCTCCTTGCGCGACGGCGACTGCATCAATCCGCCGCAGCCGAAACCGACCGCACTCACGGCGAGCTGCGGTCCCTGCAGTTCAACTCGCTTCAATCGCACAGCCCCCGTAGATCCGGCGAAGTTCGGCGTCGATGATTTGGGGGCTACGCGTCGCCGCGATGTGCTGCTGGCCGCGCAGCCCATCGCGCTCGGCCAAACCCGGATTGCGCAGATAGCGGCCTATCGCGGCGGCCAGCGCGGGCACATCACCAACCGGCACGAGCATACCCGGGTCCGATGCGATCTCCGCTGTTCCGCCCACCGGGGTGGCCACGAATGGCCGCGCGCCGGCGAGGGCCTCGGTGAGGATCATCGGCATTCCTTCGGCGTAGGACGGCAGGACGACCACGCGAACCGTCCGGAGCAGATCGCGGATCTCGTCGGGGTGTACCGGACCTTCCACCGACATGCGCTCGGTGGGCGGCGGGGTGTAGTCGTCGATGCGCCCGACGATCCGAAGCTGCCCTTCGATGCCCTGGTCGAGCAGCAGCCGCCAGGCGGCGACCAGGTCGTCGACACCTTTGCGGCGACCGATGGTCCCGGCGAACAGCGCCACGGGTGGCGTCAAGCTCGCCGGTGGCGCATCTCGATCGATCGGGATCGGGTTGGCGACCACGGAGGTATGCACCGACGGCGCCACCGCTGCAACGGCGGCACGAGCTTGCTCCGACAACAGGATCACGTGGTCGGCACATTTCAGCGTGGCTCCCACGAACCGGGGTCGCGACGTCGCGAACTCGTGAAAATCGGAGCCGTGGATGGTGACGATGATCCGGAAACCGCGCGCTCGCGCGAGCCGGATCAGCGGTCCCTCGCGCAGCCACGCGCCGCCGTTGGAGATGTGGAAGTGCACGATGGCCGGACGAGCGGTGCGGGCGAGCGCCGCGCCCGCGCGCGCGGTGAGCAGGAAGCTCTTCGCGTGGTTGCCGCCGTCCCAGGTGGACAGCACGCGGATGTCGTCGGCGCCGATCTGGTTGTCGCGAATGACCCGGATGACGGACTGGGTGCCGCCGAAGCTGTACATGTCGGGGCCAACGTGGGTAACGGCTAACACCCGGCTAGGTCCCCCAGCAAACTGGCCACCAGGTCAAGATAAACCAGGTCAGCGCTGGTCTGGGTAACGCTTTGAAAAATTTCAGCTGGGCGCGGCGGCCAGCTCCGGAATCTCGTCGACGGTGTCGCGGCCGGCTTCGCGCTCCCGACGGTCCAGCCCAGCAAATCCCATCGTCGCTCCGAGAGCCAGACCCAGCGCCAACGCGTCCATTGGCATCTCGGGCAACGGCCAGACCGCGGAAATCGCCAGCAGGCTGGTGCTGACCGCCGCGCTGATCTTGGCCGGCGCCGACGCGCGTCGGGCCGCCTTGACAATGGGGGTCGCGGCGAACCACGCGAACACCGCCACACCCACCGCCCCGGCCTTGGCCAACCACCACTGGTAGAAGAGGTGCGAGTAGGTGGGGCCCAGCTTCCAGGAGAAGGCATCCGGGTCGTTCCCGGTCGGCAGCTGATAGGCGTAGCCGAGGCCGTGGCCGAAGATCGGCGCCTCGGCGATCGCGGTGTTGAGCCGGGCGTTTTCCTGCAGCCGGTCCAGCGTCGACTGGTCGACGGCCAGCGCGCTCGTCGAAATACCGCCCAGCACCCGTTGGCCGAACGCGGTGAACTGGTCGCTCAGCCACGCCCCGGCCTGCGAATGCTGCAGCAAGAACAGCGATCCGGGCACCGTGACCGCCAGAGCCGCCAAGCTGACCAACACGACCGTGCCCAGCCGGCGCAGCGCCGGCAATCCGAAGCTGGACAGCAGGGCCACCAGCGCGGCGACCACCATGGCGATCAGCGTGTTCCGGGAGAAGGACAGCAGCGAGATGATCAGCGCGGGCGGACCCAGCGCGTAGAACATCGTGGGCTTCACCCGGCCCACGATCGCGGCGGCGACCAGCGCGGACAGCACGGCGGTGGCCGGTGTCTGAGTGGACAGCACGATGCGCAGTGCCTGGCCGGCACCCGTCGCCTCTTCCAGGCTCTCCGCCCGGCCGGCCAACCGGACGGCATGCAACGAACTGACGATCGCCATGGCCGCCGAAAACCAGAGAATCACGATCATGACGCGGACCAGCCACTCCGCGTGACGGCCCCAGACGACCAGCATCCCCAGCACGAACCCGGCCACCATTTCGAGCAGCGTCGTCGATTCACGGGCCACCATCAGGTCGTCATGCCCGGCCCAGAATCCGTAGAACGTGTAGAGCAGCACGGTCATCGCGAACACCCCCGGCAGGAGGTAATCGGAGAACCGGGGTCTGACCTTGGGAAGCAGATACAAGATCGAGAGCAGGGCGGTGATCTGGTAGGCGTAGATCGCGACCGGGCCGATGACCTTTCCGACGTGCAGGCCTTCCGGCAGCGCCGCGAACGCCCCGAAGAACGTGACCGCGACCATGCCTTCGGGCTTCACCCAGTACACGACCAGGCAGAACAGGGCAGCGATCAAGAGCACGCCCTCGGTGGTCCGCCGTACCGAGAACACGCCGAACAGGAAGCATCCCAGCAGGAACACCGTCAGCGCAGCGGCAGCCACCACCAGGCGGTCGCGGCTGCGCAGGTAGGGAATCACGCCGACCCGCTGATCTTTCCTCGATACGCGCGGGCCGCGGCCCTGCTGTGCACCGACGGCTTGGCGTCGGTCAGCACGGTTCCGACGATGTTCGCGCCGGCGGTACGCAGCGCGGCCAGGGCGTCGGTGAGTTCGTCGACGGTGGTGCGATTCGCGCGCACGACCAGCACCGTGGCCTGCACCGCGCCGGCCAGCAGGCCGGAATCGGCCGTCGCCAGCACCGGTGGGCCGTCCACCACGGTCTGGCCGAACCGCGACGACAGGTTCGCCAGCACGTTGTCGATCACGTTCGGGGTGAACGCGCTGGCGGGCACTCCCTCGCCGCGCCGGCCGGACCGGGCCGCGAGCAGGAACAACCTGGAAATCGGGGTCGCGCGTACGGCCTGCACGGCGATGCTGGGGTCGGCCAGCGCATGCGCCAGTCCCTCGCCCGATTCGACGCTGAGCAGACCGGCGATCACCGGCCGCCGGGTGTCGCCCTCGACGAGCAGTACGTCTTGACCGAGTTCGGTGAAGGCCCGCGCCAGATTCAGCACCGTCGTCGTGGTTCCCTCACCGCCGAACGGTGCCGCCACCAACACCCGGCTGGCATCGGGCCCCATCGCCCGGCTCAGCCGGGTGCGCAGACCGCGCACCGCGTCGTCGAATGCGATGTCGGTGCCGAATTTCGGTGCGGTGCCCCGCTTTCCGGGCAGCTCCCCTAACGTCGGCAAGCCGGACAGCTCTTCCAGCTTCTCGCGGGTGCGCACGGTGCGGTCGGTCGCCTCCCGGGTCAGCGCCACCGCGATGCTCAGCAGCAGACCGGCGATCAGACCCATCGCCACGTTGCGTACCGGCGACGGGGCGATCGCGTGGGTGGGCACCCGGGGCGCCTCCACCACTCGGGCCCTGGCTACCGGCAACGGCTTGGCCGTCGGCTGGCCGGGCACCTCGGACGGCGGAGGTGTGTCACCGGTGTCGGGTCGTGGGGCGGTGCTGCTCTGTGGCGCGCCGTTGGTCGAGTGCGCGGTCACACCGAGCGTCGGGACCATCGTCGCGAACTGGTCGGCCATCGCCCCGGCCAGCGCCGCGGCGCGCGTCGGATCGGTGTCCTTGACCGAGATCGTGAACAGCATCGACTTCGCGGTGTACTTCACCTGCGTCTGGCTCACCAGGGCATCGGGACTCATCGGGACCTGTAGCTGGCTGATCGCGCGCTCGGCCACCGTGCGCCCGCCGGCGATCTGGGCGTACGACGACAGCCGCTCCTGCGCGGTCAGCGTGCCGTTGTACAGCTCGGTCAGGTCGGTGGCCCCGGAGAACGAGATCAGGATCGTGGCCGACGACTGATAGTGCTTGGTCTGCAACGCCGTAACCACCACCGCGCCGAGCACACACGCCAGGAACGCGCCCGCTGCCAGCTTCCAGTGCGCCGCGATAATCCGGACAAAAGTACGGAAATCCATCCAACGAATACCCTTCTAGTAGCTCAGCGGGGCTAGAGCATCCATTCGGTCTCCTAAACCGCCGCTGCGCAAACCCAACGCTCATTATGCAGCATGGTCAAATCGAGATCCGATCGTCCGCCCAGGCAGTGGCGGACTTTTGCGTGGTTTGCCGAGGCACCCTACGCGCCATTTACTGCCGGGGCGTGGAAGTGACCACCTCGCGCGGTATGTCGATGGTCGCCAGGGGGTACCACCCGGTGCCGTCTCGCCCGTCGCGGGCCAGCCGCATCGGCGGATAGTTCACCACGTGCGACGCGTCGGGTTTGTGCTGTTGCCAGGTGGCCGCCGCCTGCAGGGTGTAGTTGCCGGGTGGCAAGCTGCCGATATCGACGGTCACGGTTTCGTCCCCCGACGCCGGCGCGGGCTCGTTACCGGAGTTGTCCCCGCGCACCAGGGTCTTCAGATTCACGGTCGATTGCATCTCGCGGACCACCGCCCCGCTGAAATCCACCAGCCGGTAGCCGGGGACCCATTTCTCGGAAGCGCCCGCCGAACCGTAGTTGGTCCAGGTGACGCCGAGCGTCGCTTCCCCGTCATGCGACGCTTGCGAGCCTTTGCGCGCCTCGACCGAATATCGGTAGCCGGCGACAACGTTGGCCTTCGACCACAGCAGGAACAGCGCCGGATCCATCGGCGAGGTCGCGTTGACCGCCGGGAAGTTGAAGCTCGACGTCATCGACACGTGGTACTTGACGACGTCGCGTAGCCCCTTCTCGTAGTAGCTGTTCGGGTCGGTCCCGTCGGGCAGCTGGCACCACTCGGTGATCACCAGTCCCGACGCGAGCCGATCCTTGATCTGCTTGACGAGCGGATCGTTGAGCTGCACGTAGTGCGAGCCGGCGGACTCGGCCCACACCGGCAGCGGTGCGTAGACGCCGAGGCAATCCGACCGGATACCCACCGGCGCCGACAACGCTTTGGTGACCCAGTCGGCGAACAGCTGTCGCACGATGTCCACGTTCATCGGGGTCACCACCAACTGGGTGTGGGGGAACGCGTTGACGTTCGCCGCCACGAGCTTGGCGATCGACGCGCTGGTGATGTTCTGGTCCCGAAACTGGCTGTAATAGCCCAGCTTCGCCACACTCTCGTCCGGCGACGGGCCCGGCGCGTTCAGCTTGTCGCGCAAGTAGGCGATGTGGTTTTCGCTGAAGTCGCCGTAGCCGGAAAACTCGAAGACGCTCAGCCGCTCGTCGCGGTCATAGCGGCGGCCCAGCGCCGCCAGCAGCTGACCGAACGCGTCCAGGTAGCGCTGGTCATTCCAGTTGGGCACCACCTGCGTCACCCCGGGGGTCCACCAGTACTTGGGCGGCGAGGGATAGTCGGTGGCCACCGGCCGCATCCAGTCGGGGATGGCGATGCTGGTGTTGGACGGATAGACGGTGTCGCAGCACGAGCTGTAGGCGACGATCCGGATCGTCAGCCGCATGTTGCGGCCGGCCAGCTTCGTCAACGCGTCGTCGATCGCGCTGAAGTCGAATTTGACGTCGTCGGGAGCATCGGGCGGCAGCGTGCTCGGATCGACGGGCTGCAACTGCCGCCAGGTGAAACGCATGCTCGCGTCGTACGACGCCGGCCACGACCCGTACCGGCGCTGCGCGGGATTCGCCTGGGGGAACAGCGGCATCAGCAGGTCCTCGTACTGGCCGCGCAACGGGTTCGGCACCTCCTGCACCCCGAGCGGAATGGCCGGGCTGGCGATCACGCTCAGCGGCTCAGGATCGGTCGTCTTGCTACACCCGCTCAAAACCAGCGCCGCGCACACCGCAACGGCCACCGTGCATTTGCCCAGTCTTCGGATCACGTAGCGATGCTAATTTGCGCCCTGCGACAAGGCCTCACGATCGGCCAGGAATGGCATCGGCATCCAGCGCGCCGAGAACAATGCCTCCATCGCATCGCCGGGGACGGGTCTGGACAGCAGGAACCCTTGCGCGCGGTGACACCCGTGCTGCATCAAAGTCAGTGCGGCAGCAGGGGTCTCGACTCCCTCGGCGACGACTTGCAGACCGAATGCCTCGGCGAGCCCGATGATGGCGCGGACGATGGCCAGATCGCCGGCGTTGGTCCCCAGGTCGCGCACGAACCCGGCGTCGATCTTGAGCATGTCGACCGGCAGCTGCTTGAGGTGTGACAGCACCGCATAGCCGGTACCGAAGTCGTCGATCGCCAGCTGCACCCCGACCTCTTTGAGCTCCGCGAGGGTATTGAAGGTCGCTTCGATGTCATGCACGACGGCACGCTCGGTGATCTCCAGGCACAACGATCCGGCATCGATGCCGAACTCGTCGATCGTCTCGGCGACGCTGCGCACGAAGCCGCGGGTGATCAGCTGCATGGGCGACACATTGATCCGCAGGGTGGCGTCCAGCCCCACCCCCTTGGCGCGCCACCGGCCGAATTCGGCGCACGCGGTTCGCAGCACCCAGCGGCCCAGCTCACCGGCCAGGTTGGTCGATTCGGCGACGCCGATGAACGAGTCCGGCAGCAGCATCCCCCAGATCGGGTGCCGCCAGCGGACCAGCGCCTCGGCGGCCACCACCGCGCCGGTCCACAAGTCGACCTCGGGCAGGTAGTGCAGCAGTAGCGCTTCGCTGCCGATATCCCCCTGCAGGTGCAGCTCGATGTCGTTGCGAAAGGCGCTTTTGAGTGACATGTCGTCGGTGAACACCGCGATCTGGTTGCCGCCGGCGCGCTTGGCGGTCAGCACGGCCTCGTCGGCACGGCGCAGCAGCGCGGTGCAGTTGTCACGTTCCGGCATGCCGACGGCGAGCCCGATGCTGACGGTGCGGCTGATCATGTGGCCGCCGATCGCGAGTCGCTCGCACAGCATCTTCGACAGCCGGCGCGCGAACGACTCCGCGGTCTCCGGTGACATCGACTGCTCGGGCACGACGACGAACTCGTCGCCACCGAGCCGGGCGATCATGGCCTGGGCGCCGGCACAGACCTGGATGCGTTGCGCGAAGACTCTGATGAACCAGTCACCGGCGGTGTGGCCCAGGTAGTCGTTGATCGGCTTCAGCCGATCGAGGTCGAGATACAGCACCGCGACGGGCCCCGGCTTTCCGGCGGCAAGCCGTTCGGACAAGTGCGCGACCAGCGCCCGGCGGTTGTACAGGCCGGTCAGATCGTCGTGCTCGGCCAGATAGCGAAGCTTCTCCTCGGCGGCAAGGCGCGCTTGCAGCTGCGCGAATAAGGCGGCGACCGCCTCGAGTGTGTTGATCTCGGTTTGCTTCCACTTGCGGTCGCCGAACCTGACGAAACCGAGCACGCCGGTCGTCACCTCGCCCGACACCAGCGGCGCGGCCGCCACCGAGGGCTCGCCGGGTTGCTTGGGCCGCGCCAGCCAGTGCCACCGCGAACGCCGACCGCGCGATATCACCACCGGCTTCCTGCCCTGCTCGCACTCGGCGAGCAGGGGCTCGGCGTTGCTGTAGGGGACCGCGGCCGTCGCACCCTCGGCGCGCGGCGGGAATTCCGCGACCAGCACCGAGGCGCGCGACAACTCGTCACGGTGCCGCAGGAAACCGGCGT
The DNA here is from genome assembly GCF_041287235.1 of Mycobacterium sp. pR1184. Lineage (NCBI taxonomy): Bacteria > Bacillati > Actinomycetota > Actinomycetes > Mycobacteriales > Mycobacteriaceae > Mycobacterium > Mycobacterium sp. pR1184. The sequence continues at coordinate 283,506 of NZ_JBGGKR010000007.1, read as the reverse complement.
CCAGGCTGAATTGCTCGACCAGCCGCGCGAGGACTTTTTGGCTCACCTCGGTCGCCGTGGCCGCCGTGGCCTCCATCAGCGCAGTGGCGACGGAGGCTACGACCAAGTCCAGGCTGCGCGGCATGGAGACCTCCGATATGGGGCGCTTGTCCCGACCGAGCGGCCAGATTTGAGCAGGTCACGGAAGATATTAGTTAGGCAACCGTATCATGCACGACGCATTTCCTCCGGGCTTGAGCTCGGCGTCGCGGGCGGTGTCAACCGTTGGTCGCGCCGGTGTTGTCGCGCGGGATGTCAAGGGTCGCAATCGGGTACAGGCCGGAGCCGTCGCGTCCGTCGCGAGCCAGCGCCATCGGCACGTAGTTCACCACGTGCGAGGCGCCCGGCTTGTGTTGTTGCCAGTCCACCGAGGCGCGCAGCGTGTAGTGCCCGGGCGCCAACCCGGACAGGTCGACGTGCACGGTCTCGGTGGACGACGCCGGCACCGCCTCCTCGCGGGACGGGCTGGAATCGTCGTGCACCAATGTCTTCAGGTTGACCGTGGCGGGCAGGGTGCGAACCACCGCACCGGTGTAATCGACCAGCTTGTAGTTGGGCGACCACTGTTCGGTGGCGGCCGCCGCGCCGTAGTTCGTCCACTCCACCGAGATGGCCGCGATCTTGCCCTGAATCGATTGCGATCCGGGCTTCGCCTCGACCGAATACCGGTATCCGGCAGCGGCATTGGCCTGCGCCCACAGCGCATACAGCTTGGGGTCCATCGCCGATGTCGAATCCCGGTCCGGGAAGTTCGCGCTCGACGTCATCGACACGTGGTACTTGACGACGTCGTGCAGGCCCTTCTCGTAGTAGCCCTTCGAGTCGGCCCCACCGGGCAGGGAACACCATTCGGTGATCACCGGCGCGGAGCGCAGTCGCTGCTTGATCGCGGTGACGACCGCATCGTTGTTCCGGACGTACTGGGAGTCGCCGGACTCGGCCCAGGCGGGCAACGGCGAGGCGACGCCGAGGCAGTCCGAGCGGATGCCGACCGGGGCGGACAGCTTCTTGGTGACGTCGTCGGAGAGCAGTTCGCGCACGATCTCCGCGTTCTGCGGCGCCACCACCAATTGCGTGTGGCCGAAGGCGTCGACGTTCGCCGCGACCAGCTGGCGGATCGACGCGGCGCTGATGCCCTGGTCCCGAAACTGGTTGTATCCGGAGAATTCGAAGACGGCCAGCCGCTCGTCGCCGTCATAGCGGCGGCCCAGCGCGGCGACCAGTTTGCCGACGGCGTCGAGATAGCGCGGGTCGTCCCAGTTCGGCACCACTTGCGGCACCCCGGGGCTGTTCGGCGGCGGCGGATAGCTGGTGGTCAGCGGCCGCGCCCATTCGGGAACGGCGATCCCGGTGCCGTTCGGATCGGGGCTGTAGGCATAGATACGCAGGGCGAGCCGCATGTTGCGGCTGGCCAACTTGTTCAGCGCGTCGTCGATCGCACTGAAGTCGAACTTGCGGTCATCGGGTGTATCCGGCGGCAGCGTGGCCGGATCGGTGGGCTGCAACTGCCGCCACGAGATCTGCATGCTGGCGTCGTACGACGCCGGCCACGCCGGGTAGCGCTGCTGGGCGGGATTGCCTTGCGGGAAAAGCGGATTCATCAAGTCTTCGTACTGGCCGCGCAGCGGGTTCGGGATATCCGCAACGCTGGGCGGGATGGCCGGGCTGACCATGGCCGACAGCGGCCCAGGGCTGTTGTGACCCCCGCAGCCGCTCAACACGAGGACCGCGCAAGCGCCCGCCGCCGCCGCCGCGCATCGCCTCAGTGTCCGGACCATCGTTGCGATGCTAGAGGCAGGCGCGCCTCGGTGTGAGTGGCGGCTCCACGCCGGGCGGCGGGCATTGAGTGATACAGCTCACAATCAGCGGCGAATTGTCACGCCCCGCGGTCCTGCGGTGTCTCCAGGGCACACCTTTGGAAAGAGAATAGGGAGACAGCAATGACCAACATCACTCGTGTCGTCATCGTCGGCGGTGGATACGCCGGCACCCTGGCCGCCAATCGCCTGCGGCAGCGGCCGGACCTCGAGATCACGCTGGTGAATCCCCGCCCGGTCTTCGTCGAGCGAATTCGCTTGCACCAGCTGGTCGCCGAGACCGGTGCCGCAACGGCCGACTACGGGTCGCTGCTGGGTGAGGGAATCCAGTTGGTCGTCGACGCCGTCGAGCGGATCGACATCGTTGCCCGTCGCCTGGAGCTGACGTCTGGCACCGCGCTGGATTACGACTACCTGATCTATGCCGTCGGCAGCACGGGCACGGTGCCCGCGACACCCGGGGCCGCCAAGTTCGCCCATTCGATCTGCGACCTGGAAAGCGCACAGCGGCTGCGCTATGCGCTGGCCGACCTGCCCCGCAATGCCGCGGTCACCGTGGTCGGCGGCGGGTTGACCGGCATCGAGACGGCTTCGGAGCTGGCCGAGCAGGGCCGCCCGGTGACCCTGGTCTGTGGTGGCACGCTGGGGGCGTCGCTGAGCGCACGGGGCCGGCGCTCGGTGGCCAAGCAGCTGCGCCAGCTCGAGGTCACCATTTGCGAATCCGTCGCCGTGAGTGAGGTCCGCTGGGACAGCGTGGTGCTCAGCGACGGCGCGGTGTTGCCCAGCGCGGCGACGGTGTGGACGGCGGGGTTCACCGTGCCGGAGCTGGCCGCCCGCAGCGGCCTGCGCACCGACGAGCTGGGGCGGCTGCTCACCGACGAGACCTTGACCAGCGTCGACGACGCCCGCATCGTCGCCGCCGGCGACGCCGCCGCGCCCTCGGGCCGGCCGCTGCGGATGAGCTGCCAGGCCGCCGAACCGTTGGGTGCCCAGGCCGCCGAGACCGTGCTCGCCCGGATCGCCGGCCACACCCCCACGGCGCTCAACCAGGCGTTCGTCGGCCAGTGCATCAGCATCGGCCGCAGCCGCGGCACGCTGCAGTTCGCGCGCACCGACGACACCCCGGTGAACCTCGCCCTGGGCGGCCGAACCACCGCCGCGATCAAGGAGCGAATCTGCCGGGGCACGCTGTGGGCCATCCGGCGCGAGGCCGCCAAACCGGGCTCGTACTTCTGGCTCAAGGGCGGTAATCGGCGTGAGCAGCACGCCGACGAGCGGGTCGCGATCAAATGATCGCGACCGGCGAGCATGCGCAACGATTCACGCTGCTGCGCCCGCTGCTGTTCACCATCGCCTACGAAATCCTCGGCTCGGCCACCGAGTCCGACGACGTACTGCAGGACAGTTATCTGCGGTGGGCGGACGTCGACTTGTCGAGCGTGCACGACACCCGGTCGTATCTGGCCCAGCTGGTGACTCGCCAGGCGCTCAACGCGCTGCGGGCCGGCGCCCGCCGCCGCGAGGAGTACGTCGGGCCGTGGCTGCCCGAGCCGTTGCTGCTCGACGACCAGGACCCGTCGGCGGATGTCGTTCTGGCGGAATCGGTTTCGATGGCCATGCTGGTGCTGCTGGAAACGCTGAGCCCGGACGAGCGGGCGGTGTTCGTGCTGCGCGAGGTGTTCGGCTTCGACTACGGCGAGATCGCCGACGCGGTGGGCAAACCGGCGCCGACGGTCCGCCAGGTCGCGCACCGGGCCCGCGAGCACGTGCGGGCACGGCGCAAGCGCTTCGACACCGACCCGCAACGCAACGCCGAGATCACCGCGCAGTTCCTGACCACCGCGGCCAGTGGCGACGTGGACGGGCTGATGGCGATGTTGGCGCCGGATGCCACCTGGATGGCCGACAGCGGCGGCAAAGTGTCCGCGGCCCGACGGCCCGTCGTCGGGGCCGACCGGGTGGCCCGCGCTGTCGCCGGGCTGATGCGCAAGGCCGCGGCCGTGCTGCGCGCGGAAATGGTGACGTGCAACAGTGCCCCGGCGGTGCTGCTGTACCTCGGCGACCATCTCGAGGGCGTGATCACCGTGGAGATCGCCGACGGCTTGATCACCAACTTCTATGTGATGCGCAACCCCGACAAGCTGGCCGCGGTGGCGACGGCCCGCGACATCAGCCGCGGCTGAGTCGCGGCGCTCCGGGGCGGAAAAATTCACCTTCTGTCAAGCTAGGACCGTGCGGATTGACCGGCTCGGCGACCTCGGCGAAGCACCCGGTGTGCTGCGCGCGATCGGGGATGCCGCCCGCCGGCTCGGGTTGTCGCCACCCGCGGCGCTGACCGGCGAGTGGTTCGGCGCGCTGGCGGTCATCGCGCCGAGCCTGGCGGTGCGGGCGGTGGATCCGGCGGATGCCTTCGCGGTTGCGCTGAGCTCGCAGACCCACGAGTCGCCCGCGGTGGGCGGCGGCTGGGTCGGCTACCTGTCCTATCCGGACGCCGGCGCCGACGGGCGCCCGCATCGGATCCCCGAGGCCGCCGGCGGATGGACCGACTGCGTGTTGCGCCGCGACCGCGACGGGCGGTGGTGGTACGAGAGCCTGTCCGGGGCGCCGATGCCGAAGTGGCTGACCGCCGCGCTGGCCGCGACCCCGGGGCCGGCGCGTAACTGCCGGATCGACTGGCACGTGGCCGACCGCGAGGCGCACCGCGGCGCGGTGCTGGCGTGTCTGGAGGCGATTCGCGCGGGCGAGGTCTATCAGGCGTGCGTGTGCACGCGGTTTACCGGGACCGTCGTCGGGTCCTCGCTGGACTTCTTCGTCGACGGTGTCGCGCGCACGTCGCCGGCCCGCGCGGCCTACGTCGCCGGCCCCTGCTTTGCGGTGGCGTCGCTGTCGCCCGAGCTGTTCCTGCGCCGCCGCGGCAACGCCGTGCTGTCGAGCCCGATCAAGGGGACCCTGCCGCTGGACGCCTGGCCGTCGGCGCTGCGCGCCTCACCGAAAGAGGTGGCCGAGAACATCATGATCGTCGACCTGGTTCGCAACGACCTGGGCCGGGTGGCGGTCACCGGCACCGTCAAGGTGCCCGAGCTGCTGGTCGTGCGGCGCGCGCCGGGTGTGTGGCACCTGGTGTCGACGGTGTCGGCGCAGGTGCCCGCCGAGCTGCCCACGTCGGCACTGCTGGACGCCGCGTTCCCGCCCGCCTCGGTCACCGGCACACCCAAACATCGCGCCCGCCAGCTGATTTCGCAGTGGGAACTGCACAGTCGCGGGATATATTGCGGCACAGTCGGTTTGGCGTCGCCCATCGCGGGATGTGAGCTCAACGTCGCGATCCGCACGGTGGAGTTCGATGACGCCGGCACCGCGGTGCTGGGCGTCGGCGGCGGGATCACCGCCGATTCCAACCCCGACGCCGAATGGGAGGAATGCCTGCACAAGGCCGCTCCCGTCGTCGGGGTGCCGTGCACCGCGGCCGCGGCCGGCGTCGGCTAATCGGGGCCAGTCCGGGCGCGCGCTTTGAGCACTTCGTCGTAGAGCTGTCGCGAGCGCACGCCCGGATGCGCCGCGGCCACCTCGTTGCAGGCATCCTTGACGCGAACGCCCTCGGCGACGAGCTCCTGAACCCGCGCCACCAGCGACGGCACATCGGCGGGCGGCGTCGCTCCACCCAGCACTACGGTGATCTCACCGAGCACGCCATCGCCCGCCCAGGCCGCCAGCTCCTGCAGCGTTCCGCGCACCACTTCCTCGTGCACCTTGGTCAACTCCCGGCAGATCGCGGCGCGACGCGCACCGCCGAGCTGTTCGACGGCATCGCTCAGACACGCCGCCAGCCGGCGCGGCGACTCGAAGAACACGCAGGTGCGCCGCTCGTCGGCCAGCGACGCCAGCCACGTTCTGCGCGCCCCGCTCTTGCGCGGCGCGAAACCCTCGAAGCAGAACTTCTCCGACGGCAGACCCGATACCGCCAGCGCGGTCGTCACCGCGGACGGCCCGGGCAAGCACGTGACCGGCACACCGGCGTCGACACACGCCGCGACGATCCGGTAGCCGGGGTCGCTGATCAGCGGCATTCCGGCGTCGCTGACCACCAGCACCGTCGCACCGGCCTTGATCTCGTCGACCAGGGCAGGCACCCGGGTGGCCTCGACTTGGTCGAACATGCTGACCACCTTGCCGGTGATCGCGACGCCGAGCGCTTTGGCCAGCGTCCGCACCCGCCGGGTGTCCTCGGCGGCCACCACATCGGCCTCGCCGAGCGCCTTGATCAGCCGCGGCGAGGCATCCGACGGCTGGCCCAGCGGGGTCGCACCGAGCAACAGGCGACCGTGGGGCATGACGGACAGCCTACGATCGAGCTGATGACCGCCCCGCCCAGCGACGCCACCTTGCACGTGGAGGACGCCGTCCAGGAGCGCGCCGTGCCCGTCGTCAGCCCGGCGCCGTTGGTCCCGGTCGCGGATTTCGGGCCGGTCGACACCATCCGCGGCTGGGTAGTCACCGGCATCATCACCCTGCTGGCGGCCATCACCCGATTCGTCAACCTGGGCTCGCCGACCGACGCCGGCACCCCGATCTTCGACGAGAAGCACTACGCGCCGCAGGCCTGGCAGGTGCTGCACAACCACGGCGTGGAGGACAACCCCGGGTTCGGCCTCGTGGTCCACCCGCCGGTCGGCAAGCAACTGATCGCGGTCGGCGAGGCGATCTTCGGCTACAACGGCGTGGGCTGGCGATTCACCGGCGCGCTGCTCGGTGTCGTGCTGGTGCTGCTGGTGATGCGTATCGTGCGCCGGATCAGCCGCTCGACGCTGGTGGGCGCGATCGCCGGGGTGCTGTGCATTTGCGACGGCGTCACCTTCGTCGCCTCGCGCACCGCGCTGCTCGACGGCATCCTGGTCTTCTTCGTGGTCGCCGCGTTCGGCGCGCTGATCGTCGACCGCGATGAGGTGCGCCGGCGAATGCACGTGGCGCTGGCCGAAGGCCGCAACACCGCAACCGAGTGGGGCCCGCGCCTGGGTGTGCGCTGGTGGCGGTTCCTGGCCGGCGTCATGCTCGGATTAGCTTGCGGGACAAAGTGGTCCGGCCTCTACTTCGTGGTGTTCTTCGGTTTGATGTCGCTGGCGTTCGACGTGGCCGCACGCCGGCAGTATCAGGTGAACCGGCCCTGGCTGGGAACACTGCGGCGCGACCTTGTCCCCACGGCCTACGCGATCGGCATCATCCCGATCGCGGTGTACCTGGCCAGCTACGGGCCGTGGTTCGCGTCCGAGACCGCGATCGAGCGCCACGAGGTGGGGCAGACGATCGGCCCGCACAGCGACTTCCCGTTCCCCGACGCCTTGCGTTCGTTGTGGCACTACAGCGCGAAGGCGCTGGAATTCCATGCGGGCCTGACGAATTCGGCGGGCAACTACCACCCGTGGGAATCCAAGCCGTGGAGCTGGCCGATGTCGTTGCGGCCGGTGCTTTACGCGATCGATCAGCAGAACGTTGGCGGCTGCGGCGCGCAGTCGTGCGTGAAGGCGGAGATGCTGGTCGGCACGCCGGCGATGTGGTGGCTGGCGGTGCCGGTGCTGCTCTATGCGTGCTGGCGCGCGTTCGTCCGGCGCGACTGGCGTTACGCCGTCGTCTTGGTCGGCTACTGCGCCGGGTGGCTGCCGTGGTTCGCCGACATCGACCGGCAGATGTACTTCTTCTACGCCGCGACCATGGCGCCGTTTCTGGCGATGGGCATCGCGCTGATCTGCGGCGACATTCTCTATCGCCCTCCTAACCAGACCGCGGAACGCCGGACGCTGGGCCTGATCGTGGTGTCCAGCTATGTCGCCCTGGTGGTGACCAACTTCGCCTGGCTGTTCCCGGTGCTCACCGGCATGCCCATCTCGCAGCAGACCTGGGACATGGAGATCTGGCTGCCCAGCTGGCGCTGATTTGCTGGCCGAACCGCCACGCGAGATGCCCGCCGGGCGTAGGCTTTCGGCACATGACCAGGGGGAAAAAGGTTTTCGTTGCGCTGTTGCTCGCGTTCGCCGTCTCGACGACGTCGGTGAGCTGTCTGCCCATCACCACCGTCAACTGCCCGGCGGGCGGCGGCCCGATCGGCTGCTGATCCGCGGCGCTGCCCGCGAAAGTGCAACCAGGGACACCCCTACTCGCGAAACGCGTTGCCAGTTGCACTCTCGCGGCAAATTTCTAGAGGGCGTCGCGGGCGACCGGGCAGGACATGCACCGCGGCCCACCGCGGCCGGTGCCCAATTCCGAGCCCGCGATCGTCAACACCTCGATGCCCGCGTCCTGCAGCCGGGTGTTGGTCTGCACGTTGCGTTCGTAGGCGACGACGACGCCGGGCTCCAACGCCAGCGTGTTGTTGCCGTCGTCCCACTGCTCGCGTTCGGCGACGACGGGGTCCAGGCCAGTGTCGATCACGCGCAACTTGTCGATGCCCATCGCCCGGGCCGCCGCTTCCAGAAACGGTGTCTCGCCGCCGATGTTCACGCCATCCGGCGTCGGCTGGATCGTGAATGCCGACAGCTTGTCGATGACGTTGGCGTACATGACCACGGTCTCGGGGTCGACCATCGTGCACACCGTGTCCAGGTGCATCTGCGCGCGCTGCTGCGCGATCGGCACGGCCAGCACGGTGTGCGCCAGGTCGTCGTCGAAGAGACTGCGCGCCAATGCTTCCGCGCCGGCCGGGGTGGTCCGCTCCCCCACCCCCACCGCAACCACGCCCGGGGATAGCAACAGCACGTCGCCGCCCTCGACGGGCGCGGACCTCGACTCGTACGCCTTGCGCACCCCGGTAAACCGCGGGTGATGGGCGTAGATCAGGTCGGTCAACGACGTCTCACGGATCCGGGCGCGCAACGCCAGCGACGGGATCACCACCCGCGCGCCGATCCAGATCGACGAGTCCCGGGTGAACACCAGGTTCGGCAAGGGATCGATCACGAAATCCGCGCCCTGATGCATGCGAAGCACCAGCGATACGTCGGTTCGGGTATCCGGCGGCAATTCGTTGAACGTCATACCGGCCATCAGGATGTGCGCCAGCTTGGCGGGGTCCAGTCCACGCAGGTAGGCCGAAAGCTCTTGCGCCAGCGGCGCTCCCAGTCGACGCGCATCCACCGCGGCGGCAACGCCTTGCATTCGGGCAGCGCCGCTGCGGGTGAGCGCCTCGGTCAGCAGGTCGGACAGCAACAACACTTCCACCCCGCGCGAGCGCAGCAGCTCGGCGAACTGATCGTGTTCGTCTTGCGCGCGGTCGACCCACGGCAGCCCGTCGAACAGCAGCTGGTCGTTGTTGCGCGGATTGAGTCGCCGCAGCTCCGCGCCGGGACGATGCAGGATCGCCACCCGCAGCGCGCCTACCTCGGAATTCGTGCCGAGCTCAATAACACCCACAGCTAAACCGTAGCCGCGCGAAACGGCACCGTCGCGCCACACCCGGGGCGCGCTGGTAGCCCGGCGAGTCTCGATCAATCGAACGGATGTGCGATACGCTGTGCGGTGTGGGGACCCAGATATCAGGGGTACAGGGCTCGCTGTTCGAGCACACCCAACGACGACAACTCGGCGACGGCGCCTTCATCGAGATCCGCGCCGGCTGGCTCAGCGACGATCCGTCCGGTTCTCAAGACTTGCTCGACGCGCTGCTGAACACCGTCGCGTGGCGGGCCGAACGCCGGCAGATGTACGACCGGGTGGTCGACGTGCCGCGGCTGGTGAGCTTTCACGACCTGACCGTCGAGGATCCGCCCCACCCGCTGCTGGGGCGGCTGCGCCGCCGGCTCAACGACATCTACGCCGGCGAGCTTGGCGAGCCCTTCACCACGATCGGACTGTGCTACTACCGCGACGGCGCCGACAGCGTCGCCTGGCACGGCGACACGATCGGCCGCAGCAGCACCGAGGACACCATGGTCGCGATCATCAGCCTCGGCGCCACACGGACATTCGCGATGCGTCCGCGCGGGGGCGGCCCGTCGCTGCGGCTGCCGCAGGCGCACGGCGATCTGCTGGTGATGGGCGGATCCTGCCAGCGCACCTGGGAGCACGCCGTTCCGAAGACCGCGCTGCGCAAAGGCCCGCGCGTCAGCATCCAATTCCGGCCGCGCGACGTTCGCTAGGACGTGCGTATCGCGGCGACCGCTTTGACGAGCAGGTCACGGGCGCGCTGCGTGTCGACCTTGGCGACGGGCTGGTCGGGCACGACGAGCGGGTTGGCGATCACGATCACTTGATAGTCACCGAATTGCGCGGAGTAGTCGTACAGCTCGCCGGTGCGGGGACCGCCGGCGACCAGCGCCTGCAGGACACGGTGCACCCCGAACGTGTGCGTCCCGTCGATGGTCGGCGCGTCGATGACCTCCAGGCCGCCGCGTACCCCGGTCCCGGAGAACGCGACCTTGGTGCAGTCCTTGCCCGGGTCGTTGACGGGCAGCGGCTTGGAGGTTTCCACCGCGATGACGACATACCGGTTACCGCCGCCCTCGGCGGACACCGCGGCCATGTTGCCCTGCACATCCGGCGGCATGTCGGGTCCGGACGCCAGCTTGGCGCAGTTGGCAGGGTCGAACTTCAGCCCCTCGGGCAGCTTGCGCGCCGACAGCAACTTGGGATCGATCGCCCGTTCCGAGATGTCGGTGACCTTGAACTCGGGCCCGAAGCTCGACTTCACCCCGACGACCTTGGCGATGTCGGCGTTGGTCGGGGTCGCATTCGATGAGCAACCGGCAAGCACGAACCCGGCTGCGATCACGCCTACCAGCTTGGACACCGTGGCTAATCTACCCAAAGCCGGACGTTCAGCTGCGCAACGTGGACACCGTTTTGACGAGCAGATCGGCGGCGTATTGTGCCGGCAGCGCCGGCAGCGCCGAGCCCGGATCGGTGGTCACCGTGGTGAAGGCGTAATAGCCGCCCAGGTAGGCGACGAATGTGTATGCCCGCGAATCGATTTCGGTGCCAGCCTCGACAGCGGATCTGACGTCGACGATCATGCCGACGGTTTGCGCGTCGTCGATGCGAGGAGGGCCGGTGAGCCGGACGCTGGCCGAGGTGCGCTCGGCGGTCATGGTCCACTCGCCGCAGGCATCGACGACGCTGCGGTCCAGGTCAATGTCTGGCAAAGCCACCACCGCCACGTTGATGATGCCGCCCGGACCCGAGGCGGACAGGCCCTGCGCGGATTGGTCACGTCCCTTGCCGGGCTCGGCGAGTGCGGTGCATGACGCGGGCTGAGATGTCGCGTCGGGGCCAAGACCCCAGATCGCCCGTGGCGAGGCCGCGCCCGGAATGCCGGACGTGGCCTCGTAATTGGGCGGTAAGTCGCGAACGACCCGCTTGATGTTGGCCGGGTTGACGGTGGTGGAATGCGCCGGCGGCGCAGGCGTTGCCGACGGCCGGTGTGTCGGCGAGTGGCTGCATGCGGCCACCAATACCGTGAGCACCGCACCAAACCAGAACGGCCGCATGCGAAGTTGATACCACGAGACGCCCGGTCAGCCGAGCGCCTCGATCACCTGCCGGGCGACGCGTTTGATTTCGTCGGCCAAGTCACGCTTGATGCCCAAGTCGCGCCGCCGCGGCACGTCGATGACGGTGGTGATGACGCCGACGTCTTCGCGTTGCCAGATCGCGCCGTGACGGTCCATGATCGCGCGCATCGGCAGATTGTCGGAAAGCATTCGCGCGGAAAACCTTTCGACCCCGTCAACCTTGGCGGCGATCGACAGCGCACCGATCAGGAAGCTCCCTATCCCCCGGCCCTGGTAGGCGTCGGCGACGGTGAACGCGATCTCGGCGACCGTCGGATCCTTGTCGTCGCGGACGAAGCGCGCATCGGCCACCGGGTCGTCGCCGTCGGTCACCACCCACACGAAATGATCGACGTAGTCGACCTCGGACAGGTAGTGCATCAACGCCGGCGAGGGCAGCCGGGCCGTCATGAACCGCCGATACAGCGTTTCGCTGGAGAACTGGATATGGCCGTGCACGGTGCGCACGTCGTCACCGGGCAGTACCGGGCGCAGCAGCAGGTGGCTGCCGTCGCGCATCCGTATCGGGATGGGCGTGACGAAGGCGGCCAGCCGCTGGCGCACCATCCGCAGTAGCCGGGGCATGATGCCCGGGATGTGCACCAGCCGGGTGAACGCATCGTTGTCACCGATCCAGCCGGTCAGCGGCTCGAGCGCAGTGACGGTCGCGATGCGGGGGCTGTCGCGCAGCAGCGCGATCTCGCCGATGATCGCGCCGGCGGCCGTCTCGCCGAGCGACACGGCGCCGTCCACGCCGACGTGTCTGATCTCGGCGGCACCCGAGGAGATCAGCAGAAACGACACGGCCTGCTCGCCTTGCTGCATCAGAATCTGTCCGCCCGCGGCGCGCAGCGGCTGCAGGCTGGCCGCCAACGGCTCCAAGTCTTCGATGGCGCATCCCTCGAAGATGTCCATCGCGGCGAGTTCTTCCGCCCGCGCGCCGATCAACTCGGCCACGGCGGCCCATCTTGCGGTCCGATTCGCTCAGGTTATGGCGTCGGCGGGCGGTGCAGCAACAACCAGACGGACCGATGTCAGGAGTTCCGTGGAACTTCGGCGCCGTTGCGGTGAGAATCACAAGTCATGCGGCCAGCCAGGATCCAGGTGGGCGATCTTTGGTTCGACTCCCTCACCCAACGTGACGCCGTCGACGTCGTGCGCAAGGCCTGGGCCGACGGCCGCGGCGGCTCGATCATCCCGGTGAACGTCGACGTGGCCTTCGCGGCCAGCCGAGACGGCGCACTGGCCGACTTGATCGCGCGGGGATCGGTGGTGGTGGCCGACGGAATGCCGCTGGTGTGGGCGGCGCGGCTGCGGGGTGAGCCGCTACCGGAGCGGGTGGCCGGCTCGTCGTTGATTCAACCGTTGAGTGCGGCCGCAGCCGCCGACGGCAAGTCGATCTATTTCTTCGGCGGCGCCGAGGGCATTCCGGAGCAGGCGGCCGCCGCCCTAGCCACGCAATTTCCCAACCTGCGCATTGCCGGGGTCCAGTCGCCGGAGTTCGGCTTCGACAAGACGGAGGACGGCACGCGGCACGCGGTCGCGGCCGTGGTCGCCGCCAAACCCGACCTGGTCTTCGTCGGCCTGGGTTTCCCCCGGCAGGAACGCCTGATCGAACGGCTACGCCAAGAGCTGCCCGAGGTTTGGTGCCTGGCCTGCGGCGGCGGCATCGGCATGACGGCCGGCGCGGTCCGCCGGGCGTCCCCGCTGCTGCAGCGACTCGGGTTCGAATGGGCGCACCGGCTGATGCTCGAGCCGCGCCGGCTGGCCCGCCGATACCTGCGCGACGATCTGCCGTTCGCGCTCGCGCTGATGATCCGGTCGATCGCTGCGCGGTTCAGGCGAGAATGAGCCGCACGGCCGCGGCCAGGTCGTCGACGACGAAGTCGGCATCCTCGCCGCCGCCGGCGCGCAGCAGGACGGTCGTCGCACCGGCCGCTTTGCCGGCCGCCACGTCGGCGGCGCTGTCGCCGATCATGACCGACTCGGCCAGATCGAAACCGTGTTCTGCCGCCGCACGAATCAGCATGCCGGCCAACGGTTTACGGCAGTCGCAGCTGTTCGCCGCGTGCGGGCAATGATATTCGGCGTCGAGCCGGGCACCCTGAGCCGCCAGCAGTTGCCCCAGCCTGTCCTGGACGGCGTGGAACTGCGTTGGTTGCGCTGACGGTTCGGACAGCCAGCGCTGGTTGGTCACCAGGACCGTGCGCAGGCCGGCCGCATTCAGCGCCGCGATCGCCTGGGCTGCGCCGGGCAGCAGAACCAATTCCTCGGGCGTTCGGATGTATTCGCCCTCGTCGGCCTTGACGTTGATGGTTCCGTCTCGGTCCAGAAACACGGTGCGGACGTTGTCCCAACCCATCGTCAGGACGGACGGGGAAACAACGCGGCTTCGACCATTTCGCAAATGGTGTGCCCCAGATGCAGGCACGCTTCCTGAATCCGGCCGGTGTCGGCACTGGGCACCCGGATGCAGATCTGCGCCACGTCGGCGACCTTGCCGCCGCGGGCGCCGGTCAGCGTCACGGTCGTCATCCCGGCCTGACCGGCCGCCTCGAGCGCACGCACCACGTTGGGTGAGTTGCCCGAGGTGGTCAGGCCGACCACCACGTCGCCGGCACGGCCGGCCGCCAGCACCTGGCGGGCGAACACCTCGTCGTAGGAGTAGTCGTTGCCGATCGCGGTGATCGCGGCGGTGGCGTCGGGAAGGCTGAGCGCGGCCAGGCCCGGTCGGTCGAACGCGAAGCGGCCCATCAGCTCGGCGGCCAGATGCCCGGCGTCTTGAGCCGAGCCGCCGTTGCCGAAGAAGATCACCTTGCCGTCGGCGCGCAGCGCGTCGATGATCACCCGCGCCACCTCGACGGTCCGCGCCGCGAATTCACCCGACTGCATCTGCTGCTTGACGGCGATCGTGTCCGCCAGCCGGGCCTGGACCGTCTCCACACTCGGCGGAACGACATCCGAGCTACTCATGCCTGCCATGTGGTCAATCCCTTGCTCTCAAAAGCGAATTCGGTGATCGCGGCTCCCGCGCCCTCGAGGGCCTCGATGAGCCGGTGCTTCTTGGTGAAGTCGCAGAACAGCAGGATGTAACCACCGCCGCCGGCGCCGGTGATCTTGCCGCCGAGGGCGCCGTTGTGCAACGCGAGGTCGTACAGCTCGTCGATGCGCGGGTTGGTGATGTAGGGCGACATCCGCTTCTTCTGGATCCACGCCTCGCCGAGCAGGGCACCGAAATCGTTGAGCTTGCCGGTCAGCAGTGCGGCCTTCATGGCCACGGCCAGATCCTTCTGCGCGCGCAGCCCGGCGAGCGTGTCGTCGGCGCCCGTGGTGGCGCGGCGGGTCTGGTCCTCGATCACTCGCGCGGAGTCGCGCGTGATGCCCGTGTAGCAGAGCAGCAGGCTGAGTTCGAGCTCGAACGCGATCTCGTCGCGGACCCGCAGCGGGTTGACGATCACCCGGTCGCCGAACTCGATGAAGTTGAATCCGCCGAACGTCGCCGCGTACATGTCCTGCAGACCGCCGGCGATGCCCAGGTCGTCACGCTCGATCGCGCAGGCCAGCTGGGCGGTCTCGTATTCGCCCATCGGCGCCCGGTAGTGCTCGGCGAGCAGGCCGGTGAGCGCGACCATCATCGTCGACGACGAACCCAGCCCGGATCCGGGCGGCGCGCTCGACCGCAGCACCAGGTCGTAGCCGTCCGTCCCGTCGCGGCCGAACCGCCGTACCGCGGCCTTGATCAGGTCCAGGCTGCCGTCGTAGAGGATTTCGCTGTCGAGCGTCATCTCGTGGGTGGTCTTGAAGTCCACCGACTCGATACTTACCTTGCGATCGGTCCGCGGGGTCAGCGATCCGTAGGCGAAGCGGTCGATCGTCGCCGACAGAACACAGCCGCCCTCGAGCTCCGGGAAAGGTGGGACGTCGGTGCCGCCGCCGGCGAACGAGATCCGCAGCGGCGCCCGGGCGCGGATTCGTGGGCGTGTCATCCGAAGTCCCCTCCGAGGTGAATCGCTGAGCCCACGGTCGCGAGCCTAACAGGCTAACCAGCAGGTTTGTCCTGCTTTGGGCTAGGCGTAGGGGTTTGCCGGAGCGGGGACGGGCGTGACGGAGACGGCCCGCAGCGTCGGGATCGGCGGGGTATGGGGCTGGCGCTGCGCGGGCGTGATCACACCCTCCACCTTCAGCCAGGTGTTGTCGGCGAAGTGCAAGGTGCTGGCGCCATCGTGGTCGCGCAGATGGATGCGGGCCAGTTGGGCGTCGGCGGCGCAACAGATGATGACGATGCGGGCCAGGTCGATGCCGCCGGGTTCGTTGAGGGCGAAACCGGTCACCGTGATCAGCCGGTCGTTCAGCGAGCCGGTGCTGTCGTTGGCCGAACGCACCACCGCCTCGGCCAGCGAGATCTCGGGCGCGCGCCCCGGCGGTAGCGGCGGAAATGCCACGCGCAGAACGTCATTGGAGACGTTGGTCACCGTGGCGGCCTGCGGCCGCAAGGCCGGGGGCGTCACGAAGCACAGCACCACGATGGGCACGGCGAGCAACCACACCAGGCCGCCGCGATGGGCGTGCCCGTCGTCGTGATCGCGGCCGCCGCGGCGCACGTCGCCGACGATGGACACCAGCGCGAGCGCGATCAGCAGCGCGGCGGTGAGCACCAGCCACGGCAGCAGCGATGGCTTGACGTAGCGGGTGAACACGCCGGTGGCCACGATCAGCGCGATGCTCAGCCCGACCAGCAGCAGGATGGTGTTCTCGGTTTCGCGCTTCATCGGGAACCGCCCAGCAGCAGCATGCCGACGGCGGTGGCCACCACGGTGGCGACGACGAAGGTCGCGGGTCCGAAGCGGGTGGCGAACGCCCGGCCGAACATGCCGGCCTGCATCGCCAGCAGCTTGACGTCGACGGCGGGCCCGACCACCAGGAACACCAGCCGCGGAATCAGCGGCAGCATCGTCAGGCTGGACGCCACGAACGCGTCGGCCTCCGAGCACACCGCCAGCGTGACGGCCAGCGCCGCCATCACGACGACACCGAGTACCAAATGCGCGCCGACGTTTTCGAAGATCCACGGCGGCACCAGCACGTGCAGGGCCGCCGCGGCGGCGGCTCCCACCACCAGATAGGCCGCCGCCTGCAGAAAGTCGTGCCGGGCCACTTCGCAGAACACCAGCCACTTCGACTGCGCCCCCGGGCGGTGCGAGTCATGCGGCGCAAGCCGGCGGGTGATCCACTCGGCGCGGCCCCACCGCGACCAGGCCCAGCCCATCATCACCGCGGTCAGCAAGGACGCGGCGACCCGCGCGACGACCATTTTCGGCTGACCGGGGAACGCGACCGCCGTCGCGACCACCACGACGGGGTTGATCGCGGGTGCGGCGAGCATGAACGTCAGCGCCGCCGCTCCAGCGGCGCCGCCGTCGCCGAAGAGCCGGCGCGCCACCGGCACCGAGCCACACTCGCATCCGGGCAGGGCGGCCCCGGCCACACCGGCGGCGAAGACCGCCGCCGCGGGCCGCCGCGGCAGCCAGCGCACCAGCCGTTCGGGCGGCACGAACACCGCGATCAATCCGCTGACCACCACGCCCAAGCCCAGAAACGGCACGGCCTGGACGAACACGCCGCAGAACACGGTGCCCGCGGTGGACAAGGCGGTGCTGTTGATGACGACGGCGCGCAACCACGTCCCCGCGATCGCGAACCCCACCAAACCGAAGACCAGGACTTCCATGGACCCGAAACGTGCTCGACGCTCGGCCCTCATCTACCGCACCCGGCCTGAAGCTTCATGACCATTGATGAAAATGATTATCACTGTGACGGGCGCTGCGCCCGCACCCGGGCCACCGGCGCGGCGGGGTGGTCCACTAGCGTCGAGACACAATGAGCCAGGATCCGGTCGAGACGACCCGCGGCCTCATGAGCCAGACCGCCCAGCTGCGACACGGTTTCCTCGACGTGTTGGGTGAATCGACCAGTGCGCCGGTGCCGACCGTCGCGCAGCGCGCCATGAACAGCCCGTTCGTCGCCGCGGTCTACGAACGGCTGTGGCGGCCGACCGCGTTCTACGCGGCCAGCGGCCTCACCCACCGGGCCGAACAGCGCCGGGCGGCATCGGCTCTACACCTGGCGACCGCTCACCGGTTGCTCGATGTCGCTTGTGGCCCAGGCAATTTCACCGCTCCTCTGGCCGCCGAACTGCCCGACGGCGGTCTGGCGGTCGGATTCGATATCTCCGAGTCGATGCTGACGCGGGCCGTCGCCGACAACAGCGGGCCGCACACCTGCTATGTCCGCGGCGATGCCCGCCTGTTGCCGTTCGGCGACGAAACCTTCGACGCTGTCTGCTGTTTCGGTGCGCTGTACCTGATGCCCGAGCCGTTCCGGGTGGCCACCGAGATGGTGCGGGTACTCAAACCCGGTGGCCGGATCGCGATCTTGACCAGCTATGCGCCGGAATCGGCCGCGGTGCGTCAGCTGACGACCGCCGTCGCGCGCAGCATCGGGCTCACGGTGTTCGGCCGGCGCGACTTCGTCGACCTGTTCTCGTCGGCCGGGCTCGTCGACATCGAACAGCAGACGCAGCGCGCGGTGCAGTTCGTCGTCGCGGCTAAGCCGGCGGTCACCGCCCAGGAGGCCTAGGAAGCCGCCTTGCCGACGCCGAGAATCCGGACCACCGGCGTGCCCTCTTCGCACTCGAGGACCCAGGGGTCGCCGCCGTTGACGGGCTCGGAGGTGAGCCTGAACATGATCGGCGCGCCGGTCCGCTGCGACATCTGCGTGCATTCGACCTGGAACAGCCGGTAGTCGCCCTCTTCGCCGATGGCCAGCGAAAAGCCCGGCCGAACGGATTCGACCGGGACCTTCTGCAGGTAGTACTTCGTGCTCATCCCCAACACATTAGAGCCGATGCCGTCTCTAATCCGAGGACGAAACACACTCTTATCGAATGTTCAGCTAAATTTTTTCTGACGGGCCCGCTTGATGCGTCTCGTCCGCGGTCGTGCCATTCAAGCACGCGTCCGGACCCGTCAAGGCGGGACTGAATTTGAGCGCGTCGACGAGTTCGTCGATCACCGTTGCGCCCCGCCCATTCAGCACGGCCTCGGAGAAACAGGTCTCCAGGTGGTTGTGCAACATCACCCGGTTCGTGCGCTCGAGCGCCGACTGCGCCGCGGAAATCTGCTTCATCACGTCCACGCAGTACGCGTCGGTTTCGAGCATCCGGATGATTCCGTCGAGGTGACCTCGAACCGTCTTCAGCCGATTGAGCGCCGCACGCTTCTTCGCTGTCAGCTCGTCCGCCATCATCATCTCTTTCGGCAGTCGCGCAACCGGGCTGAGCTGCGCTAATTGTCAGTCTACCCCACCCCTCCCCGGGAGGGGTAGCATGACGCCCATCGACCAACCCACGACAGGAGGATCACCCCCATGACAACGCCAACCGATGAAGGACCTCAGCCCACCGACGCCGTGGACGTGTCCGCGCCAAGGCGCCGCACGAGCCGGCTCAATCAAGCCCTGGCCTGGGTGGGCATTGTCGCCGGAGGTTTGTTCGTCGTCGCGTCCATTTTCTTCTCGGGGTACTTCCTGAGCTGGAGCATTGGCGGCAGCCACTACGCCGCGACGAGCAGGATGGACTGCTGCGACCAGATGAAATCCGGCGACCAGATGGCGCCGGGCCACATGATGCCCGGTATGACGACGGGCCCCGGCGGGATGATGGGTCCGCAGTCGCCCACCGCAGCGCCCCCCAGCCCGCCTCGGCCGTAGCCGCGAGGAGGGCAGATGTCGAGGCTGACCCGGCGTGCGGCGCTGGCCGCCGTCGGGGGGCGGTGCCGTTGCGCTGGGATTCGCACTTCGTGGAATTAGATGGCCGGCGCCGGGCGTGCGACTCGTCGATCACGGCGGCATGAACGTCGACCCTGCCGACATGAGCCGCTACATGGATATGTTCAACCGCCACAACGAAATAACTCGCACGGTCGAGGAAATCCCGGGTGGCATCCGCACGACCACGCAATCGAATTCACCCGATCTTGCGGCGCAACTTCAAGCGCACGTATCGAGCATGTACGCCCATCTCGACCAGGGCGCCGAAGTCATGTGCATGAGCGGCAGCCTTCCGACGCTGTTCAGAAACGCGAACGGCTACCGCCGCCAGTTGACCTTCACGCCCAACGGCGTGATCGCCGACGAAACCGCCGATGATCCTGTTCTCACCCACGCCATTCGGGCGCACGCGCTGGAGGTCACCGGGTTCGTTCGCGATGGAATGCCGCCGATGATGCGCGGGATGATAGGCCCCGGAATGATGGGACCCGGGATGATGGGCCCCCACTAGAGCCTCAGGCCGTCGTATCCGTCGCACCGAGACGTAGGTGCTCGATGTGGTACACGGCCTCGTCGAGCAGCTGGGCGACGTGGTTGTCGTAGAGGCGGTAGACGATGTTGCGGCCGTTGCGGTCGCCGGCAACCAGCCCCAGGGCGCGCAGTAGCCGCAATTGGTGAGACACCGCCGGCTGTTCCATGCCGACCGCCGTGGACAGTTCGCCGACCGAGCAAGGCGATTGCCGCAGCCGGGTCAGGATCATCAGCCGGTTGGGTGAGGCCAGCGCTTGCAGTGTCTCGGCGATCTTGATGGCCGAGACCGAGTCGAGCGTGGCCGGTGGCGTCACCCTGCCGTCGACTCCGTGCCCCATCTGCCTATTGAAGCACGCGCCCACAAACTGATGTGACATATGTAGAGCTTTACATGTATACATGCATAAGTGAATCGCCCCAAGAAGGAGGCCGCTTCGATGACGTGCACCACCGTGCAGCCGACACGCACGCCCTTGTCGGACACCGGGCGTTCACGCGTCTCGGGTCTGTGGTCGCTGGCGTCGATCCGGTGGGCCACGGTGGCCCTGGCCCTGTTCATGGCCGGGCTCGCGACGCAATTGCTGGGCGCTCCCGCCTGGACTTGGTGGGTCTTGTACCTGGCCTGCTACCTGACCGGCGGCTGGGAGCCGGCTTGGGAAGGCCTGCGGGCGTTGCGTTCTCGCACGCTCGACGTCGATCTGCTGATGGTGGTGGCCGCGATCGGCGCCGCAAGCATCGGCCAGATCTTCGACGGCGCACTGTTGATCGTCATTTTCGCCACGTCCGGCGCATTGGAGGATGCGGCGACCAAACGCACCGAGGATTCGGTCAAGGGGTTGCTCGACCTGGCACCCGATCGCGCCATCCGCCTGGACGCCGACGGGATCGAGGAATCGGTCGACGCCACCGATTTGCGCGTCGGTGATCTGGTCAGCGTGCGACCCGGTGAACGCGTATGCGCCGACGGTGTCGTTGTCGACGGCGCCTCCGATGTCGACCAGTCGTCGGTAACCGGGGAGCCGATGCCGGTAGCGAAGTCGGCCCGCGACGAGGTTTTTGCCGGAACCCTCAATGGCGCTGGGGCACTTCGTGTTCGCGTTACCAAAGACCCCTCCGACACCGTCGTCGCCCGCATCGTTGCCCTGGTCGCGGCGGCATCGGCCACCAAAGCCAAAACGCAACTGTTCATCGAGAAGGTCGAACAGCGCTATTCCGTGGGCGTCGTCGTAGCGACGCTCGCCCTGTTCGCGGTCCCCCTGATCCTCGGCGCCGACCTACGGTCCACGCTGCTTCGCGCGATGACGTTCATGATCGTGGCATCGCCGTGTGCGGTGGTGTTGGCGACCATGCCGCCGCTGCTCTCGGCGATCGCCACCGCCGGGCGCCGCGGTGTGTTGGTCAAGTCGGCGGTCGCGATGGAGCACCTGGCCGACACCACCCAGGTGACGATCGACAAGACCGGCACGCTGACGACGGGAACGCCACAACTGAGCGGTATCGCCGTGATCGAGGACTGCTACAGCGACGATGACGTGCTCCGAATAGCCGCCAGCGCAGAGCAATTCAGCGAACATCCGCTCGGGCGCGCGATCGTCGCCGCCGCCCGCGCACGCAGGCTGGCCGTTGCCGAAGCCACCGATTTTCAGGCTCTGCCCGGTCGGGGAGTGCGCGCGCGTGTCACCGACCGCAGCATCGAAGTGCTGAGCCCGCGCGCATTTCACAGCAACCCTGCCGCGGCGGCCAACCTCGAACGCCAAGGCACCACGGCCGTTCTCGTCGTCGTCGACGGTGCACCGGTGGGCGTTCTCGGACTCGACGACACCGTGCGCGAGGGAAGCCAGAGCGTGGTCCGCGCTATCGCCGCGATCACCGCGGGACCGCCGGTCCTGCTGACCGGTGACACTCGCCCAGCGGCAGAGCAGCTGGCCGCGCAGGTCGGGATCACCGATGTCCGAGCCGATCTGCTGCCCGAGGACAAGGTCGCCGCCGTGCGCCAGCTGCAGGCCGAGGGCCACCGGGTGTTGCTGGTCGGCGACGGCATCAACGACGCGCCCGCCATGGCCGCCGCGCACGCCTCGATTGCCATGGGCCGCAACGGAGCCGACCTCACCCTGGAAACCGCCGACGCCGTCACCGTCCGGGACGAACTCGCCACGATCCCGGCCGTCGTTGCGCTGGCCCGTCGGGCTCGCCGGGTGGTGATCGCCAATCTGGCCATCGCGGCGGCCTTCATCACCGGACTCGTCGTCTGGGACCTGTTCGGCCACCTGCCGCTGCCCCTCGGCGTCGCGGGCCACGAGGGTTCGACCATCATCGTCGCGCTCAACGGATTGCGGCTCCTGAGCGGGCGGGCCTGGCCGACGGCTGCCGATGCACCCGGATCGTGATGTAACGGATTGACGATCGTTACCGAAGATAGGGGCAGTGCATGGCTGTGCACTTCCCCGACTCCTAGGAGCGATATGACCGCACTGACGATGTTCCGCCCATGGACTACCCAGACGGTTCGTCGCTGCGGCGCGGATCGCGAACCGACGGCATGGGCAGGTTTCATCAGTGCGGCCTCCACGGCGGTTCGCCCCTTGGCGGTTGCGGCGGGCGTCCTCGCCGCCGGAGCAACGCTGCCTGCGCTCGCCCAGGCCGACACGTCCGGTGACGCAATCACCACCGCGCTGGGCGGCGCGGGTATCGGCAACAACGGCTCGCTGAGCAACACCATTGCCGGGCTCGGCCAGTCAATTTGCCCAGCCTTGGTAAAGCCGGGTGCGACGGTCGCGTCCGTCGCTTCGCAACTGTCGGGGAAGACGGGGCTTTCGGCGACCATGGCCGGGCTGGTCACCGGCATGGCGATCCAGATGGAATGCCCGGGCATGCTGAACTCGGTTGCCAACGGCAAGATGCCGTTCCCGCTGATGGGTGCCAACCCCGCGCCCACCCCGTTTCAGTTTCCCGGCCGCTGACCCCGCAGTGACCTAGCTGGCCACGAGGACTCCCCGAGCAGGGCTATCGTCTCGGTCAAGGTTATCGATCGGTAGGAAGGGTCCCCATGACGAGCTCCGTTGGCAGAGTGGCCGGCAAAGTCGCGTTCATCACGGGTGCCGCGCGCGGCCAAGGCCGAGAACATGCCGTCCGCCTCGCCGAGGAAGGCGCCGACATCATCGCCGTGGATCTGTGCGGCGACGTCGAGGGCGTGATCTATCCGGGAGCCACGGAGGCCGATCTCGAGGAAACCGTGGCGCTGGTCCAGAAGTTGGACCGGCGAATCGTGGCCGCGACGGCCGATGTCAGAAACCTGGTGAGCCTGCGCGAGGCGTTGCAGCGGGGAATCGACGAACTGGGTCGCCCCGACGTGGTGATCGCCAACGCCGGCATCAGCGGCAGTCCCGCACCCGCCGCGATGATCGAGGAAGCCGCCTGGCAGACGATGCTCGACATCAATCTCACCGGGGTCTGGCACACCATCAAGGTGGCAATACCGCATATGTCCGACGGCCGCGGCGGGTCCATCATCCTGGTGAGTTCCATGTTGGGGCTGCGCGGCGGCGGGTACATGGCCCACTACGCCTCGGCGAAGCACGGCGTGGTCGGCTTGATGAACTCGCTCGCGAATGAGCTTGCGCCGCAGTTGATTCGAGTCAATTCGATTCATCCCGGCAATATACGGACGCCGATGATCGACAACGAGCAGTTCCACCGCACGCTGCGGCCCGACCTGCCCAACCCCACGATGGACGACACGGCCGCCGTGCTGGGCCACTTCCATATGTTGCCGGTGCCGGTCATCGACGCGCGCGCGGTCAGTAACGCCGTGCTGTTTCTGGCTTCCGACGAGTCGCAGTACATCACCGGCGCCGCGTTGCCGATCGATGCGGGGGCCGTCGCGAAGTTCTAGCCCGGGCAGACCCCGCCCGAATGCGCGCAAGCGCTGCGCGCCCGCATTAGCTACTATCTACGTATGCATGCAGATAATGCTGCACCGCCGCTCGCCGAGGATCAGGTCAGCCTGATCGTCGAGGTCTTCCGGATGTTGGCCGACCACACCCGCATTCGGGTGCTGTGGGCGCTGACCGAGGGCGAGTCGTCGGTCAACGACCTGGCCGAAAAGGTGGACAAGCCCGCGCCGTCGGTGTCCCAGCATTTGGCCAAGCTGCGTATGGCTCGGCTGGTCCGCACCCGCCGAGCCGGCACCACGATCTACTACAGCCTGGAAAACGAGCACGTCCGCCAGTTGGTCATCGACGCGGTGTTCAACGCCGAACATGCCGGTCCCGGCGTGCCATCCCACCACCGCGGCGACCCCGACGTGCGGGGCATCACGACCGATCGCCGGCCACGGAAGGCCCGCGCACGATGAGCGATCACGGCCACTCGCACGAGCACGACCACCACGCTCACCGCCATCCGAAGGGACTGCGCGGCGCAATCAAGGAGATCTTTGCGCCGCATTCCCACGACGCCGCCGACAGCTTCGACGGCGAGCTGGAGTCCAGCGCCGACGGCATCCGCGCGGTCAAGATCAGCCTGCTGGTCCTGGGCGCGACGGCCCTCGCACAGATCGTCGTCGTGGTCCTCTCCGGCTCCATCGCGCTGGCCGCGGACACCATTCACAACTTCTCCGACGCCCTGACCGCCGTGCCGCTGTGGATCGCATTTACGTTGAGCAGCAAGGCCGCAACGCGCCGCTACACCTACGGCTTCGGCCGGGCCGAAGACCTTGCCGGGCTGTTCGTGGTCGCGATGATCACGCTGTCGGCGATCATCGCCGGGTACGAAGCCGTCGAGCGGCTGATCAATCCGCGGCCCATCGAGCACGTCGGCTGGGTCGCGGTGGCCGGACTACTCGGGTTCATCGGAAACGAATGGGTGGCGCTCTACCGCATCCGGGTCGGTCGCCGTATCGGCTCGGCCGCGCTTGTCGCCGACGGCCTGCACGCGCGCACCGATGGCTTCACCTCGCTGGCGGTGCTGGCCGGTGCCGGCGGCGTGGCGTTGGGCTTCCCGCTTGCCGATCCGATCGTCGGCTTGGTGATCACGGTGGCTATCTTGGCGGTGCTGCGCACCGCGGTGCGAGATGTGTTCCGCCGCTTGATGGACGGCGTCGATCCGCAGCTCATCGGCACGGCCGAAGCCGCCCTGGCCGCCCGGCCCGGCGTGCGTGCGGTGCGCAGTGTGCGGATGCGTTGGATCGGGCACCGGCTACATGCCGATGCCGAACTCGATATCGACCCCGCGTTGAGCTTGGCCGCCGCGCACCGAATCGCGCACGAATCCGAACACGATCTGATCCATGCCGTGCCCAGACTGACCACCGCGATGATTCATGCCTACCCGGCCGGGGGTACCAATGCGGCCCAGCAACATCGCGAGAGCATTGCGTCGCACACTCATCACCACTGACCAGTGCAGCTCCGCGGCACTCTATCGTCTATGGCGACCACACACTTTCGGCTACAGAAAGACGGCAATGATGCCAGCTAGTGATCGCCGGCCACGTCCGCCACTGCGTGTCGTCCCCTGGGGCATCGGCACGGTGGGCGCCGAGATCGTCACGACGATCATCGACCATCGACCCGATCTCGAGATCGTCGGCGCCCGGGTGTATTCCGACGCAAAGGACGGAGTCGACGTCGGCACCCTGGTGAGTCGCGACCCGATCGGTGTCACCGCGTCCACCGACGTCGACACGATCATGGAGCTCGACGCGGACTGCGTGCTCTACACGCCGCGCAACACCAACCTCGACGAGGTCTGCGCGCTGCTTGCCGGCGGGAAAAACGTTGCGACGACGGCATTCCTGTTCCATCCGCGCCGTATCGCGCCGGCCGACCGCCATCGGGTGCTGCAGGCTTGCCGAGCCGGCGACACCACGGTGCACGGCAGCGGGTTGAACCCCGGGAACCTCTCCGGCGCACTGCCGCTGACCCTGTCCGGCATGTGCCGCACCATCGACAAGATCACGCTGCAGGAGCGCGCCGACTGGTCGGTCTACGAAAGCACGTCAATCACGTTCGACAACATGCGCTTTGGCCGGCCCATCGAGGAGATCGGCCCCGAAGCCAGCGAGTTCCTGGCCTTCAACAGCGGGATCTTCACCGAACAGGTCTGGTTCCTCGCCGACACGCTCAACGCCGACATCGATGAGGTCACCGCGACCGTGCAGGCGGTTCCCGCCCGCGAGGATCATCAGATCTTCGATCATGTGCTGCGCGCGGGAACCACTGCGGGGCAACGGTGGAAGTGGTCGGGCCGGCGCAACGGCGAAGTGCTTGTCGAGATCGAAACACTGTGGACCGTCGGCGGCGAATACCCGGCCAATTGGCCCAAACCCCAGGACGGGTGGACACTGACGATCGAGGGCGACCCCTCGATGCGGACCCACTTCTTCTGCCTGGCCAGCTTCACCCGCGCCGCGAGCATGGCAGAACACGTCCGCTCGGCAAGCGTGGCCACCGGCATGCAGGTGCTCAACGCCGTGCCCGCAATCTGCGCGGCCCCACCGGGCTTCGCCACGGCGGCCACGCTCCCCCTGATTCGCAGCCACATCGGATTCGGCAACACGACCAAGGCGTGATCGGCTGCCCCACAAGGCTTTTGCGGTGTGCTGATTGGACACGAGTAGAGTTGGTCCGATGGCTGCCCCGACGTCGAATCAGCGGATGATCGCGGGGGTTGCCGCCGCGACGGTCTCGCTCGGAGTCGCCGCGCTGGTGGGCATCCCCTTCGGCGCGCGGGCGGATGCGCGCACCGCGATCGGCTCCGTGGTCGTCGACCTGACCCCGGGACCGGTCAAAGAGTGGGCGATTCAGACCTTGGGCTCGCTGGACAAGATCTTCTTGGCGATCGTCGTGCTCGTGGTGATCGCGACGATCGCGGCGCTCGCCGGCAGCTTCGAAACCAAGCAGCGTCCCGTCGGCAGCGCGGTCATCGCCGCGGCGGGCATCCTGGGCTGCGCCGCGGTGTTGTCCCAGCAGGACGCGACGTTGCCCGACGCGATCCCGACAGTCGCGGGTGCGGTCAGCGGCGTGGCGGCCCTGCGCTTTCTCACCCGCCGGTTCGGGCCGCAGGACCCCGACGGCGACGAGCCGGACGCACGCCGGCGCGCGCTGCTGGTGTACGGATTGCTCGGATTCGGCGTGGTGAGCGGTGTGGTGGGCGCGCTCGTCACACGATTGGTGCATTCGGTGGCCGCCGACCGCAACGCCGTCACGCTCCCCACCCCCCGCGCACCGGCCCCACCCATCCCCGCCGACGTCCAACCGAAAGGCGTCACGCTCCCGAGCTTTGTCACCGCTAGCGGCGACTTTTATCGGGTGGACACCGCGCTTAGTGTTCCCCAACTCAGCCACGGCGACTGGCGGCTGCGCGTTCACGGCATGGTGGACCGCGAAGCCACCTACAGCTTTGACGACCTGTCCCGTTTCGATGTCGTGGAGACGGTGGCGACGTTGATCTGTGTGTCGAACCCCGTTGGTGGAAAACTGATTTCGACGGGCGTGTGGACGGGCTACCGGCTGGCCGACCTGCTTGCGGCGGCCGGTGTGCATTCAAACGCCGACATGGTGCTCTCCACGTCGATCGACGGATTCACCGCGGGCACGCCGGTGCAGGCCCTCACCGATGGTCGCGACGCGCTGCTCGCGGTGGGCCTGAACGGTCAGCCGCTGCCGGTCGAGCACGGGTATCCGGCCCGGCTGGTGGTGCCCGGGCTCTACGGGTATGTGTCCGCCACCAAGTGGGTCGTCGACTTGGAGCTGACTCGATTCGACAAAGCAAAGGCGTACTGGACGCGGTTCGGCTGGGCGGCGCAGGCGCCGATCAAGACCGAGTCGCGCGTCGACGTGCCGGCGGACGGCCAGAAACTGCCGAGAGGATCCGTCGTGTTCGGCGGTGTGGCGTGGGCACAGAATCGGGGGGTGCGGGCCGTGGAGGTCCGCATCGACGACGGTGGATGGCAGCCCGCCGAACTTGGCGCCAGTTATTCCAATGCGACGTGGCGATTGTGGAGCTTCCCTTGGCAGGCGAAAACCCTTGGGAATCATAGCATTACAGTGCGCGCCACCGACAACACCGGAGCTACCCAAACTGCGGATCAAGTTCCCAGTGTCCCCGACGGCGCCACCGGCTGGCACACGGTGAACTTCACCGTGACGGAGAACTGACGAGCTATTTCGACGAAAGCTTGCGCCAACTGAATACCGCGATCGCGATGCCGATCAGCACCGTGATCGGACCGATGATCGACCAAGTTGTGGTGTTGCTCATCGGGCTACCACCCAACACCCCGAATCCCTGCAGCGCCCAGATCAGACCGAACACCGCGACGAGCAATCCGACCGCGAACATGACGACGAAACCCCTACTCATACCAGAAGCCTAGGCGCCATTGCGTCGATGCCCCACCCTGATCGCTACCTCGCGTGACGGCGTCGGGCCGCGGTGAGGGAATCCATTCTGCTTCAACTACTTTCGGCCCCGGGCGCCGGCCGCCGGCTGCCGGCAAACCGGTCGACCAAGACGTGCACGCGTTCTCTGACGTGGTTGGCGCGCAGGCGCCCCGTGGCGGCCAGTGTCACCAGTCCGTGCAGCGCCGCCCAGAACACCTCGGTCAGGGTGTCGGCGTCGTCCGCGTCAGCGACCCGACCGACCGCCTGACGCAACGCCGCGAACGCCTCCGCCAGCTGCGGGGGTGTGTCAGCGGCGGCGAATCGGAGCGCGGTTGCGCGGGTGAACATCGCGGCGTAGACGGCCGGGTTGTCGCGGGCGAAGTCCAGGTAGGCCTGCGCGATCCGGGCCAGGGCCACCTCGGCCGCGGCATCCACATCGGCACCTTGAATCGCCGCGGCCAGTTCCGCGTAACCATCGAGGGCGACGGCGTCGGCGATCTGTTCCATGCTCGCGAAGTGTTTGTACAGCACGGGCTGGCTGTACTCGATCTCATTGGCGAGCCGACGGGTGGTGACCGCATCCCAGCCTTCGGCCTCGGCCAAAGTGCGCGCGGTACTGACGATGAGCCGTCGTCGGGCCAGGTGTTCACGATCGCGGCGGTCCTTGATAGCCATGCCTGATGGTATCACCGCTAGTGGGAATAGCAATGCTATTGACGTGGTTCGGATGAGGGGTTAGCGTTGCTAACACTTCTGGAGAAGGGAACGAAAAATGCTATTCGACCTGCTCATCCGTGCCGCCGCAGTGGTGGCGGTACTGGGGACCGGCGTGGTGTACGGCACCGACGTGTTCTGTGCGATGGTGATGCGCCCCGCGCTGGGCCGGATCGACGACGACGCCCTGGTCACGGTGATGGGCCACGTGCACCGCTACGGCGATCGGCGCATGCCGGTGCCCGGCGTACTCGGCATCGTCGCCGCGGCCATCAGCGCGGCGACCGCGGCAGCCTTCGCGCACTGGTCCCAAGCGATCCCCTCGATCGTTGCGCTGGCTGCACTGCTGCTCTGGCTGCTGCTCTACCTGCGAATCAGCGCGCCCATCAACCGGCAGCTCACCGCCGCCGCCGAGCGCGGCGAAACGTTGCCGGACGGGCGTGCCCTACAGGCTCGGTGGGATGCCGTCATCAATGCCCGCGCGGCACTGCAGGGCCTGGCCGTGACCGCGTTGTGTGTCGTGCTGATGATCTGACCCGCCGACCGGTCTTCGCTCATCCAGACCGCACCTAGCAGAAGGAGCACACCACGCATGTTCGAGCTCAGGCTTTACACCCTGCGATCGGCGGAGGCACTTCGGCAATACGCCGACGTGCACTGGGCCCGTCACGTGGCGACCTTCGCCGCGTTCGGCGTCACCACCCACGGGGTGTGGACCGAACACGGCGGCAACACGAATCGGTTGGCCGCCGTGATCAGCTACCCGCCAGGGGCGAACTCCGAGGAGGTCACCCGGCGCGTCATGGCCAGCCCGGAATTCGCCGCCGACATGGCCGGCTTCGACGTAGCCGACATCCTCGACGTCCAGACCACACTGCTCGACCCGACACCTTCGTCCCCCATCCACTAATCGAACGGAGCACTCGACATGACCACCATCGGCTACGTCCTCGCCGGCGTCCTCGCCGCAGCCATCATCTTCATCGGCGCCCGGTTCCTGATCGCGCCGCGCGTCGCCGCCGCCGGCTACGGCGTGCCGGCCGATCCTGACCAACCCGCGGTCCGCGCTTACCTCGGCGTCAAGGGCATCCGCGACATCACCACCGGACTTTTCGTGATCATCGCGATGCTCGCGCAGGCCACTCATCTCGTCGGCTGGATCATGCTGGCCGCCACGGTGATCCCGATCGTTGACGCCACCATCGTGCTGCGCAACGGTGGAACCAAGTCAGTCGCCTACGGCGTGCACGGCGGCACCGCGGCAGTCATGCTCGTCGCGACCGCCCTGCTGTTGGCCTCCTGAGCACCACCCGCGACGCTGCGCGACCACCCCGCTGCTGCAACTTCACACTCATCTGCTGGACGGAACCGAGTTGTCGGACAAGGCAATCGAGCCCAGGATGATGAATTGACCAATGCAGCACACCATTGGGATGACGAAAGATAAGCGAAATATGCTGCGGTTCTTGCGAAATACCAGAAACGTGAGGACCTCGAGGATGATCAGGCTGCCGGTTGCGACTGCACCTATCAAGATAGCCTCTCGTATCTGCTTGCCTCGATCACAGTGAAGACCGTGCATCGTGCATTCGCCATGCGGATCGTCCAGGCTAGAGACCAGAAGAAAGACACTCAGCAGCAGCGTGAGGCCTACCAGCGCGGCATGTAGGACGGCGAGCACGATCGTCGCGGGATGGTATTTCGGCTTCGGGTGGCCCGGGGTCCGCGCGATCGACACGATTCGATTGTCCACAATTTCGTGGTTGCTGTTCGTATTTCGGCACCACTATGCGCCTGCGGGAATTCACCTGAGCATCAAAGCGGCTGCTGAGGCAACCGTGGGGACGTCGCAGCGGGCGGGCGAATGCATGGCCGGACCACAGAAAGCGTCCGTGCGTCTGCCACGGATCATCCGACCGCTGTCGGTTTACAGCGGCGAGTGAAGGAATCTCGCGATTTCGGAAACCTGTTGCCCCTGCGGCTTGTCCAACGTTGTTGACGACACACCCACTCGACAGAGGAGAAGTCATGGACATTGCGAACTTCGGCCGGATGCTCGTTGAGCACTACCTGCGTGAGCGCCGCCTGGTGTACCTCGTCGGGGGCGACGGAGAGTTTTGCGTGAAATTCGCCAACACCGAGCGCACCGCCGTCACGGCAATCTTCTTCTCCATGGAAGGACCCGACGGAAACATCGCTGTGGTGCGCGGCCGCGGCTCGGTGGATTTCGCGCCCGACCAGCACGCAAGGCTGACGGAGTTCGCCGATGAGTGGAACCGAACCAGACGCTGGCCCAAGGCGTACACGGTGGTCGGCGCCGACGGCGCACCGGAAGTCGTCGGCGAGTGCAGCTGGCTGATGGACAGCGAGTTTCCCTCGGAACTCTTTGACAGATGGATGACGCTCGTCGTAGACGCCGTCGTGACGCTTTTCGAAGAATTGACTGCGCGTCCGCTGTCGCCGACGGCCGCTGAACTAGACTCCTGGCTGCTGGGCAGGAGGTAGCGCGGTGGCGATCATGCCGCACTGTGTGGTCTGCGGATTCGAGCGCGGCTACCAGCAGGTCGAAGCGGTGAACTTCGCCGACTATGCGCCCGATTGGCCGCATCCGCGGTCGGCCGATGGTTCACCGATTGTCGGCTGGTCTAATTCGTTGGGCATCACGGCGACGCCGGGCACGGGTCTGTTTTGCCGCGCGCATCTGCGGCGGGCGCGCCGGTTACGGCGCTTGACCAGTACGGTGGCCGTCGAGATGATGTGCGCCGACGCCGACCGCGGATTCACCGGCTTGTTGCGGCGGCTGCGGCTCCGCTGGCGAGGAGCGTGAAAAGCGTTGACGCTATTGGCCTCCGGCTGCGGCTAAGACGCGGGCCGCGGTTCGGTCAATGCCAGTAGCTCGTCGTGCACGGTGTGCCACCTGTGTTGCAGCGGGACGAGCAACCGTGCGAGCTTGTCGGTGTTTTCCAGCTGAGTGTGGCGGCCGGCCTCGGCTTCACTGATCGCCTTTCGTCGCGCCTTGTCCTCGGCGATCGCGGAATCGATCCCCAGGTCCATGGCCTTGCTCAGCGACCAGGTCAGGCGTTGGAACCGGCGGACGGTGTCCGTTCTTATCAGCTCTGTCGCGTCGATGATCGCGTTTGCGATCCGGCGCGAAAGATCGTCGCGCTGCTGGGACTGGTTACGGAAGAACCGCTGCAACAGATACCAACCCAGGCCGGGCACCACCATCGGCCCCAATCCCACCCCGGCGGCGATGCCGACCGTGCCGGCGACAGCATTGCCGATATTGGAAATCATGATGGTGGCGAGGTACGACTGCTGCAGCGCGGCCATCGCGTCGGCCCGGTTTCGCGCGGTGCGGGTGGCCTCGGCCAAACAGTCGGCGGCGCTGAGACCGGGTGCGGCCATCTGTTGGGTCAGTGCCTTGATATCGACGAAAAGCAATCCCTGTACCAGGTCGTCGCCGAGTTCTTCCACTCGGCGATGCACCTCGGCAACGGTGTGTTCCTGCCACTCGCGCAGCTCCTGGTTGATCTGTGCTTCCAGCAGCTGAAAATCTTCGCGAGCTTTCGCGGCGACGACGCGATCGGCGTACTGCTCGCGGAGCTCCTTCGCACGTTGGCTACGGGCGTCGTCAGCGGCCCACTGCGCCTCTGTCATCAGTTCGTACAGCAACGACTGCCAGGCCTCACGATGTTGGCCCAGTGCCAACAACCGAGCGTTGACGGCGTCAAGCTCCTCGGTCTGTGCGGTCGGTTCCTGCAAAGCCTTACGACGTTGTTTGACTAAGGCATTCGCGGTCGACAGGGATTGTCGGATCTGCCGCAAAGCGTTGCGCTGCGCGAGGATGTGCTGGGTGGCGGCGATCTCGCGCAATGCCGCGCGCAGCGACTCGATACCGGATTCGGCCAGCGACTCGGCATCACCGTGCGCACCCTCGGCAGCCAGCTCGGCGGATACCGCAAGGAAGGTCAGGCCCTTCACCTGATCCGGCGGCAAGCGCTTCTTGATCACGGCGATGTCTTCGGCAAGGTTGGCGGCTCCGCCGTCGTCGGTGTTGTCCACCTTGGACAACACGAACACCACGTGGTCGATACTGGCCGCGGCCTCGACCAGAAAGCCCGCCGCGGCCAGCGAGAGCTTTTCACCTGCGGCGCAAACGAATACCAGCGCGGCGGCACCATCGAGCGCAGCCAACGTCGTCGAGGCCGCTGCGGTGTCGAGGCCACCGAAGCCCGGGGTGTCGAACAGTGTCAGCTGCGCCAACATCGGATCGTCGATCACCACTTCGACGAAGTCGACGACGCCGTCGGCAGGATCGCGGCGCACGGTCGCTGACGCGATGTCCGCCACGCCGACGGTTTCGGTCCGGCCGTCGGCGAGGCCCACTCGCGCCTCTTCGGGACTGCCGCCACCCACCGCGTACAGCAGCCGGGTGGGCTGCACGGGCAGGTCCGCACGGCCGAGTACCGCGTTGATCAGCGCGGTTTTACCCGCACCCACCTCTCCGAGGAACACGACTTTGGCCCGCTCCGATGGCCCTGTGAACGAAGGCAATTGGTGCACAGCCAGGCGCATCTCATGGTCGCGGTATACCTTTTCAAGGTCGGCGCTCAACGCGTCGATCTTGGCGTCCATGGACGATTCCGGCGCCGTCACGCGCGCACCCACTTGTACACGATGACTTCGGCCGGGGCCAGCAGCCGGTCGCCGTCGAGGTAGCCGGGAGTAAGGGTGCACGCGACCAGCCCGTCGGCGGTGGGGTCGGGAGCGGGCACGGTGTGGTCGACGCGGTGGTGAGTGGCATCCTTGAGTTCACCGGTGGGGTCGAACACCGACACACCGGCGGCGCGAAGGGCTTCGTCGAGGACGTCGGCTGCCAGCGGATCATCAAGTAATCCACGGACTTTCACGCACCCACTGACCAGTGCGCCGCGTTGCGCGGTCAATTCCGCAGCGGGCAGCGCTCGCTGCCGTCGCGGGATGAGCAGGCCGATCAGGACACCGGCCGCCGGAACCGGCAACGCCGCGAGGGCCAGCAACGACAACGTCGGGAGCCAGTCGATGTCGGCGGCGAACCCCGCTGACGTGATGAGTGGCGCACTGGTTACAGTCACGGCGCATCCTCGAGGCGGTGGCGAATGATAGAGGCGGAACGTACTGCGGTGCGGGCGATTTCGGATGCCAAACTATCCATAGCGGTGTTAGCGTAGGCTTGCCAGACGTTGATCGCCGTCGCGGCGGCGCCGGCGATCTGCGCCGGATCGTCTGTGGCGCAGGCCAATCGGCTTGCCGGGTCGGTCTCCTCGAACAGCCGCAAAAGGGCGCCGCGGGCAGTGTCATCACCGACCGTGCACGCGCCCGAGTACAGGGCGGCCAACGCGCGTAGCTCGTTCAGCGTATGCAGGGCATCACTGGAGCGCAGCACTTCGATGCCGTCGAGTAGCTCCTCGCGGACGTCGTCTGCTACCTCGGGTCGGCGCGCCAGCCTTTCGACTTCGGCGAGCAGGCGCGTCGTCTTGTGGACTGTCGCAGCGTTGACGAAGAGGCTGTTGATGCGTCGCTGCAACAGCCCCATCCCCGAAGCCCTGCGCATCGCGGAGTACAGCGCCGGTGTCGAACTGGACGCGTAGCCGGGCGCGCTGAACTCACGGATTCCTTGTATCGCAAGCCTTTCCACGAGTTCTATGCGGCGAGCCTGGGAGAGTTGGGTTTGGCTGAGAACCGCGGACTGCTGAAAGCGCGAAGCGGTGCGCAGCATCGGTATTCGTTGATCCTCGGGCAGGGCCGCGATGGTGTGCAACGCGTCGGTGTGGGTCTGGTTGAGCGCGCCGGTCTCGGTGGTTTCGGCGAGGCGGCCCATCACCGGCAGCACGCCGGCCAGCTGGCGCCGGAAGGTGGCCGCGTGGCTGTCTGCCACGGCACCCGCCGCGGTGAAGGGGTCGGGACCGGGATAGGTGTCAGCGCGGCTGAGCACGCCGATCGCGTTGGCGGGAAAGCTGTAGCGCGAGCGCGTTCGACGGCGAAACGCGTTGACGACGTCGCTTTCGCTGGCGCGGATCTCGGCATCGCCGAACACGAACAGCAAGACGTCGACGACACCGCTTGCCAGCAATGTCTCGGTCTGCCGGGCAAGCCCTGCATCGCCGGACAGCCCGGGCGTGTCGATGACGGTGAACGCGCGCAGCGGCTCGAACGACAACGGGACATCGAGGCGCTCCACGGCGGCGCCTTCGGGAATCGGCAACGTGTCGGGCAGTCGACGGTCGCTGGAATTCGGGTCGGCGACCAGCCACAGCGGGCCGCGACTGCCGTCGCGATAGATGATTTCGGGCTGTTGCGGCCCGAAGCGGTACCAGGTGACCACCCGGGTGCATTCGGTGGCGGCGGTGCGCGCAACGCGGTGACCGATCAGGGCGTTGACCAACGTCGACTTGCCGGCGTTGGTGTGTCCTGCGACCGCCAGCGTCATCGGCTCTGCGAAAGAGGCTGCTAAGCCGGCCAGTTCGCCATCCGGGTCGCCGAGCAGCCGAACGGCGTTGGCCATCAGTTCTGACACGTCCGACGCCAGCGTCCGCGTCACCGCCGCCCCCGTGGGCGCGCCGAGATACCTGCCATGTCCGTATTCGACAGCCGCAGCGCCGCCGAAGTTCTCTGGATCGGCGCGCTCGCGTGTGACACCCGGGTCGTGACGACCGGCATAGCGGAATGATAAGGGCGAACTGCCGAGGAGGGCTTGTTTCGCCCTTGGGCGCTGGATTGTCTGCCACACCCGGAATTGCGCCCGTATGCTACGGAGGACGTGCAGCCGGACCGTGAGCCACTCACCGCAGGTTCGCACAGTGCGGAGGCGCCGATGAGCGAGGTGTCCGGAGTGGACATTCCCGACGAGGCTGCCCTGGTCGAAGCCGCCAAGCAAGGTGACCGTCAAGCGATGAACCAGTTGCTGGCCAGACACTTCAAGACCGTCGATACGCTCTGCCGCCGCATGTTGCGCAACTCGTTGGACGCCGAGGACGCGCGCCAGGAGGCGTTGAAGCAGGCGGCGCACCGGATTTCGACGTTTGAGGGCCGGTCGTCGTTCAAAACCTGGATCTACGCGGTGACCAGCCGCGTCTGTTTGAACGAGATCGAGAAGATCACCCGCCACCCGACGACACCGTTCGACGACGAGTTCGACGGATCGTCGGCCCCGGTGGGCAGCCTGCGTCATGACCGCAGGCGCGTGCCGCGGCGCCCCGTGTCCGCCGACGACGTCGGACGCGTCTCACAGCGCCTCGATATCGACGCGGCCATGCGCGAGGTCAGCCCGGCCTACCACTCGGTGTTGGTGATGTATTTCTTCGGAGACATGTCCCTCGCCGACATCGCCGCCCGGCTGGACATCCCGATCAATACGGTCAAGACGAGACTGTTCAAGGGCAAGGCACAACTGGCCAAGCTGTTAGGGGAACCTGACGACCCGACGGCATTGTCCAACCAAGGTTCGGGATGAACCCGTCTTCCGAACAGCGCAACCAACCGCGACCAGCCGAGGTGATGATCCGATGAGCGATCACGACGACGGTGGGTTCGACGACGAGTTCTTCTTCGCCGACGACGCCGTCACCGATCAGGTGTTGCGCGACCTGCTGACCCAGATCCCGCACAGTCCCGACCCGACCGGTGAGATTCCCGCCGAAGCCCTGGCCGAAATCGATCGCGCCGTCAGCGCCGCCTGGCCCGACGGCACTCCGCCGAGCGCGGAGCAAATCGCGCGAGAAGACGGCGACGACACCCACCTGACCGACGATTCCGCATCCCATCACCCGTGGTCCGATCACGGGCATCCCGGCCACGGCGGCTACGGCCACGACGATCACCACGGCGGGGATCAGCAGCCCGACGACCACGGTCACCACGGACACGACGACGGCTGGCATTTCTGAGCCGGCGGCGCGCAGCGGGAACCTTTCATCGCAGTCGCGCTGTCTACCCAGCAGCGGGCACAGCGGCGGCCCACCCACCACCTGAAGGGATGCGTCGATGAGCGATTACGCCGAGCACACGTTTGGCGCCGGGGCCTTTCACGAGGCTTTTCACTCGGACCATGACCATCACCCCCACTTTGGCGGGCACGGCACTCATGACCTCATGCCCGGCATGCCTTACGCGCCGCCGGTCGGCTCCGGGTCCGAGCACGGCGACCCGACGCAGGCGGTCAGCTACTGGTTTGCCCAGCACGGCAGCGACTGTGTGCCCGCCTCGGTGACCCAGGTCCTCAGTGAAGCCGTCGGTCATCGGGTGCCCGAATCCGAGGTGCTGCAACGCATGACTGCGCTCGGCATGGCACTGCCGACCAGCACCCACGGCGTTGCGTTCGACGACGCCGAAAGGCTGCTGGACAGTTTCGGAATCCCGTCCCACCTCGAGCACCACGTCACGCTGGCCCGGCTGGAGGGCTACCTGGACCAGGGACGCAGCGTCATCCTGGGCGTCGACGCGGACCCGATCTGGCACTACCGCGACGGCGACTCCCAGGGCCCGGCTCCCCACGCGGTGATGATCACCTCGATCGACGAATCGACCGGCACCGTCACCCTGTCCGACACCGGCACCCCCCGGGGCAACGAGGAACAGGTGCCCCTGAACGTCTTCATGCACGCGTGGGGAGAACAGGGCAACCAGTTGGTGGTCACCGATTCCGAGATCGCGCATCATCCGGGACCGGCCCTGATGCCGCTGACGATCCACCCCTTCCCCGGCCTGCAACCGACACACAGCGTTCCACCATTGGCGAATCCTGAAGTGGGCGGCCTGGTCCAGCCGGGACACAGCTACGCGTTCCAAGCGGGTGACACGCTGTGGGACATCGCCGAACGCGCCTACGGCAGCGGAGCTCACTACGCCGTCATCGCCGAGGCCAACGGCATCGCCGATCCCGATCACATCGTCGCGGGCGCGGTCCTGACGATTCCCGAACGCACCGAGTAGCCGGCGGACGTCGTGAAGACCAGGACCGCGCGCTTCTCAGTGCAGCTGGCTGCGGCGCTGGCGATTGTCGCCGGCGCACCCGCGGCCCACGCCGACACCGACTACCAGTTCTTTCGGTCCCCTTCGGGAAACATCGCTTGCCTGTTGGGCACCGAGCCCAGCGGGCCGCAGGTGACCGCAACCTGCCAGGTCGGCACCCACACCTTTGCCGAACCGCCGCGCCCCGGCGGTTGCGCGGGCGGCTGGGGCGATCGTGTTTCGGTGACGCAGGGGCGGCCGGCGTCGATGCAGTGCCACACGGACACGCTGCTGCCCTCCCACGATCCGGTGCTGGCGTACGGGCAGAGCCGCTCCGCCGGCCCGATCACCTGTGTAAGTGCACCGTCCGGAATGACCTGTACCGATACGACGACCGGGCACGGCTTCTCGCTCTCGCAAGAGGGGTATCGGCTCAGCTGAACGCCGCACGGCATACCAGATCGACCGAGCCGACCTATATTTCACTCATGCCCGGTTGCCATGGGAGTCGCTGATGTGGTCGTTGGCGGTGGACTTCGGAACCACGGCGACCGCGGCAGCCGTGGGAATCCCCGCAACGCAACCGGCGGCCCTGGTGCTGGCCAACGGCGCCATGACCATGCCCTCCTCGGTTTTCGCCGAGCGCGGCGGCGCATTACTGGCCGGGGAGGACGCCGACAACTTCGCCGCCGACGACTGGCAGGCCTATGAGCCGACGCCCAAACGCCGCGTCGACAGCGATCGTATTCGCTTGGGCCACAATGAATACAGCCCGGCACAACTGATCGGCGCGGTGATCGGCCCCATCATCGCCGAAGCCGTCCGACAACGAAACGACGAGCCGCCGGCGCGATTGGTCCTCACCCATCCGGTCCGCTGGCGAAAGACTCACCGCGATCTCCTGGCCGAAGCAGTACGCACCGGATTTGCCGGCAGCGGTGGTATCGAGCTGCCCACACCTGAATTCGTCAGCGAGCCGGTGGCCGCGGCGCACTGGCTCGCCCGGCGCAACCCACCACGACCGGGCGACTTCGTCGCCGTCTATGACCTCGGCGGCGGCACGTTCGACACCACGGTGCTGCGCGCCCAGCCCGACGGCAGGTTCGACGAGGTGGTCGCCCGAGGCATCAGCCCGCTGGGCGGGTTCGACTTCGATCAGGCCCTGTTCACTCACCTGGGCGAGCGCTACATCCACCCCGCCGACCCCGGGCTCTGGACTGGGCTGGCGGACCCCGCTACCGAGGATCCCACCGTGCTGCGGCAGCGGCGCCAGCTGCGCGACCGCGCCCGATTGCTCAAGCACAGGCTGACGACCGCGAAGGAATTCGCGTTGAGCCTGCCGGGTGTCGGTGAACCGGTCACGGTCACCCGCTTCGACTATGAGTCGCTGATCCGGGCTCACGTCGTGGCCACGACCACCGAACTAAGCGAAACGATTTCCGATGCAGGACTTGATATTGACGACATCAGCGTCATCTATCGCGTCGGTGGAGCAGCCATAACACCACTCGTGCGCGCCGAACTCGACGACCTACTGCGTCCTCGCGACGGCCGCGCCTGGTCACCTTCGGTTCAGACGGACGAAGAGCACTGGAAGCTCGTGGTCGCCCTCGGAGCCGTGACGATGCCGGCTGAGCGGACGCAGCATCAACGGCCGAGGCGCAGGCCCGTGACTACCACCGAAACCCCGCCGGCATCAGCTGCGGCCTCCGACCCCACCGCCGCCGTCCGGTCGCTCGAACGTCAGGTAGCCGGTACCGATCCGGAGCTCGCATCGATTGCGGCCGTACAATTGGCGCGAATCCCGTTGCTGGACAGGCTGACTGCCCGTCACGATGGCGCTTTGAGCGCAGCCACGGTGGGCGATTACGGGTTGGCCTGCACCGAACTCGAGGCCGTCGTCCGAGAGCGCACCGCGACGCTGGGCGCCCAGCACTCCGACACCCTGCAGTCTCGTCGGTTGTTGGCGCAGTTCCGGATGCTGTCCGGCGAAACTAACCGTGCCGCAATCGAATTCGCCGAGATGTCCAAGACCTACCGCGCTCTGAACGATCCGTGGGCGCTGGTGTGCGATTACTACCATTCACAATGCGCCAACGACATCGCCGTCGACACGGGTTACCTATCCCGACTGCACGAGGCCGCAGCCACATTGTGCGCGCAGCACGTGCAGCAATTCGGGCCCGACTCCGACGAGACGGTGTCGGCGCGCCATGCGCTGGTGCAGTTGTATGAGCTCGATGGCCGTCGTCGGGACGCCATCGACGAGTACCGCCACCTGGTCGAAGCGATGTCGAAACTCCGCGGTGCCGAGCACTCCGACACCTTGCAACTGCGGCTGCGGCTGGGCGTGCTGCTCCGGTCGATCAACGATATGGACGCCGGGCTGTCGGAGCTGCAGGCCGTTGTCGCCGCACTGGCCGAATCGCGCGGAGCCGACGACGCCGACACCTTGGTCGCGCGCGTGCAATCGGCCGACAGATCCGGGCTGGCCCACGGGGCACCGGCCAGCGCGGCCGACTGGACGTCGATACTGCACGACGCGAACGCCAGGCTCGGGCCCGATCACCCGGTCACGCTCTACGCCGCCCACGCCCATGCCATCTGGCTGGCCGACGACAAGCGGTACGCCGAGGCGCTCACCGAACTCGAGGCGGTCACGGCCGCGCGCACCCGGGTGCTCGGCCCCCGCAACCTCTGCGCGCTGCAGTCCCGCTGGCAGCTTGCGGTCGTCGCGGGCCACGCGGGCTACCCCGCCCGCGCCGCCGTCGAGCTGAAACGGGTGTCGTCCTACGCGAAAGCCTTTCCGGCCGTTGC
Organism: Mycobacterium sp. pR1184; assembly: GCF_041287235.1. Classification (NCBI taxonomy): domain Bacteria; kingdom Bacillati; phylum Actinomycetota; class Actinomycetes; order Mycobacteriales; family Mycobacteriaceae; genus Mycobacterium; species Mycobacterium sp. pR1184. The sequence goes on along the minus strand of NZ_JBGGKR010000007.1, from coordinate 242,847 downwards.
GCTTTCGTGCGAAGGCCGGATCAACATTGCCGGGCTGACCGCCGACCTCAAGGCGTGGTGGGCGAGGTGTTCGGCATTGGCGCGCCGACGCTATGCGGTCGCGAACGGAACATCCGAGGAGCGCGCCGCCGCGACAAGGCAGGCGTGGCTGCGGTTTTGAACCGCTAGCCGAGACTCGCGCGGGAACCTTTCGCCACCGCCGACCCTCACATCCTGCAGCAGCCGTCGGCTGCCGAGCAACGATGAACCATCTGAGGAGTCGACATGAACACCACCACCATCCGCAAGATCCTGGCCGCTGCCGCCGCTCTGGCGGCGATCCCCACGGGAGCGCTGGCCGCCGCCGGCCCGGCAAGCGCCGAAAAGCCACAGATCGGCCCCGCCGATCAGCAATTCATCTCCGCCATCAGCAAGGAAGGGATCGGCTTCGACGCGCCCCAGGACGCGATCGCCGACGCCCAGAGCGTGTGCCAGGCCCTGGCCGGCGGCGGCACCGGCGGACAGCTGGTCAACGACATCACCGCGCACACCGACCTGACGCGCCGGCAGGCCGCCGTGTTCCTGGTCCAGTCGGTGCACACCTACTGCCCCGCCGAAACCGGACAACTCACTGCCAAGTAAGCCTGGCCGGACAGGTGCCCCGGATCTCGACCGATCCGGGGCACGTCCGTGTCGTCACCGCACCGTGGTCGGGAAAGTGGAGGGAATCGAGACGTGAACGGAAGGAAAGGTAGGCACCGGATTGCGGGGATGGATCCAACTGTCCCAATGCAATGCCACATAAACGATCAAGGCACCGAGAAGAAACAGACCACCGCCCCCAGCTACCTTGGCGGGACTGACTTTTCGCGGAACGTCGGGAACATCGGGACGTCGCCGAGCGGGGTCGGGGTCGGGGCTATTCTCGGCCGAATTATCGTTCACGCTGATCACCTGTCTCTGCAGTTGTCCGACATGCAGCAAAGCGCTCACCAGCCGACTGTGACCCGATGAAGCCTACCAATGGCCTTCGGTGACTGCCAGGCCAGAACTAGTCCACGAACGTGGCATGAGCGGCTGCGCTCTATGCCCTCCGTCGTCAGTGACCGGTACGCAACTCCCACGGCTGCATGCGCAGCGCATCGGCCAGGTTTCGCTGCAACTCGACGCCGGCGGGCAGCGGACGCCAAAATATCGTCACCTCGGCGATCCTGCCGTCTGCGTCGAGCAAGATGTAGTCCATCCCGTCGACCGCGTTGGCTCCGATCTGGAGCCGGAAGTATGCGGCGTGGTGGGTTTCGCCGCTCAGGACCTCCTGGTAGGTGAGGTCGCCGGCGACCAGGCCAACCGTCCGCACGGCTTCCAGGACTGCTGACGGGCTCTCGGTTAGATCGCGGACGTGCCGCCGTCGACCACCAACTCGATACCGTTGACGTAGCTCGAGTCGTCGGAGGCGAGGAACAACGCGGCCGACGCGATCTCCCCCGGGCTGCCCATCTGTCCCCGCGGGATCAGGGACTCGAACTGGGCCTTCGTCTGCTCGTCGAACAATTCTTCTTGCTTGGGGGTGGCCACTTGACCGGGCGTCAGCACGTTCACCCGGATCTTTCTGTCCTTCAACTCCGCCAGCCACACTCGGGCGTAGGCGGGCAGCACGGCCTTGCTGGCGGCGTACACGCTCCACTCGGGGTAGCCCTTGAGCGAGGCGTTCGACCCGGTCATGAAGATCGAGCCGCCGTCGTTGAACAGCGGCAGCGCCTTCTGCACGGTGAACAGGGTGCCGCGCGCGTTCAGCCAGAAGGCGGCGTGGAAGTGCTCCTCGGTGATCTCGCCGAGCTTGCCCTGCTCACCCGTGCCGGCACTTGCCCACAACACGTCGATGGAGCCCTTCTCGTGTTTGACCGTGTCGAACAAACGGTCCAGGTCGTCGAGGTTGGCCGCATCGGCCTGAACGCCGGTCACGTTCCGGCCGATCTGCCGGACGGCGTCGTCCAGGGCGTCCTTCCGCCGGCCCGTAATGAAGACATGAGCTCCTTCGTCAACGAACAACTTCGCGCCGGCCAAGGCCAACCCACTTGTCGCCCCGGTGATCACCGCGACTTTGCCGTCAAGTTTTCCCACGATCACTCCGTTCGTTCGACCTCTTTATGTACACCGATCAGAGTGCTTAACGTATCGGAGGACGGCGCGGACCGCAAGCTATGCACACCGATCCGTACCTAAAGGGGTTAGGGTGGCGGATGTGGTGGAGCTGGAGAAGGGGCCGCGTGGCCTGCGCCGCGGCAGAGGCGCACGCGAGCGCATCCTCTGCGCGTCGCGACAGCTGTTCGGCGAGCAGGGCATCAACGGCACCGGCCTGGACCAGCTCTGCGCGACGGCGCAAGTGTCCAAGCGCACGTTTTACCAGCACTTCACCGGCAAGGACGAGCTGATCGCCGAATACCTACGCCGATTCGATCCCGACGTCCTGCCCGAACTATTCGACCGCACCGACCTGACGCCCCGCCAACGGCTGCGCGCGGCCTTCGACATGCACGGACCCCTGTGCCCGTTCATCGCCGCGGCCGTCGAAATCCAGGACCCCGGCCACCCCGCACGCGCACACGCCTGCGACTACAAAAAGGCTTTTGCCGCGCGGCTCATCGAAACCGCGCGTGCGGCCGGCGCGACCGACCCCGAACAGCTCGGCGAACAACTGGCGCTGCTCTTGGACGGCGCCTCCGCGCGCAGCCGGGTCCTCAATGCCGAAGCCTTTGCCACCGCCGCAGCCATCGCCGACGTCCTCATCGACAACGCCATCCCCACGACAGCGGCAGGCGCGGCGCCGCCAACCGGGACGGAGTTGGGCGTCGATTCCGAAGGGTCTACCCCGCATCCCTGTTGAGCATTGCGTCTTATTCGTGGATCGACAGCGATGAGAGTCTCGGATACAGGATTGCCGGGCCCAGCCATCGAGTAACGAAGCGGCGCAGCGGGAGTCCCTGGCGCGTCGCCTGTCCAGGATCGGTAAGCAGGGATTGCACTGTACGCAAGGTCATTTCGGCAAGCTCACGCAGGGCGGGAGGGTCGAAGCCGTGCAGCTTCCAATCGACGTCGAGGCGGTGAAACACAGAGAGGCAGAATGCGATTGCCGTGTCGGAAGTCAGCGAAGTGACCGCGTCGCCGTCGTCTCGCCGGGTCAGTAGCTTCTCCAGCTGCGGATCGCCGGCGAGGTTTTCGACGCCGAAGGAAACGCATTCGACTACCGCGGTGACCGGGTCTTTGAAACCGCTGCCGTGGTCTGCGACTTGGTCGATAAATCCATTGACAGCGCGCATTGCGCTGGCGATCAGCAGCGCGTCGGCATTGGGAAAGTAGCGGTACACGGTCTGGCGGGTGACTCCGAGCCTGCGTGCGACGTCGGCAAGGCGTATCGCCGCTCCATGCTCGGCGATTTCCTCGTCAACCGCGCTCAGGATCCGCGAAATTGCTTCCTCGTCCGTTGCGGGCGTAGCACCCGCCCAGCCGCGACTACGCATCCGACGTCACAAGCCGTTCGCTGGTGAATTCAATCGAAAGCGTTGTCGGACCGGTCATTCCGAGCACGGATCTCCAGGGGGCCGGACCGGCGCGGTGGGTGGCCGTGAGGCGGCGGGTGAGTACGGTGAGTGCTTCGGCCAGTTCCCGTCGTGCAAGATTTGCCCCGAGGCAGTAATGCGCGCCGCCGCCGAAGGTCAGAATGGCGGGGACGTCCTTGCGCGCGATGTCGAAGCGATCAGCATCTGGGTAAATTGCCGGATCTCGGTTGGCCGCAAGGGTATTCACGAGCAGGAACGTTCCTGCGGGGAACATATAGCCACCGAACTCGACGTCGTCAACGGCGGCTCGCGGGACGATGCAGGCCGCCGGTGAGTGGCGCATGGTCTCCTCGACCGCCTGCATCGCAAGTTCCGGGTGGTCGCGCAGCTTCGCCCATTGATCAGGATGCTCGCAAAGCACCTGCACCGACGCCGCCAGCTGGTTTCGCGTCGTATCCGTTCCCGCCATCAAGAAGCCGGCCACCAACATGCGGAGCTCGTCGAGATTGAGCCGGTCGCCGTCGCTTTCGGCGCGGATAAGCTCCGAAAGCAGGTCGTCGGTCAGATTGTTGCGGCGGGCGGCGACCATGTCGTCGACGTAGGCGTCCAGCTCGCTCCACGCTCGCATGATCGCCGCTTCATCGAAGTTGGCGTCTGGCTGAAAGTTGAGGGCTTTAAAGATCTCTTCGGTCCAGTCCGCGAACAACTGCCAGTCCTCGCGGGGCGCACCGAGCAGCGCGCACATGATCGGGGTGGGATAGGGACGCGCGATGTCGGTCACCACGTCGCACCGTCCGGCATGCACTACCCGGTCGATGAGCCCGTTCACCACCTCGTGGATCGTGTCCTGCAGACGCGATGTCGCGCGGGGAGTGAACGCCTTGGAAACGAGTTTGCGTAACCGAACATGTGGTGCGCCGTCCAAGCCGAGGAGGCTGTTCGCCAGCTTGTCGAACAACGGACCCGACGTGATGCCTTGGGCGGCCAGAGTGATACCGGGCGGAAGGCGAAATCTGTTGTCGCGCAGCATTTCGCGGGCCATTTCGTACGTCAGGATCTCCGGGCCCAGGGGCCCGATGGCGATGGACGCACGCGATTGCGCCACTCGGACATCGTCGAGGATGTCGTGCGGGGTGGCATCGAGGCCGTAAGTGAGCGTGGGCAGCCCGGCTTCGAAGACGTTGGCAGCGGGGCTATTTACATTCATCGTTGCCTTCACTTGTGCCATGCCCGGTCCGGGCTTCGTGTGACAAATTTAACTGGAGCGTATGACCATTGCGATCTTACGTCAACGATCCATGAAATATATGCAGTTCAGCACGCGCATCGTCTTCGGTGGTCATACATATCCTCCAGATACGTCCACGTTCCCGGACAGCCTGCCGCTCGCCTTCACAGCTAACTGACGACAGCCCGCTGAGCGGCAATCACAGAACCTGCTGACAACGCATTGTCAGCAGGTGTCATCCTTTGGGCATGTCCGAAGCCCGGCACGTTGTTCTGATTCACGGCAACTGGTCCCGCGGAGAACAGCTGGCCGGTCTGCGTACCGCCTTCAACGAACGCGGCTTCACGGCTCACGCCCCGACACTGCGCCATCACGACCTGCCGATCCGGGAGGGCGCTCGCAAGATCGCGTCGCTGAGCCTGCGGGACTATGTCGACGACCTGTCGGCCTTCGTCGGTTCTCTCCAAACGCCACCCTTGTTGGTCGGCCACTCGATGGGCGGCTTGATTGCGCAACTGGTCGCCGCACGCACACCACATATCGGGCTAGTAGCGGCGTGCCCCGCTCCCGCGGCAGGCATTGGAGGTTCGACACCTGCGAACAGGCGAATGTCGATGCCCTGGTTCCTTAGGCCTCGCGCCTGGGCCAAGCCCGTGGCTCCCCCGCGGTACGAGCGCTTCCGGGAATGGATAGCCAACACCCAATCCGAGGAGACCGCCCGTGAGATATACGACGGCCTGGTCTGCGACTCGGGCCGCGCTCAATGGGAGATGCTCCTCGCGACACTCAGGCTTTCCAAGGCGACACTCGTCGATGCTGCCGCGGTGAACACGCCCGTACTAGTCCTTGGCGGTGCGTACGACCTGATCGTTTCCGAGAAAGTTCTACAGCGGACGGCGGCTCAATACCAGCGAGCCGACGTCGTTCTCGTACCGAACGCTGACCACATGGTCTTCTCCGGAAGCTGCCTGCCCATAACCATGCGCTACATCGACGAGTGGCTTGCAAATAATCAGCTTCAACCGGTGCGCGGTACAACGTCGCCCGACTAGCACCACGACGTGTCCAAACGTTGTGGAGCTAAGGGGAATCGAACCCCTGACCTTCTCGATGCGAACGAGACGCGCTACCAACTGCGCTATAGCCCCTTGACCCGCTAGAGGCTACCAGTTCTGCAAGGGCGCCAGCACCAACGGCACTACTGGCCGACGGCGCGCGGCAGGTCCCGCGGCCAGCCGTAGTTCTGCTGCGGCATCGCGTAGTCGAGGTGCTCGAAGATCGGGTCCTCGTCGTCGATCTCCAGCACCACCGCGCCGGGCCGGCGCAGCCGCGACGGGACCACGTCGTAGTCGCGGTCGCGGGTGTTCTCCACGCCCGTGCGCGCGCGGGCCATCCGCTGCGTGCGGCGACGCCGGACCTTCTCCTCGATCTTGGTCTGCCGGCGCAGATAGCCCAGGTAGAGCAGGGTGATCGCGGTGGCGACACCGCAGACCCACCAGGCGGTCCGGCTGATCTCGAATGCCGCCGTCGCCGAGCCGACCAGGATGACGGCCATCACCATCAGCACCTTCTTGCGGAAGGCGTACTTGCGGGCGGTGACGGCGGCGGCGGTCTTGGTGTCGAAGCGGCGGCGACGCTGGGCACTCGCCGGGACCACGCGCTCGCGCAGACCCGGGTCGTCATCCTCCGCCTCGGGCTCCAATCCGGACGAGTCCTCGACGTATTCGTACTCGTCGTCGAGGTGATCCTCGTCGGCTTCCTCGTGCTCGTCCTCGTCGACCGGGGCGAGCTGGGGTTCGGTGGCCGCGGCGCTGACCCCGACCGGCAGCGCGTCGGAGTCCTCGACGACGTCGACGTCCAGGTAGTCGGGCTCGGCCGGCTCGGCGGCCGCCATCCTCATCACCACCGGACGGGCGGGGCGCAGTTCCTCGGTCTCGGCATCGTGTTCATCGTCGGTCCCGGCGAGGTCGTCACGCTCCGCATCGTCGGACTCGTCGTCGTCGGCCGAGTCTTCCGGCTGCCAGTGCGGGTCGCTGCGGTGGCCCGAGGCCGGACCGCTGCGCCGCAGCAGGCGGGACCCGGTGCCGTTGAGCACCCGGGTTGCCAGCGCCACGTCACTGGTGCGTCGCACGGCGTCACGCTTGCTGATCAGCATCGGTACCAGCACGAACAGCCAGAGCACCACGAGTGAGATCCACAACAACGACTGCGGGATGCTTGGCATGATGACCTGCTCCTTCTGGTCCGGATCCCCGCGAGGCCGATCGTTGACCTGCGCGGTCGGGACCTGTGACCAGCGCAATTACACACCTGTAATTTGCCTCAATCAAGCATCACACGCCACATATGTCACGTGAGCCACAGAAATATTGCGATTTGTCTTCGGCGGCGAGTTCCCGCACGTCGAGATTGCGGTCATGGTCGCAGTCAGGCGCCGATCACAGCCGTGACGGCAATCTCGCCGCGCACAAGAAGGGAAGAATTTACGCCCAGCGCGCATATCCGGCACGGACCAGCGTCGATGCCACCGATCCGTAAACCTCCTCGGCCGTAATCGCCATCAGGAGATGGTCGCGCCACGCCCGGTCGACCTCGAGGTAGCGGCGCAGCAGGCCCTCCTCGCGAAAGCCGACCTTGGCCAGCACGGCCCGACTCGCGAGATTCTCCGGGCGCACGGTGGCCTCCACCCGGTGCAGCATCACCGGCCCGAAGCAGTGGTCCAGGCCGAGCGCCAGCGCGCCGGTGGCCACTCCTCCGCCGGTCGCCGAGCTCGGCACCCAGTAGCCGATCCACGCCGAGCGCAGCGCGCCGTGGGTGACGTTGCCGATGGTCAGCTGTCCGCAGAACTGCCCGTCGAGCTCGATCACGTACGGCAGCATGCGGCCGTTGCGGGCCTCGGCACGCAGGCCAGAACACAGCGCCGGCCAGGCCGCGACGGTGTGCCGCAGCGCCCAGTCGCCGTCGGAGGTGGGCTCCCACGGCTCGAGATGCGCCCGGTCGGCCAACCGGTGACGACTCCACTGCGCGCCGTCGCGCATGCGCACCGCGCGCAGCCGGACCACACCGGCTGCGACCCGCAGCGGCCCCACCGACGACGGCCAACCGGGGTGACGGGCGCTAGAGCGCAAGAGGTTCACGGGCGTGCGCAGTCGTTTGAGTCAGCCGCGCTGGGCCAGGAACGCGACGTCGACGATCTCACCGGTGCGAATCTGTTCGGCACCACTGGGAACCACAACTAGACAGTTTGCCTCAGCCAGCGTCGCGAGCAAATGCGACGACGCCCCCGGGGCGCCACCCAGCGCCTGCACCAGATACTCGCCACTGTCCTGGTCGCGCATCAGCTGGCCGCGCAGGTAACCCTTGCGCCCAGCCACCGACGTGATCGGCGACAGCGTGCGGGCCTGCACGATCCGCCGCATCGGCTGGCGCTTGCCCAGCGACAGCCGGATCAGCGGGCGCACCATCACCTCGAAGACCACCAACGCGCTGACCGGATTCGACGGCAACAAAAAGACCGGCACGCCGTCGCGCCCGAGCTGCCCGAAGCCCTGCACCGACCCCGGGTGCATGGCGACCCGGACGACCTCCATGTCGCCGAGTTCGGACAGCACCACCCGCACCGCTTCGGCGGCCGCGCCCCCAACTCCCCCGGCGATCACCACGACCTCGGCGCGATTGATCTGGCCCTGGACGATTTCGCCGAGCTCCTGCGGGTTGTTGGACACGATGCCGACCCGGTTGACCTCCGCGCCGGCATCTCGGGCCGCGGCCGCCAACGCGTAGGAGTTGACGTCATAGACCTGCCCGTTGCTCGGCGTGCGCGAGATGTCGACCAGCTCGCCGCCCACCGCCATCACCGACACGCGCGGGCGCGGGTGCACCAGGACCCGCTCGCGGCCGACCGCGGCGAGCAAGCCCACCTGAGCCGGGCCGATGATCGTCCCGGCCCGCACCGCCACATCGCCGGGCTGGACGTCGTCGCCGGCGCGCCGCACGTAGGCACCCGACGGCGCACCGCGCAGAATCCGCACCTTCGACGTGCCGCCGTCGGTCCACCGCAGCGGCAGCACCGCGTCGGCCAGCGTGGGCAGCGGCGCCCCGGTCTGCACTCGGGCGGCTTGGCGCGGCTGCAGTCGGCTCGGCGTTCGCGCCCCGGCCTCGATGGTCCCCATCACCGGCAGGACCAGCCCGCCGGGGTTGTCCTCGTCGGCCATCGGCTCGCCGGTTTCGTCGAGCGAAAGGTCGGCGCCCACCTCGCCGATACCCAGCACGTCGACGCTGCGCACCGCGTAGCCGTCGATCGCCGCCTGATCGAAGCCGGGCAGCGGCCGCTCGGTCACGACTTCCTCGGCGCACAACAATCCCTGCGCCTCCGCGATGGCGACCCGGATCGGGCGCGGGGCTACCGCGGCCGCCGTTATCCGGGCTTGCTGCTCCTCAACCGAACGCACTCGCCGCGCCTCCCTGCCGTCACCCTGACGGGCGCGCCGTATCGGGCCTTCGCCCGATCGCCCGGTGGTTCTCCGGGCCCGGTATGGCGGCCGGCTACTGCTCGTTCAGGCCCAATCGCGCCACCAACCACCGCCGCAATTCCGGGCCGTAGTCGTCACGATCCAATGCAAAGTCAACCGCAGCCTTGAGGTAGCCGCCGGGATTTCCCAAGTCGTGTCGAGATCCGCGATGGACGACGACATGCACCGGGTGGCCCTCTTTGATCAGCAGCGCGATCGCATCGGTGAGCTGTAACTCGCCGCCGGCGCCGTGGTCGATGCGGCGCAGCGCGTCGAAAATGGCGCGGTCGAGCACATAGCGGCCGGCCGCGGCGTACAACGACGGCGCCTCGGAGGCCTTGGGCTTTTCCACCATGCCGTTGACCTTGAGGACGTCGGAATTGCCGGCGCCGGGGATGGCCTCGACGTCGAAAACACCGTAGGCGCTGATCTCCTCGGGCGTGACCTCGATGGCGCACAACACCGTGCCCCCGTACTCGGCGCGCACCTTGGCCATCGTCTCCAGCACGCCGGTCGGCAGCACCAGGTCATCGGGCAGCAGCACCATGACGGCGTCCTCGTCGGGCGTCAACGTCGGCTCCACGCAACCGATCGCGTGTCCCAGCCCGAGCGGTTCGGCCTGCACCACCGATTCGACCTTGATCAGCGCCGGCGCCCGGCGCACCTTGGCCAGCATCGCCTTCTTGCCGCGCGCTTCGAGCGTGCCCTCGAGCACCAGGTCCTCGACGAAGTGCGCGACCACGCCGTCCTTGCCCTCCGAGGTGATGATCACCAACCGCTCGGCGCCGGCCGCGGCCGCTTCCTCGGCGACCAGCTCGATACCGGGCGTATCGACGACGGGCAGCAACTCTTTGGGCACCGTCTTGGTGGCCGGCAGGAAACGGGTGCCCAGACCGGCTGCGGGGACGATCGCCGTGTACGGGATCGGGACTTCATCTGGCCGTGACATCGTTCACACCATAGCGCTCAGAGGGGTGGCCGCCGTTGCATGGCAGGCCGAATACCCGTGCTGTCATCGTTGATGCATGACCACTTCGACCAAGGCCACACTGCGCGAGCAGGTGCTGGCGGCTCGAAGTCAGGTCGCCGACGACGTGCACGCCGCCCAGGCGCGGATGCTCAACGAGCAGCTTGCCCTCGCGGTGAGCGGCGGCAGCACCGTCTGCGCCTACGTCCCGGTGGGTACCGAGCCGGGTTCGGTCGAAATGCTGGACATGTTGCTGCGCCACGCGCGGCGGGTGTTGTTGCCCGTCGCGCGCACCACCGGTGACGGCATCCCGATGCGGCTGCGCTGGGCCGAGTACCGGCCGGGTGGGCTCGTCCGCGGCCGCTGGGGCCTGCTCGAGCCGCCCGAGCCGTGGCTGCCGGAGTCTGTCCTGGCCGAGGCGGAGATGGTGGTGGTTCCGGCGCTGGCCGTGGACCGCCGGGGCGTGCGGCTGGGCCGAGGCCGGGGATATTACGACCGTTCGCTGGACGCCAGGAACCCGCGGGCACGGCTGATCGCGATGGTGCGCGACGAGGAGTTCGTCGAGGAGTTGCCGGCCGAACCGCACGATGTGCCGATGACCCACGTGATCACCCCCGGGCGCGGCGTGGTGGCGCTGCGCACGGGTGACACCGCCCGGGAATGAGACGGATTTCATGGCTGTTTTAGCACTCAAGCACTGTAGAGTGCTAACAAGCTTATCTAACGGAGGTTTTGGAGTGCCGACCTACAGCTACGCGTGCACCGAATGCGATGACCGCTTCGACGTCGTACAGGCCTTCACCGACGACGCCCTGACCACGTGTGAGAAGTGCTCGGGCCGACTGCGCAAATTGTTCAACTCCGTCGGCATCGTGTTCAAGGGCAGCGGCTTCTACCGAACCGACAGCCGCGAGTCGGGCAAAAAGTCGTCGTCGAGTGCGAGCAACGGCTCATCGACCAACGGATCTTCCGAGAGCTCCAGCTCGAGCGACACACCCTCGTCGAGTGAGAAATCCAGCTCCAGCGACAAGTCCTCGTCCAGCGAGAAGTCGACGGCGGCCGCCGCGGCCAGCTAGCGGGTTATCCACAGCACCCATCCCCTTAGGGCGCTTTGTGCTGCCCGCTGCGCCTACCGTTGCGGCGTGGCAGAACCATCGTTGAATCCGGCGCTACTGCAGCGGATATCGGCGTCGCTGCGCCCGGACTGGACACGAACCATACTGGCCCGCCGAGTGGCGGCGGGCGGACTCGTCGTGTTGGCCGGGATCGCGGCGATGCGCTCGAATCCGGACGGAGATCGCGTCGACGCGGTGGTGGCCACGCGTGATCTGACTCCCGGCGCGGCGTTGACTTCCGACGATGTTCGAGTCGAAAAGCGTTTGGCGACAACCCTTCCCGAGGGTGCACAAGCAGACCTGGGCGCGGTGGTCGGTTCGATGCTGGCCGGTCCGGCGCGCCGGGGTGAGGTACTGACCGACGTCCGCCTACTGGGCAGCCGGCTGGCCGAGGCCGCAATCGGATCGAAGGCCGGTCCGGGAGCGCGCATCGTGCCGCTGCATCTGGCCGACAGTGCGCTCATCGACCTGGTGCGCCCCGGCGACGTGGTCGACGTGCTGGCCGCGCCCACCGATTCGCGGCCGGGCAGCCAGGCGGCCAGTTTGGTAGTCGCCACCGATGCCGTAGTGGTGCTCGTGTCTGCGAAGCAGAAAGTCCAGGCCGCCGATAATGACCGCGTAGTCTTAGTTGCGCTGCCGGCTCACGTGGCGAACACGGTGGCAGGCTCGGTGCTAGGCCAGGCAGTGACCCTCACCCTGCACTGAGTGCCTGACACCCCGCTCGCCACGGCACCCGCAGCAAACTGTGTCCAGCCCAGAAAGGACGTCGAATGCTCAAGGGGTTCAAGGAGTTTCTCGCGCGGGGCAATATCGTCGACCTGTCCGTCGCGGTCGTCATCGGTACCGCGTTCACCGGCCTGGTCACCAAGTTCACCGACAGCATCATTCAGCCGTTGATCAACCGGATCGGCGTCAATCAGCAATCCGATGTCGGCATCCTGAAGGTCAGCATCGGTGGCGGCCAGACGATTGACCTCAACGTGCTGGTGTCCGCGGCGATCAACTTCGTCCTGGTCGCCGCGGTGGTCTACTTCCTGGTCGTGCTGCCCTACAACACTTTCCGCAAACGGGGCGAGGTCGAGCAGGCCGACGACGCGCAGGTCGTCTTGCTGACCGAGATCCGCGACCTGCTCGCGCAGACCAACGGCGGGGCTTCGTCGGGCCGGCACGGCGGGACGGGCACCACCCCGCCGCCCGAGCACGGGCCGCGCGCGGACGCCGAGTCGCGGTGAGTGCGCGGGGCTTGAACGAGACGCCCGCGCGACTTTAGATCTCGAGGCTCGATAACTGCCCGATGATCTGGGCGGCGAGCGGATTCAGCGTCGCCATGCCGTCGCGCACCGCGTACCGGGAACCGGCAAGGTTGACCACCAGCGTGCTTCCGGACACGCCGGCCAGGCCGCGTGACAGCCCGGCGTCGATGATTCCGGCCGACAGCCCGGAGGCCCGGACGGCCTCGGCGATGCCCAGGATTTCCCGATCCAGGATCTCGACGGTGGCCTCGGGGGTGACATCGCGCGGCGTCACTCCGGTGCCGCCGACCGACACCACCAGATCCACCCCACCGATCACCGCGGTGTTCAGCGCGTTGCGAATCTCGACCTCGTCGGCCGCGACCGCCACCACGCCGTCGACCACGAATCCCGCCTCAGTCAGCAGCTCGGTGACCAGCGGCCCGCTGTGGTCTTCCTCGTCCCCGTGGGCGGTGCGGTCGTCGACCACCACAACCAGAGCCCGGCCGACTACCAATTCCGCACCCGTATCCATGGGTGCAACCGTATATCCGAGTTCGGACATGGGCTCGCCGACTCTCATCACTGATCCGCCTTGCCGAGGGTGACCTGCACGGTCCGGCTGCCGCCACCGGGATCCTGGAACGTCAGCGATACCTTGTCGCCCGGCGCCTTGGACCGCACCGCGGCGACCAGCGCGTCGGCGCTGCTGATCGGACGGTCGTCGACCTTGGTGACGACGACATTCTTGGGCACACCCGCGTTCGAGGCCGCGCCGCCGGTCACGACGTCGACGACCTTGGCGCCCGGTGTGCCCTTGTCGCTGGTCACCTGCACACCCAGCGACGCATGCGACGCCTTGCCGGTGCTGATCAACTCGTCGGCGATGCGCTTGGCCTGGTCGACCGGAATCGCGAAACCGAGACCGATCGAACCGCTTTGGGCGTCCGGCGAATCCGAACCCAGGGTGGCGATCGCGGAGTTGATGCCGACCAGCTGCCCCTGCAGGTTGACCAGCGCACCACCGGAGTTACCCGGGTTGATCGCGGCGTCGGTCTGAATGGCGTCCAGCACGGTGTTCTGGTTGCCCGACTCGCCGGTCGTGGACACCGGCCGGTTCAGCGCGCTGATGATCCCGGTGGTCACCGTGCCCGACAAGCCCAGCGGGGAACCGATCGCCATCACGGGCTGGCCGACCCGCACATCCGACGAGGAACCCATCGCGATCGGGGTCAGGCCGGAGACACCTTGCACGCGGATGACGGCGATGTCGCTGGTGGGATCGGCACCCACCACCGTGAACGGCGCGGTGCGGCCGTCCGAGAAAGTCACCGTCGTCTTCGGCGCGGGACCACCCGGCCCGCCGGGCGGCGGGCTTCCGGGCGTCGGGCTGCCGGGCGTCGGGCCACCGGGTCCACCGGGCCCCTTCGGCGGGGCGGCGGCTGCGGCGATGACGTGGTTGTTGGTCAGAATCAGCCCGTCGGACGACAGGATGACGCCGGACCCTTCTTCGGATGCCCGACCGAGGTCGGTCTCCAGCATCACGACGCTGGGCACCACCTTCGCGGCGACCTGCTCGACGGTGCCGGGCGGCATGTTGGCCGCCGGAACGCCGGGTGTGGCGCCCGACGGTCCGCTGCTACCGCTGGCGGTCGTGGAGTGCGTCCCCAGTTCGACGACCGTGGCCGCGGCGCCGCCGATGCCTGCCGACACCACCGCGATCGCCAGCGCACCGGTCACCAGCAGGCCGGCGCGGCCTCGCTTCTGCGGTCGCGGCGGCCCCATCGGGGGCAGCATGCCGGGGATCGGCCCTACTCCGGTGCCGCCGGGGATGGGTCCGGCGCCGGTGCTTCCAGGAATCGGACCCGCGCCGGTACCGCCGGGGATCCGGCCCGGCCCGGTGCCGCTGGGTATCGCACCCGCTCCGGTGTCCCCGAACGGCTCATACGGCCGGCGGTATTGCGAGGTCTGCGACGGTTGCGACTGCTGGCCTTGCTGGTACCGCCAGTCGTAAGGCTGGTTGTACGGTTGCTGGTGCCCCTGGGCATACGCGGGAGCTCCACCCTGTTCAAAGGGCTGGTTAGGCACGCCGGGGTAGCCCGGCTGCTGAGGCGGTGGCGAATACCTCGGGTCATTCGTCATAGCGCTAAGTCGCTCTTCCTCTAATTGGGGTGCTGTCGAGCTCGACTTGGCTCGATTGTCAACACTAACTGCCTCTACCTTGCGCGTGCGGACTGAGAGTCCACTGAGATAACGTTCGCCGATTCCCGAGAGTTCGCTGCGTCGTCATCTGTGCGAACGGCGGGATCGGTCTTGGCTTCGCCGGCGGCTCCACCGACCGAGGCCGCACTCTCGGTCCCGGCGGTCGGATACGCCGACACCGGCAGTGGCCGGCCGGGAAGCAGCACGTAAATCGATGTTCCTGGTGGGTGACCGCCCGGAACTGTGTCCTCGACGCGCAACAGCCCGCCGTGGTTGAGCACCACCTGCTTGACGATCGCCAACCCCAGCCCCGATCCGGGCAGGGCCCGCGCCGTCGTCGATCGGTAGAACCGCTCGAACACCAGGCGCCGCTCGTGTGGCGGGATACCCGGGCCCAGGTCGGAGACGATCAACTCGGCATGCGACGGGTCGAGTTGGCGCATCCGGACACCGACGTGGCCGCCCGGCGGACTCCATTTGGCGGCGTTGTCCATCAGGTTCAGTGCGGCCCGCGACAACCCGGCGTTGTCCCCGTACACCTGCCACGGGATTACGTCGACATCGAAGTGAATGTCGTTGCGGCGCCGCCTAACTCGCTCCAGGCTGCGGTCGATCACCTCGGACATGTCGACCGGCTCGTGTACTACCTGGCCCGCGTCGTCGCGGGTGAGGTCTACCAAATCGCCTACCAGAGTGGACAATTCCTCGATCTGCGCCAGCACATCCGAACGCAGGTCCACCATCTCCTGCTCGGGCAGCCGCGGCGCCCCTGGTTCCATGGACGCCATCAGCAGTTCGACGTTGGTCCGCAGTGATGTCAGCGGGGTGCGCAACTCGTGTCCGGCGTCGGTGACCAGCCGCGCCTGCCGCTCCCGCGACTCCGCCAGGGCGCGCAGCATCAAGTTGAATGCCTCAGTGAGCCTTGCCAATTCGTCACTGCCGAACACCGGGATGGGCCGCAGGTCGTCGGTGCGTGCCACCCGCTCGGCCGCCTCGGTCAGCCGGGCGACCGGCCGCAGCCCCGCCCGGGTGACCATGCCGCCGGCCACCGCGGCGACCGCGACCCCGATACCGCCGACGATCAGCAGCACCCAGCGCAGTTTGGTCATCACCGCCTCGGTCGGCCGCAGGCTCTTGGAGATCAGCAGCGAGCTGCCGTTGGGCAGGTGGATCGCCAGGATGCGCTGATCGGAAGCGGTACGACGGGACATGAACAGGTCACCGCGGATGACCGCCTTCTCCGGCTCGGCGACCGGCAGGGTCTGGCCCGGCTGCTGGGCGGTGTAGATCGAGTGGCCGGGGTTCACCAGCATCGCGTTGACGTCGGAATACGCGGTGCCCTCGATGGCCTTGGCCGGGTCGGCGGCCAGCGAACCGCTGGCGATCAGCAGCTGCGCGCGGCTGTCCAGCTGGTTGTCGATGTCGCTGTAGAGCGCCGCCGCGATCACCGCGTAGACGGCAAACGCCATCAGCACGACAACCATCGCCACCATCGACATCGCCAGCAACATGACCCGCCACCGCAACGACAACGAACTGGGGGCTCGCAGGGGTGCGCGCCGACGTCGTTGGAACCGGATCATCAGGGCGGGGTCTCCCGTAGTACGTAGCCGACGCCACGCACCGTGTGGATCAGACGCGGTTCACCCTCGGCTTCGGTTTTGCGGCGCAGGTAGCCGACGTAGACCTCCAGCGCATTGCCCGAGGTGGGAAAGTCGAATCCCCACACCTCTTCGAGAATGCGGCTTCGGGTGAGCACCCGGCGCGGGTTGGCGATCAGCATCTCCAGCAGGGCGAATTCGGTGCGGGTCAGGCTGATCCGGCGGTGCCCTCGGGTGACTTCACGGGTCACCGGGTCCAGAGCCAGATCGGAGAACGTCATCGCGACCGACTCGGCGTCCTCGGGCTTGGTGCGGCGCAGCAGCGCCCGCATCCGGGCCAGCAGCTCCTCGAGGGCGAACGGCTTGGGCAGGTAGTCGTCGGCGCCGGCGTCCAGGCCGGCCACCCGCTCGGACACCGAGTCGCGGGCAGTGAGCACCAGAATCGGCAGGTCGTCGCCAGTGCTGCGCAGTTGCCGGCAGACCTCGAGACCGTCGAGGCGCGGCATCATCACATCGAGCACGACGGCGTCGGGGCGGTCACTGGAGATGAGCTCCAGCGCCTCGACTCCGTCATGAGCCAACTCGACGGAGTAGCCGTTGAAGGAGAGCGATCTGCGCAGCGATTCGCGGACCGCGCGATCGTCATCGACGACAAGAATGCGCACGGCCACTAGTTTCGTCCTAGGGCCTGAGAGCGGCCTGAGAGGCGCGCCGGGTATTTGCCGAGATTAGCGTCGGTCGAGATCGATCAGGCCCAGGCGAGCCGCCTTGAGCAGTCGACGCGGCACCTTGTGCTTCTGGCCGGCCACGGTCACACCGACGAGCTCGGTCTTTTCCGCCTTCCACTGCGAGCGGCGGCTGCGGGTGTTCGAGCGCGACATCCTGCGCTTGGGTGTGGCCATGGTCGGGCCTTACTCCTCGGTCTGGGGTTTCGGTCGTCCGTCGCGCGGCATGACCTCTGCGGCCGACGGCGACGATTGCGCTCCAGAATAGTCGGTGACCTGCTGGTCGCCAAAATGGGCCGCGCGGCCTGCGCTGCTATGACGGCAGCGCCGAGACGGGCATCCTTGACGTGACACCGGCGGTACCCGCTAACCTACCGGGTGGTTGGTTGGTCGAGCACCGGTAATTCCCGAATGGAGGACGCCGATGGCCTCTGGAACTGGGCGGTCCGGTGCTGTCCGGATCGCGAACTGCTCGGGGTTCTACGGCGACCGGCTGGCGGCCATGCGCGAGATGCTGACCGGCGGCTCAGGCGATCCGGTCGACTACCTCACCGGCGATTACCTGGCCGAGCTCACCATGCTGATTCTGGGCCGCGACAAGATGAAACACCCCGAGCGCGGCTACGCCAAGACCTTCCTGACTCAGCTCGAGGATTGCCTGGGCGAGGCTCGGGACCGCGGGGTGCGCATCGTCGCCAATGCCGGCGGCCTCAACCCCGCCGGGCTGGCGGACGCGATCCGCGCCCTGGCGCAGCGGCTGGGCATCGCCGCCCGAGTCGCCCACGTCGAGGGCGACGACCTGCAGCCGCGCGCGGCCGAACTGGGGCTGGGCACGCCGCTGACGGCAAACGCCTACCTGGGTGCGTGGGGCATCGTCGACTGCCTGAACGACGGGGCCGACGTCGTCGTCACCGGCCGGGTCACCGACGCCTCGGTGATCGTCGGGGCCGCGGCCGCCCACTTCGGCTGGGGCCGCACCGACTACAACGAACTCGCCGGCGCGGTGGTCGCCGGACACGTCATCGAATGCGGCGTGCAGGCCACCGGCGGCAACTACGCGTTTTTCACCGAGGTGCCCGACCTGTCGTACGCGGGTTTCCCGCTGGCCGAGGTCAGCGCCGACGGATCCTCGGTGATCACCAAGCACCCCGGCACCGGCGGACTGGTCAGCGTCGACACCGTCACCGCTCAGCTGCTCTACGAGATCACCGGCGCCCGCTACGCCAACCCGGACGTCACGGCGCGGATGGACAGCATCGAGCTCTCTGACGACGGGCCGGACCGGGTCCGCATCAGCGGCGTGGTCGGTGAGCCGCCGCCGCCGACGCTCAAGGTGTCGCTGAACAGCATCGGCGGATTTCGCAACGCGATGACCTTCGTGTTGACTGGGCTGGATATCGAGGCCAAGGCCGAGCTGGTGCGCCGCCAACTCGAGGCCGGGCTCACCGTCAAACCCGCGGAGCTTCAGTGGACGCTGGCGCGCACCGATCACCCCGATGCCGACACCGAGGAAGCCGCCAGTGCGCTGCTGCACTGCGTGGTCCGTGACCCCGACCCAGCGAATGTCGGACGTCAATTCTCCTCGGCAGCAGTCGAATTGGCGCTTGCCAGCTACCCGGGCTTCCACGTCACCGCCCCACCGGGCGATGGCCAGGTCTACGGAGTCTTCAACGCGGGCTATGTCGACGCCGCCGTGGTACCGCACATCGCGGTGCACTCCGACGGCACGCGCACCGATATCCCCTGTGCCACCGACACTTTGGAGCTGTCCCCGGCCGCTTCCCCGGCATTGCCGCAACCCCTGCCGGCCGGGCCGACCCGGCGCGCACCCTTGGGTCGCATCGCCGGAGCCCGCAGCGGCGACAAGGGCGGCTCGGCCAACGTCGGGGTCTGGGTGCGCACCGAGGACCAATGGCGTTGGCTGGCTAACACATTGACGGTCGAACTGCTCAAGGAGTTGCTGCCCGAGGCGGCGGACTGCGACGTCACCCGCCACGTGCTGCCCAACCTGCGTGCGGTGAACTTCGTGATCGAGGGCATCCTCGGTCAGGGCGTCGCCTATCAGGCGCGGTTCGATCCCCAGGCCAAGGGGCTGGGCGAATGGCTGCGCAGCCGCCACGTCGACATCCCGGAAGGGCTTTTGTGAACATCTGGTATACCCCGGAGCGCGAACAGCTGCGAAAGACGGTGCGCGCCTTCACCGAACGTGAGATCCTGCCGCACGTCGACGAGTGGGAACGCGCCGGCGACCTGCCGCGCGAATTGCACCGGCGCGCCGGGGCGGCCGGGCTGCTCGGCGCCGGGCTACCCGAAGCGGCCGGCGGCGGTGGCGGCGACGGCGCCGATGCGGTGGTCATCTGCGAAGAATTCCACCAGGCCGGCGGCCCGGGAGGTGTCTTCGCGTCGCTGTTCACCTGTGGCATCGCGGTTCCCCACATGATCGCCTCGGGCGATCAGCGGCTGATCGAGGAGTTCGTCCGGCCGACGCTGGCCGGCGAGAAGATCGGATCACTGGCCATCACCGAACCCGGCGGCGGTTCGGACGTCGGGCATTTGCGCACCAGCGCGGTGCGGGACGGCGACCACTACGTGGTCAACGGCGCCAAGACCTACATCACCTCCGGGGTGCGCGCCGACTATGTCGTGACCGCGGTGCGCACCGGAGGACCTGGCGCAGCCGGGGTTTCACTGCTCGCTGTCGAGAAGGGCACGCCAGGCTTCGAGGTGAGCCGCAAGCTGGACAAGATGGGGTGGCGGTCGTCGGACACAGCCGAGCTGTCCTACGTCGATGCCCGGGTTCCGGTAGCCAACCTGGTCGGCGCCGAGAACAGCGGGTTCGCCCAGATTGCGCAGGCGTTCGTGTCCGAGCGGATTGGCCTTGCGGCGCAGGCGTATTCGAGTGCACAGCGATGCCTGGACATCACCGTGGCTTGGTGTCGCGACCGCGAGACGTTCGGTCGCCCACTGATTTCGCGCCAGTCGGTGCAGAACACGCTGGCCGAGATGGCCCGGCGCATCGACGTCGCCCGCGTCTATTCGCGCAATGTGGTGGAACGCCAGCTGGCCGGTGAGTCAAACCTGATCGCGCAAGTGTGCTTCGCCAAGAACACCGCCGTCGAGGCCGGCGAATGGGTGGCCAACCAAGCCGTTCAGCTATTCGGCGGCATGGGCTACATGGCCGAATCCGAGGTCGAACGCCAATATCGCGACATGCGGATCCTGGGTATTGGCGGCGGTACCACCGAAATCCTGACCGCACTGTCCGCCAAACTGCTGGGATTCCAATCATGACCGTGCTGCAGTCCACCCTCGACCCGAAGGCGTCGACGTACGCCGACGCGGCCGAAACCATGCTCGCAAAACTGGCCGAGATCGACGTCGAGCACGGCAAGGCCCTGGCCGGGGGCGGAGAAAAGTACACCGCGCGCCACCACGCCCGCGGCAAGTTCACCGCCCGCGAGCGCATCGAACTACTGCTGGATCCGGATTCGCCGTTCCTCGAGCTGAGCCCGCTGGCCGCCTACGGCAGTTCCTTCACCCTGGGGGCGAGCGTGGTGGTGGGCATCGGCGCCGTCGAGGGCGTGGAGTGCCTGATCGTCGCCAACGACCCGACCGTCAAGGGCGGCACCAGCAACCCCTGGACACTGAAGAAGATCCTGCGGGCCAACCAAATTGCGCTGCAGAACCGGCTGCCGGTGATCTCGCTGGTGGAGTCCGGCGGCGCGGACCTGCCCACCCAGAAAGAGATCTTCGTGCCCGGCGGACAGATGTTCCGCGATCTGACCCGGCTGTCGGCGGCGGGCATTCCGACCATCGCGCTCGTCTTCGGCAACTCCACCGCCGGCGGTGCCTACATCCCCGGCATGTCCGATCACGTCGTGATGATCAAGGAACGCTCGAAGGTGTTCCTGGCCGGCCCCCCGCTGGTGAAGATGGCCACCGGCGAAGAATCCGACGACGAGTCCCTCGGCGGCGCCGAAATGCACGCCCGCACTTCGGGTCTGGCCGACTACTTCGCCGTCGACGAGCTCGACGCGATCCGCATCGGTCGTCGCGTGGTGAGCCGGCTGAACTGGCGCAAGCTTGGGCCGGTGCCGCGGCCCGTGACCGAGCCGCTGTTCGATGCCGAGGAACTGATCGGCATCGTGTCGTCGGACCTGCGTATTCCGTTCGACCCGCGCGACGTGATCGCGCGCATCGTCGACGGCTCCGAATTCGACGAATTCAAGCCGATGTACGGCTCGTCACTGGTGACCGGCTGGGCGACGCTGTGCGGCTACCCGATCGGGATTCTGGCCAACCATCGCGGTGTGCTGTTCAGCGAGGAATCACAGAAGGCCACCCAATTCATCCAGCTGGCCAACCGTTACGACACGCCATTGTTGTTCTTGCACAACACCACCGGATACATGGTCGGCAAGGACTATGAAGAGGGCGGCATGATCAAGCACGGCTCGATGATGATCAACGCCGTGTCCAACTCGACCGTCCCGCACATCTCGCTGTTGATCGGTGCGTCCTACGGCGCGGGTCACTACGGCATGTGCGGGCGGGCGTACGACCCCCGCTTCCTGTTCGCCTGGCCCAGCGCCAAATCCGCGGTGATGGGCGGTGTCCAGCTGGCCGGCGTGCTGTCGATCGTGGCTCGCGCGGCCGCCGAGGCTCGCGGCCAACAGGTCGACGAGGACGCCGACGCCGCGATGCGGGCCGCGGTCGAGGGCCAGATCGAGGCCGAGTCACTGCCGATGGTCTTGTCGGGAATGCTCTACGACGACGGGGTGATCGACCCCCGCGATACCCGCACCGTATTGGGAATGTGTCTGTCC
Source organism: Mycobacterium sp. pR1184 (assembly GCF_041287235.1). NCBI lineage: Bacteria > Bacillati > Actinomycetota > Actinomycetes > Mycobacteriales > Mycobacteriaceae > Mycobacterium > Mycobacterium sp. pR1184. The sequence goes on along the minus strand of NZ_JBGGKR010000007.1, from coordinate 220,904 downwards.
GCCATCGCGAATGGCCCGATCAAGGGGACGTCGAACTTCGGCGTCTTCCGGATGTGAGCCCCATGGGAATCACTCGAGTACTCGTTGCCAACCGCGGCGAGATCGCCCGCCGAGTCTTCGCCACCTGCCGCCGGCTCGGCCTGGGAACCGTCGCGGTCTACACCGAACCCGACGCCGCGGCCCCGCACGTCGCCGAGGCCGACGCCCGGGTGCGCCTGGCGAAGACCAACGACTACTTGAATGCCGAGGCCATCATCGCCGCCGCGCGGGCCGCGGGCGCCGACGCGATACATCCCGGCTACGGATTCCTTTCGGAGAACGCCGACTTCGCGGCCGCCGTCGCGGACGCGGGCCTGACCTGGGTCGGGCCCCCGGTGGACGCGGTGCGAGCGATGGGCTCCAAGATCGAGTCCAAGAAGCTGATGGCGTCGGCCGGGGTGCCGGTGCTCGACGAACTCGACCCCGACTCGGTCACGCAGGCGCAGTTGCCGGTGCTGGTCAAGGCCTCCGCGGGCGGCGGCGGCCGCGGTATGCGGGTGGTGCGCGAGTTATCGGCTCTGGCAGGCGAAGTCGCCGCGGCCCAGCGCGAAGCGCAGTCCGCTTTCGGCGATCCGACCGTATTCTGCGAGCGCTATCTACCGACCGGCCACCATGTGGAGGTTCAGGTCCTCGCCGACAGTCACGGCACGGTGTGGGCGGTCGGAGAACGGGAATGTTCGATTCAGCGGCGCCACCAGAAGATCATCGAAGAGGCTCCGTCGCCGTTGGTGGAACGCATTCCGGGCATGCGGGCCAAGCTTTTCGACGCCGCCCGGCTGGCCGCCAGCGCGATCGGCTACGCGGGGGCCGGGACGGTGGAGTTCCTCGCCGACGACGACGGCGAGTTCTTCTTCCTGGAGATGAACACCAGGCTGCAGGTCGAGCACCCGGTCACCGAGGAGACCACCGGGCTCGACCTCGTCGAACTGCAGCTCGCAGTGGCCGACGGCGACCGCCTCGATGCCGAACCTCCCGCCGCCCAGGGGCATTCGATCGAAGCCCGGTTGTATGCCGAAGATCCCGCGCGCGGCTGGCAACCCCAGGCCGGCCTGGTGCACACTTTCGACGTGCCCGGCGGCCGGGCACAATTCGCCTCGCTGGGACAGCGCACCGGAATCCGGCTGGACTCAGGCATCGTCGACGGATCGGTGGTGTCGATCCACTACGACCCGATGCTGGCCAAGGTCATCTCGTACGCACCGACCCGCAGGCAAGCCGCGCTGGTGCTGGCCGACGCGTTGGCCCGGACACGACTGCACGGGCTGCGCACCAACCGCGATCTGTTGGTGACCGTGCTGCGCCACCGGGCATTCCTCGACGGTGCGACCGACACCGCGTTTTTCGACACGCACGGCCTGGCGCAGCTGTCGGCACCGCTGAGCGACGACAGCGTGGTGCGTCTGTCGGCAATCGCCGCGGCACTGGCCGATGCTGCGCACAATCGTGCGTCGGCCGTGGCGTTCGGCTCGATGCCCAGCGGCTGGCGCAACCTCACCTCGGGCTATCAGGTCAAGACATACACCGACGACGAGGACAACGAACACCGAATCGAATACCGGTTCGCCAGAACCGGATTGGTGCTCGCCGGAGACGAGGGCGTGCTTCTGGTCTCGTCGGCACCCGACGAAGTGGTGTTGGCCGACGGCAACGGCGTGGCATGCCGCTTCGCGGTTGCCCGCTACGGCCCCAACCTCGAAGACGTCTACGTCGACTCGGCGCGCGGACCGGTTCATCTGAACTCGGTGCCCCGGTTCCCCGAGCCGGGATCGTCGGTCGCCAAGGGATCGCTGGTGGCGCCCATGCCCGGCAACGTCATCCGGCTCGGCGCACAGGTGGGCGACAGCGTCACGACCGGCCAGCCGCTGATCTGGCTGGAAGCGATGAAGATGGAGCACACCATCGCCGCGCCGAACGACGGCGTACTCAGCTCGCTGGCCGTCACGACCGGCCAGCAAGTAGAAGTCGGTGCCGTCCTGGCAATAGTCGAAGCGCCGGAGAACGGCCAACTAAAAGGAGATTCGTAAATGACCGATACCAGCTTCATCGAAAGCGAGGAGCGCCAGGCGCTGCGCAAGTCGGTGGCCGCCTGGGCGTCCAACTACGGCAGCGAGTACTACCTGAAAAAGGCGCGCGCACAAGAGCACACCGACGAGTTATGGTCCGAGGCAGGCAAACTCGGCTTCCTCGGCGTGAACCTGCCGGAGGAGTACGGTGGCGGTGGCGCCGGAATGTACGAGCTGTCACTGGTCATGGAGGAAATGGCCGCCGCGGGCAGCGCACTGTTGCTGATGGTGGTCTCACCGGCGATCAACGGCACCATCATCAGCAAGTTCGGCACCGAAGAGCAGAAGAAGCGCTGGATTCCGTCGATAGCCGACGGCACGATGACGATGGCGTTCGCGATCACCGAGCCCGACGCCGGGTCGAACTCGCACAAGATCACCACCACCGCGCGCCGCGACGGCAGCGACTGGATTCTCAAGGGCCAGAAGGTCTACATCTCCGGCGTCGATCAGGCGCAGGCCGTGCTGGTGGTGGCACGCTCCGAGGAGGCCAAGACCGGCAAGCTGCGCCCGGCGTTGTTCGTGGTGCCCACCGACGCGCCCGGCTTCAGCTACACGCCGATCGAGATGGAGCTGATCAGCCCCGAGCGCCAGTTCCAGGTCTTCCTGGACGACGTCCGGCTGCCCGCCGATGCGCTCGTCGGGGCCGAAGATGCCGCGATCGCACAGCTTTTCGCGGGCCTGAACCCCGAGCGGATCATGGGTGCGGCGAGCTCGGTGGGCATGGGCCGCTTCGCACTGGAGAAGGCTTCCGAGTACGTCAAGACCCGCCAGGTGTGGGGCACCCCGATTGGCGCGCACCAGGGCCTGTCACACCCGTTGGCGCAGTGCCACATTGAGGTTCAGCTCGCCAAATTGATGATGCAGAAGGCCGCCACGCTCTACGACGCCGGTGACGACTTCGGCGCGGCCGAGGCCGCCAACATGGCGAAATACGCTGCGGCCGAGGCGGCTACCCGTTCGGTGGATCAGGCCGTGCAGTCGATGGGCGGCAACGGTCTGACCAAGGAGTACGGCGTCGCCGCGATGCTCGCCTCGGCCCGGCTGGGGCGGATCGCGCCGGTCAGCCGCGAGATGGTGCTGAACTTCGTCGCGCAGACCTCCCTGGGCCTGCCCCGAAGCTACTGATGACGGGGTCGTTTCAATGACAACCCTCGTCGAATACGCCGTCGCGGGTCCGTTGGCTCGGCTGACGCTGAACTCACCGCACAACCGCAACGCGCTATCGACCACCCTGGTCAGCCAGCTGCACCACGGTCTGCTCGACGCGGCGGCGGATCCGGCCGTGCGCGTGGTGGTGCTCGGGCACACCGGCGGCACGTTCTGCGCCGGCGCGGACCTCAGCGAAGCCGGCGCCGGCAACCCGTTCGACATGGCCGCGGCGCGGGCCCAGGAGATGACCGCACTGCTGCGGTCCATCGTCTCCTCGCGCCTGCCGGTCATCGCGGCGGTCGACGGTCATGTGCGCGCGGGCGGATTCGGTTTGGTCGGCGCCTGCGACATCGCGGTGGCCGGACCGCGCAGCACCTTCGCGCTGACCGAGGCGCGCATCGGTGTGGCCCCGTCGATCATCTCGCTGACGCTGCTGCCGAAGCTGTCCCCGCGCGCGGCTGCCCGCTATTACCTCACCGGCGAGACGTTCGACGCGGCCGCGGCGGCGCAGATCGGGTTGGTCACGATCGCAGCCGACGATGTCGACGCCGCGGTGGCCGAACTGGTCGCCGATATCGGCCGCGGGTCGCCCCAGGGTCTGGCCGCATCGAAGGCGCTCACGACGGCGGCGGTACTGGAAGGATTCGACCGCGACGCGCAGCGGCTCACCGAGGAATCCGCCCGGCTGTTCGTCTCCGACGAAGCCCGCGAAGGCATGCTCGCATTCCTGCAGAAACGTCCACCCAGTTGGGCCCCGCCGGCCGCCACCGAGGATGCCGATCGCAATTAGGCATGCGTAGGAGGATGGTTGCGATTTAGCCAACCCTCTTGCAGCAAAAGTTGTAAGTCGTACGCTCGTGGATGATGAGCGATTCAGCGCAGCACGATGCGAAGGACGCGCGCGAGGATTTCTCGCGTGCGGCCGATACCGACCGCATACAAATTGCGCAATTACTCGCCTATGCGGCTGAGCAGGGTCGCCTGCAGCTCAAGGACTACGAAGACCGACTGACCAGGGCGTATGCGGCGACGACCTACGAAGAACTCGATGAGCTTCGGGCCGACCTGCCGGGTGCACCGATAAGCCCACGCCGCGGCGGGAAGCAGAATCCGGCGCCCTCCACCCTGCTGCTCGCCCTGTTGAGTGGATTCGAGCGGCGGGGACGCTGGAACGTCCCGAAGAAGCTGACCACGTTCACGCTGTGGGGCAGCGGGGTGGTGGATCTGCGCTACGCCGACTTCACGTCGACCGAAGTCGATATCCACGTGGTCTCGATCATGGGTTCGCAGAACATCCTGTTGCCGCCCGAGGTCAATGTCGAGATCCACGGCCGCGGCGTAATGGGTGGCTTCGACCGCGATATCGTCGGTCAAGGTACACCGGGCGCGCCGAAGGTGAATATCCACGGCTTCTCGCTGTGGGGCGGGGTGGGCATTAAGCGCAAAGCCCGCCGACCCCACGGGTAAACCCGCCGGACCTGTTAAAGGCGTCAAGGCTACTGGCAGCGTTTCGAAAATGCGTGGGATTGCGTATCTTCGCAAAACCACGAAAACGTGCCGCCCGTCGACTAGCGTCCAGAACAGCGACTCAGGGGGTGCACGCGACGCCACAGGGTTGGGCCCCGACATACCGGGAAAGCGCGTCGCAAGAATTCCAGCGCAAAGGTGTATTTAGGCTGCGCGAAAAACGATGTGCCAACGCTATTTCCGCCCCTCCTGAGCCGCCACGGAATGCCGGCATCACGCACAGCGAGGCTGAAAAATGGTCGCACTGGGAAACATCAACGCATAGCAGCCGCCGCATGGTCCGCTGACCATGTGGACCGCCGTACCGACGGCGCATGAGGCGGCCCGCACCGCCCAGCGAAGCCCTCTCGCCCCGAGTTACCAGCAGGCCCAACACCTCTGGGCCGCGTTCCACGGCAGGGCCATGGACAGGCAGCTACCGCGGCTTATGGTCGTGGCGTGGGACATCGCGGGCACGTGCGACATTCCGCTTATGACGACGGCGGTCAACTCCCATGTCCGTCGCCATGACACCTACCACAACTGGTTCGAATTCGAGGACGGCGTGATCGTGCGCCGCCCCATCGAGGACCCCGACGACATCGAATTGGTGCCCGTTCCGTGGGGACACATGACCCCCGACCAGGTGCGCACCCATGTCCTGACGACGACCCGTGAAACGCTCGAATGGGGTTGCTTCAACTTCGGCATCATCCAGCACGCCGACTACTTCACCTTCTACGCCAGCGTCGACCATCTGCACATCGACGGCTTGTCCGCCGGCGTCATCTTCTTCGACATCCACCTGACGTATCAAGAACTGTCGGCGGGCGCGGCGCACCAGCCCGCCACGCCTCCCCAGCTCAGAAGCTACCGCGACTACACGACGCGGCAACGCGAGAAGGTTGCGGATCTGACCCTGGAATCGCCGGAGATCAAGGACTGGATCGCGTTCGCACGCGAGGCCGACGGTAACTGGCCGAGTTTCCCGCTGCCCCTGGGCGACACCTGGACCAGCAGCGCCGGCGACTTGGTGACCGTCGAGTTGCTGGATGCCGCCGGAACGGAGGCGTTCGACGCCGCCTGCATCGCTGTCGGCGCCCGGTTCCTCGGCGGCGTTCTGGCGTGCACCGCGTTGGCCGAATATATATTGACCGGCAACGAGATTCATCGCGGGTTCACCGCCAGGGACACCCGGACACAGGGCATCGACACGATGACGGTGGGATGGTTCGCAAGCATGGTTCCGGTCGTCGTGCCGACCTCCGGCGGCTCGTTCCCCGAGGCGGCCCGGGCCGCCCAAAAATCGTTCGATGCGGCCAAGGATCTCGCTCATGTGCCGGTCGAGCGGGTCTTGGAACTCGCGACACCGGACGAGTTGGGCATCAAACTGCCGTCGCAGCTGCCGATGATGCTGTCCTTCCTCGACTTTCGCAAGATTCCACTGGCCGGTCTGTGGGCGGAGACGAACTTCGGCACCTACGGCGACAGCCTGTCCCATGGCGCAGTGAACGTCTGGATCAACCGGCACGCCGAACGAACCACGGTCACGATCTCGTTCCCCGACAACGAGGTGGCCCGGGAGTCGGTGCACCAATACATCGAAACCCTGAATCGGATTTTCGCCCGTATCGCGGGCAAGGCCCTAGAGCAGTCGAGTATCGTTGCAGCAGAGTCGAATTCGAACGGTCTCTATGCTCTGTCCCCGACGAAAGACGACGACGAGGCGGCTTAGAATATGAGCAATGTGCTGGACTTGGCCGACCAGACGCTCTTTCTCGGCGAGCGGGCGACCGCGACCACCAGTGTGTTGCAATGTATCTGGATGTATGACCACGCCATCGACGTCGATGGTCTGCGACGCTTCCACCACCATCTCGGCCGGGGACGGCTATCCCGCCGAATCGAACGGTCCCCCTTGCCGTTCGGCCGACACCGCTGGGTGTCACCCAGCGACCGTCCCAGCCTCGAGATCGCCACAACGGCCCGGCCGCGTGACGAGATCGACGCGTGGCTCCAGACGCAGGCGAGCTACCGGCCAGACGCCGAACACGGACCCGGCTGGCACCTGGCCATGCTGCCGCTGACCGACGGCGGCGCGGTAGTGAGTTTCGTTGTCACACACTGCCTCACCGATGGCGTGGGGCTCTGCGAGGCGTTGGCCGACGCGGCGTGTGGGCGCGACGACACGATAACCTGGCCGGCCGCGTCGTCGCGGCGACGCTGGCAGGCGCTGCGCGAGGACGCACGCCAAACCGCACGCGACACAGCGGATATGGCCCGCGCCGTCGTCGCCGCCGCGCGGATGGCCCGGCAGGCCAACGACGATGCCCCGGCCAAGTCGGCGAAGAAGCGGCCCGGTGCGCCCAGCGGGCCGGACCAAAGCATTTCGTTGCCCATGGCGATGCTCTTCTTCGACGCCGACGAGTGGGACGCCCGCGCACAGGCGCTCGGCGGAACCAGCAACGCGCTCCTGGCCGGCTTGGCCACCTATCTCGCCCAGCGCGTGGGCCGGGTCGCGGCGGACGGCTCGGTCAATGTCGGGATGCCGCTCAACGAGCGCGCTGCCGGCGATACCCGCGCCAACGCGGTGATCAACGTCGACGTCACGGTCAGACCGGCGACCGCGGCGACGGGTCTGGGGGAGATCCGCGCCGCGATCAAGCAATCGCTGATGCGCAGTCAGGACTTGCCCGACGAGCGGTGGGCATTGCTGCCGCTGATCCCCCTGATACCCAAGCCCGTCTTCCGGCGGCTGATCAGCGTGGTCACCGGCAGCGCCACCACCGTCGTGTCGTCCAATCTCGGCGCGATCGACCCGGCGGCCAACCGGCCCGACGGCACCGACGCCGAATACTTCGCGATGAAGTCGGTGTACCCGGGCGTCACCGCGTCGACGATGTACAACACCAACGGCGCGCTGGCGTTGTTGTCGGGGCGAGTGCACGGACAGGTGTTCGTTTCGTTCCTGGCCTATGAGCTGGGCCGCCACAACTCGAACGAAGATCTCAGAGAGCACATTTCGAGCGCGTTGAGCGAATTCTCGCTGACCGCGACGGCGGGCTGGCGCAGCGCCAGTGCGGCTTCGCGCTAGCGACGGCGCCGAGACCGTAGGTAGTCGCCCACCACCGCGGCACCCAGGCCGTCGAGATCGGGCACCACGACGCGTCCCTCGACCCGTCGCGCGACCTGGTCGATGAACCGCGCCAGGCCGGGGTCACTGCCCAGCCGGAAAATCGTGATCTGCGCACCTAACCGCGCCATATCGTCGAAGCCGCGCACGGTGTGGGCGATGGTCCGCGGGTGTGGCGGATAGTCGAAAAACACCGACGACCCGTCGCCGTCGACATCCTCGAGGTGTGCGGTCGGCTCGCCGTCGGTCACTACCAGCACGACGGGTTGCGCGTTGGGATGGCGCCGCAGATGACGGCCCGCCAGCGCCAACGCGTGATGCAGGTTGGTGCCCTGCTCGTAGACCCCCTCCAGGCCAGTGAGCTCGGCGGCGGTCACGGTCCGGGCGTAGCGGCCAAAAGCGATGATCTGCAAGGCATCCGAGCGGAACCGGGTGCACACCAGGTGGTTGAGCGCGAGCGCCGTCTGCTTCATCGGCAGCCAGCGGTTCTCCATCACCATGGAAAACGAGGTGTCGACCAACAGCGCCACCGCGGCCTGGCTGCGCGTTTCGGTCTCCGACACCTCGACGTCGTCGACAGAGATGTTCAGCCGCGCGTCCGGGCCGTCGAGGGTCGAGGTTCCCGCTTGCCGCAACACCGCATTGGTCAACGTGCGGGAAATGTTCCACGGTTCGGTGTCACCGAACTGCCACGGCCGGGTCGCGCCGGTCAGCTCGCCCGCCGCCCCCGCGCGCCGCAGCTCACGGTCACCCCGTCGACTCGAAAGCTGTTGTGCCACATCACGCAATGCGGTCTCGCCGAGCCTGCGCATCGCCTTGGGTGACAACCGCCACTGGCCGTCGGAACCACGATCCAAAAAGCCCTGATTAACCAGCGCCCGTTCCAGCTCGGACAGTGTCCGCGCGTCGATCGCGGCCTGATCGCCAAGCTGGCGCGCCAGCGCATCCAGATCGACGTCGTCCATCGTGGCACCGGGATAGCTCTGCGAAAGCTGGTCGGCCAGCTGCTCCAGCTCGGCGATGTCGGCCAGGGCCTGGGCGCCTTCACCCATGCCGAACGGGTTGTCGCCGGAGAACTGCTCGGAACCCATCCAGTCCTCGCCGGGCCGGGCGGCCTGCAGGTTCGCATCGAGGCGGTTCAATGCGTTCATCAGCGATGGAGAGCCAAAAGCCTGCTGCGCCAAGGCATCCAGCTCGGCCCGCTGGTCGGGGCTCAGGCTGTTGCGGAAGCGTTGCGCGGCGGCGGCCCGCTGGGCCAGCGAGTCCATCAGCTCGTCGATGTTGCGCGGGTTCTCCGGGAAGAACTCGCCGTGGGAGTCCATGAAGTCGTCGAAGTCTTGCTGGGTGTCCTCGCCGCGATTGTGTTTGTCCAGCAGGTCGTTGAGGTCGTCCAGCATGTCGTTGACGCGCTGGCGATCCTCGTCGGTGGCGCCGGCGAGCGCCTCCTTCATCCCGGCGAAGCGCTGATCCAGCATCTCGCGGCCGAGCAGATCCTTGATCTGGTCGTACTTTTCGCGGGCCTCCTGGCTGCGCCAGTTGTACTCGGACAGTTCCTGGACCGCCTTGGCCGGCGAGGACGGCAGGGCATCGAGCTGCAGTTCGCCGAAGCGCGCGTCGTCGTCGAGCGCGCGGGCCAATTCCTTGCGCTCGGCCAGCACCGCCTCGTCGAGCAGCTTTTTGATGTCCTGCAGCGTCCCGTCTAAGTTGTTGCGGCGCAACAAATCCCGGCGGCGGCGGTTGGCCTCGGCGGCCAGCCGGTCGGCGCCGCGCATGTTCTCGGTGCCACGGCGGAGCAGCTCGGACAGCGCCCGGCGCGGGGAGGTCCCACCCATGACATCCTGCCCGATCTGCTCGAGCGCCTCGCGCAGATCAACCGGCGGCGCCAGCGGGTCGGGCCCGCCCGTGTACGCCGAGTATCGCGAGGAATGCCCTTTAGCCATAAACGGTTTGGCCCTCCCCGGATACTTTGTCGATTCTCTTGGCCAGATACAACGCTTCCAGCGCCAGTTCCAACGCCGCTGCCCGTTCGCCCTCGGATTGCGCATTCAGCCGGTCGGCGATCTGTTCCACGACGGGCAGGCCCGCAACGGCGGCCAGCACGTCCTTGGCGGAGACACGCTCGCCGGTGGTCACCGCGGAGCCGGCTTCCACCGCGGCGACCAACGGTGCGACGTCGATGCCGCCGAGCGCGCGGGACGCGGTGTCGGCGGTCGCGCGGCGCAACAGGTGCTCGAGCACCGCCTGTTCGCGGCCTTCCTCACCGGACTCGAATTCCAGCTTGCCGCGCAGTACGTCGATCACGGTGCCCAGGTCCACAACTCGGGCCACCGGGTCGCTCTCGCCGAGTACCGCGCCGCGGTGGCGGGCCGAGGCGGCGACGGTCTCAGCGGCGGCGATGGCGAACCGCGCCGAGACGCCGGAGCGCTGGTCGACCGAGTTGGACTCGCGCAGGTAGCGGGCGAACCGCGCGATCACCTGGGTCAGGTAATCGGGCACCTGTGCGCTCAGATGTGCTTCCTGAACGATGACGCCGACCTCCGCGTCGAGCTCCAGCGGGTAGTGGGTGCGGATCTCGGCGCCGAAGCGGTCTTTGAGCGGGGTGATGATGCGCCCGCGGTTGGTGTAGTCCTCGGGGTTGGCGCTGGCGACCACCAGCACGTCCAGTGGCAGGCGCAGCGTGTAGCCGCGGACCTGGATGTCGCGTTCCTCCATCACGTTGAGCATCGACACCTGGATGCGCTCGGCGAGGTCGGGCAGTTCGTTGACCGCGACGATGCCGCGGTGGGCGCGCGGGATCAGGCCGTAGGCAATGGTCTCCGGGTCCCCGAGGCTGCGGCCCTCGGCCACCTTGATCGGGTCGATGTCACCGACCAGGTCGGCGACGCTGGTGTCGGGGGTGGCCAGTTTCTCGGTGTAGCGCTCGCTGCGGTGCCGCCACTCCACCGGCAAGTCGTCGCCGAGGGTGGCCGCCCGGCGGATCGACTCCGGCGTGATCGGCGTATAGGGGTGCTCGCCGAGTTCTGCGCCACCGATCACCGGCGTCCATTCGTCGAGCAGCCCGGTCAGCGCACGCAGGAGTCGAGTCTTGCCCTGGCCGCGTTCGCCGAGCAGGACAAAGTCGTGACCCGCGATCAGCGCCCGCTCCAGCTGGGGCAATACGGTGTCCTCGAATCCGAGGATGCCCGGCCAGATGTCGTCACCCTCGGCCAGCGCGGTCAGCAGATTCTCGCGGATTTCCTGCTTGACGCCCCGTTCGCGATGGCCGGTCGCACGCAGCTCGCCGACGGTTCGGGGCAGATTGCTCGGTGATGTCACCACTCCACGCTACGTCGCGATACACAGGTGCGTCATGCGCACCGGCTTTAGTGCGCGCTAGTGAGCGAAGTGGCGTGCACCGGTGAGGTACAAGGTGACACCGGCTTGCGCGGCGGCCGCGGTCACTTCGTCGTCGCGCACCGAGCCGCCGGGGTGCACGATGGCCTTGACGCCGGCGCGCGCCAGCGTTTCCAACCCGTCCGGAAACGGGAAGAACGCGTCGGAGGCCGCGACCGCACCACCGACTCGGTCACCACCTCTTTCCACGGCCAGCCGAGCCGCGTCGACCCTGTTGACCTGACCCATACCGACGCCGATGGTGGCGCCGCCGGAAGCGATCACTATCGCGTTCGACTTCACCGCGCGGCAGGTGCGCCACGCAAACACCAGGTCGCTCAACGTCGCCGGGTCCGCCGGTGATCCGGTCGCCAGCGTCCAGTTGGCCGGGTTGTCGCCGTGCGCGTCAAGCTGATCGCGCTGCTGCATCAGCAGTCCCCCGCTGATCGGTTTCAGCTCGGCGCCACCGGCCAGCGGCTCGGAGGCCACCAGCACCCGGATGTTCTTCTTGCGCGTCAGCACATCGAGGGCATCCGGCGCGTACGCCGGGGCGACGATCACCTCGGTGAAAATAGTGCTGACGTATTCCGCCATCTCAACGCTCACTTCGGTATTCGTGGCGATGACGCCGCCGAAGGCGCTCAGCGGATCGCACTCGTGGGCCTTGCGATGAGCGTCGGCGACCGACACCGACGAGATGGCGATCCCACACGGGTTGGCGTGCTTGATGATTGCCACACAGGTGTCTTCGTGATCGAAGGCCGCCCGCCAGGCCGCGTCCGCATCGGTGAAGTTGTTGTAGGACATCTCTTTTCCGTGCAGCTGCTCGGCCTGCGCCAGCCCCGGCCACGCCGCGGGGTCGAGGTACAGGGCGGCCTGCTGGTGCGGGTTCTCGCCATAGCGCAGCATCGCCGAGCGGCGCCAGCTGTGGCCGAACCACCGCGGGAAGGTGGTCTCCGGATGCTCGGGCGCCAGCGTCGACTCCATCCAGCTCGCCACGGCGATGTCGTACTCGGCGGTGTGCGCGAAGGCCAGCGACGCCAGCTTCTTGCGCTCGCCGAGAGTGAATCCGCCGTTGCGCGTCGCCGCGAGCACCCCGTCGTAGCCGAGCGGGTCCACGACGACCGCCACACTCGGGTGGTTCTTCGCGGCCGCCCGGACCATCGACGGCCCGCCGATGTCGATCTGCTCGACGCATTCGTCCAGCCCCGCGCCGGAGTCGACGGTCTGGCTGAACGGATAGAGGTTGACGACAACCAGCTCGAAGGCGGCGATCCCGAGTTCCTCGAGCGCCGCGGCGTGCTCGGGCTTGCGCAGATCGGCCAGCAGCCCGGCGTGCACGCGCGGGTGCAGGGTCTTGACTCGGCCGTCGAGCACCTCGGGGAAGCCGGTCAGCTCCTCCACGGGTGTAACCGCAACGCCCTTGTCTGCAATGGTTTTCGCGGTCGATCCGGTCGAGACGATCTCGACGCCGGCCTCGCTCAGCCCCTGAGCGAGTTCGATCAGGCCGGTCTTGTCGTAGACGCTGATCAACGCGCGGCGAATCGGCCTTCTTGACTCGTCGGTGCTCATGCTGCGCTCATCCTAAGGTCGCCTTTCGTCCGATCCAGGTCACGCCGCGGGTCGCGATCGCGGCCACCACGTCCACCAGCAGTCGCCGTTCGATGACTTTGATGCGTTCGTGCAAGGTCTCTTCGGTGTCGCCGTCGAGCACCGGAATCGGCTCCTGCGCCAATATCGGCCCGGTGTCCATGCCGGCATCTACCAGGTGCACCGTAGCGCCGGTGACCTTCACACCGTAATCCAGCGCTTCGGGAACGGCATGCGCTCCCGCGAAAGCCGGCAACAGCGCCGGATGCGTGTTCAGTGTGCGGCCGACGAATCGTGAAAGGAATTGCGGTCCAAGGATTTTCATGAAGCCAGCCGAGACGATCAGATCGGGCGAGTGCGCGGCGGTGGCCGCGGTGATCGCAGCGTCCCAGGCCTCGCGATCGGGGTGATCGCCGAGGCGGACGGTGAAGGTCGGCACCGACGCGGCCGCGGCGATCTCGGTCGCCCGGCAGTCGCGATCCACGCCGACCGCGACCACCCGCGCCGGGTAGTCGTCGACGGCGGCGGCCAGCAGGGAATTCAGTAGCGATCCGGTGCCCGACGCCAGCACCACCAGCCGCGCCGGCGCACTCGGGGGCACGCGCAGCGGTTCGACCACATCGCGAGCCTAGTCCGACGACGATGCGCGTCGCCGCGCGACGCGGGAGGAGTCGGGCAATCGGGCAGCGACGACGCCGGCCGGCCGGCGATACGACCGGCCGAACACCGCAACCGGCTAGTCCGGGTGATCGCGCTCGATCGCGCTGCGCTCGGTTTCGTCGGGCTCGGGCACGCCGGCCGCGGGCTCGTCGAACGCGGGCTCGCCGGGCAAGGGCTCGCCGGGCAAGGGCTCGTCCGACGGAGGTTCGTCCAACGAGGGCTCGGCGAACTCCTCCTCGTCTTCGAGCAGCAGATCGTGCTCGACGGGCTCAGAGAATACGTCCGCGAAATCCTTCGGCTCATCGGCCGGGGGCGCGGGCGCGCGTTTTTGTTTGGGCCGCCGCAGCCTGCCCAGCCGGACCGGCCTGATCCCGCCGGCCATCACCACCGTGACCCAGCCGATGACGGCAAACCAGAAGAAGGTGCCGATCCACAGTGCGCCCTGGTCCACCCCGACGTCGCCGAAGTTGCCCAGCCGACCGCTGCTGCCGAACGCCAGCAGCGACATCACCAGCGTTCCGACCACCGCGGCGACCAGCAGCTTGGCCAGCGCAGCAAGCAGCGGCAGCGGACGCCGGGCGCATTGCTGGCCGACCGCGACACCCGACGACGCGCCGACGATCAGCAGCGCCACCCACACCGGCCCCAGCGGCGGCGTCGGCGCCGCGGCCAACACGGGCAGCGCCGGAATGTCGCCGCCGAAAACGGTGAACGAACTGAACGTCGCAAATCCAATATGTGCGCTGGACCCCACCGCCACCGCCGAGGTTCCGACGATGACGTTGGGCGCATAGAGCATCGACAGCACGGTGAGGCTGAACTCGCCGAAGATGGAATCGGTGATCCCGTAGAGATCCTGCATCGTCGCCCAGTGCACAACCAGCGATCCCGCCGTCACGAAGCCGGAGAGTCCGACCAGCGCCAGCACGCCGGCGACCGCGGCACGCATCGAATCGGCCAGCCAGAAGGGCAATGACGCCGCCGCCAGCGCCCGTCGGCCGACCCGGGATCCCACCCCGATCCCGGCGCCGATGGCGTGCACCACCGCGACGCTGGCGAATGCGCGCAGGGCGCTGGGTGTCTGCAACTCGGTGAGCACCGTGGACGCGTCGTGGATAACGGCCAGCGCGATCGCCGCGATCAGCAGGGGACCACCCAACGCCGACGCGACGACCCAACGGACCACGAGCCACGACGAATAACGGCTAGTCGCCCGCGCGGTGGTACGCGCGGTCGCCCACACCATGAACAGGATCGGCAGCAGCGGCAATGCACCGAGCTCGCGGCCGCCGATCGAAATCGGCACCTTGTGCACGCCCAGCCAGATGCTGGCGATGGCTCCCAGCGCGCCGGTCATGTCGCTGTTGGCGATCAACAGCTGCAGCAACGTGACCGCGGCGATGACGACCAGCGCCAACACCGCCGGGCCGAACGCGACCCGGACGAGGTCACGCGCCTGGCGAGCGCCCGCTGCCCGGTTGTCCCCGCTTTCTGGCACCCTTTTCACTCTTGGCGCACGTGCCCTACGAGGCGCGAGAACCCGCGGTTAGGAGGGGGCCGGTCCAGAGGGCGACTGGTCCCCGGGCTGCTCAGCGGCGACCGACGGGGGCGGGCTGAAGCTCGGGAAACCGGTGGGCGGAGTCGAGGGGCCCTGCTGCTGCGCGGCCGGCTGCGGCCCGGAGTGCGGGGACTGGGCGCCGAAGCCGCCGGTCGGGATCGCACTCTGGGTCGGGGCCTGGCTCGACGGGTTGTAGCCGCCGTACTGCGATCCGTAGCCCGACTGCGGGTTGTGCTGCTGCGGGGTCTGCTGACCGTAGTAGCCGCCGTGCTGTTGACCTCCGTATTGCCCGTACTGACCGTATTGGCCGTACTGCTGCGCGTACGGGTCGTACTTGGGCCGCGGCGGCGGCGCGGTGATGACGCCGGCGTCCAGCAGCAGCGCGACGACCGCGGCGACGGCCTGCAGCACACTGGCCGCAACCAGCGGCCACATCGCCCAGCCGACGGCGAACCCGGACGGGGTGTTGATGACCTCGGCGATCGCCAGCAGCGCGCCCAGGACTGCGACGGCCGCCACGACTCCCGAATAGTTCTTGGCCTTGGGCAGCAGGCTCAACCCGGCGAGCAGCGCGGCCAACACGGCGACCAGCACCGCGGTGCCGGCGTCGCCGGCGCGGCCGCCGGCTGCCGGACCGAGGTCGGAGCTGAGCACGAAGGTCGGTCCGAAGTTCAGCAGGTACACCGCCAGCCCGAGTACGACCACCGCGATGTTGACGTACAACGGCAGCTTGCTCTCGCCGTCGTCGGTCTTCGCGAACGAGGGGGTGGCACCGGGGTAGGAGCCACCCGGCTGCGCTTGCGGATAACCGGGACTCCCGGGCGAGTAGGTCATGACTCCTCCTGTTGCTTCAGTGCCTTACCTCGACAGGCGCCACCCCACCTTTGCGGTGCGACGCTGTGCTTCCAGGGCCCGCCGTACTCAACTGCCAAGACGTGCCCGCGCCTGCGTTACGCGCGATCGATCCACCACGCTAGCGCACGTTCGGGCGGGCATGCCGGAGCGACCGGCCCCCGCGCGCGACCAGGGCGGATCGCCGTGGCACCCCGTCCGCGGGGGACTCGGCGGGGGGCGGGTTGCCCGGCACAGGTAGAACACGTTCTAATTCTGTGCATGGATTACGGGCTAGTGCTCTTCACCAGTGACCGCGGCATCTCTCCGGCGGCCGCCGCCAAACTTGCCGATGACCACGGCTTCAAGACGTTCTACGTGCCGGAACACACCCACATCCCGGTCAAGCGGGAGGCCGCGCACCCGACCACGGGTGACGAGTCACTGCCCGACGACCGGTACATGCGCACGTTAGACCCGTGGGTCAGTTTGGGTGCCGCGTGCGCGGTGACCTCGCGGGTGCGGCTGTCCACCGCGGTGGCGCTGCCCGTCGAGCATGACCCGATCACGCTGGCGAAAAGCATCGCCACGCTGGACCACCTGTCCGGTGGCCGCGTCAGCCTCGGCGTCGGATTCGGCTGGAACACCGACGAACTGGCCGACCACGGCGTGCCGGCCGGACGCCGCCGCACCTGCCTGCGCGAGTACCTCGAAGCGATGCGCGCGTTGTGGACACAAGAGGAAGCCTCCTACGACGGCGAGTTCGTCAAGTTCGGCCCCAGCTGGGCGTGGCCCAAGCCGGTACAGGCGCACGTTCCGGTGCTGGTAGGCGCCGCGGGCAATGAAAAGAACTTCAAGTGGATCGCGCGCAGCGCGGACGGCTGGATCACCACGCCGCGCGACTTCAACATCGACGAGCCGGTGAAGCTGTTGCAGGACACCTGGGCGGCCGCCGGGCGCGACGGCGCCCCCCAAATCGTGGCGCTGGACTTCAAGCCGGTGCCCGAGAAGCTGGCGCACTGGTCGGAGCTCGGGGTGACCGAGGTGCTGTTCGGCCTGCCGGACAAGTCCGCGGACGAGGTCGCCGCCTACGTCGAGCGTCTGGCGGGCAAACTGTCGTCGATGGTTTAGCCGACCAGAGCTATCCCAGGCTGGCCCGGTTGCCGTTGTCGGTCGTCCACACCGAGATCTCCGCACCCAGCGGATCGTCGTTGCACATCAACGCGACGAGATCCTCGTCGTCGGTGGTGGCCATGAAGCGGGTGTTGTCCGCCGCGAGCCTGCCGACGATGATGCCGGTGCGGATCGGCCAGTCGTAGCGCACGGAGTACGTCTCGATCCGCGCCGCGCCGTCGGGCGTTTTCGTGACCTCAACCTTCGGCAGCGCATCGATCTCCTTCTTCAGCGCCGCGCAGTTGTCGGTGCGCCACTGCACCGGTGTGGTCGAGTAGATGCCGACCGAGTACTTGCTCATGATCCCGCCGTTGGCCCCGACCAGGCCGAATTGCCCTGGCCTGTCCCGCATTTGCGTGACCGTCTCGGCGATACCGTGCAGCGAGTAGCTGTTGCCGGGACCGCCGAAGTACGGCAATCCGCCGGTCAGGGTCAGGCCGCGCGGGTCGTCGCCTTCGATGCCCAGGGCTTCGCAGATGACGAACACCGGGAACGGAAAGCAGCTGTACAGGTCGAAGGTGGCGATGTCGTCGACGCCGATTCCGGCTACCCGCAACGCTTCTCGGGCCGCATGAACCGCCGCGGGGCTGGCGCCGAGGTCGACGCGGTCGAGCATCGCCTGCTCGATCATGTCCGAATGGCCGTGCAGATAAACCCACTTGTCCTCGGCGATCCCGAGGCGGGTTGCCGCCGCCACGGACATCAGCACCGCAGCGGCGCCCTGGTTGACCTGGTCGCGGGCGACGAGCAGCCGCGGGTACGGGTCGCAGATCATCCGGTTGTCATCGGTCACGGTGATGATCTCGTCCACGGAGCGCTCGAGCGGCGATGACGAAAGCGGATTCTTCGCAGCCACTTTCGACATCGGGGCGAACAGCTCGGCCATCTCGCGCCGATAGTCGGCCACGCTGTGGCCGAGGCGGGCGCGACGGGCGTTCTCCATCAGCCCGTACTGCACGGGCGCGCCGGTCAAGCCGTGCTGGATCGTGTAATCGTCGATGTAGCTGAAGATCTGGTGGCCGCGATCCTCCAGCTGACCCTCGACGTGTTCGGTGAAGTTGGGCTTGTCGTCACGGTTGGCGAAGTAGCGAGCCGTCGATCCCGGCTCCGAGCCCATGATCAGCACGACGTCGGCATCGCCCGCGGCGATCGTGTTGCCCGCCTCGGTGACCAGTTTCTGCGGACCCTGTCCTCCGACGGGTTCGAGGACCACCCGGGCCGGGTCGCCGCCGACACGGTTCATCACCGAACGCGGGTAGTTGTTCGACTTGCCGAGCGTCGCCGGCATCGGCCCCGAGATCTCGAACTGCCGCAGTGCGAATACCGTGTCGACGGCCTGCGCAACGCCTTTGGCGCCGGTGTCGGCAAGCGCTTCGGCCACGGCCGCCGTGGCGAGCTCGACCGCCGACATGCCCCGATAGTCGGAGTCGTCGATGCGCTCGGTGAACTGGCCGACGCCGACGAGCACCGGAGTGCGCGGATCCACCGGCATGACAAACCTCCTGGCAACTGTTAGTTCGACAGGCTAATAGAACCTGTTCCCATTTTGCGAACTCGGCATGACGTACAACAGGTCACCTGTACATCACAATTGACGTACATCAACTTTGGCGTAATATCGTGGCATGTCCTGGCAACTAAGACCGATGTCATTGGTTGTTGGTGGCGTCGTGCGCCCAGAGAACGTCGTAGGCCGGTATCGCGATGTCGCCGACGTAATCGAGTCGCTGAACGGGGGCGGCGCGGTGCTCGTCGGAGACCGCAGACACGGCAAAACCTCGCTAGCCCGTGTTGTGCAACAGGAAGCAACCAGGGCTGGCGCACTCGTCGTCGCGGCTAGCGCCGAGCGCGGCACTTACGGCGAGTTCGTGGCATCGCTTGCGACCGAGTTGGGCCAGCTTGAACCGCTCTGGGCGCAGGAGATGGCGAAACTACGCGTATCGCTGACGGCCGGTCCGATCAAAATAGAACGCGGCGGTGGAGCTGCAGCGGCGCTGGACGAGTTACTCGATCGAGTAGTTGCGCGCGCCAGGGGCCGCCAGGTCGTGTTATTCGTCGACGAAGTTACGATCCTCGCGCGCAATCTAGAACGCCGCGAGCGCGGCGAAGGCGAAAACTTCTTACACGTACTGCGTCGATTTAGGCAGAAGCACGGAACCGCGGTGGCGACGGTGCTATCCGGTTCCATTGGGTTCCACCATGTTTCACGCGACGCGCCCAGCACCGTCAATGATATCCGCAAGATCGCGGTGCTGCCGATCCGCTCCGACCACGCCGCATACCTGGCGGAATGCCTGCTCCTGGGCGGTGGCGTACCCGCTGAGGGCCGAACCGCCTTGGCGGAGGCCATTGCAACGGGGGCCGAAAATATCCCGTACTACATCCAGCACCTGGTGGACGCCGTACTCCGGATTAGACGTGCAGGCCGGCCCTTCCCACAACCAGAGGACATCCCGCAGCTGGTCGACGATGCGATCAGAAATCCAAGCGATCCATGGGATTTGAAGCATTATCTCAACCGGTTGGACGAATACTACGGTGCCGAATCGAAAGCAATCGGCAAGCTTCTCGACATCTACGCACATGCCGATACCGCGCTCGGCATTGACGAAACATTGATGAAGCTTCAAAGCGAAGGCAGTCCGATTACTGACCGCGACCAATTGGTGGCGTTCGTCGAACGTCTGGAATTGGACCACTATTTGGTGCGCACCGGCGATCTCGACAGATTCGCCTCACCGCTGGTTCAACAGGCCTGGCGCATGATGAGGCGGTGATGGTGCACCCGACCTTCACACCGTCGACAATGGCGGCCGACGAACTCGACGCCATCACAGTCGGACGGGCGCCTACCTTCGAGACCCTGGTGGACAGGATCAAGGGCGGAGCGCGCGACGGCTCACGGCCGCACACCCTAATCGTTGCACCGCGCGGAGCGGGAAAGACACACACGCTGCATGTCACGGTGCACCGCAGCCTCGCCGACCCGCTCACGGCGAAATCCATTCTGCCGGTGTTCATTCCTGAAGATTCATTGGCGATCGGCTCGTACATCGACCTCCTCGTGGAAATCGCTCGGTCAATCGATGACGGCCTTGCCACGTCGGCCCGAGAAATGCGCAGGCAAAAGGATGCGATCGGCATCGAGCACTTGATAATCGATGCAGCCGGTGGTCGCATGATTTTGCTGGCGATCGAAAATCTAGACAGAGTATTCGACAGCCTGGGATCGAACGGACAGGGGGCGCTTCGCGCCTGGGTCGAGACCTCCACCGCCATAACGGTATTCGCCACAGCACCGACGTTATTCACCGGTGTTTCGTCGCGGTCGTATCCTTGGTACGGCTCCTTCATCGTCGAATCGCTTCCCGAGCTCACCGTCGACGATGCGGTCGTGATGCTTGCGGAAGCCGCCCGCCGCAACAGCGATGAAGCGCTAGCAACTTTCATCGAATCAGCGCAAGGCCGTGAACGTCTGCAAGTTGTTCATCGCCTGGCAGGCGGATCACCGCGGTTGTGGCACATTCTGTCGGAAGCGATCGACATTGAGTCTCTCGACGTGCTAGTACCCGCCGTCGAATCCTTGCTGGACCGGCTGGCGCCCTACTATCAGCAACAGCTGTGGCAACTTCCTGCAGGCGAACAGCGCCTTGTGGTGGAGCTGGCCCGCGGTTGGGAACCCCGAACTGTCACTGATCTCGCTGCGGCGGTGGGTGTTTCAAATCAATCGGCCGCTGCCGCGCTGGGCCGGCTGACTGCTTCCCGCTGGGTGGCCTCCACCAAGGCTGAGAGTGGTGACCGGCGCGCGTCGTGGTATGACCTCACCGAGCCGCTCCTGCGTTATCACTTGCAGTACCGCGAAGACCGCAGCAAGCCGCTGCGGCTGATTGTCGAATTCCTGCGTGGGTTCTACTCGCGGGAGCGGTTACTCGCCGAGCTCGCCGACGCCGTCCCAGATTCGCCGGTGGAACGGCATCTCCAGCACGCACTGGACGAGGGGGGGACCTGGTACGCACAGCGCCCCTTAGAGGACGATCCGAAATCCCTCCTCGCCATCGTCCGCACCTGGATGATCGACAAACAGCAATCGCTCAGCGACATCGCCATCATCCTCGAAGCGATACTTGTAGCTGCGCTGGAGATTTCATCCAGACGGACGGTTCCCCAGCACCTGACGGAGATCGTGGCAGACGCGATCGCAGCTCAAACTAGCCTCCCCACAGTCGCCGACAAGGTGCGTGCGTCCCTGCAGAATCTTCGTCTTCGAGACTGGGCAGACGACGCAGACGACGCACTGTCGCTTTTCGAATTCTTCTGCAAGACCGCAGATAACCGTGCTCTATACACGCACACACGTAGATGCGCAGCTGTGCGTGGGCGGCACATCTCGAAGCCCGCACTGATGCTTCGACTGATGACCGCATTTTGGCTCAAGCACGACGGGAAAGCTGACGAGGCGCTCGCCGCGCTTGATGACACTCTCGACGACATATACGAAGCGGACGGAGTTGACGAATCAGATCGGCACTTGATCTGGGCCCTCTGGTTTGAAACTGTTCCGCTCGCCAACAAAACGCCACGCATGCGGCCAGGCGACGCCGATGTTGGATGGGAACTGGCGATCGCGTTGTACAAAGGCGACATTCGACCCGAGCAGTTCGACGCAGTCATGGCATCGTTCACCTGTGATACGCGGAGCACAGTGGCCACAATAGTCGCGGTCGCGACTGCTCAGTTGGGTTTCAGGATGCCGCCCGAGCACGATCCGCGTCGATATGTGGACGAGGAAATGCTCGCGCCAATCGCCCGATTCGTCGCGGATCTAGCGAAAAAGTCTGCGACAGAATCGGACTCGTGACGACGAGCCCTACAGGTTCTGCAGGATCTCCCGGGCCAGCGCCGCGGTCTCCGACGGCGTCTTGCCCACCTTGACCCCGGCGGCCTCCAAGGCTTCCTTCTTGGCGGCCGCGGTGCCCGACGAGCCGGACACGATCGCGCCCGCGTGGCCCATCGTCTTGCCTTCCGGCGCAGTGAATCCCGCGACGTAGCCGACGACCGGCTTGGACACGTTGGCCTTGATGTAGTCGGCCGCCCGTTCCTCGGCGTCACCGCCGATCTCGCCGATCATCACGATGATCTTGGTCTCGGGGTCCTTCTCGAACGCCTCGATGGCATCGATGTGGGTGGTGCCGATCACCGGGTCACCACCGATACCGATCGAGGTCGAGAAGCCGAAATCACGCAGCTCGTACATCATCTGGTAGGTCAGCGTGCCGGACTTGGACACCAGCCCGACCGGGCCGGGGCCGCTGATGTTGGCCGGGGTGATGCCGGCCAGCGCCTCACCCGGGGTGATGATGCCGGGACAGTTCGGGCCGATGATCCGCGTCTTCTGTCCCTTGTGGACGTTGTATGCCCACGCATATGCGCTGTCCTGCACCGGAATTCCCTCGGTGATGACCACCAGCAGCGGAATCTCGGCGTCGATGGCCTCGATGATGGCGTCCTTGGCGAACTTCGGCGGCACGAACACGACCGACACGTTGGCGCCGGTCTCCTTCATCGCCTCCGCGACGCTGCCGAACACCGGCAGTTCGACGTCCTTGCCGACAGGATCGACGTGCGACACCGTGGTGCCGGCCTTTTTGGCGTTCACCCCACCCACTACCTGGGTGCCGGCCTTGAGCATCAGCGCGGTGTGCTTGGTGCCCTCACCGCCGGTGATGCCCTGGACGATGACCTTGGAGTCCTTGTTCAGGAAGATCGACATTGGTTGGCTCCCTTACTTGTTCGCCAGCTCGGCGGCTTTGTCGGCGCCCGCGTCCATGGTCTCGGCCTGGATCACCAGCGGGTGGTTGGCATCGGCGAGGATCTTGCGGCCTTCGTCGACGTTGTTGCCGTCGAGCCGGACCACGAGCGGCTTGTTGGCCTCGTCGCCGAGCATGTTCAGCGCGGTCACGATGCCGTTGGCGACGGCGTCGCAGGACGTGATGCCGCCGAACACGTTGACGAACACGCTCTTGACCTGCTTGTCGTTCAAGATGACGTCGAGACCCGCGGCCATCACTTCGGCCGAGGCGCCACCGCCGATGTCGAGGAAGTTGGCCGGCTTGACCCCACCGTGCTTCTCCCCGGCGTAGGCGACGACGTCGAGCGTCGACATCACCAGACCCGCGCCGTTACCGATGATGCCGACGGCGCCATCGAGCTTGACGTAGTTGAGGTCGTGCTCCTTGGCTTTGAGCTCCAGCGGGTCGGTCGCGTCGCGGTCCTCGAACTCGGCGTGGCCGGGCTGCCGGAAGTCGGCGTTGGCGTCGAGGGTGACCTTGCCGTCCAGCGCCAGGATTTGGTCGTCGGGTGTGCGCACCAGCGGGTTGACCTCGACCAGCGTGGCGTCCTCGGCGACGAACAGTTCCCACAGCTTGGAGATGGTGTTGGCCGCGGCGTCGAGCACCTCGGCCGGCAGGTGGCCCTGCTCGGCGATGGACCGGGCGGTCGCCAGGTCGACACCGGTCACGGCGTCCACCGGAACCTTGGCCAGCCGCTCGGGCTTGGTGGCGGCGACTTCTTCGATCTCCATCCCGCCCTCGACCGAGCACATGGCCAGGTAGGTGCGGTTGGCGCGGTCGAGCAGGAACGAGATGTAGTACTCCTCGGCGATGTCGCTGGCCTCGGCGACCAGCAGCTTCTTCACGATGTGGCCCTTGATGTCCAGGCCGAGGATGTTCTTGGCGTGCTCGTAGGCGTCGTCGGGCGTCGCGGCGAATTTCACGCCACCGGCCTTGCCGCGGCCACCGACCTTGACCTGCGCCTTGACCATCACGGGGGCGCCGACCTCGGTCGCGATTTCCTTGGCACCCTCGGCGGTGTCGGTTACACGACCGGGCGTAGTAGGTACGTTGTGCTTAACGAACAGTTCTTTCGCTTGATACTCGAAAAGGTCCATGAACTCACTGTCTTCGCTCGAGTTATTTGCAAGGCCTACAACTGGGCGGTGCCGGAATCGGCAACTCGCACGGTGGAACTGTATCCACACTCGAAACGGCCGCCTCCGCCGCATCCACCCATGTGGCACAGGTCACGACACGCCGGGAGCGGCCAAACGTGATCCAGTTCACAATCCGTCCCCGAGGTTGCCAGCCGGATCGGTAAACGGATAACGTCCTAAAGTCCAGATAACGTTATGGTCACGATACGAGGACATTTCAGCTTGTCCCAACACCGTCTCGCGCGTACTCCTGCGTTGTCAGGAGCCGGTCGCCACCATCGCGACCAGTGGGCGCAACCGCACCAGAACGAAGTCACCGAGATCCTGCCGTTGGACGGCTTCGACTTCAACGATCTGGACTTCGCGGACTTCGTTGAGCTCGACGAGCTGGACCTCAGCAACGACTCGACGTTCGATTACGAAGCACAAGTGCTGCTCGCTCCGGAGCTCGACGACCTCGACGAGATCGACGATCTGACCCCGCTGCGGTTGGCGGCCCCCACCCCGCTGGCCGCCACTGCCGTGAACGAGGGCCTGGCCCAGCTCGCCCTCAAGCTCGGAGCGGACCCGAGCTCGGACGACATCGACGTCAGCGGTGTGCGCCGCAGCGCGCAGCACCGCAAGCAGCCGACCAGCGCGACCAAGGGCCGCGTGCTGATCTCGGCGATGGCCGCGGGCGCGGCGGCCGCCGCTGCCCACACCGCGACCAGCCAGGCCGAGACCACCAAGGCCGAGACGGTGCTGACCGCCAACGCGTCGGCACTGACCGGCGGATCGAGCGGCAACGCGACCCGCGGCGCCCAAGTGATCGCGGTCCAGCCGGCGGCCAACGCCCTGCACAACCAGGAGTTCGCCAAGGGCGTCGCTTTCGCCAACGACCGCGCCCAGCGCGAGGCGCGACTGCAGCAGCCGCTGTACGTCATGCCCACCCACGGCATCTTCACGTCGAACTTCGGCTACCGGTGGGGCGTGCTGCATGCCGGCATCGACCTCGCCAACTCGATCGGAACGCCGATCGTGGCGGTGTCCGACGGCGTCGTGATCGACGCCGGCCCCACCGCCGGCTACGGCATGTGGGTCAAGCTGCTCCACGCCGACGGCACCGTCACGCTGTACGGCCACATCAACACCGCCACGGTCAGTGTCGGCCAGCGCGTGATGGCCGGCGACCAGATCGCCACGATGGGCAACCGGGGTAATTCCACCGGCCCCCACTTGCACTTCGAGGTGCTCCAAGGCGGCACCGAACGCATCGACCCGGTCCCGTGGCTGGCCAAGCGAGGAATTTTCGTCGGCAATTACGCTGGTTGAGGTGACCGCGCCGAACGACCCCGGACCAACTGAGCCGCCCGCCGAATCACGAACACGGATCATTCGACGTGCCCCCAGCGGGCCGATGCCCGCGATCCCGGACAACCCGACCACGCACCTGCCACGGCCGGCCGCACCCGATCAGGGGGCCACGGGCAGCAACCCGGCGGACCGCACGATCGATGAACCGACTCCCCGGACGGTCACCGCGGCCGCCGCGGTCAGCATCGTCAGCGGCTGGGCCACGTCGGTGGTCGCCACGGATCTGATCGCCGGCTGGTGGCGGACCGATCGCCTGTTCTGCATCGCGATCGCGTTCCTGGCGCTGGTGTTCGCAACCGCCACCATCACCGGCGTGATCATGCTGCTACAGCGTCGCGCATTGGGCCGCTACCTGCTCATCACCGCAGCGGTGGTCGCGGTGCTGACGTACGGCGGTGTTTTCATCGCGGGTGCCCGGGTCGCCTGGATCGTGCACGCCTTCCCGGTGCTGCCGATCGCCGGCGTTCTGCTGGTGTTGCACCCGCGGACCACACGCTGGCTGGAGGCCTGAGTCCGTTTCGCCGAACGTGCTCCGATGGCGAAAATGCGGCTGTTTTTTCGCTGTAGCTGCACGCTCGACGGCGGCTAGAGCTTGCTGACCGGCGCGTGGTTGTGCATCAGCTTGACCCGCCCGGAGCTGCCGAAGTCGATCAGCGACATCGCCGATTCGCCGACGCCGGACACCTCCTCGACGCGACCCAGCCCGTACTTGTCGTGGGTCACGCGATCGCCGGGCTCCAGCACCAGCAGCGGGCGCTTGCCCGCCCCGGAACGAGTGGGCGCCGCGCGTGGCGTTCCGAACCGCCCGGCACCGCTCACCGGCGCGCTGTACGACGGGGCCGGCTGCGTGCGTCGCCACTGCATCAGTTCTTGCGGAATCTCTTGCAGGAAGCGCGATTCGGGGTTCAGCATCGGCTGCCCCCAGGAGGAACGGACGATCGCGCGGCTCAGGTACAGCCGTTGCCGCGCGCGGGTGATGCCCACGTAGGCTAACCGCCGCTCCTCGGACAGTTCGGTTGGGTCGTCGAGCGCCCGCATGTGCGGGAACATCCCGTCCTCCCAGCCGGTGACGAACACCACCGGGAACTCCAGACCCTTCGCGGTGTGCAACGTCATCAGCGTCACCACGCCGGCCGCATGCTCGGGAATCTCGTCGGTATCGGCGACGAGCGACACCCGTTCCAAAAATTGCGCCAGCACACCGGTCTCCGGCACATCTTCGTCCTCTGACGCCTCTTCGAGCGCGGCAGCATTGGCCTCGTCGATGCTGAATTCGTGTGCGACGCTGACGAGTTCATTGAGGTTGTCCAGCCGGGCCAACTCCTGCGGATCGGTCGAGGACTCCAGCTCCCGACGGTATCCGGTGCGTTCCAGCACCGCCTCGACCAGATCGCCGAGGTCGTCATCGAGGTGACCCCGCAGCTCGTCGAGCAGCTCGACGAATCCCGAAATCGCTTTCTCCGCACGGGAATTGAGCATCGGAACTTTACCCTCGGCGGCGGCGACCAACGCGTCGGCGAAGCTGGCGCCGGTGTTCTCGGCGTAGACCGCCACACACGCCTCGGCGCGGTCGCCGATACCCCGGCGCGGGGTGTTGAGGATGCGCCGCATGCTGACCGCATCGCCGGGGTTGTCCAGCACCCGCAGGTAGGCGACGATGTCGCGGATTTCCTTGCGCTCGTAGAAGCGCACTCCCCCGACAACCTTGTACGGGATGCCGGCGCGGATGAACACCTCCTCCAGCGACCGCGACGAATTGTTGGTGCGGTAGAAGACGGCTACATCGTTATAGGTAATTTCGCCCTGCTCGGCGAGCGCGTCAATTTCTTGAGCGACGAACCGGGCCTCGTCGTGCTCATTGTCGGCGACATAGCCGACGATCAACTCCCCTTCACCGGCGTCGGTCCACAGCCGCTTCTCCCGGCGCCCGGAGTTTCGCGCGATCACCGAATTGGCCGCCGAAAGAATGTTCTGCGTCGAGCGGTAATTCTGCTCCAGCAGAATGGTGGTGGCGTCGGGGTAGTCGCGTTCAAACTCCTCGATATTGCGAATGGTGGCGCCCCGGAACGCGTAGATCGACTGATCCGCATCGCCGACCACACATAATTCCGCGGGCGGCACGTCGTCGTCGGACGAATTGGCGTCCTGGCGCCCGACTAATTCCCGCACCAGCACGTATTGGGCATGGTTGGTGTCCTGGTATTCGTCGACCAGGACGTGCCGGAACCGACGGCGGTAGTACTGAGCGATCTGCGGGAAGGTCTGCAGCACCGCGACGGTCTCGCCGATCAGGTCGTCGAAGTCCAGCGCATTGGCCGAGCGCAGCCGGCGTTGGTATTCGCCGTACACCGAGGCCACGGTGTGAGCCAAGTCATCGGATTCGTCCGTGAGTTTGGCCACAGCTTGGTCCGGATCGATCAGTTCGTTCTTCAGGTTGGAGATCCCGACGGACAGCAGCCGCGGCGAGTACCGCTTGATGTCCAAGCCCATGTCGCGCCCGATCATCTGCAGCAGGCGCCGCGAGTCGTCGGCGTCGTAGATCGAGAAGTTGGAATTGAGGCCCTTGATCAGGGAGGCCTGGTTGCGCAGGATGCGAACGCACGTCGAATGAAAGGTGGACACCCACATCGCGCGAGCGCGGTTGCCGACCAGCCGCACCACCCGTTCGCGCATTTCAGCGGCGGCTTTGTTGGTGAAGGTGATGGCGAGAATCTGCCCGACCCCGACGCCGCGGGCGGCGATCAGGTAGGCCACGCGACGCGTCAGCACCGCGGTCTTCCCGGAGCCCGCGCCGGCCACGATCAGCAGCGGCGAGCCCTCGTGTACGACGGCCTGGCGTTGTTGCGGATTGAGTCCGTCGAGCAGCTGGTCTATCTCGGCGGCGAGCTTGGCATCGGTTGCGTGCACAGTCATGTCTGACTCAATTTACCGCCGACCACCGACGGCAAGTGCCCAGGCCACGACCGCATTGCGGGGTCGAACGGGATCAACTTTTCGTTTTGCTCCCGGGGGTCCGTGGGTGTGGCACACTCGTTACATGGACAATACGCAGCTCCATCGCCGCCTCTCGATCCTCGAGTGGCGTCGCCGATTTTTCTGTGGGTACCGGCCCGCGGTGCCCATGGTCTAGCTGTGATCGCTAGAGCCCTGTGGTCCGCCTTCCGGATTCAGGGCTCGAACTTTTTCCAGAGCAAGAAACGTTTTCAAGCCGAATAGCGAACAAGACGAAAAGAACAACACAAAACACACGGGGGTAGCAGGGATGAGCGTCGAGATGATCGACATTGAACAGTTGGCGAACATTGAAGAGTTGCGCCTTGAGATCGACCGGCTGGATGCCGAGATTCTTGCGGCCGTCAGACGGCGTGCCGAAGTTTCGCGGGAGATCGGCCGCGCCCGGATGGCGTCCGGGGGGACGCGCCTGGTTCACAGCCGGGAGATGAAGGTCATCCAGCGTTACAGCGAGCTCGGCCCGGAGGGCAAGGACTTGGCGATGCTGCTGCTGCGCCTGGGCCGGGGCCGGCTCGGCCACTGACAATCCTCGACACCGAGGATTTTTCACCGCGAATTTGTCCTATTCCCGCGGCGGATCGTGCTGCCCGCTAGCGGTGGCTGTGGCCGGCGACTCGGCACTAGGGTCGAACCATGACCTCCGTGCTCACCATCCCCGACATCACCGCCACTCCGGCGTGGGACGCCCTGCGTAGGCATCACGAGCAAATCGGCGAAACCCACCTGCGCGAGCTCTTCGACGACGACCCCGATCGCGGTCGCGACCTGGCGGTGACGGTCGGCGACCTGTACATCGACTACAGCAAGCACCGCGTCAGCCGGGAGACGCTGCGGCTGCTGGTCGATTTGGCGCGGGCGGCCAACCTCGAAGAGCGCCGGGATCAAATGTTCTCCGGCGTGCACATCAACACCTCGGAGGATCGCGCGGTTCTGCACACCGCGCTGCGGCTACCCCGGGATAGCGAGCTGGTGGTCGACGGCCAAAATGTCGTCGAGGACGTCCACAGCGTGCTGGATGCGATGGGCGATTTCACCGATCGGCTGCGCAGCGGCGAATGGACCGGCGCCACCGGCGAGCGAATTCGCACCGTCGTCAACATCGGCATCGGGGGTTCGGATCTGGGCCCGGTGATGGTGTATCAGGCATTGCGCCATTACGTGGACGCCGGAATTTCGGCACGTTTCGTCTCCAACGTCGACCCCGCGGACCTGGTCGCAAAGCTTGCCGATTTAGACCCCGCGACAACCCTTTTCATCGTCGCGTCCAAGACGTTCTCGACCCTGGAAACGCTCACCAACGCGACGGCCGCGCGCCGCTGGCTGACCGACGCGCTCGGCGACGCGGCGGTGTCGAAGCATTTTGTCGCGGTCTCGACGAACAAGCGCCTGGTCGACGAGTTCGGTATCAACACCGACAACATGTTCGGGTTCTGGGATTGGGTCGGCGGACGTTATTCGGTCGATTCGGCGATCGGGCTGTCGGTGATGGCTGCGATCGGCCGGGAGGCCTTCGCCGATTTCCTGTCCGGATTCCACATCGTCGACGAGCACTTCCGAACGGCGCCGCTGGAGTCCAATGCGCCCGCCCTGCTGGGCCTGATCGGGCTGTGGTACTCGACGTACTTCAACGCCCAGTCGCGCGCCGTGCTGCCCTACTCCAACGACTTAGCCCGCTTCGCCGCCTACCTGCAACAGCTGACCATGGAATCCAACGGCAAGTCGGTTCGTGCGGATGGCACACCGGTTACCACCGATACCGGTGAAATCTATTGGGGCGAACCAGGAACCAACGGTCAGCACGCCTTCTACCAATTGCTGCACCAGGGCACCCGGTTGATACCGGCCGACTTCATCGGCTTCAGCCAACCCACCGACGACCTGCCCACCATCGAAGGCACCGGCAGCATGCACGACCTGTTGATGAGCAACTTCTTCGCCCAGACCCAGGTGCTG
Source organism: Mycobacterium sp. pR1184 (assembly GCF_041287235.1). NCBI lineage: Bacteria > Bacillati > Actinomycetota > Actinomycetes > Mycobacteriales > Mycobacteriaceae > Mycobacterium > Mycobacterium sp. pR1184. The sequence continues at coordinate 190,521 of NZ_JBGGKR010000007.1, read as the reverse complement.
GCGTTCGGCAAGACCGCGCAGGAGATCGCCGCCGAGGGCACGCCCCCCGACGTGGTGCCGCATAAGGTCATGCCCGGCAACCGGCCGTCGACTTCGATTCTGGCCGAACGACTTACGCCGTCGGTGGTGGGACAGCTGATCGCACTGTACGAGCATCAGGTGTTCACCGAGGGCGTGGTGTGGGGCATCGACTCGTTCGATCAGTGGGGTGTCGAGCTAGGCAAGACGCAGGCCAAGGCACTGCTTCCGGTGCTTACCAGCGACACCTCCCCGGCGCCGCAGTCGGACAGCTCGACCGATGCCCTGGTCCGTCGTTACCGGACCGAACGCGGACGAGTCAGCTAGGCGTCTGCGGCAGTCGGGCTCATCACGTCGGATCCCAGTCGCCGCACAAACGTCCGAAGCCGTTCCACGGTCGCGGTCTGCGGGTCAGACAGGTGTAGCCGCAGCAGTTCGCGACCGGAGGCGTGCAGGATCCGGGCGGTGTATTCGGGATCGTGCACGTGCGGGTTGATGCGCAGCAGTTCGCGGACGAAGAACTCGAGCACGACGGCTTCGGACTGGGCCAGGCGGGCATACAACTCCGGCGGCGCGCCCTGCGGCGGGAACATGAACAGCCGCCACGTCGCCGGGTGGGCGTCGACGGCGGCCAGCACCCCGTCGAACGCAAGCACGAGCGACTGATCTTCGGCGACGGTTTCCAGTCCGGAGATCGCCTCGGCGAACTGGGCGCCGGCCCGCGCCGCCTCGCGGTCGATCAGCTCGACGAACAGCCCGGCCAAGTCGCCGAACTTCTGATAGATCAACGACCGGTCGATACCGGCCTGCGCCGCGATGCGCTGCGGCGTCGCCGCATGGAAGCCTTCGGCGTCGACGATCGCGTGCGCGACGTCGAGGATCTGCTCGCGGCGCTCCTCGGCGGTCATGCGCCGCTTGGGGCTGACCACAGTCACGCTTGACAGCATAACTAACAACTTGTGAGTATTACTCACTAACTGTTAGTTAGCGGAGGTTGTGATGGTCACGTACTACCCCGAACTCGCGGAGCGGGTCCGTAGCCAGCGCGATCTGCAGCCCGAGCTCTACGGCAACTTCGACTTCGACCAGCGGCCCGATCGCCTGGCCACCGAGCCCGACGTCGACACGGCTCTGCCCGCGTGGGTCGCCGACCGGGCGCCGATCCTGCAGGACGACCGCGTCGTCGAGTTGATGAGCACGGCCACCTTGCTCGGCGATGTCGTCGCCGATCCCTATGCGGCGCTGATGAACACGCACAGCGTCACGCACCTGATCGACATGCTCAAGACGGCCTGCCGCCACGGGCTCGACGCGGTGCCCGACGCACCCCCCGAGCTGGTGTCGTTCATCGCCGCGATGGAGGCAACGCCGCAGTGGATCGACTTCGATCTGGTGCGCGAAGGTGCTCGGCAAGAACGCATTCCGGCGGCGCTGCTGGCCCCATTCATCACCCGTGGCGCCTTCGTCGCGACGTTCACCAACACCTACGCCGCGCTTCCGATGGCTCTGACCGGAGCCCTCTCGGGCAAGCGGGCCGCCCGACGGGTCAACGAGACGGCCAGCTTCTTCGCCGTCACCACCCTGCCCGGTGCACTGGACCGCTACGGTCCCGGATTCGAAGCGGCGGCGATGGTCCGGCTGATGCACTCGATGGTCCGCTACAACGCGCTGAAGAAATCCGACAAGTGGGACGTCGCCATCTACGGTATGCCGGTGCCGCAGGTCGACCAGATGCCGGCCGGGATGATCGGCCAGTATCTGTTGGCGCGCAAGGCAAGTCAGCAGGGCCGTACCGAATTCACCGCAGGAGAACGCGCCGTCGTCGAATTCGCCCGGTACCGCTGCTTTCTGCTCGGGCTGCCCGAAGAACTACTGCCGTCCGAACCCTCCGACATCATCCACGTCATGCACGCGCGCTCGGCACTGCTTCGGCACGGATTCGACAAGATCTGCCAAGAGCTGGTGCGCGGCACCATGGCAGCGTATCTGCGCCCCGATACCACGCTGTTCGACCGCTGCGCCGATGCGGTCGAAAAGAGTTTCAGCAAGTTCACTTTCGTGCGCACGTTCTGTGGCGGCAATCGCGACGTCGCCGAGGCCATGGGCGTTTCACTCGATCCCACGGATTTGCTGCGCATCGCGCTGACCGCGCCGTTCATCCTCGGACGTTTCACCGCGGTCAGCCAGGCCAGTCGCATCCCCGTGCTTCGGGACATCACCGACGCCTACGTGATCGGGCTGCTCAAGCTGCGGCTAAAGACCTACGGTAAGCCCGAATTCACCAGCGACGCAACGCATTACACACCCGTCCCGCACTGAATCAGGCGAAGGGTTTGGTCAGCGGCGGCGGCAGCACCCGCAACAGCTGCACCAGCGGCGCCCAGGGCCAGCGCGGCACCACCGCCCGGCCGGGCTCGCGCTCGATCGCCGCGACCAGTGCCCGAACGCCAGTTTCGTTGTCCACCATCAACATTGTGCTGGCCGATTTGGCGGTCATCTCCGACTCGATGTAACCGGGCTCGATCGACGAGATCTTGATGGGTCCCTTGGCGTACTCGGCACGCAGCGACTCGCCCAGCGACGTCAGTCCGGCTTTGCTTGCGCAGTAGGCGGCTTTGACGCCGGGCACGCCCTTGTTGCCCAGGACCGACGAGATCAGCACCAGGTGGCCCGAGCCACTCTTGTTGAACATCTCGAGCGCGGTTTCGATCTGCACGAGCGCGGCCAACAGGTTGGTCTCGATGGTCTTCTTGTTCGCCCACAGCTTGCCGCTTCCCAACGGCGCCCCGCTGCCGATCCCGGCGTTGACAATGATGCGATCGACGCCGCCCAATTCGTCGCTGAGCGCCGCGAATACCTCCGGCACCTGCTCGTGCTCCCGGACGTCCAGCGCGGCCACCGCGATCTTGATCGACGGATACTGCTGCGAGAGCTCGGCTTTCAGCTCATCGAGTCGGTCGGTACGACGGGCGCACAGCGCCAGGTCGCGCCCCTTGGCGGCGAAAGCACGCGCCATGCCGGCGCCCAGACCGGAACTGGCGCCCGTGATGAGGATCTTCTGGCGAGTCACCCGGGCAGCATATCGACAGGTGTCAAGTTCGCTACGATCGGCCGGAAAGTTGATTGTCGCGACAAGTCGACGTTGCGGCCCAATGTCATTTGAGCAGCCGTGACATCCGCCGATCGGCCAGCACCTTGCCGCCGGTCTGACACGTCGGGCAGTACTGGAAAGACTTGTCCGCGAACGACACTTCCCGCACGGTGTCCCCACACACCGGGCAGGGCAGGCCGGTGCGCGCGTGCACCCGCAGCCCGGAGCGCTTCTCCCCTTTGAGCATCGCCGCGCCCTGGCCGACGGAACGGTTCACCGCGTCGGTCAGCACCGAGATCATCGCGTCATGCAGGGTGACCAGCTGTTCGCGCGTCAGCTTTCCGGCCGTGGCGAACGGCGACATCTTGGCGACATGCAGGATTTCGTCGCTGTAGGCGTTGCCGATGCCGGCGATCACCTTCTGGTCGGTGATGACGCTCTTGATCCGCCCGGTATTGCCGGCCAGCACCCCGGCCAGGTCGTCGGCACCCAGATCCAGGGCGTCCGGGCCCAGCGCGGCGATGCCCGGCACCAGCTCGGGGTCGTCGACAAGCCACACTGCCAGCCGCTTCTGGGTGCCGGCCTCAGTGAGGTCGAAGCCCGGCGCCTCACCCGGGGTGCCCAGGTGGACGCGCAGCGCGATGGGTCCTTTGCCGGGTCGCAGCGGTGCCGCGGCCAACTTGTCCGACCAACGCAACCAGCCCGCGCGGGAAAGGTGGGCGATCAACAACAGCTTGCCGGCCTGCAACCCCAGATACTTACCCCACCGGTTGGCTCCGGTGACGGTAAGGCCGTGCAGCGCACTGATCGGCGGATCGAAGGTTTTCAACACCGACAATGCCCCGACGTCGACGCGGCCGATCGTCGAACCGACGGCATGGCGCCGCAGGTGGTCGACCAGCGCTTCGATCTCTGGCAGTTCGGGCATCTATCCAGTTTGCCGATCGCAGCTGTGAAGTGTCCATCGAGGCTCAGGACGGCCGTAATAAATAGGTATCCATGATCCACCCGTGCCGTTCGCGGGCCTGCGAACGCAGCGCCACGATGCGCGACCCGACCTCGCCGACAGTGCCAGCGACCAGCAGCTCGTCGTCGGTACCCAGGTAGGCGCCCCACCAGATCCGGGTGTCGGCGGGGCAGGCCGCAAACGAGCAGTCCGCATCGAGCATCACCACCGTCGAGCCCGCCATCCCGTGGGTGCGCAGCTGGCGACCGGTGGTGATCAGCACGGGTTCGCCGACGTCGTTGAGCGGGATGCGGTGCCGGGCGGTCAGCGCCTGGACGGCGGTGATGCCCGGGATGACGTCGAAGGTGAAGTCGATCTCGGTCGCGACCGCGTCGAGAATCCGCAGCGTGCTGTCGTACAGCGACGGGTCCCCCCAGGCCAGGAACGCTCCGACGCCGTCGGGCCCCAGCTCGGTGGCGATCGCCTGCGCCCAGATCCGGGTGCGCGCCGCGTGCCAGTCGGCCACCGCGTCCCGGTATTGCCCCTGACCGTCGCCCGGGCTGGACCGCTTCGGATCGGGCAATTCCACGAAGCGATAGCCGGGTTCGCGGATGAACCGCGCGCAGATCTCCCGGCGCAGCGCGACCAGGTCGCTTTTCGCCTGGCCCTTGTCGGCCGCGAAGAACACCTGGGTGTCGTTGAGCGCTTCGATCGCCTGCATGGTCACGTAGGCGGGGTCGCCGGCGCCGATGCCGATCACGTGGATATGCGGACTCACCCGCCACCTCCTCATGCCTCGTTCCCCGCCACATTGCCGAATCGCAACCTCGAACACCTAGTCGGGGTCGCAAGTACCCAGTACCATGGGTACCGTCTGAAGCACCCAATGAAGGGACGCCAGCGATGACCCGCGCCGAGACGATGCAGAGCGAAGCGATGAGGAGGAGCGGCGCTATGACTACTGCGGTGAGGCCGGGCGGGCCGAGTCGTGAAGAGTTCTCGGAGCGGCTACTGAAAGGCTCCGTCAAAAAGTCCTACGAGCCGATCGTCGACATCGACTGGGATGCCCCGCTGGACCCGGACAAGTTCTATCTGCCGCCCCGGCTGGTCTCGCTGTACAACACGCCAGTGTGGGACGAGATGAGCCGTGAGCAACAAATCGAGCTGTCCCGCCAAGAACTGGTCAACACGCTGTCGGCCGGAATCTGGTTCGAGAACATGCTGAACCAGTCACTGCTGCGCACCATCCTGCACGAGGACCCGACGAGCCGGTCCACGCATTACAAGCTGACCGAGCTGGGCGACGAAACCCGGCACATGGTGATGTTCGGCAAAGCCATCGAGCGCATCGGAGCCAAGCCGGTACGCCCGCGGCGGCTGCACCGGATGATCATCAACACTCTGCCGCTGTTTTTCCAGCGTGGCTCGATGCTGTGGATCGCCGCCCTGATCGGTGAAGAGATCTTCGATTCACTGCAACGCCAGATGATGGACGATCCGGAATTGCAGCCAATCATTCAGCGGCTCATGCGGATTCATGTCACCGAAGAGGCTCGCCATATCCAGTTCGCGCGCGACGGGGCCCGCAAGCGCGCTCAGACGATGCCGCGATACAACAAATTCTTCATGGCCAACATCAACGGACTCGGCGGGTATTTCTTCCGCTTTCTGTTCAGCAATCCGATCCCTTACGCGCGCACCGGGCTGGATCCCAAACGGGCGCGGGCGATCGCGCGCAGCAGCCCGCACCGTCACGACATCCAGGCAGCCGGATTCGCCCCACTCGCAGCGTTTTTGACCGAGATCGGCCTGCTGGGCCCGATCGCGCGTCGCGCTTGGAAGCGCACCAACTTTCTGTGAGCCCGACGCAGGTCATCGTTGTCGGCGCGGGAGCGCGCAGCCGCGGTGTCGCGACCGAACTACTCGCGGCGGGCATCACCGACGTTGTCGTCCTCGATGAATCCCCGTTGGTCAGCTCGCGATTCGACGACGGTACCCACACCTGGGAGTTGCGCACCGCCGCGGGCGAGTCGCTGCACGCCCGGGCGGTCGTCGCGGTCGATCGATCGATGCTCGTCGCATGGACGCCAGAGCTGGCCGGACGCAGCGACTTTCGCGGTATCGCGTTTCACGCCGCACAGTGGGACGCCGATTTCGATCCGACCGGCAAGCACGTCGCGGTCATCGGCACCGACTCCACCGCCGGTTATTACCTGCCGCGGCTGACCGATCGGGCGGCCTCGGTCACCGTTTTCGCGCACCCACCGCGCCGGATCGTCGCCGAATTGCCCTTGCCGCCAACCCGTGTCAAGCGGTGGCTGCGCCGCAAAGCCCTGGCGTCCTTGGGCCGCACTCAATCTCGGCCTGCACGCGTAGCTTCGCCCATTGCCGCGATCACCGCATCGGGTCTTCGCACCAGCGATGGTGTCGATCACCGCGCCGACGCGATCATCTACGGCACCGGCTTCACAATTGCCGATCCGGCGCCCGAGCTGATCGGTAGCGGCGGATTATCACTCGAGCACGCCTGGGCGGACGGCACCGAGCCCTTCCTGGGCGTAGCGATTCACGGGTTGCCTAACTACTTCTCGATCACCGGGCCCGATGTCGTCGGGCAAACTCACTATGTCGTCGAGTGCCTTGAGTTGCTCAAACGCAGCGGCAACACCCGTATCGAGGTATTGCGCAGTAGTCAGCAAGTCTTCAACGAACGCGCACATTTCCAATCCACCCCGCCATTTCGGGTGACGTCCGCGTTCGATTTGTCGTCCGGCGCGGCCGACGACGCGATATACGACGGCAGCGCGACGCTGACCATCGCCGGCACGTCCCTTCCGGTACGGGTTCGGCTGGCCGGCCGCCTCGATCCGATCGACGGCCGTTACCACTGGCAGGGAACGCTCTTCGGCTCCCCGGCCCAACCCCTACCGAACGAAGCGCTCAGGCAGATCCGTACGGCGACGCTGACGGTCGGCGAACGCAGCGCGACGGCCCGCATCGTCGAACAGACGCCGTGGGGGACCCACGCGGTGGCCGGTGTGGGTACTCCCCCCTATGCGATCACGAAATCCTGAACGGCTCCGATTTCTCTCGTCTGGTGGCATCGATGCCGCTGAACTAACGTGAGAAGTCTCTGCCGCCGGGGGGGCGGTTCCGCATTCGGTTTGCCGGATGGGAATTCGAGGGAGCAGGAGATGGAATGCCGGATCGATACGTTCGATTACTTTCCGACCGCGCTAGGATTCGGGTGCCCTAACCGCAATTAGGACACGCGCCCACAAACCGCTGCATCGCGGAGCGCGATAAGCAGGGATAATGTCCTAGACGGAAAGGAGTGCCTCTCGTGAGTGCGGTAGCTGAGTCGCCGAGCTCGCTAGCCGTTACGACTCGGACGGACGACGCGCTCGCCGTCCTGACCGTCGGCGGCGTGCTTGACGCCAGCAACTTCGGGGCGCTGCGCGAGAGCATCTCAAAGGCAACGCTGCACGAGCCCACGGCCGTCATCGTCAACATCAGCGAACTCAAGGTGCCCGCGGAATCGGCGTGGTCGGCCTTCATCAGTGCCCATTTGCAGCTCGGCACTCAGACACGAGTTCCGATTGTGCTGGTCAGCGCGCATCGCGAGACCCGCGACGCGCTCACCCGCAGCGAGGTTGCCCGCTTCATGCCGGTCTACTCGACGGAGAAGGCGGCCATCAAAGCGCTCGGCAAGCTCACCCGTCAGACCATCCAGCGGGCCGATTCCGCGTTGCCCGCGAACCTGACCAGCCTGCGCGAATCACGCCGGCTGGTCCGGGAGTGGCTGACCGAGTGGAAGCAATCCGGGCTCATCCCGGTCGCGCTGGTTGTCGTCAATGTGTTCGTGGAAAACGTGCTCGAGCACACCGGCAGCGTTCCGAAGATGCGCATCGAGACCGACGGCGAGACCGCGACGATCGCGGTCTCCGACGAGAGCACCTCGGCGGCCGTGCGGCTGCCGTCGCCGGACAAAGGCATCGACGTGTCGGGGCTGGCGATTGTCGACGCGCTGTCCCGCGCCTGGGGCAGCACGCCGACGGCGTCGGGCAAGACGGTCTGGGCCGTTATCGGCCCAGAGAATCAGCTGTAGTCGGGTCGCTTCATCCCGTTGTGTAGGACCCGCCCGCAAGCCGAACTAGAACACGTTCTAGTGTCGTGTGACGGCCCCCACAAGGAAGGCGGATGACGTGCGGTTCACCTACGCAGAGGCGATGACCGACTACCGGTACTACATCCCGCTGGCCCAGGCCGCCGAGGCGGCCGGGTACCACGCGATGACGATCGCCGACAGCATCGCCTACCCCTTCGAGTCCGACTCGAAGTATCCGTACACACCCGACGGCAACCGCGAATTCCTGGACGGCAAGGAGTTCATCGAAACCTTCGTGCTGACAGGGGCATTGGGCGCGGTGACGACGAAGCTGCACTTCAACTTCTTCGTCCTCAAGCTGCCCATCCGGCCGCCGGCGTTGGTGGCCAAGCAGATCGGTTCGCTGGCCGCGCTGACCAACAACCGGGTGGGCTTCGGGGTGGGCACCAGCCCCTGGGTCGAGGACTACGAGCTGCTGGGTGTCCCGTTCGCCAAGCGCGGTAAGCGCATGGACGAGTGCATCGAGATCATCCAGGGCCTCACCACGGGCGAGTACTTCGAATTCCACGGCGAGTTCTACGACATTCCCAAGACGAAGATGACGCCGGCTCCCACCGAACCGATCCCGATCCTGATCGGCGGGCACGCCGACGCCGCGCTCAAACGCGCCGCCCGGCTGGACGGCTGGATGCACGGTGGCGGTGACCCGGAGGAACTGGACGCGCTGCTCGCCAAGCTCAAACGGTATCGCGAGGAGGCGGGCAAGACGGGCCCGTTCCAGATTCACGTGATCTCGGCCGACGGCTTCACCGTCGACGGCGTCAAGCGGCTGGAGGACAAGGGCGTCACCGACGCCATCGTCGGGTTCCGCATCCCTTACATCACGGGAAGCGACACCGAGCCGCTCGAAGACAAGATCCGCAACCTGGAGTGGTTCGCGGAGAACGTCATCGCGAAGGTCTAGCCGTCACAGCGGATCCCAATTGGGAGCCCGCTTCTCCATGTGCGCCTTGGCAGCCTCGACCGGATTGTTCGTGAAGCCGCTGAGGATCTGAGTGCGGTTCTCGATCTCGATGGCGTGCCGCAGACTGGGGGCGTCCAGCGCGGCGTTCAGCCCAATCTTGGTCTGCCACACACCATAAGCGTTGTTCTCGGCGATCTCGCGGGCCTTGCGCAGCGCCGCCGACATCAGGTCGTCCGGCGCGACCACCTCGTGCACCAGCTTGATCCGGTAGGCCTCGTCGGCGTCGATGATCCGGCCGGTCAGCATCAGCTCGCGCGCCACGCCCGCGCCGACGATTTTCGGCAGCAGGTAACTGGTGCCCATGTCCATCGACGAGAAGCCGGCCTTGATGAACACCGAACCGAAGCGGGCCTGCTGCGACGCCACCCGGATGTCGCTGACCAACGTGAACGCCAGACCGCCGCCGACGGCGACGCCGTTAACCGCCGCGATCACCGGGATGTCGAGTTCGTAGATGCGGGTGTAGAGGTTGGCCAGCCGAACCTGTGCGTCGTAGTTGACCTTGAACGGCGGGGTGTCCGGGCTGGCAGGCTGGGTCCAGGCCTGGCCGGTGCCGCTCAGATCGGCGCCGGCGCAGAAGCCGCGTCCGGCACCGGTGATGATCGCGACCCGGTACTGGCCGCTGTCGAGCACGTCCAGGGCGGCGTCCACGCCGTCGATCAACGACCCGTCAATCGCGTTGAGGCGCTGCGGCCGGTTCAGGGTGATACAGGCGATGTTGTCCTCGAGAGTTTTCAATTCCACGGCAGGCATAACGAAACCGTATGCGACGTCGCTGTCTGCCCAATAGGCACGTCGCGGTTGCGCCGCCGCCGCGCGTTGGGCCGCGAAACTGTAACTACGGACAGCCGCTCTCGGCAAATACGTCGCCGGTTACCGTCTCGCGACTAAGAGCGTTTGGCCAACCACTCGGCCTGCATCACCAGCAACGCCATCGTCTCCAATTGCGGTGTGTCCGGGTCGAGTTCGCGATAGCACTGGTAGACGTTGACTACCACTCGCTCGGCGTCCAGCCAGGTAGCGTACTCGCCGAGATCGATGGCGTCCGCCGCCTGGGCCCACGACAGACCCTTGTCGTGTGCGGCCTTGGCTTGCTCGGCTACGTGCACGAGATAGCCACGGACGGCACGGATCCCATCCGGGTCGGTCACCGGACCGTGCCCGGGCACCACCGTCGGAGCATCCAGCGCGATCATCGCGTCGCAGGCCGCGATCCAGTTGTCGATCGGCCCCGCCCACACGATGGGGGTGCAGCCGATGAACAGCAGATCGCCACCGAACAGCACCCCGGCGTCGGGCATATGCACCACGGAGTCGGCCGCGGTGTGCGCCGGACCCAGGTTCAGCAGTTCGATCCGCCGGCCGCCGACCTCGATGGACAGCTCACGGTCGAAGGTCTGGTCGGCGTTGCGCACCTGTATGCCACTGAAGTCGAAGGGCCCGAACCGATCTCGCGTGTACGGCGTCGCAACGGGTCCCAGATTGGCGGTCTGTACCATGGCCAGCATGGCGGGCGCCATCCCGTGCTCGATCTCGTCGGCCGTGCCCTTCGCGGCGATGATCCGCACCGACGCGTCGAGCAGTTGGTTCCCGTGGGTGTGGTCACCGTTGGAGTGGGTGATCAGCGCGTCGGTGATCGGCGCCCGCTCGGTGAGCGGGCCCATGGCGGTCAGCATTTCGCGGGTCAACGCCAGATCGAAGAGGGTGTCGACCAATAGTGAGGCGCCGTTGCCGCTGACCAGACCGGCGTTGCTCCAGCCATAGCCGCCGTCCGGCAATGTCCACGCCCACACCCGATCACCGACCTCATGCAGCCCGCGGGTGTAGGGCACCCGCGCCGGCGCGCGGTTGACCCGGTTCGGCGCGGGCGCGGCTGCCGGATTGGGCCGGGGAGCCAACGGGTGTGGCGGGCTGCTGGCGCGCAGGGTCTGCCGCGTCTCCCCCAAGCCCTGCACCCGCAGCGTGACGACGTCGCCGTCACGCAGCCAGCCCGGGAAGGATTCCAGATCGGCCAGGTTGAGGTGCTCAACCAGCGTGCACGTAGGCACCGTGCCGGAGCCGATCACGTCACCGGGCGTCAGCGGTACACCGCGCGAGACGTAAGAGATGATTTCGCCGAAGCTCCAATCCATTTGGGCTGTCGAGCCCGATCCGATCACGTCGTCATTGACCAGCGCGGTGACCTGCAGGTCGAGCTTGCCTGGACGGGAGGGGTGGCGATACCGCTCGAGCTCATCGGGTGTCACCAGATAGGGGCCCAGCGTGACTCCGCTGTCTTTGCCCTTGCCCTGCCCGATCGCCAATTGGCTCTCCAGCTGCTGCAGGTCGCGCGCGGACCAGTCATTGAAGATCATGTAACCGATGATGGCCCGCTCGGCCTCGTCGACGGTCAGGTCCTTGCCGCGGATCCCGACGACCGCGGCAATCTCCAATTCAAAGTCCTGCCAGGCACTTCCAGGCGCCATCGGCGCATCGTCGTAAGGTCCCAGAACCGTTGCCGGACAAGCGAAATAAAACGCGGGTATGCGATACCAGGTATCGCTGAGTTCACGCCCGGCCCCCAGGGCCGCCTGGCAATTGCGCATATGGTCCAAAAAGCACAGCGAGTCACGGATCGACGGCGGGTTCGGGATAGGCGCCAGCAACGTCACATCGTCGCGCTGCGCGGTGACCCCGGACCGCAACGCCTCCTCGCCGGCCTGCCGCAGGCCCTCTTCCCCGCGACCGACCAGGTCCAGCAGGGTCACGCCCGGTGGAGCAGCATGGATCTCGTCACCGGAAAGCACACCGGCCCGTGGCCCGTCGGCATCGCGGTAGGTCACCCATTTCATTCGCGTACCACCTCACTTGGTTCCTTGTCCGGCCTCAGCCCGCGCCAACTCGATTGGCGCAGCCGGTTATCCGGGGTCCATTCGCTGTAGCGCACCTCGCCGACGAGAACCGGCTCGACATAGGTCACGCCTCGGGCCTCGCTGCGGGGAAGCGGTGGGGTGAACGGAGATTGGTCAGTGTGCAACGGCATCAGGGTCTTCTTCAGGTTCGCCAGGTCACGCTCGGTGAACCCGGTACCGACGCGGCCCGCGAAGTGCAGGCCGCCGTCGGCCGGAATGCCCATGAGCAGGGAGCCGATGCCGCTGCTACGCCCGCCCTCCCCGGCCTTCCAGCCGCCGATGACGACCTCCTGGGTGTTCCAATGCTTGTCCTTGATCCAGGATGCCGAGCGCCGGCCCGGCTGATAGGTGGAGTCGCGCTTCTTGGCGACCACGCCCTCCCAACCACGCTTGGCGGAATGCTCGAGCGCCTGCTTGCCGTCACCCGGCAGCAGTTCGGGGACGATGAGGTCGCTGCCACTTCCCAGCGTTTCCAATAGCTTTCGGCGGTCTTGATAGCGAGCCCGCAGCAGGGAACGCCCATCGAGATACAGCAGATCGAAGGCCCAGAATTCCACGCGGCTACCCCGGCCGCGGTTTTGCATCGCGTGAAAACTCGGCACCCCGGCGGCGTCCAACACCACGGCTTCGCCGTCGAGGACGACATGATGATCGGCCAGATCCTTTGCCAGCGAATTCAGTTGGGGGTATTCGCCGGTGACCTCGCGGCCACGCCGGGACCGGACGCGCAGGGTGCCGTGGTCGATGTCGACCAGCAGTCGGTAGCCGTCCCATTTGCCTTCGAACGCCCACTGGCCCGCCTTGCACGCCGCCACGGAGCCGTGAGTGGCGAGCATGGGTGCTATCCCGTCGAAGTCGAATACCTTCTGGTCCTTCATCCGGTGCGCCAGCCATTGGTCGCCGTTGGTTTGAATCAGCGCGTAGCGCCCAGAGATTCGGCTACCGTGCAGGTTAACGATGACTTCACCCTTTTCGGCCGAGTCATTGAACTTTTCGGCCTCGTAGGTGCCGGCGTCCCAGATGACCACCTTGCCGGCGCCGTACTCGCCCTTCGGGATGGTGCCCTCGAAGCTACCGTATTCCAGCGGGTGGTCCTCGGTGTGCACCGCGAGATGGTTCACCGATGTGGTGTCGGGAAGATTCTTCGGCACGGCCCATGACACCAGCACGCCGTCGCGTTCCAGCCGGAAGTCGTAATGCAGCCGGCCGGCATGGTGTTCCTGGATGACGAATGTATTTCCGTGTCCTGCAATGGGTTTAGCGTGAGGAACGGGCTCCGGTGTCTTTGCCGCGTCGCGCATGCTGCGGTATTTGCTCAGCCGGTCCGCGAGGGGAGCGTCGGCGTCCAACGGCGCCAGCAGATCTCCGTCGCGGGCGACGCGGGCCAGCACCTCGTCGTAGCGCAGCTGCCCCAAGCCCGGGTCGTCGAGTTCCTCCCAGGTGCGCGGCGCCGCGACCGTGGGATGTTCGCGCCCCCGCAACGAGTACGGCGCGATGGTGGTCTTTGCACCGTTGTTCTGGCTCCAGTCCAGGAAGATCTTGCCGTCCCGCAGGCTCTTGGTCATCGTCGACGTGACCAGCTTGGGCATGGCCGTTTCCAATTGCTGGGCAACACGTTTGGCCAGCACCGAGGCGCCGCGGCTGCTCACCGGCTTCTCCAATGGCGCATAGAGGTGCAGTCCCTTGCTGCCGCTGGTGAGCGGGAAAGTCGTCAGCCCGATGTCGGCGATCAGGTCGCGCACAGCGCGGGCCACCTTGGCCAGTTGCCCCATCGTGACGCCCTCGCCCGGGTCTAGATCGAACACCAATCGTGTTGCGGGACCGGGCTTGAGTTCTTCAGCCTTACTGCGGGTCCACTGCGCGACGAACCTCCACTGCGGCACGTGCACTTCCAGCGCCGCCTGCTGCGCGATCCAGGCCAGCCCGTCGACACTGTCGATGATCGGATATGTCGTCGTCCCGGACCGGTGCGAAATGCTGGCGCGCGGCAACCATTCTGGAGCCGAGGCGGCCAGCTGCTTTTCGAAAAACGATGACTGCTCAACACCATTGGGCCACCGCTTACGGGTAGCCGCACGTCCGGCGATGTGCGGCAGCATCACCTCCGCGATGCCGGTGTAATAGTCGAAGACGTCGGACTTGGTGGTGCCGGTCGCAGGGTAGAGCACCTTGTCGGGGTTCGTGAGCTTCACCCGCGGTGCCATGAGAGTCAACCTACGCGTTTACACTCTGTTAACGCCGTTGACCGCCGATTATCGTTCGGTATCGGCGATTTCTTTGTGACATCAACCACGGAGCGATTAGACCCATGGTCGCCTCGGGCACAGATGGACAATGTTTGATGTCTCTGCGCCATGGCGTCGAAAAAGCGGCGTCCCCTTAAGCGATGCGACCCTACAACTGCACTCGCAGCGCGTTGACGTGCCCACCTACGACAGGTCGGCGCTGCAGCGTGGTGTGGTTCACATCGGGGCGGGCAACTTTCACCGCGCACACCAGGCCGTCTACTTCGACGACCTTGCCCGCTCAGGCATTTCCGACCGGTGGGGCGTGACCGGTGTCAGTCTGAACTCCCCTAACGCCAAAGACCTGCTGTCGGCACAGGATGGGCTGTACACCGTCGTCCAGCGCGGCCACGACCGCGAAAATGCCCGCGTGGTCGGCTCGATCGGCTCCGTTCACTACGCACCGAATGACAGCGCGGCGGTCCGCGCCGCCCTGGCAGACCCCCAAACCCGCATCGTCAGCCTGACCATCACCAACAACGGATACTTCCTCAACCCGGTCACCGACGAGTTCGACGCCGACCACCCCGACGTGCGCGCCGACCTGGTCGCGTCCGACGGGTATGCCACCGCGTGGGGCTATCTGGCCGAAGCTCTCGACCGTCGCCGCCGCGCGGGCATCGCACCATTCACCGTGCTCTGCTGCGACAACATCCCCGGCGACAGCCAGCCGGCGAGAACCGCCCTGGTGTCGTTCGCCGCCTTGAAGGATCCCGCGCTCGCCCGCTGGATCGACACGTATGTCGCGTTCCCGTCGACCATGGTCGACCGGATCACCCCGCAGACCTCGAATTCGGAGTGCCAGTTCGTCGAGCAGACGTTCGGCGTGGCCGACAAACTGCCGGTCGTGACCGAGCCGTACCGCCAATGGGTGATCGAGGACTCGTTCTGCAATTCACGTCCGCCGCTGGACCTCGTCGGCGCCGAGTTCGTGGCTGACGTCGGCGACCACAAGCTGATCAAGACCCGTCTGCTCAACGGATCCCATATCGCGCTCGGGTGTCTGGCCACCCTGGCCGGGTATCAGCGCACGGACGAGGCGATGCGGGATCGGGTGATCTTCGGCTACGTCGAGACGCTGCTGCGCGACGAGATTCAACCGCTGCTGCCCGCCGTGCCCGGGATGAACACCCCCGAATATCGGGCCACCCTGCTGGATCGGCTCAGCAATCCCCGAATGAGCGATCAGTTGTCGCGGTTGGCTCGACGGGGAACCAGCAAAATGGCCCAGTTTGTGATGCCCTCACTGGAGGAGGGGATCGCGCAGGGCAGGCCGCATACCCTGCTGATGTTGGCTGTTGCCGGGTGGGCTCGCTACATGCGCGGCCACGACCTCAACGGGCGCAAAATCAGCCTCGAGGACTCCCAGGCGATTCCGGTGGCTAGGTTGGCCAACATGGCGAGCAACAACCCCGATCCACTGCTGGGCCATGAAATGTTCGCCCAGGTGCGCCGGGTTCCCGGTTTTGCCGAGCGGCTGGGCGAGATGATTGCCGATATCGACCAGCGCGGTGTGGTGCTCACGCTGCGGGACGCGCTGCGCACGAACGAGTTGGTGTCGCGATGAACGGCGAACTGACGCTTGTGCGCACCTTCGACCCGGCGCCGGTTACGACCTTGCTCTGCGACGCCGACGACAACTTGTTTGCTTCGGAGCGGCCCGCGTTCGAGGCATCGACCGAGGTGGTGAATCGTTTCCTGGCCAGGTTCGGCGTAACGGCCCCGCTCAGCGCGGAGGAGTTGCGCAAACGGGCGGTCGGGAAGAACTTCCGTACCACCGCGCTCGACCTGGCGGTACAGTGCGACATCCCGCTCGAGCAGACGTTGGCCCAGGGCCGTCCCGCGGCGGTGATCGCCTCCGACGGCGACTTGGCCGGCGGCAACGCGCTGACGGTCGACGAACTCGAGGGGTGGGTGCGCGAGGAGCGCGAACGAGTCACCGCGCATCTGGCGCGCACCCTGACGCCCGATCCGCAGGTGCTCGAACCGTTGCGCGACCTCGCGGCGCATTACGCCCTCGCAGCGGTCAGCTCGAGTGCCACTACGCGGCTGGGTGCCTGCTTCGCTGCCACCGGCCTGGATGCGCTGATATCGGGGTCGGTGACCTTCAGCGCGGAGGATTCGCTTCCGGTGCCGACAAGCAAACCCGACCCGGCGGTATACCTGCATGCCGGCCAGGCGCTCGGCGTCGCATCCGAACAGGGGCTGGCCATCGAAGACTCCGTGGCAGGCGTGTCTTCCGCGGTGGCAGCAGGCTACCCCACCGTCGGTAACCTGATGTTTCTACTACCTGACGAACGGGATTGCCGCCGTGCGGAATTGATCGATGCCGGCGCAGTCGCGATCACCGAGTCGTGGCGTGCGCTGGCCGAATTCCTGCTGCTGTCGGCGGTGCCGACTGGAGGTTCCCCGCTCGCGTAAGGGGCGGCGGCCCCCGCAGTAGCGATCCGGGCGGTGGCCCGGGGAGGAGGTGGCCAACGATGGCCAGCGCAATCGATCTGAACAATGCGTCGCTCTCCCGACTGCCGATCGACGCGCCGAAATACGACCGCGACAGCATCACCGTCGGTATTGCCCACATTGGCGCCGGTCACTTCCATCGGGCGCATCAGGCGGCGTACATCAACCTGCTGCAGCAGCAGGGCCTGGCGCACGACTGGGGCATTTGCGGGGTGGGCGTCATGCCCGCCGACTGGACCATGCGCGATGTCCTGACCGATCAGGACGGGCTGTACACGCTGATCTTGGAGAACCCCGACGGCAGCCGGGATGCCCAAGTGATCGGCTCGATCGTCGATTACCGCTACGCCCCCGACGATCCGGAGTCGGCGCTGCAGGTGCTTGCCGCCCCGTCCACCCGGATCATCTCGCTGACGATCACCGAGGGCGGGTACCGCGATCCCGATGGGCCCGCGTTCACGTTGATCACCCGGGCGCTCGCCCGGCGCCGCGATCGAGGACTCCCCGCGCCGACGATCGTGTCCTGCGACAACATCGAGAACAACGGCGAGGTCGCCCGGCGTACGGTGCTCGCCAGCGCCGAACGCCTAGACCCCGAGCTGGCGGCATGGGTCGCCGAGCACAGCCGGTTTCCGAGTTCGATGGTCGATCGCATCACCCCGGCAACGACTTTGGAGATGGCCGCCGAAGTGCGGCGCGACTTCGGCGTCAACGACCGGTGGCCGGTGGTGGCCGAGCCGTTCACCGCCTGGGTGCTCGAGGACGACTTCGCCGATGGCCGACCGCCGCTCGAGCAAGCCGGCGTGCTGATGGTCGACGATGTGCACCCATACGAGCTGATGAAGCTGCGGCTGCTCAACGCGGGCCATCAGTGCCTGTGCTACTTCGCCCATCTCTGCGGCTTCGAGTTCGTGCACGAAGCGGCGCAGGATCCGTTGTTCGCCAAGTACTTGCTTGCCTATTTCGACACCGAGGCCATCCCGACGCTGCCGCCGGTGCCCGGCATCGACCTGCATGACTACGGTCGCACCCTGATCGAGCGGTTCGCCAACCCCGCGGTGCGCGACACCGTCGCCCGGCTCTGCGCCTACTCGTCGGACCGCATACCGAAATGGCTGTTTCCGGTCATCCACGACAATTTGGCCAACGATGGTCCGATTCAGATGGCGTCGGCGGCGGTGGCCAGTTGGGCCCGCTACGCCGAAGGCGTCGACGAGTGGGGCGAACCGTACGAGGTGCTCGACCAGCTCTCGGATTCGCTCGTCCCGATCGCCCGGTCGCATCGCGAAAACGCATGCGCGTTCATCGAGATCACCGCGGTATTCGCCGACCTGTCCCATCAGCATCGGTTTGTCGAGGCATACCGCTGGGCGCTGGATTCGTTGCACAGCAAGGGAGCTCGCGCGACGTTGGAGGCGTTGGTGCGATGAGGAGCCTGGTGATCGGCGAGTCGCTGATCGACATCGTCGAAGGCGACGAACATGTCGGCGGCAGTCCGCTCAACGTCGCCGTCGGACTCGGCCGGCTGGGCCGCGACGTCGACTTCCTGACCCACATCGCCGCCGACTCGCGTGGCCGGCGGATCGCGGACTATATCGAATCCTCTGGCGCACAACTGGTTCCGGGAAGCATGACTGCCGCGCGCACACCGACCGCGACGGCGACGATCGCCGAGGATGGATCCGCCACCTACACCTTCGATCTGGACTGGCAGCTCTCCGGCACACCCGAAGTTCCCCCGCCGTTGTTGGTGCACACCGGGTCGATCGCGGCGGTGCGCGAGCCCGGATGCTTGGCGGTCGCGGCGCTGCTCGACGCCTACCGGTTATCGGCCACGATCACGCTGGATCCCAACATCCGGCCGTCGCTGATCGCGAACCCGGATCTGACGCGGCAACGCATCGAGCATCTCGTCGCACGCAGCGACATCGTCAAGGTCAGCGATGAGGACCTGCGCTGGATCGCCCCCGACTGCGAGCCGGAGCATACGGCCCGCGGTTGGCTGGCGATGGGTCCTGCGATCGTCGCCGTGACGATGGGCGAACACGGTTCGCGGGCGTTGTGCGCGGCCGGCGAGGCGCACGTGGCCGCCAAGCAGGCAGAAGTGGTCGACACCATTGGCGCCGGCGACGCATTCATGGTCGGCCTGCTCGATGCACTCTGGGGAATGGACCTATTGGGGCGTCGGCGGCGAGCCGCCCTGGCCAAAATTCAGCTCGAGGAATTGACCGCGGCATTCGAGGCGGCGGGGCTGGTGTCGGCATTGACCGTGGGCCGCGCCGGCGCCGATTTACCCGACCGTGCGGCCCTGCGCTCAATCGCGCTCTAGCCCGGGCGGTTTCACGTGGATACCGCGATACCCGAGCTCGGCCGGATTCGAGCGTAAAGTCGGCTCGTCAAGTCGCAGCGCATTGACCCTGAGTCGGCAGTGGTTAAAGGCGGCAAACACCGGGAGGTATGGCGAGTTCCGTGGCAAAGCAGCCAGACCAGTTCGATTGGATCACTGCCTACCTGGACGGTCATGGCCTACTGAAACCGTGGCGCAGGATATCGGCAGTCTTCATCGCGTCATTCACGGCGTTCCCGCTGATCATGCTTTGCAGCCCGGCCGGGCCCACAGATCCGCCGACCCGGACGGTGACACTCGTGGCATCGGCATTGGGAATCGTCGCCGCGAGCCTGCGGCTCAAACGCTGGCCCTCACGACGTCAGTCGAGCAGCTGGTTGCTCATCGGCATGGCAGGCATCGCGGCGGCGCTGTTGACGCTGTCGAACCCCTACGTGGGATTGATGTGTTGCACGACTTTCGCGATGCTGGGTGGCTACATCGCGTACTTCCACGCCTTCGGCTACGTGCTCACGAACTTCGCCGTGGCCGCGACGTGCGTGGTGGTTCTGTCATATCGCATCATCGCGAACACGGGTGACGTAGCGCTGACAGCCGCTTCCGTGATCGTGGTGGTGGGACTCAACATCGGTGTGCCGTTGGGCATGCAGTCGTTGGTGCATACGCTGCGAACCGATCTGCAAAGCTCCGGACGCGACCCGCTTACCGGCCTGCACAACCGGCGCTCCTTCAACAACTCGGCGTACGAACTGATCCGGGTTCATCGCAACACGGCGGGCTCCTATCTGGTGGTCGCGGTCATCGATCTCGACGACTTCAAACGGCTCAACGACACCCACGGCCACGCCGCGGGCGATCAAGCGTTGGTCGCGGTCGCCGCGGCGCTTCAGCAGAGTTGTCGCGCCACCGCGGTGATCGGGCGGGCCGGTGGAGAAGAATTTGTCGTCGCCGACATCAGGACCACACCCGACCCCGCGAGAATGGCCGAACGAATTTGCGACGCGATAGCCGCCATCCCCTTCGACATCACCGCGAGCATCGGCACCTCGGGTGCGCCGCTGGACGACAGCCCGAATACCCCGGCCATGGAGCTTATCGACGATCTGATCAGGACGTCGGACGCCGCAATGTACGAGGCCAAACGCGCCGGAGGCAATCAGGTTCGCCACTATTCCGGGGACACGCCCCGCGGGTAACGGCCTGATCGGATTGCGGCCAACACGTTTCGCCGATGATCGGCGGCTGCGGCCAGGGCGATCCGGCCCCGCGGCGACCCCGGCGAAATCTGCTCAATCCCAGCTCACGGGCCTGTCGGGCTGTTTTGCCGGCGGTGGTATGGGCATACTGACAACATGCGCTCCATCTGGAAGGGTTCGATCGCGTTCGGGCTCGTCAACGTGCCGGTCAAGGTGTACAGCGCCACCGAAGACCACGACATCAAGTTCCATCAGGTGCACGCTAAGGACAACGGCCGCATTCGCTACCAGCGAGTGTGCGAGTTAGATGGCGAGGTCGTCGAATACCGGGACATCGCCCGTGCCTACGAATCCGACGACGGGCAGATGGTGGTCATCACCGACGACGACATCTCCACGCTGCCCGAAGAACGCAGCCGCGAAATCGAGGTGCTGGAGTTCGTCCCGGCCGCCGACGTCGACCCGATGATGTTCGATCGTAGCTACTTCCTCGAGCCGGACTCCAAATCGTCCAAATCATATGTACTGCTGGCCAAGACATTGGCCGAGACCGACCGAATGGCGATCGTCCATTTCACGCTGCGCAACAAGACCCGGCTTGCGGCCTTGCGGGTCAAGGACTTTGGTAAGCGTGACGTCATGGTGGTGCACACCTTGTTGTGGCCGGACGAGATTCGCGATCCCGACTTTCCGGTGCTGGACAAGAAGGTCGAGATCAAGCCCGCGGAGCTGAAGATGGCCGGGCAGGTGGTCGAGTCGATGGCCGAGGACTTCAATCCGGACCGCTACCGAGACACCTACCAGGAGCAACTACAGGAACTCGTCGACGCGAAACTCGAAGGTGGAGAGGCATTTACCACCGAGGAGAAGCCTAAGGAATTGGACGAGGCCGAAGACGTCTCCGATTTGCTCGCCAAGCTGGAGGCCAGCGTCAAGGCTCGCTCCGGCGACGGGAAGGCACCGGCGAAGAAGACGGCCGCCAAAAAGGCGCCCGCCAAAAAGACTGCCGCAAAGAAGGCGCCCGCCAAGAAGTCGCCTGCCAAAGCGGCGTCACGATCCTGATCCGCGAGGATCGCCATCAAGCCCGGGTGAAACTCTCTCCGCGCGGTCGGCCGGTCAAGAAGCGGAATCCTGCGGCAATGAGGTTGATGGCGGCCACAATGATGATCAAGGTCAGCGCCGCGCCCCAGATCCGCAGGAAGCCCGCATGCTCCGGATTGGTGAGTTCGGTGTAGATCAGCAGCGGCAGCGACGCCATGTTGCCGTGGAAGACATCGAGGTTGATCGCCCGGCTGTAACCGACCAAGACCAGCACTGGGGCGGTTTCGCCGATGACGCGCGCGAGGGCGAGCAGAATGCCCGACACGACGCCGGGCATCGCGATCGGAAAGACGATCCGCACAATCGTCTTCCATTTCGGTACGCCCAACGCGTAACTGGCCTCGCGAAGTTCGTCGGGTACCAACCGCAGCATCTCCTCGGTGGACCGCACCACGACCGGCAACATCAGCAGGACCAGCGCCAGCGCCACGGCGAAGGCGCTCTGCTGGAAGCCCAACGTGGCGATCCACAGGCTGAAGATGAACAGTGCCGCCACGATCGAGGGCACCCCGGCAAGCACGTCGACCATGAAGGTGGTCAGCCGCGCCAACCGTCCCGAACCGTATTCCACCAGGAACACCGCCGTCATCAAACCAAGGGGCACGGCCAGCAGGGAAGCCACGCCGGCCTGCACCAGCGTCCCGTACAGCGCGTGGTAAACCCCGCCGGCGAACTCCTCCGGCAACACGCCGCGCAGCGAGTGGGTCCACCAATGCGACCGGGTGACGGCATACCCGCCCCGCTCGATCACCACCCAGAGCAACCAGACCAGCGGCACCAGCGCGACACCGAACGAAGTGAGGAAAAGCATTGTCGCGACGTTGTTTTTGATCTTGCGCCGCATACTGACCGGCTCGACTACCGATGCTTTGAGTGGCTCACGCAGTGTTTCAGTGCTCATGCGTTGACCTTCCCGCCGGCGATCGCGCGGGCGGCAGCGTTGACCACGAATGTGATCACGAACAACGCGAACCCAGCCGAGATGTAGGCCCCGGTCGGCAACGGTTCGCTGAATTCGGATGCCGCGGAGGCGATCTTCGAGGCAAACGTGTAACCGCCGTCGAACAACGACCAGTTACCGGGACGGGCCCCCGCGCGCAAGATGATCAGCACCGCAACGGTTTCGCCCAGCGCGCGGCCCAGTCCCAGCATCGAGGCCGCGACCACACCGCTGCGGCCGTAGGGCAGCACGGTCAACCGCACCACCTCCCACCGGGTGGCACCGAGCGCCTGGGCCGCCTCCATCTGGATGCGCGGGGTCTGGCGGAAGGCTTCTCGTGAAACCGACGTGATGATCGGCAAGATCATCACCGAAAGCACGATCCCAGCGGTAAAGATCGTCCCGCCGCCCGCCAAGGACACGTTGCCCTGCTTGAACAGAAAGATCCATCCCAGGTTGCGATTCAGAAATTCGGCCAACGGCTCCAGTTTGGGCGCCAGCACGAAGATTCCCCACAGTCCGAAAATGATCGACGGCACCGCTGCCAATAAATCAACCATCGCGGCGAACGGGCGCGCCAGCCGCGGTGGCGCATATTGGGTGAGGAAGACCGCGATGCCGATCGCAACCGGCACGGCCACCACCAGTGCGCTGGTCGCACTCAGCACGGTGACCATCAGCAAGTCGTGGATACCGAACGCCAACTTCGTGGGATCGGTGGTATCGAATTCGTTGCTGGTGAAGAAATTCGCGTGGTTGGCCTGTAGCGCTGGGATAGCGCGAATCAGCAGAAATATCGCGATCAACGCGATCGCGATCACGATCGTGGATCCGGCGGCGGCGGCGACCGACTTGAATATCTGGTCGCCCCGCCGCACCACCCGTCGAGTCACCGGCGTCGGGACTGGCTTCGTCACCGGCGGACTGACACGCAGCGTTTCGGACACCACAACCTCAGGTCACGCGATGGCGTTGACGGCAGTTGACAGCCTCGATCCGAAGGCGTCCGGAATCGGGATGTACCCGTTGTCCGCTAAACCATTCTGGCCGGGACCGATGGTGCTCTGCAGGAAAGCCTTGACTGCCGAACCGACCTGGGAGTCGGGGTACTTGGAGCAGACAACCTCATACGTCGCCAGCACTATCGGGTACGCACCCGACTGTTTCGGCCGGTAGAACGAAATCGTGTCGAGGACCAGGTCGTTGCCCTGCCCGACGATCGAGGCACCGGCAATCGTCTTGCCCACCGAGTCGCTACTGATCGCGACCGGGTCGGGGCCCGCCGACGTGACAACCTTGGCGACGTTCAGGTGTTGCGCCTGGGCGAAGGACCATTCGTTGTAGGTGATGGACCCCTCGGTGCTCTTGACGGCCGCACTGGTGCCGTCGTTACCCTTGGCGCCCTCGCCGACACCGCCGTTGAACTTCTTGCCGGCGCCCTTGCCCCACCCGCCGTTGGAAGCCGCGTCGAGGTACTTCTGGAAGTTGTCCGTCGTGCCGGACTCGTCACTGCGGAATACCACGTGAATGGGCTCGCTCGGCAAAGTTGCGCCCGCGTTGATCGCTTGGATCGCCGGATCGTTCCACGTGGTGATACCGCCGTTGAAGATCTTCGCCAGGGTGGGACCGTCGACGTTCAGCGAAGTCACCCCGTTGATGTTGAAGGTGACCGCGATCGGACCGAACACCGTGGGCAAGTTCCACGCGGGCGAGCCGCCGCAGCGCGTTTGGGCCGCCCCGTACTCATCGTGGCTCAACGGCGAGTCCGATCCGCCGAAATCGGTTTGACCGCCCGTGAATTCGCGGACGCCGGCACCCGAGCCATTGGGCGTGTAGTTCAACGTCTGACCCGGGCAGGCCTGTTCGAACGCCTTGACGAAACGCGTCATCGCGTTCGCCTGGGCTGTCGAACCGCTCGCCTTCAGCGTCTTGGCGCCACCGCAGGTCACCTTGCCCGACGGTGCGCCCGACGTGGTACCGCCTCCGGTCGCGTTGTTGTCGCTGCCACACCCCGCGATAGCGAATGTTCCAGCAGCCAGCACCCCGAGCAAGCCGCCAAACCGGTTGAGTTTCAATTCAGTTCCTCACCTTTACGATTGAATGCCGCAGCACTAGCCGCAGCTTACAAAACCAACCGTCATCCCCGCGACCGGGAAGCTACAGTAAGAACAGGTTAACGTTCGGCAAAATTTGTCCCCGCCATCGCCTTTCGGCTCGGTGACTCAACCCCGCTCACGATCGCTGAGTCGAACCGACTAGACTTACGAGATCGCGTTGACGGCAACCGACAAACGGAATATGAATGTATCCGGAACGCGAACATATCCGTTGTCCCCCAAGCCATTCTGGCCAGCACCGATGGTGCTCTGCAGAAACGCCTTGACCGCCGCACCGACCTCCGGATCGGGATACCTCGAGCAGACAACCTCGTAGGTCGCCAACACGATCGGATACGCGCCAGGCTGATTCGGGCGATAAAACGAAACCGTGTCGAGCGCCAGGTCGTTGCTCTGCCCGACGATCGGTGCTCCGGCAATCGTCTTGCCCACCGAGTCGGCACTGATCGCCACCGGATCCGGTCCTGCCGACGTGACAATCTTGGCGGTGCCCAGGTGTTGAGCTTGCGCGAACGACCACTCGTTGTAGGAGATCGACCCGTCGTTGGCCTTGACCGCGGCGCTGGTGCCGTCGTTGCCCTTGGCGCCCTCGCCGACGCCGCCGTTGAACTTCTTGCCCGCGCCCTTACCCCACGCGCCCTTGGAAGCGGCGTCGAGATACTTCTGGAAATTGTCCGTCGTCCCCGACTCGTCACTGCGGAACACGACCTGAATGGGCTCGGCGGGCAGGCTGACGCCGGGGTTGAGTTCCTGGATCTCGAGATCGTTCCACCTGGTGATGGCGCCGTTGAAGATCCTGGCCGCGGTCTGACCATCGAGGGTCAGCGAACTCAGCCCATCGACGTTGTAGGTGATCGCGATCGGCCCGATCACCACGGGGAGCTGCCACGCCGGCGAGCCGCAGCGACGCTGGGCGGCGGCGTATTCGCCGGGCGCCAACGTCGAGTCTGAGCCCGCGAAATCGGTTTGATTGCCCGTGAATTCGCCGATTCCCGCGCCTGAACCATTAGCCGTGTAGTTCACGGTGTGACCCGGGCACGCCTGCTCATACGCCTTGACGAACCGCGTCATCGCGTTGGCCTGGGCGGTGGATCCGCTGGCCTTGAGTTTTGGTTTCCCGCCGCAGGCCACCTTCACCGGCGCCGCCGGTGTAGTCGTCTTCTCACCAACCGCATTGTCGTCATCGCCACACGCCGACAACATCACTGCAACAGTGGCCAGAACGCACAGGACGGCACCAAATCGGTTGATTCTCAATTCAATCCTTCGTCGGTACGAACGAGACGATGTTCGGCGAATTCGTCAGCCATCGTCGCAGGCCATCGCCCGCGTTTGCAATTTCGGTCGCAATACCCCGGCGGCCCCACCGACCCGGTACGCGGACGCCGCAACGCGGCTACCGTATGCCAAACTAGAACCTGTTCCAGAAATGCCGCGATCCGAGACGGTCAGTCTTGCTTCCGTTTCGGCCGACAACTCAACGAAGAGAGGCCGTAATGATCCTTGACAGGTTCCGTCTCGACGATAAAGTCGCCGTCATCACTGGTGGCGGCCGTGGTCTCGGGGCGGCCATCGCGGTGGCGTTCGCCGAAGCCGGCGCCGATGTGCTCATCGCGTCGCGCACGCAGTCCCAACTAGAGGCCGTCGCCGAAGAGGTCCGTGCCGCGGGTCGCAAGGCACACATCGTCGCCGCCGACCTGGCCCATCCCGAGGCCACCGCGAAGCTCGCCGAACAGGCCGTCGAGGCGTTCGGCAAACTGGACATCGTCGTCAACAACGTCGGCGGCACCATGCCCAACACGCTGCTCACCACGTCGACGAAGGACCTCAAGGACGCGTTCACCTTCAACGTCGCCACCGCGCACGCGCTCACCATCGCGGCGGTGCCGCTGATGCTGGAGCACTCCGGCGGCGGCAGCATCATCAACATCACCTCCACCATGGGCCGGCTGGCCGGGCGGGGTTTCGCCGCCTACGCCACCGCCAAAGCCGCGCTGGCTCATTACACCCGCTCCTCAGCGCTGGATCTTTGCCCGCGTATCCGGGTCAATGCGATCGCACCCGGATCGATCCTGACCTCCGCGCTGGACGTGGTGGCCTCCAACGACGAATTGCGCGAGCCGATGGAGAAGGTGACGCCAATGCGCCGCCTCGGCGATCCAGTCGACATTGCCGCTGCCGCAGTGTATTTGGCGTCGCCGGCCGGCAACTTCCTGACCGGCAAGACGCTCGAGGTTGACGGCGGCCTCACGCATCCCAATCTCGACATCCCCGTCCCGGACCTGTGATCCGATGACGCGAGCAGCCTGCACCTGCGCTGGACTGATCGCCGTCCCGACCCGCCTTCGACCGCTAAGGAACCAGTAATGCCAATCCCCGTCGTCCAATTGGGCACCGGCAATGTCGGTATCCACGCACTGAGAGCACTCATCACCAACCCCGAATTCGAACTGCGCGGCGTCTGGGTCTCGTCCGACGCCAAGGCCGGCAAGGACGCGGCAGCACTTGCCGGACTTTCGGATTCGACCGGCGTGCTGGCCAGCACCGACCTCGACGCCGTGCTTGCCACCGGGCCGCAATGCGCGGTGTACAACGCACTGGCCGACAACCGGCTGCCCGAGGCACTCGAGGACTACCGCCGCGTCCTGGCGGCCGGTATCAACATCGTCGGCAGCGGCCCGGTTTTCCTGCAGTATCCGTGGGAGGTGATTCCGCAGGATCTCATCAAACCACTGGAAGATGCTGCCCGCGAGGGCAATTCGAGCCTGTTCGTCAACGGTATCGACCCCGGGTTCGCCAACGACCTGCTACCGTTGGCGCTGGCCGGCACCTGTCAGAGCATCCAGCAGATCCGGTGCATGGAGATCGTCGACTACGCGACCTACGACAGCGCCGCGGTGATGTTCGACGTCATGGGATTCGGAAAACCGATGGACGACATCCCGATGCTGCTGCAGCCCGGCGTGCTCAGCTTGGCGTGGGGCTCGGTGATCCGGCAGATCGCGGCGGGGCTGGGCATCACACTCGACGCGGTCACTCAGGAGTACGTCCGGATCCCCGCACCCGAGGACTTCGACATCGCGTCGGGGCATATCGCCAAGGGCACCGCCGCCGCACTGCGCTTCGAGGTGTTCGGCATGGTCGACGGCAAGCCCGCTGTGGTCCTGGAACACGTCACCCGGTTGCGCCCCGACCTGCAGCCCGAGTGGCCGCAGCCCGCCCAGGAGGGCGGTTCTTATCGCATTGAGATCACCGGCGAACCCTCGTACGCCGTCGACGTCTGCCTGGGCAGCCCGAACGGCGACCACAACCACGCCGGACTGGTGGCCACCGCGATGCGGGTGGTCAACGCGATCCCGGCAGTGGTGGCCGCCGCGCCGGGAATCGTGACGACTCTCGACCTGCCGCTGGTCACCGGCAAGGGGCTCTACCTGCCCGGGTGATCGAATACGGGCGGTCGCTGGTCGGTCGCGGTGGGTCGCGGCCGCGGGAGCCACCCGACCAGGCGGGGCGCAGTTCGCCGGGTAGCGTTTATCGGATAGCCTCACTTTTTTATTCGGTAACACGCATCGAAGGTCGTTCAGTTGGCGCAGAGCACCCGGGCCTCGTTCAAAACCAGCTGGTATCTGCTGGGGCCGGCATTCGTCGCCGCGATCGCCTATGTCGATCCGGGAAACGTCGCGGCCAACGTCAGTTCCGGTGCGCAATTCGGCTACCTGCTGCTGTGGGTCATCGTCGCCGCCAACGTGATGGCCGGCTTGGTGCAGTACCTTTCGGCCAAACTCGGACTGGTGACCGGGCGCTCGTTGCCCTCGGCCATCGGCAAGCAGATGAGCCGCCCGCTGCGGCTGACCTTCTGGGCGCAGGCTGAAATCGTCGCGATAGCAACCGATGTCGCTGAAGTCATCGGCGGCGCGATCGCGTTGCGGATCCTGTTCGGTCTGCCACTGCCGCTGGGCGGGGTGATCACCGGAGTGATCTCGTTGCTGTTGCTCTCGATCAAAGACCGTCGGGGCCAGATCATTTTCGAGCGCGTGATCACCGGGCTGCTGCTGATCATCGCAATCGGCTTCGCGGCCAGTTTCTTCGTCTCCACGCCACCGTCGGACTCCGTACTCGGCGGCCTGGTGCCGCGCTTCCACGGCGCCGAAAGCGTGCTGCTGGCCGCCGCGATCCTGGGTGCCACCGTGATGCCGCATGCGGTGTACATGCATTCGGGTCTGGTCCTGGATCGGCACGGGCATCCCGAGCCCGGCCCGCAGCGACGCTGGCTGCTGCGGGTCACCCGCGTCGACGTCGTGCTAGCGATGGCCGTCGCCGGGACGGTGAACGCGGCCATGCTGCTCGTCGCCGCGATCAACCTGCAGGGCCACGACGACGTCGCGTCCATCGACGGCGCCTACAGCGCGATCCACCACACGTTGGGCCCCGCGATCGCGGTGCTGTTCGCGGTCGGGTTGCTCGCCTCCGGCTTGGCGTCGTCATCGGTGGGCGCCTACGCCGGCGCGATGATCATGCAAGGTCTGCTGCATCGGTCGATACCGATGATGGTGCGTCGCCTGGTCACGCTGTGCCCGGCCGTGGCGCTGCTGGCGTTCGGTCTCGACCCGACGCGCTCACTGGTGATCTCGCAGGTCGTGCTGTCGTTCGGCATTCCGTTCGCGGTGTTGCCGCTGGTCAGACTCACCAGCAATCGCAAGCTGATGGGCGACGACACCAACCACCCGATCACGACAGCCATCGGCTGGGCAGTCGCAATACTGGTGACCCTATTGAACGTGGTGCTGATCTACCTCACCCTGAAAGGGCACTGACAACCGAACATTCATAGTTCAGCCGTACCGTGTGGTTTGTCCGAGGTTTCACTATTCTTCATATTTGCGCCGTTTTGGGCTCGCACACTTACGCGGCCTAAACGTGAATACGGAAGGAAACGCGTCAAATGCCTTCACCTCGCTGGCTGGCCAGACTTTCCGCCCCGTTCCTCGTTGGCGCCGCCCTGGTAACCACCGCTGCGGTTGCGGCCGCCGACACCGTCGATACCAACTTCCTGGCCCAAATGCGCGCCCTGGGGTTCACCTGGCCGCCGAATGAGGACCCCGACATACTCTTTATGGCGCACCACATTTGCGCCGACCGGTGGAATGGCTGGTCGTCACAACAAATTGCCGACGACATCCACAACACGCTGGGCCCGCGCGGCATCAATTTCGGCGACACCACCTCGATGGTGAACCTGGCGGTGTCGACTTACTGCCCGTAGGGCACGTGGTCAGCCGATCTTCGTCTCGGTCCGTACGCGGGACCAGGCACCGAAATTCGGAAGTTGTTTTACATAGCTATACGAAGCACATAGGCTCACCTGGTGCCGATTCGTCTGACGGTGAGCCGCTGAATGCAGGCGCGCCGGCATTTCTACTTCGCATACGGCTCCAACCTGTGCGTAAGGCAAATGGCTCGGCGCTGTCCCGATGCCAGTGATCCGCGGCCGGCGGTGCTGTCCGATCACGATTGGCTGATCAATCAGCGCGGTGTGGCGACCGTCGAACCCTTCGCCGGCAATCACGTGCACGGGGTGCTCTGGCAACTCTCCGATCATGACCTGGCCACCCTGGACAGCGCCGAGGGCGTTCCGGTGCGCTATCGCCGCGACGAGTTGACCGTGCACACCGACGACGGCCCGTCACCGGCCTGGGTCTACATCGATCACCGGGTGACCCCGGGACCGCCCCGCCCCGGCTACCTGTCAAAGATCATCGACGGCGCCGTCCATCACGGGCTTCCGCAACGCTGGATCGACTACCTGCGGCGCTGGGACCCCACGCACTGGCCGCGCCCGGCGTCCAAGAGATCGAAGTCCGGGCCTGGCCCACAGTCACTTTCGGAGCTGCTGGCGCAGCCTGGGGTGCTCGAGTCGAGTCACCTGCGGTCGCGTTTCGGTTTCCTGGCCATCCACGGCGGCGGCCTGGAAGAGATGACCGACGTCATTGCCAAGCGCGCGGCCGAGGCCGCCGGTGCGTCGGTATACGTGGTACGCCACCCCGAGCGCTATCCCCATCACTTGCCCTCGGCGCGGTTCGACCCCGCCGAGTCGCCACGGCTCGCCGAATTTCTCGACCATGTCGACGTCGCGGTCTCCCTGCACGGTTATGGCCGCATCGGGCGCAGCACACAACTACTGGCCGGAGGCCGCAATCGCGCGCTGGCCACCCACCTTGCCAAACACATTCAGCTCGGCGGCTATCAGGTCATCACCGACCTTGACGATATCCCGCTCGAACTACGGGGGTTACATCCTGACAACCCGGTAAACCGGGTACGCGAAGGCGGAACACAACTCGAATTATCCGTTCGCGTCAGGGGTCTCAGTCCACGCAGCCCGCTGCCGGGACCTGATGGCCTATCGTCGGTCACCTCTGCCCTGGTTCAGGGGTTGGCGGCCGCGGCTCGCTCCTGGTAATCGTTCTTAACTCATTTTACGGAGGTTGTTGGTGGCCAAGGATTTTCGATTCGGCATGAGCATGCGGTTCTACAAGTCGCGCGAGGCGCTCCTCGACAAGGCCAAGCGCGCTGAAGATTCCGGGTTCGACATTCTTTGTGTGCCTGACCATTTGGGCGCCGCTGCGCCCTTTCCCACCCTGACCGCGGTCGCGATGGTCACCACGACACTGCGGCTGAGCATGTATGTACTCAACTCCGCGTTCTACAAGCCGGCGCTGCTCAGCCGCGACATGCAAGGCCTGGACCTGCTCAGCGACGGTCGCCTCGAAATCGGGCTCGGCACCGGCTACGTGCGGGAAGAATTCGAGGCCGCCGAGATCCCCTACCCCAGCGCCGGTGCGCGGGTCGACTACCTCGAGCACATGACGAAATATCTGAAGGAGCACCACCCCTCGACACCGCTGATCATCGCCGGCAACGGTGACCGCGTGCTGAGGATCGCGGCCCGCAACGCCAACATCATCGGGCTGACCGGCTCGAAGGTAAACGACGTCGATGATCCGTTCGCCGAACGTGTCGACTTCGTCCGCAAGGCCGCCGGCGACCGGTTCGAGTCCCTCGAGCTGAATCTGGCGATCACCGCGATGCCACGAGACGGCGAGACCGAGCCCGACCTCAAGCTCACCCGCGCCTACGCCCCGGAGCTCTCCGACGAGGAGATCCTGTCCCAGGCGTCGGTGCTCAGCGGTTCTCCTGCCGAGATCGCCGACACGCTGCGCGGCTACCGGGAGAAGTACGGCGTGTCCTCCTTCACCGTGCAGGACAATAACATCGCCAACTTCTCGAAGGTGATCGCCGAACTGCGCTGACGCCGGTCGCGGCCAACGGGCCTGCGCCTGCCGTCACGGTAAGCTCAGGCCCGTCCGCCCTCGTAGCTCAGGGGATAGAGCACGGCTCTCCTAAAGCCGGTGTCGCAGGTTCGAATCCTGCCGGGGGCACGTTGTCGTGTGTATGACCTCGGCTGATGCGTGACGTTTCTCCTTCGGGTGATGCGCGACAGTGTTTCGGCTGATGCGTGACAGTTGTTTCGGCTGATTGGTGACACTCCCGAGATGAGAGAGTCGCGCCTGAGCAGCCGCGACACCCATCCCTGGGAGACCCCGTAATCACGGGCGACCTACGACTGTGAACGGCCTTCGATGAGGACGGCGGTGATGACCGGACGAGCCTCGCCACCAACCGAAACTGGCCGACATACCTATTCCGATGTCTTGAGACACCCTATTCGCGTGTCCGGAAATACCACACTGCCGGGGCGCCATTGTGGTGTCGCAAGACATCGGAATAGCTGCGGACCTGCTTAGGTCTGCGGCTTTTTCCGTTTGGGGCCTTTGGGTGCGCCGGTGGGTTGATAGTCCGTGGTGGTGTCGAGGGTGAAGTCGAGTAGCAGCCGCTCCTGCCACCCACTCAGTGCGCACAAAGCGATATATAGTTTACTGTTTGTACATGTCGACCGATTCCGCCTACCGCAGGCCCGCTTTTCGGCTAACTCCCAGCCCGTCGGCTGAGTCGCATGCCTTCTGGATCGGCGGTGCGACCGGCCGGCTAATGATTTGCCGCTGCCGAGCGTGCGGACACTTCTTTCACCCGCCGGGGCCGGCTTGCTGGCGCTGCCGCAGCACCGACGTCGGGCCACAATCGGTGTCCGGGCGAGCCACGGTGGCCGCGTACACCGTGAACCGCCAACCCTGGATTGCCGGTTTGGATCCGCCCTACATCGTCGCCATGGTGGAACTTGAAGAGGAGCCCGACGTGCGCCTCATCACCAACGTGGTCGACGTATCGCTCGACGACATCCACGTCGGCCTGCCGGTCGAGGTCTTCTTCGAGGATTGGACCGAACCATCGGGCGATCCGGACACTCGTGTTTGGCTGCCGCTATTCCGGCCGTCGCGCTCGACCTGACAGGTGCAACCCTCTCGAGATGATGAAGGACAACTCATCAATGATCTCGTCCGCGTAGGGCATCTCTTGGTCGGAAGAATAGGTGTTCCGCAGGAAGGTCGCCGCAACGCCGACGAACAACATCAGTAGCCGCAGTTGCAAGGCCGGCGACGAGGTTCGCAGACCCTGCGCCGAAAGATAACGTTCCATCGGCGGCACGATCGGATCGAGCGTCGCGCTGATCCGGGCGCGCACACGATCGAGTTCGTCACCCGGAGACTCATCGGCGAACACGTGCACCATCGCACGGGCGATCGACTGGTTGCTCGACATGAACTCGTAGAATCCCGTGGTGAACCGACGAACCAGTCGGTCATAGTCCATTGCCGTCAGGGCGGGGTCGTCGAGCCACCGCTGATGCAGCCCACCAACAGCATCCAGCAGCGGCGTCACCACCGCGTCGAAGAACAACTTTTCCTTGCTGTCGAAGTATCGGAAGATCAGATCGTGCGAAACCCCTGCGCGCGAGGCAATCTCGCGCGTCGTCGCACCATACCCTCGCTCTCCGAACACCTCTCGAGCGGCCGCCTGGATCAATCCGGGCGCGCTCCCACGGCGGGCACGTTGACCTTGACCAGCCATCAGACACTCAGAACCACAAGTACATACCGGCGAGAACCACCCATAAGATGATGCAGTAGGCCTCGAAAAGCGCCCGCAGCATGAGCGGGGCGTTGCGCAACTCCATGAAGTCGAGCCCGACGAATCGGACCTTTACCACGGCAAGCCCCAGCACGACCACACCGACCGTCGAATCGACTCCGTGGTCTGCGCCTAGTGCCCACGACAACATCGTCACCATGACAAGCACTAACCACACGACGGTCGAGCGCGCGCGCAGCAGAGCGAAGCTCATCGCTCAACTCACCAGATAGAGCAACGCGAACAGGACTATCCACAACAGGTCGACGAGGTGCCAGAAGCAGGCGCCTCCTTCGACGACAGCCATTCGCGTCGCGCTGAGGCTGCTACGGCGCGCTTGCGTCAGCAGCAGGATGAGCACGCCCGCGCCGATCAGCACATGGAAGAGGTGCAGGCCGGTCAGGATGAAGAAGTAGAGGTAGAAGTTGTTCTCGGTCGGGACGTGCCCGGCGGTGACCTTGGCCGTGTACTCGACGCACTTGAGGCCGATGAAAATCAAACCGCAGACCAACGCGCCGGCGAGCATAAATTGCGCGGCTCCACGCCGGGACTGCCGAATTGCGCGAACAGCGGTCACCACGAGCAGCGAGCTGGTCAGCAGGACCAGAGTGTTCGTCAGGCCGATACCTATGCTGAGCGTGTGCCGCGATGCGTCGAACAGTTCGGGCGCCTGCGCGCGCTCGTACATGAAGGTCGCGAAGAAGACCCCGAAGACCAACATGTCGCCGAACAGGAAGATCCATACGCCGGGTTCGCCGGGCACATGCGCGGCCGGCCGGGCGCCGGACTGTTCACCGACGGCCGACCGCAGGGAGACCAGACTCACGCTGCGGGTTCCCACTCCCGGTTCGCGGCGCGCTCTTCACGTTCGGCCGCTTCGACGTCGACGGCTTTGGTGAGCATGATCGCAGTCACCACCATCCAGATGCAGAACACGGTCAGGGGGATCCAGAAGGCGAACATGCCGTTCCAAGCCAGCGGCCCCGTCTTGAACAGGTAGATTGCGCATCCCGGAACGCCGAGCACGGCGTACCAGATGTTGAAGTAGCCAAACCATCGCGGGAAGCTCGGCACCCGGCGCCTGTCGAGGAACACGCAGAACGCCAGGATGACCACCTGTGTGATCAACGGGCCGACCAGCCCGACGAAGATGAACCAGAACATGTCGTTGAGCGCTTGTGTCACATCGGGATTGCGCTCGGGGCGGTACGCAGCCGCCACGGCGAACAACGCGCACAGCGAAAAGCCGAACGGAAAGGTCACGCTCAGCAACACCTGGGTCAATGACATGACGCCCCAGTAACCTTCGATCCGGCGTACTTGGCGCGACAGTAGTGCGAAGAACGGCGCGAAGAGCCAGGCAGACAGGATCATCAGGGCGAGACCGATACGGATGCGCAGCTCGTTGTCGCTGTATATCCGTGCCGTCTGTTCGGCGGTGAGAGCCGGGCTCATCGGGGGGATGAGTCCTGCGATGAACCAGAACATCACCAGGAAACCGCCCAGCATAGCCACTCCGAGCCATGCCGAGGCCTTTTCGATTGTCACGTGCATGGCGGCTCCTCGCACCGAGGTTGCAATGAGATGACGTTATCGGCCCCTCAGACAGTTAGTCAATCATTGGTCTACTAAGCTGCGAGCGGTCATCCACCCCGCCGGTCGTTTCTTGACTCGGCATGCCGACGCGCTTAGCGTGGCGCTGGGCAACCTAGTTGACTTAGTTATAGCCGAATGCTCGAGGAGCGCACCGTGACGAACACCGTCGGCTTCATCGGAGCGGGTCAGTTGGGTGAGCCAATGGTGTTGCGTCTGCTTGAGGCCGGCGTGCCCGTCATCATGTATGCGAGGCGCCCCGAGGTACGCGATCGCCTGGCCGCCCGCGGCGCCACGCTTGCGGCTTCGGTGGCCGAACTCGCCAGTGGCAGCGACATTCTGATCTCCTGCTTGTTCTCCGACGCACAGCTCATGGCGATCGGATCGGGGCCCGACGGCTTGATCGCCAACGCGAAGCGCGGCAGTGTCTTCGTCTCTCACACCACCGGAACGCTGACGACGCTGAAGTCCTTGAGCGACCAACCATCCGCGCCGACAATCCTCGATGCGCCGGTCAGCGGCACTGCGGACGACATCGCCGCCGGCACCCTCACCGTACTGATCGGCGGACCGACCGAGGCGGTGCAATTGGTATCCCCGGTACTAGCGGCCTACGCAGACCCGATCGTCCCCACCGGGGAACTAGGTAGCGCCTTGGCACTCAAACTCATTAACAACGTGCTCTTCGCCGCGAACGCCCAGCTTGTCGCCGCCGCAACAGAATTGGGCACGTCGATGGGTGTCGACCCCAACGCCCTGCTGGCGGCACTCCAGGTGTGTAGCGCGGGAAGTCGCGTCGCGACACACATTCAGCAGATCGGCGGGACAGAACCGTTCGCCGAGATCGCGGGGCCTTTCCTTCGCAAGGACGTCGCTGCGTGCCTTCAGGCCGCCGCGCAGGCAGGCGTAGAGCTCGGTCTACTCGGCGATGTTGTCGCGACCGGTCCCCTGCCACTCAAACCCGTTGGAGCGAAATGACGCAGACAAGAGGCGCGCCGATGACCGATCTGGAGACGATCGAGTTCGAGGTCACGGATCACGTCGCGACGGTGACGTTGAACCGTCCCGGCCAGATGAACAGCTTTAACCAGACGATGGCCACCGAGCTCACCGCTGCCTGGACGCGGGTCCGCGATGACGAGGACATCCGGGTTGCCGTCGTACGGGCCAACGGAGAGCGGGCCTTCTGCACGGGAATCGACGTGTCGGCGGGTCGGTGGTGGGCCGAGCAAGCGGTCTTCAACCAAGAAGACCCCGGAACCTTCTTGGGTCCCAAGGCACATCAGGTGTGGAAGCCGGTAATCGCCGCGCTGAACGGGATGGTCGCCGGGGGCGCGATGTACTTCGTCAACGAATGCGACTTCGCGATCTGCGCCGAGGACACCACCTTCTTCGACCCGCACGCCAACGGCGGCGTCGTCTCGGCACTCGAACCGATGGGCATGCTGTCACTGGGCGTTCCGTATGGCGATGTCATGCGTTGGGCCCTGTTGGGCAGCGAGGAACGCATGACCGCCTCGACGGCGCTACGACTCGGCCTGGTGACCGAGGTCGTGCCCAGCGATGACCTACGCGAGCGTGCCGCCGGACTGGCCAGCGAAATCGCCGCTCGCAGAACGCTTGCCGTGCAGGGCACCGTGCGCGCCATGTGGGAGGCCAGGGATCTCTCTCCCAGCCTGCGTCAGCGACACGGAATGTCGTACACCCACATCGGCAATGACTACGCGAACCCATCCGACTCCCGCGCCAACAAGCGAACTCCGCGGTTCCGCTGAGGACGTCGGATGCCGCTCCCCGCTCTCGTTCTCGTCCATGGCGGCGAGCATGCGGGCGACTGCTGGGATCTGACAGTCGCGGAGTTGCGCCGTCAGCAACCAGAACTCCACATCCTCGCGGTGGACCTTCCCGGTCGCGGCTCGAAGCCGGGTGACCTGGCGGCGGCCACCATCGGCGCTTGGGTGGACTCCGTGGTCGCCGATATCGATGATGCGGGTTTCGGCGAGATGGTGATCGTCGGCCACTCAATGGCGGGAGTGACGGTGCCCGGGGTGGTGGGCCGGCTGGGCACGTCGCGCGTTCGCGAGATGATTTTGGCAGCGGCGTTCGTGCCTCGTCAGGGTGAAGCGATCGTGGACACGCTCGACGGTCCGCTGGCATGGTTCGCTCGGCGCGGTGCCGGGAGAGGCAAGCCGCTGAAAGTTCCGGCTTTCGCTGCGCGCTATGCGTTCTGCAATGGCATGACAAGAGAGCAGCGCCAGTTCGCGATGTCGCGGCTGTACCCCGAGGCGGTGGCGATCGCGGTTGAACCAGTGGATCGCGGTGACCTGCCGATGGACATACCCCGCACCTGGATCCTCACCACACGCGACCGTGCGCTGTCCGTCGCGTCCCAACAACGCAGTATCGAGGCGCTCGGCGGGGTACAGACCACCATCGCGGTCGGCTCGTGTCATGACCTGATGATCAGTCACCCGATTCGCACAGCGCGGATCCTTCTTGACCGGTGCCGCCAATACGAGAAATTGGTCAGGTGATCGCGCCGTCGTACTTCAGATCGAGCAAGCCGGCGTCGTCGATTCCCAGCTCGCGAAGCACCTCGTCGGTATGTTCGGCGAACATCGGTGCTCGAGTGAGATCGGCTGGTGCACCGTCGAATTGCACTGGATTGGCCACCAGCTTTTGCCGGTAGCCCTGGGCGTCGACGATGTCGGCGACACGACCGTTGGCGATCAGCGCTTCGTCGTTGGCGACATCCCAGGCGTCCTGCAGCGCCGCCCATTGGCCGCCGGACTGGTCGAGCAGCCGCTTGCACTCGTCGAACGTGCGCTGGCCGATCGCATCGGCCACCAACTTCGCTGCTTCATCGGAGTTGGCCGCCAACGACTCCAGAGATGTGAAACGATCGTCGGTCGCCTCCGCGGTCATGCCGAACAGCTGGCAGAAGTCCGGCCAGTAGCGGGTCGGCTGCAGCATCGACAACTGAATGAAGCGGCCGTCGGCGCAGCGGTACGCGCCGGTGAGCGGGTTGCCGGGCGCCTGGCTGTGACCGTGCACCTTCGGCGGCGGACAGCCGTACAGCATGGCCAGGTTGACGTCGAACTGCATCGCCCACGCCCCCACCGCGAGGAGGGACACGTCGATGATCGACGGCTCGCCAGTGCTCTGCCGGCCGAACAGTGCCGCCGCCACCGCACCGGCGATGGTGAGCCCGCCGATGTTGTCCCCGTAGGCGGCCGCGGGCATCAACGAAGGGGCGTCAGCATCAGGTTGTGTGACGCCGTCAGCGCTGCCGGCGCGCGCCCAGAAGGCGGTGACGTCGTATGCGCCGGTGTCGGAATCGGGTCCGCGACTGCCGAATCCGCTCCCCCCTACGTAGATGATGTGAGGGTTGATCCGCCGGACGTCCTCGACGTCGATGCGTAGCTTCGCGCGCGTCTGGGGGAGATAACTGGTCAAGAACACGTCGCTGCGCCGAACCAATTCCTCGAATGCCGGACGCGATTGCGCCAGCGCCAGCGAGAGACCAACGCTGCGTTTCCCGCGGTTCGGCGCCTCGATGATCGGCGCGAACTGCGCACCGGGTTTGGACGCCGAACGCCCCAGCACCGTCACCAGCCCGCGTTGCGCATCCCCGGTCACGGGGTTCTCGATCTTGATGACGTCGGCTCCCCAATCCGCGAGCACGGCACCGGCCGACGGCACGAACGTGAACTGTGCGACCTCAAGGACGCGCACACCCTTCAGGGGCTTCTGCATTGCTCCACCGCCTCCTCAATCGCCTCGAAACTCTGGTCGCCGGCGTTCCCGGAAAGCCGCTGTGGCTCTGCGGAAGTCATTTGACTTCACGAGGATCTGCTGTCCTGCGGCCTCGACTTCCTGCACTGCTTCGAGGTCGGTGAGCGTGGCCGCCGCCAATGCGCGCTTGATCCACCGGAACGCCTGTGTCGGCCCGCCCGCCAGGGTCTCGGTCAGCGCCGCCAGCTCGGCGTCGTAGGCGTCGTCGTCGACGAGGTGCGAGATCATTCCCCAGTCGAAAGCCTGTGCCGCCGAGACTTTCTCGGCCGTCATGGCCATCCTCGCCGCTCGTGCCCGTCCGATCGCCGCGGGCACCAGCGCGGATGCGCCGCCGTCGAGCATCAGACCGACCCCGGTGAAGGCCAGCTGGAAATAGGCCGATCGGGTGGCGACCACCAGGTCGCATGCCAGGGCGAGGGGGCAGCCGATGCCGACCGCGGGTCCGTCCACCCCGGCGATCACCGGTTTGGGCAATGTGGTGAGCGCTTGGACGACTTTGTTGGCCGCAGGCACGGCCCCCTTGGTGTTGCCCCCGGTGAGATCGCCGCCCGAACAGAACGCCCGTCCTGCACCACACAGTTGCACGGCCCGTACGGAATCGTCGTCCGCCGCCTCGAGCAGCCTGTCCAGCAATTCGTTAAGCATCGGTGTGTCAACGGCGTTCAGCTTCTCGGGCCGGTCGAGCAACAGCCGAAGCACCCCACCGTTGCGGTTCACCGAGACGCCGTTGATCGCCACAGCGGTCACAGCCCGAGATCGCGGCCGATGATGTCCTTCATGATCTCGGTGGTTCCCCCGAAAATCGTCTGGATCCTAACGTCGACGTAGTCGCGGGCCACCCGGTATTCGTTCATGTAGCCGTACCCGCCGTGCAACTGCACGCAACGGTCCACCACCTTCTTCGCCGTCTCGGTGCACCACCATTTGGCCTTCGCGGCCTCCACCGCGCTCAGGTCACCGTCGACCACGGCCTGCAGGCAGCGGTCAATGTAGTGCTCAGCGAGGTCGAGTTCGGTGTCCATCTCGGCGAGGAGAAACCGGTTGTGCTGGAAACTTCCGATCGGCTGGCCGAAAGCCTCGCGGTCCTTGGCGTACTGCAGTGTCTGACGCCAGGTTTCGCGTGCCCCGTAGACGGCCGAGATCGCGATCGACAAGCGTTCCGACGGGAGGTTCTGCATCAGATGGTAGAAGCCGCGACCCTCCTGGCCGAGGACGTTGGCCGCGGGCACCCGGACGTTCTCGAAGTGCAACTCCGCGGTGTCCTGTGCGTGCAGCCCCATCTTGTCGAGCTTGCGGCCCCGGGTGAAGCCCTCCGTTCCGTTCTCGACGACAAGCAGTGTGAAACCCTTGTGCCCGGCCTCGGGGTCGGTCCGCGTGACGACCACGACGAGATCGCAATTGATGCCCGACGAGATGAAGGTCTTGGCCCCGTTGACGATCCAGTCGTCCCCGTCGCGCACACCGGAGGTGCGGATACCTGCAAGGTCACTGCCCGCTCCGGGCTCGGTCATCGCTATCGCGACGATGGTCTCGCCGGTGATGATTTTGGGCAGCCACCGCTTCTTCTGCTCCGTGTTCGCTAGGTGTTTGAAGTAGGGGCCGACGACGTCGTTCTGCAGTGTCAGGGCGGGTATGGTCGTGCCCCACTTCGATAGTTCCTCGTTGATCACCGCATTGAACCGGAAATCGTCTGAGCCGCCGCCGCCGAACTCCTCAGGCATGTTGAACCCGATCAAGCCGTACTTGCCTGCCGCTATGTAGGCGGACCGATCTACAATCCGCTCACGCTCCCACCTCTCTGTGTTCGGCGCGACTTCGCGCTCGAGGTACTGCCTGGTGGTCTGCCGAAGTTGCTCGTGCTCAGCCTCGTAGATGAGTCGCTTCATGTCAGCTCACTCTCCGTGGATTCGACGCATTTCTTCTCCGACTTTTCCCGCCATCCGCGAGACGACCTGAGCCCCGCGCGTTCGCAGCTCACTGTCGGGCACCGGCAGGACCACAGCTCCCGACTGTCTGGACGGGAGCAACACTTTCGCACTGCCCTTTGTCGTGGTTTCATCACGCTGATTAGTGGCCGCAACGTCAATCGATACGGCCTCGCCTGGACCTTCTCCCGTTGCGGTGATCCTGCCGGTGCATCGGTGGATGTCGCCGTGGTAGTTGAATCCCCGCAACTGAAGATCCATTTCGGCCAGCCAGCCGTCGTCACCGACCCAGTTGGTCAGCAGATGACTGACCCAGGCGGCCCGCATCTGACCGTAGTCGTAGGGAGCGGGGATGCCCAGTGCCTTCGCGCGTTCGGGGTCCCAATGCAACCGCTGAACGACGTCGGGCACCCCGTACTCATCTTGGGTATAGAACGCCGGCATGCGCTTGCGCAGTTGATGAGCGAACTTCAGCGGGCCGACACCGTAACCGCCCCAGCCCCATCCCATGTGCATGCTGATGATGTCGACCACGGTCAGCGGACCTTTCATCACCGGCGGCAGCACGTCGCCGATGCTGATGTCCTCCCACCATTGCGGCTCCGCGCCACGACGGGCCTCGGCTTCGTAGGCCGCCTCCACCTCAGCGAACTGCTCGTCACTCCAGCGCTGCCGCTCGATGTGGGAGTACTTGCCCGACTTCTTCGAACCCTGCCGCTCGGCATTGATGTACGACTCATCGCGGGTGGCGATCGGGTTGCCGTCGGCGTCGACGTAGAGGTACCGATACGTCTCCTTGACCGACCGCCCGCCGGAAAACTCGCTCTCCTTGACCTGGACGTCGAGAGTGAACGTCTCCATCAGGACAGGCCGGCCGGCGTAGATGGGCTGATACCACGTCCATTTCACGCCCGCGTAGTACTTTCCGGTGCCGCGGAACAGGCCGCGAAACAGCTTCTTGCGTTCGGGATCGGTGAACTTCGGGGTTTGATCCAGACCCGTGCTTATCGGAAACGTGGGCGAGGCGATCTGACCGTGCCAGCGCGTCTTGGGGCCATACGTGGGGTCGTAGAACAACGGATTATCGTCGCCACATCCGAATGCGAAGTGGCTGATCGCATCCGCGCTCGGCAGCTTGTTCCAGGCCTCATCACGCTGGTTGACGGCGATG
The DNA here is from genome assembly GCF_041287235.1 of Mycobacterium sp. pR1184. Lineage (NCBI taxonomy): Bacteria > Bacillati > Actinomycetota > Actinomycetes > Mycobacteriales > Mycobacteriaceae > Mycobacterium > Mycobacterium sp. pR1184. Next base: position 148,426 of record NZ_JBGGKR010000007.1, on the reverse strand, counting down.
CCGATCTGGGCGTTGGCGCGCTCGATGTCCTCGTCGGTGATGCGGCCTTCGACGGCGGCAGCTTCTGTCGTTGTCATGTCGCTCCTAGACCTTCAGCATGGCGCCGGCGTCGACCTTGAACTGCAGGCCGGTGACGTATCGGGATTCGTCGGATGCCAGGAAGCAGACGATGTTCGACACATCGCCCGGCTCGATGTACGGGATGGGCATGGCCTGCAGGGCCGGAAACGCCAGCAGCGCATCATCACGTGTCGGCTGATCGAGATCGGGCCGGAATTGCCGGTACATCGGATCGCTGTTCAGCATTGCAGTGTTCACGTTGGTGGGATGAATCGCGTTTGCCCGGATCGAGTGCGGGGCAAGCTGCGTCGCGAGCTGCAGCGTGTACGAGTCCACCAGCTGTTTGGCGTAGCTGTATCCGGCGCCGCCCGGTCCCATGGGGCCCGCCATCCCAGCGGGTACCTTCGCAGCGAGCAGGCCCGCGATCGATCCGGTGGTGATGATCGAGGCACCGGCCCGCAAGTGGGGCAGCGCCGCGTGCACCGTGTTTACGACTCCGATGAAGTCGACGTCGAATGCATCGACGAACGCCTGTATGCCGAGGTGAGCGCCGAGCGGGCAGATACCCGCGTTGGCGACGACGACATCAAGTCCGTCGAACTCAGTTACCGCGTTGGACAACTCGCGCGCGATCGCTGCCCGATCGCGGACATCGACCTCGGCTGTGTAAGCCCGTCGGCCCGCTTTTTCGACCTCGAGTCCAGCCTCCTCGAGGTCATGCTGGGTGGCGAGCGGGTACTCGTTGGTCTCGATATCGTGGCAGATGTCGAACAAGATGATGTCGGCACCTTCTTCGGCGAGTTTGACGGCGTGGCTGCGGCCCTGACCACGCGCGGCACCTGTCACCAGAACGACTTTGTCCTGTAAGCGCCCCATCTGAGTACCTGCCTTCCTAGTTCGTTTGGTGAAGCTCCTCCAGCAGCGCCACCAGGCGCCGCCGGTCGACTTTGAGCGCCGCGCTGCGGGGCAGTTCGTCCACGACGAACACCCGCGTCGGCACCTCGTAGGGGGTCAGTGTGGTCCGGCAGTGCTCACGTAGCGCCTCACCGCTGGTGTTCATGTTGGCTCGCAACTCGACTGCCGCCACCGGAATCTCGCCGAGCCGTTCGTCTCGGAGGCCGGCGACCGCGGCGTCGGCGACCGCGTCATGTGTGAGCAGGGCCCGCACGACCGTCTGTGGGGCGACCTTGAAGCCCCCCCGGACGATGACATCATCGGCGCGGCCGTCTATGTAGAGGTAGCCGTCTACATCTAGGTGCGCGAGATCGGTTGTAGTGAGCCATCTTTCGGCGCACGCTCCCACCTGGTCCGACGCTACCTGCAACCGGCCCGTGAGTCCCGGGGGCAGCACGGTGCCGTCGTCGTCGATCACTTGGAGCCGCACACCGGGAAACGCGCGTCCGACGCTGCCCTTCTTAGTGACCCACGACGCGCGGAAGTCCTTGAGCGTCCACCCGGCAACGGCGCCGGCGAACTCGGTCGCACCGTAGGTAATCAGGATGGGGATGCCGTACCGGGCCAGGAAGGCGTCGACGAGTTCGGCGTCCACCGGAGCGGTTCCTGCGATCAATGCGCGCAGGCTGGCCAGGTCCTCGCGTGGGATGTCGGAGTTGAGCACCGAACGAATGGCTGGTGGTGGCAGCCCGGCGAGAACAGGCTTGTGTTCGGCGATCGCTGCGTGCCAGCCCGACAGCGTGAACCGCTTGAGCATCGCAATGGGCCGCGCGGCCACCAGAGCTTGAAGCAGTGACCACAAGCCGCCGATGTGCACGATGGGCAGGGTCACCATCCCGACCGCGCCCGTCAGCGGCGGCTTGTTCCGGATCTCGGGGCGGCTGTTGTGCTCGAGTGCCGCCGACAGAGCAGATTCTAATTGGCTGCGCCGCAAGGGAATGCGCTTCGCCGGTCCCGTCGTCCCGGATGTCAGCATCTCGATGGCGACGGCGGGATCGCCGGCAACGGGGGCGCGGGAAGCTGTCATGCGCTGGGTGACGTAAGTTCCGTCGGCGGTGAACAGCGCCGCGCCCGTCGCTGCCGCGGCGCCGAAGAATGCCGGATTGTCCAGGAGCTGTGACGGGGCGATGACGTAGTCGGCGCTCACGGCCGCGAGATCGGCGGCCACGCGGTCGGCCGGTTGCAGCGGGTTCAGCGTCACCAGGGTGCGATCTGAGCGAAACAGCGCGATCACAGCGGCAACCGATTCCATCCTGTTTTCGAGCACGACGGCGACACGGGTGCCTGCGCCGCCGCCGGCAGCGGTCAGCTGGCGATCGATGTCCTCGGCCAGGTCCCGCACCTGCCGCCAGGTGAACCACTGGCCATCCTGCTGGAGCATCCGTGCGTCGTCGGCGCCATTCCACAACCGCCCCAACGCCTCATGGATGCTGGTCATCGCCACCTTCCGGGTCGTTTCGACGCGCGCACGCCTTTCGTCAACGTAGCCCACATGGTTTACTAGGTCAACTTACTGGAAGGTTACTGATGGACTTCGGACCTACAGAGGAACAACAGCAACTCGCCGATGCTGAAAGGGCATGGCTTGAACGCCACGATCCCATCGCGAGGGTGCGAGAATCTCTAGACAAGGCGGCAATCAGCATCGACCCGGAAGCCGTCACCCATGCTGTCGAGTCGGGACTGCTCGAACTTTTGACGGCTGATGTTGGTGGTACCCAAATGGATCTCATGGTGTGCAGCGAGGCGCATGGCTGCGCGGCCAGTTCGCTTCCGGTCGCCGACCTCGCGGTCGGCAGATGGTTGGTCGAGCACGCAGGCCTCGACGCAACCGGTGACTCGCTGGTGGGCGTCGCCCGCGCCGCGGGCTTGAGCACTCACCCAGTTCCGATGGCTGCCGCCATGGATAGCATCGCCGTCGTCCGCGCAGCCGACGAAGGTGATTTCGTTGCGCTGGTGACTAATCCGTCTCTGGTGTCGATGACGACGTTGGATCTGACGCGGTCGTGGGCCAGGGTCGATCTCGCCGAGGCCGCACTTGAGTGGGCGCCCGCCCCGCCCGGCAGTGTGAACCGGGTCCGCGCGGCGCTGGCTCTGCACCGCGCGATGGACGCGCTGGGCGGCGCAGCGCGCCTACTTGAAATGACTGTCGTGTACGCCGGTCAGCGCCAACAGTTCGGCGCACCGATCGGGTCTTTCCAGGCGGTTAAACACCACTGCTCTGACATGGCTGTCGGCGTGGAGGCCGGGCGGTCGACGATGTGGGCCGCGGCGTTCGCCTTGAACAGCGCGGCCGAGGATGTCTGGGAGCCTGCGGTTTCGGCGGCAGCTGCGTATGCGAAGTCGGCCGCCAGCCAGGTGGCGAGCACCGCATTGCAGGTTCACGGCGGCATTGGGTTTACCTGGGAGCACGATCTGCACCTCTACCTGCGCCGCATCAAGGTCGATGAAGCTTTTGACGGAAGCGTGGCCCAGCATCGCGCTGTTCTCGCCTCCGCGTGACTAGCCACGCGGCAGGCCCAGCCCCCGTTCCGCGATGAGAGTGCGCATGATCTCCGAACTTCCCCCGGCGATGGTGAACGCGCGGGCGTAGAGCCACTCGTCCTGCCAGCGGCCGCCATCAAGAGCCGCGGCGTCATCGTGCACCAGCACGCCGGCTTCACCGCCGAGTTCGACTGCAAACCGCGCGATTTCGAGGTTGATTTCGCTGAACATCAGCTTGGCCATCGCCGCGTCGTGCGAGCGTTCCTTACCGAGCAACCAGCGAGTCAGGTTGGCTTGCGTCAGCGCCGACAGCGCCTCGACGTCGGCTCTGAACTGGCCGATGCGATCGCGCACCCGATCGCTCTCGACGGCTGGGCGGCCGCCGATCTCAATGCGGCGCGCGAGGTCGATGAGATCGTCGACGCCGCGCTTCAACTTCACCACGACCGCTCCAACGTTGGCCCGTTCATGGGCCAGGCTGACATTGGCGATCCTCCAGCCCTGGCCCGGTTCACCGATCATGGCTTCGGCGGGTATCTCGACGGAGTCGAAGAACACCTCGTTGAAGTCTGAGGTCCCGGTCAGCTCGCGCAGCGGCCGCACGCTGACGCCGGGAGCAGACATGTCGAGGATGAAAGCGCTGATGCCCTTGTGTTTGGGCACCTCCAGATCGGTTCGGGCGAGCAAGTATCCGAACCGTGCCCAGTGCCCATCGGTCGTCCACACCTTCTGACCGTCGACCACGTAGGTGTCGCCGCTGCGGACCGCGCGCGTGCGCAGCGAGGCCAAGTCGCTTCCCGCGCCTGGCTCGCTGAACAGTTGGCACCAGAACTCTTCGCCCGCACGAATTTTCGGCAGGTAGCGGCGACGCTGCTGGTCGTTGCCGAAGTCGATCAGGGCGCGCGACGCCAACACACTGCCGCTCTGCGCGCCTGGCACCTGCGCACCAGCCAGTTCCTCGGCCACGACGATCGCGTGTTCGGGTGAACGGTCATCACGCCCTCCGAACTCAGCAGGCCAATCCATACCGACGTATCCCGCCCCGTACAACTGCGCGGTCCACTGCCGTAAGGCTTCAAACTCGGCTTTGTTTTCGGCGCTGCGCACGCCCGCGCGATAGGGAATCGACGGGGCGTTTTCGGCGATGAACGTTCGCACTTCCCTGCGGAAGTCGTCCAGCCCCGGGTTCATGAGCCGACCTCTTGTTTGCTCAGTAGGACCTGAGCAGCACGGTCGCGCAGCGCGTCGGTACACCCGATCAGCACCGCGTTGGCCCTGGCTCGGCGCAACAGCAGATGAGCGGGATGCTCCCAGGTAAACCCGATTCCGCCGTGAACCTGAACTGCGCCCTCGGTGATACCAGCCGCGGCATCGAACGCCGCCGCGGCGGCAAGCTCTGCAGAACAATCATTTTCGCCGCCCTGGACGTTGGCGGCAGACAGCACGAGACCACGGGCACCCTCCAGCGCTACGAGCATGTCCGCACAACGATGGGAAACGGCTTGGAAGCTGCCGATCGGACGGCCGAACTGCTCACGCTCGCATGCCCAGTGCACCGACATCGCCAGCGCGCGCGCTGCCACCCCGAGGGAGTCGGCCGCCACCGTGAGCAAGCTGTGGCGTCGGGCGGTCGCGAGCGCACGCTGCAAATCCGGTCCTTCGCCGACGACCTCGCCGCGGGCGCCGGACAGGGTGAGTGCACCGACCGTCGCGCTGAGATCGAGAGGCTGTTGAGCGTCGATGTCAACCCCGTCCTCCCCGGGACCGACGATGGCGAGGACTTCCCGATCTTTCTTACGAGCAAGCACCAGAAGGACTTCGGCCACTGGCGCGCCGGCAACGATGGGGACCACTCCGGTCAACCGCTGTCCGTCCCACTCGGGAAGCGCGGGCCCGGTCGTCAGCCAGCCGGTGTCGTGCAACGGCACCGCAAACGCAGCCATCGTCCCGTCGACGATGCGCTTTGCGGTCGCTCCAGCCCCGACGCCGACGGCAACATCGAGCGCGGTCACGGTGGGAACCAGAGGTACCGGCGCGATCGCCTTGCCCACCTCCTCGATGGCGGCGTACAACAGTCGCCTGCTCGTGCCCGCGCCACCCAATGCCTCATCGACGGCCAACCCGGGCAGCCCGAACTCGACGAGCGCCGACCACAGTTGGCGATCGGTGGCGTCGACTGGGCGTGTCCGGTCCAGAAGCGCTGCGACATCCACACGAACACGCAGGGATTCCGCGAGCGCGTGGCGCAACTGCTGTTCATCCGGATCCGACACCGCGAGCGGCGCACCCGGTTCGACCACAGCGGTTCTACGGCCCTCGCCGCGATGCGATGGCATGCCGAGGACAGACTCGGCGATCGTATTGCGCTGTATTTCAGCAGTGCCCGCACCGATGGTTGTCGCTCGGCTCATCAGGTAGCCGAAGGTCCAGCGGCCCTTGTCAACTGCTCCGGATGCGCGGCTGCCCAGCGCGCCGCTCGGTCCTGTCGCCCGCAACGCCAGCGCGTGCAGATGCTGCTCGAACTCGGACTTGACCAGCCGGTTCACCGACGCCACGCCGCCGGGATCCTCGCCGCGCAGCACCGCGTCCAGTGCGCGGGCGCTATTCGCGGCGATTGTGCGGACGCCGGACTCCAACCGTGCCACGGCCTGGCGCACCATCGGGTCGGCATCTAGTTGCTGTGCGCGCACCAACGCCATGACCCGGTCAGTTGTCGTGCGGTACCTGAACTCGTCGGCCAAAAACGCGGTGGCGCGCTCATGGCCGAGGGACGTCCGCATAATGGCCCAGCCGCCCCCCTCGTCGCCGACCCGGTGCTCGATCGCGACCTCGACGTCGTCGAGGAACACCTCGGCGAAGTGCGCCGCGCCGCTGATGTCGCGCAGCGGCCGCACCTCGATGCCCGGGCTGTCCATAGGCATCAGCAGATACGTGATGCCCTCGGTGCCGCGCTCGGCGGGCCCGGTCCTGACCAGCGCGAACATCCAGTCGGCGCGGTCGGCCATCGACGTCCAGACCTTCTGACCGGTGACCCGGTACACGCCGTCCTCCCGCACCGCCCGCGTCGACAGCGACGCCAGATCGCTGCCCGCCCCGGGCTCGGAAAAGCCTTGGCACCAGAACTCATCGGCGCGCAGGAGTGGTTCGAGAAACCGCGCCTTCTGTTTGTCGGTGCCATGGGCGATCAGCGTTGGAGCGACGATGAACGAGAGTGGGCACGGATGTGGCGGGGCGCCGGCGGCGGTGGTGATTCGGTAGTAGTCGAGTTGTTCGTCGAGGGATAACTCCATTCCGCCGACCGATTTCGGCCATCCGGGGGCGGCTAGCTTCTCGTCGACCAGACGGGACTGCCAGGCGCGGGCGGCGTCGATGCGATCGCGCCCGGTCGCGGGTTCATGCCGGTCGTCGAGTAGCTCCTGCAGGCGTACTCGCCAGTCACCGGCCGTGGTCACGCAACAAAGTTAACTTGGTTATTTATGTTGGTCAATCCTTCACGATCACAAGTGCCATTTCGGGACAGGCGGCGACGCCGTCGCGCGTCTTGCGCTCGTCTTCCGGCCGGACCTCGCGTTCCTCGACGGTGCTGTAACCGGAGTCGTCGATCGGAAATAACTCGGGATCAACGGCATAGCACTGCGCATGCCCGACACACCTGGACTGCTCGAGACGGATTTTCATGCTCGTTCCTCGCTTCTTTGCACGGTTCGGGTTACAGCGGGAAAGGCTCACCAGGCCACCCCGACTGAGAAGGTTGCGGTGATCGGCACGCTCGGATCTCTTTTGGCAACGTGCGGCGCCCTTCCTGCTTAGCACCGTGCGACGTCATCCCTAAGCCGCTTCTTGTCGACCTTGCCGCTCGCCAATAGCGGCAATTCGTCCACGATCACCAGCCGTCGCGGGATCTTATAACCGGCCAGCCTGGCGCGGACGCTGTCCTGCACCCATTCCAGGGTTACCGACGCCCCCGGCTTTATCGTGACGACGGCACAAACGATTTCGCCCCAATTGTCGTCGGGCGTTCCAATCACCGCGCAGGCCGCGACGCCCTCGACCCGGATTACTGCATCCTCGACCTCGGGTGAGTAAACATTTTCCCCGCCGGTGATGATCACGTCCTTCTTGCGATCGACCAGATAGAGCAGTCCACGCTCGTCGAATGAGCCGATGTCGCCGGTCTGGCACCAACCGTCACGCAACGTGGCAAGCGTCGCCGCGCGGTCGTCCCAGTAACCGCGGAAGTGCGAATTAGACTGCACCACAATCTCTCCCGGAGACCCTATGGGCAGATCAGCGCCGTCGTCCCCGACGATTCGGACCCGAAAGCCCGGAAACGGGAACCCGACGGAACGCAGGACGTCCGACCCGTCGACCGTGTGTAATTCGCGGGGCAGGCCGGAGACGATCGCCTCGGTCTGCCCGTACAGGTTCAGAAAGCCGGCGGACGGGATCGTCGCCAACGCCCGTTCGAGGAGGCGCAGGGGCATCGGTGCGGCAGAGTAGACGATCGTTTTCAGCGACTCGACATTCCGGTCATCGGCCACCGCGTCCAGCAGCGCGCTCAGCATCACCGGCGCCAGGTGCAGGAGTGTGATGCGCTCCTCGCGGACCAGGCGCACCGCGTCGACCGGATCGAACTTTTGCTGCAAGACCACCGTTCCACCACGGGCATGCAGCCCGGCGATGATCGCCATGGCGCCGACGTGGAACATTGGCATGTTGATCAGTCCGCGATCGCCTGAGCCCGTGCACATCTCGGCGTTCATGGTGAAAGCGACGCGTCGCTGCTCGCGTTGCCCGAGGATGCAGCATTTCGCTGCACCGGTCGTGCCGCTGGTGAAGATCAGGTAGGCGATGTCGTCGGGTTGTGCGCGCAGCACCGGTTCGCCGCCGCCGGTGCCACTGGCGAGAAAGTCTTCGAAAGCGACCATCCCGTCGAGTTCGCGTCCGCCGATGCACACCACGACCGGCTGAATCTGCAGCCCGTGCGCGAGGTCAGAGACCATGGGCGCGAACTCGTCCGCGACGAACACTATCGATGGCCGCACACGCACCAGCGCGTCGCGCACTTCGTCAGGCAACAACCGAAAGTTGACCGTGGCCATGATGATCCCGCTCAGCTGGCAGGCGGCCATCACCTCACCGAACTCGATGCTGTTGCGGCTCAGTATCGCGACACGGTCCTGGCGTCGTAGACCGGCTGACGCCATCGCGGAGATCAGTTGCACGGCGCGCTGGCGCAGGGCCGCATGGGTGATTTCGCGATCACCGTGACGGTATGCGATCACATCGGCGAAGCGTCGGGCATTGTCGGTGACGATGTCGCCCAACGTCATCGACGCCTCGCCGGGTTCGGACAGCATGTTACCGGCTGCTGAGCAACATCGAGCCGGCGACGGGTCCACCGCCCACTCCCACGACAACCACTTCGGGTGTTGCTGGTGCCTGCCGATCGCCGGCCTCGCCCCACATCTGCACGCACGCCTCATGCAGGAAACCCATGCCGTGGAGTCGCCCACCCGACAACTGTCCGCCGCTGGTGTTGATGGGTAGTTCCCCGTCGAGCGCGATGCGCTCGCCGCCTTCAATGAATTCGCCCACCTTGCCCTTCTCGCAGAGGCCCAGAGCTTCCAGCCACATGACGGTCAAGAAGGAGAAGCCGTCGTAGATCTGGGCCATGTCGACGTCGTCAGGCGTCAATGTGGTGTTCTGCCAGAGTGTTTCGGACGAGTCGTGGGCAGCCATAGTGGTGAGGTCGCAACGCTGATCCCAGGTCGCACGCTCGAACATCCCGGGCCCGACGGACTCCACGGTCAACGGATGGCGAGGCAGGCCGTTCGCGGCATCGCGGCGCGAGATGATTACGGCCGTGGCTCCGTCGCAGGGAATGTCGCAGTCGTAAAGACACAGTGGCTCGGAGATCATTCGCGCGCCGATGTAGTCGTCCATCGTCATCGGCTCGCGGTAGATGGCGTCGGGGTTAAGTCCGGCATTGCGGCGGGCGTTGATCGCGATCGCGCCGAGTTGTTCTCGGGTCATTCCGTAGTCGTGCATGTACCGCTGCGTGGGCATTGCGAGCCAGTTCGCCGCGGACAACGCTCCGAACGGCGCGACCCACTCGAGATGGGGAGGCAGCTTGCCGCCCCCGAACAACACCGACGCCCTGCCACCGCCGCCCTGTTGCGCTGCAGTGGATTCCCATACCGACCTGAAAACCACGACGTGGTTCGCCAGCCCCAGGGTGACCGCCATGCATGCCTCAATGGCCGGGCCGACCTGACCGGCCGTTTCAAGCGACGACATATACCAGCGAGACCGAAGGCCGAGTGCGTTGCGCACGTCTTGAATACCGGCGCCCGAAAACCCTGGATCGGGCACTCCGGGCCCGGGATAGCTTGCGATACCGTCGATGTCGTCGACGTCCAGCCCGGCGTCGGCGATCGCACGCAGCACTGCCTCCAGCGTCAAGTCCAGCCCGGTCCGGCCCAACCTGCGGCCGACCTGCGACTTGCCTGCACCGGTGAGGACCGCCTTGCCGTCGAATGGACCGCCGCGCATCAGAATATGTACCTGGCGATCAACTCGGCGACGGCGGCGGGCTTCTGCACCCCGTCGACCTCGACGGTATGCCGGACGGTGAGATTGACGGTGTCGTCACCGGCTCGCACCGCGTCGGCGAGTTCCGAGCGCACCCGCACCCGGCTGCCCGCCGTCACCGGCGCCAGGAAGCGGACCTTGTTCAGCCCGTAGTTGATGCCCATCCTGGCGTTCTCCACGCGGTAATTGTCCTTGCTCAGGCCGGGAATGAGCGACAGGGTCAAAAAGCCGTGAGCAATGGTCGCGCCATAGGGGCTTTCGGCTTTCGCACGCTCCACGTCGACGTGAATCCACTGGTGGTCCACGGTCACGTCGGCGAACTGGTCGATACGCGACTGATCCACGTCGAACCACCGGCTGACCCCGAGTTCGGCGCCAATTGCCGCGACCGCCTCGTCGATCGATCCGATCGTCTTCATTGCCACTCCCATCCGGCCCAATACAGATATCTATTTAACGGTATACTCTGGGCGCGAACCAGGACGCCCACCCGGGGTGCCTGTCCGACAACCTTTCGGGAGACACATGCCGTCCACGACGTCGCGCGCCGCCATCGTGGCCGCCGCCCGCACCCCCATCGGCACCGCCCGCAGAGGGACGCTGACCAACATGCCCGCCATCGAGTTGGCCAAACCGGTCGTCGCCGCAGCCATCGAACGATCAGGACTGGACGCATCAGATTTCGACGACCTGGTGCTCGCCGAGAGCCTGCAGGGCGGCGGGGACAGCGCCCGCTACGTCGCCGTCGACCTCGGCCTGACCGGCATTCCCGGGATGGCGGTCAACCGGCAATGCGCATCGAGCCTGTCGGCGGTCGCGGTGGCCGCGGGGCAGATCGCGGCGGGGATGAGTAGAGCAATCCTGGCCGGCGGGATGGAGTCGTGCTCGACTACACCCCTGCTGCGGAAACGCAAGCCGTTCAACACGGGTAAGTCGCCGGACGACTACGAGGACCCTTGGTTCCCACTGTCGCACCCGCCGACAGCGGACGCCCCCGCACTCGACATGTCGATCACGGTGGCACACAACTGCTCGATGCAGTACGGCCTCTCACGCAACGATCAAGACGAGTGGGCCCTGCGCAGCCACCAGCGCGCGGTGAAGGCGATCGACGCCGGTTCGTTTGTCGACGAGATCGTGCCGCTTCAGGTTCCGCAGGCCGACGGGTCGATGGTCACCTTCGCCGAGGACGAACATCCGCGTCGCGACACCACCCTGGAGACGCTGTCCGGACTGAAGGTGCTGCATCCCGAGATCGACGGATTCACGGTAACGGCAGGGAATTCGTCGGGCATCAACGATGCCGCGGCGGTGATCGCGCTGGCCAGGCCGGAAGCCGACCAAGACGCGTTGGCCAACGTGCTGTCGTGGAGTTCGGTCGGCGTGCCGCCGAATCGGACTGGGAGTGGGCCGATCTCGGCCATCCCGAAAGCGCTTGAGTTGGCGGGCCACAAAGTCGAGGACGTGGCGCTGTTCGAGATCAACGAGGCGTTCGCGGCCCAGGCGGTGGCTTGCGCACGCGAACTGCGCCTCAACGAGGACATCGTCAACGTTTACGGATCCGGTATCAGCCTGGGCCATCCGATCGCCGCGACGGGCGCGCGGATGGTGACGTCGGCCATCTACGAGCTACGCCGCCGCGGTGGCGGCATTGGCGTGCTGTCGATGTGCGCGGGCGGCGGAATGGGATCAGCAATGGTTATCGAGGTGGCGTGACATGACTCAACTCATCGCGGACAAACTTTTCCGGGTCGACGGCGAACGTGCCGTGCTGCAGGGGTCGCGACGGCGCTCGACCGGGGTAGTCAAATTTCCGGCGGAGCGGCCGGAGTTGTTCGACGCCAATCCTGGCCTTCAGGCGGACATCGAGCCAATCGAGTTACCAACGGAAGGAACGCTTTTCACCTTCACGACGCAGGAGTTCGCCCCACCGCTGCCGTACAAGGGTCACCGATCGCCAGAAGTCTTCCGGCCATACATCGTCGGATTCATCCAGCTTGGCGAGCGCGTGCTTGTCGAGTCGCTGATCATCGGTGCGGATCCGTCGGAACTGCGCATCGGTCAGCGGATGGTGAGCTCCACGACCACCCTCGAGACCGAAGCCGGCGACTCGTTGCTCACCTACGCGTTTCGCCCGGCGTAGCGGGCATGGCCGCGATCGTCTCGGCGACCACGGCGATCATCTCGGCGCGGTCGACCGGGACCGACTGAGTTTGCACGGCGTACCACGAGCGGTCGAGCAGACCCATCGCCGCGATGCCGATGACTTCCGGGGAGTGCTTCCCGTCGGCACAGATCGCCTGTCCCAGTTTCCAGGCGGCGCGCGTCATCATGTGGTTACGCGAGCGGCGAAACTCGTCGTCGTCGGGAGCGGTGTGCGCCGCGGCAGTGACGAACGCGCCGTGGCGGTCCATGTAGTCGAAATACTCACCGACCCACCCGCGCATGGCATCAGGATCCGGTGACTGCATTGCCTCGGCACAGCGTGCGATCACCGCGAGCACATCGTGATAGGCGGTCTTGCCGAGCACATTGAAAATCTCGCGCTTGTCCTTGAAGTAGGTGTAAAAACCGGCGCGTGAGATTCCGCACGCTTCGGTGATCGCGTTGATCGGCGTGCCACGGAAGCCACGCTCGAGGAACAACCGCCTGCTGGCGTCGAGGATCGCCGAACGAGTGCGTTCACCCCGGCTCATGTCGAGCAGGTCCGCGGCCCGGGCACCTTCGGAGACGGTCATGCCCGCAACTTACATGACAATTATGTCGAAGCCTAGTTTATGCACTTAAATAGCCAATATTCGCCGGGCTTTGGTTGGAAACTTGACACTTTCGTCAAGTTGCGGGAAGCTCAAACGTGAGCCCAAAGAGACATGGAGGCGCGGCCTGATGACGCAGTTCACCGATGCACCGATCTTCGATGCCGATCAGCACATGTACGAGACGCCCGACGCACTGCTCAAGTACCTGCCGGAGAAGTACGCGCCCAAGGTGCAGTTCGTCCAGATCGGCAGGCACACGCGGATTGCGATCCTGAACAAGATCACGGACTACATGCCCAACCCGACGTTTGAGCGGGTCGCCGCTCCCGGGGCGCACGAGAAGTTCTACTCCGGCCAGAACCCCGAGGGTTTGACGATGCGGGAGATGTCGGGGCGAGGCATCGACTGTCCACCGGCTGCGCGCAACCCGGAGGACCGGATCGCCGAGCTCGACCGCCAAGGTGTCGACGCGTGCCTGAATTACCCCACGCTGGCCAACCTGGTCGAGCATTCCTCAGCCGAGGATCCCGAGTTGACGGCGGCCATCATCCACGCCTTGAACCAGTGGATGCTCGAACACTGGGGCTTCACCCATGCCGACCGCATCTACTGCACGCCGGTCATCAATCTCGGCCTCGTTGACGAAGGGCGCCGCGAACTCGAATTCATCCTGAACAACGGCGCCAAAGTCGCTTTGATCAAGCCGGCACCGGTCAAGGGTCACAAGGGTTGGCGCTCACCCGCGCTGCCGGAGTTCGACCCTTTCTGGCGCGATGTCGAATCGGCGGGCTTCCCCATCGTTCTGCATGCGAGCCAGCCCCCCTTGCAGGAGTACATCGAGAAGTGGGAGCCGGCCGACACCAGCAGCGCCTTCGAGATGTCGGCGTTCAAGTGGACCGCGCTCGGCCACCGCGAGATCGCCGACATGCTCACCAGCCTGATCTGCCACGGCACGCTGTCCCGCTTCCCGAAACTGCGCATCGCCAGCGTCGAGAACGGAAGTTCTTGGATCAAACCGCTTTTCGATGACTTGCAGTCCACATATAGCAAGATGCCGCAGAACTTCCCCGAACACCCCCACGACGTGTTCCGCCGCAATATCTGGGTCAGCCCGTTCTGGGAGGGTTCGGTTGCCGACGTGGTCCAGACAGTGGGATGGGACAAGGTGCTGTTCGGCTCGGACTGGCCTCACCCCGAGGGCCTGGAAACCCCACGCGGCTACTTTAAGTACGCCGAGGGCATGGACCGGCGACGCACGTACGACTTCATGGGCGACAACGCCCGTCGGTTCATGGGCCTCCCGATAGCCAATCCCGATCCCGACGCCGTCAAGCCGCCGGTGTTGGAGACCGCGGGCGCTTGACCACAGCGCCGCGTCGTGCGCTGACGCCGAGTGTGGCTGCTGCGAATTTCGGCTAGAACTTCGCGGTACGTCACACTCGGCGTGGCGTCAATTCGTTGGTATGCAACGACTCACGACCGGCACGTCCGGCGCGGAGCGATTGATTAATCGCTGGCGGGCAGCGGTTTTGCCTCTTTCAGTGACAGCGGAGTGTTGCCGACACTCAAAGCCCCAACTCCGGGCTTCGTCACCAGCACCTCGGCACCGGCGTCGTCGACGTAGCGCTTGCCCATCGTGCTGCCACCAGCGAAAGCCGGGTCCAGGTCGGCGTGGGGTGACTTCTCGGCGTCGAGGGGCACCATCGGCTCTCCCCCACACCGCAAGTCATCGAGACTGTCGGCGGACCGCACGACAATGACCTGCGTGTCGCACACCTGGCTCTGCAGCCGGGTCCCGTTCTTGATCATGCTCAGCTCCTTGACTTTCGTTGCCCGCTAATGCAGTCCGGCTGCGGTCCGCAGAGTCTCGAGGATTTCGCGGCGCAGCACCTTGCCAGTCGCGGTCGTCGGCAAATGGTCGCGGAACACTATGCGGTCAGGGGTGCGTGAGCCCCGCAGCGTTTTGCGAACGAATTCGCGGAGGTCTTCGACATCTGGTTCGGCGCCCGGCTCGGGTACCACGACGGCGACAATGATCTGCCCCCACTGCGAGTCGTCGACGCCGACGACAACCACCTCGCGGACGTCGGGATGCTCGACGAGCACGTCCTCCACCTCCGCAGGGGCGATGTTCTCGCCACCTCGGATGATCGTGTCGTCGGATCGCCCACCGATGAACAGATAGCCGCCGTCATCCAGCATCGCGATGTCCCTGGTGGGAAACCAGCCTTCGGCGTCAAGCACCGAACCGAGTCCGGTGTATCGGCCCGATACCTGTGGCCCCCGTACGAACAACTCCCCCGTCTGACCGGGCGGCACCACCCTGCCGTCCTCGTCACGGATTTGGATCTCGATCCCCGGCACCGGCCTGCCGACCGAACCGAGCCGGCGCGCCACCGCCTCATCGGTCGCGGCGTGCGCCGTGCGGTGGTCCTCCGGCGTGAGAACCGCGATGGTAGAGCTTGTTTCGGTGAGTCCGTACGCGTTGACGAGGCCCACGTGCGGCAGCAGTGCGATAGTCTTCCGGACCAGCGGTAGAGCCACTTTCGAGCCGCCGTACGCCAGAGTGCGCAGCGTTGGAAGGTCCGTGGGGCTGGCCTCCAACTCGGCGATGATGCGGTCGAGCATCGTGGGCACCACCGTCGCAGTGGTCACCCGCTCGTCGCGCACCAACTGCGCCCACTCCTGCGGATTGAACTTGCGCAGGTAGACGATCCTTCGACCGGCGTAGAGGTTCGACAGCGCTGCTCCAACGCCGGCGATGTGGTAGGGCGGCACACATACCAGCGCCGCATCGTTGGCGTCTGCGGAATCGAATTCGACTGTGCCCGTGACGTAGCCAGTGAGATTGTTGTGCGTCAGCTCCACGGCCTTCGGCGCAGATGTGGTACCTGACGTGAATAGGACGATCGCCACATCATCGGGATCGGCGAATTCCTCGATCGGTTCGCCTGCACGAGCGGCTGCGGTGAACTCCTCGGACGTCATCACGCGCTTACCCGCGCCTGCGACCAGTTCCACATACTCTGAGTCCGCGACCACCAGCGGCGCCGGCAGGCGCCCTATCAACTGGTGCAAACCCTCCGCGCTCAGACGGTAGTTCAACGGTGTGAACGGAATCGCGGCTCGCGCCGACGAGAAGATCAGCACCGGCAGTAGGACGCCGCCGGTACCGACATAGGCCACGTGCTCAACACGGGAGGCGCCGATGACCCCGGCCCCCCCGCTTACGAGCCGGTTCACCTCCGCCGTGGTCAGCCGGGTGGCACGGTCCACCACGGCAAGACGATCTGGATCGCCGGATACGGCCATCTCCAGCAGCAGTGCAATGCTCAACGCCCCGACCCTTCTTGAATCCGATATATAGTTATAGACTTAGTGCCCGCCAGAGTCCAACCAGCCATCTCGAAGGAGAACCATGAGCCGCACGCCAGACATCGCGATCATCGGCGTTGGGCTCCATCCATTCGGTCGTTACGAGGACCGTTCAGCACTGGAGATGGGCGCCGTGGCGATCGGACGTGCGCTCCGCGATGCCGGTGTGCAGTGGTCGGATGTCGGCAGCTTGTACGCCGGCAGCCTCGAAGTCGCCAATCCCGAGGCGGTCACCGGACTGACCGGAATGACCGGGTTGCCTGCGCGCGCGACCCTGAGCGGCTGCGCCACCGGCAACTCCCTGCTCACCTTGGCCGCGCGTGACGTCCAACTGGGTGAAGCCGACATCGCCGTCGGTGTCGGTCTCGACAAACACCCGCGCGGCGCCTTCGGAGCCGATCCCGCCGTCGCCGGGCTGCCGCAGTGGTACGGCGACCAAGGCATGTTTCTGACCACCCACTACTTCGGCACAAAGATCATGCGCTACATGCACGACCACGGCATCACCGAGCCGAGCCTGGCACGCGTCTCTGCCAAGAACTTGGCGAACGGCGCACTTGCGCCTCATGCGTGGCGCCGGAAGCCCATGAGCGTCGAGGCCATCCTGGCCTCGCCGGTCGTCAACGCTCCGCTGCGCCAATACATGTACTGCAATCCCAACGAGGGCGCAGCCGCCGTCGTGGTGTGCCGGGCCGACGTTGCCAAGCGCTATACCGACACTCCCATTTATCTACGCTCCACCGCGCTTCGCAGTCGTCGTGAGGGCGCCTACGAACTGTTGCGCACCTCGATCGAACTTCCTCTCGTGCCGGGCACCACCGCGGAAGCGGCAATGGCGGCCTACGAACAGGCCGGCATTGGCCCGGAGGACATCGACGTCGCGCAGCTGCAGGACACCGATTCGGGCTCCGAGATCATCCACATGGCCGAAACCTTGCTCTGCAAGGACGGCGAGCAGGAGGCTCTCCTGCACGACGGTGCCACACAGATCGGTGGCCGCTTGCCGATCAATACCGACGGCGGTCTGCTGGCCAACGGAGAACCGGTGGGCGCCTCCGGGCTACGGCAGGTGTACGAACTCGTCCACCAGTTACGGGGAACCGCCGGTGATCGCCAAGTGCCCAACGATCCGCGGGTCGCGCTGGCTCAGCTCTACGGATCCCCGGGCACCGCCGCGGTCGCCATCCTTTCGAGATGAGCGAACCTGCGGACGGCCCCACGCACACGCGAGGAGCGAACGGGCAAGAGGCCGGACAGTGACAGCTGACACCATCGCCGGGCTACTCGACGAATCTGCAAATGCCCGGCCGAACCAGGCGTTGCTGCGCGAAGAATCGGGCGTGACGCTCACCGTTGCTGATGTGGCGTCGCTCTCGGCGGCGGGCACCCGCTGGCTCGCACACGCTGGCGTCCGACCCGAAATGACGGTGGCGTGGCAATTGCCGTCGCACAGCCGCGCGGCAGTCCTGATGCTGGCGCTGGCTCGAACACAGGTCACGCAGGCGCCCGTGCTCCATCTGTATCGGCAGCGCGAGGTTCGTGCCGTGATCGACATCGCTGGTGCCGACATCTTGGTCGTCGACGAATCCACCGCGGTGAACGCCCCGCCCGATGTTCCCGTCGTCAGGCTGCCCGACGACTTCCTCGACGTGCTGCGCGGCATGCCCGAAGGTCTCGACCCCATGTTCGTCGCAAGACGCTCAGCCTACGACGCAACGTGGATCTACTTCACCTCCGGCTCGACCGGCCGTCCCAAGGGCGTCAAGCACACTGACGCCACACTCTTGGCGGCGGCACGCGGCTTCACAGCACACCTCGGCCTTGGCAACCACGCCAATGAGGTCGGGACGATCGCGTTTCCTATAGCCCACGTCGGCGGAATACTCTATTTAGCAAGCGGTTTGATCGGCGCATTCTCGGCGCTCATGGTGCCCAAGGTCGATGCCGCCCAGCTCCCCCGTCTGCTGGCGGCCCACCGGGTCACGGTGTCGGGCTCCAGCACCGCCTTCTATCAAATGCTGCTGTCGGCGCAGCTCGCATCTGGCAGCGACCAACCGCTGATTCCTTCGCTGCGGATGTTGATCGGCGGCGGCGCGCCTTGCCCGCCCGAGCTTCACCGAAAGGTGCGCCGGCACATGGGTGTACCGATCCTGCACGCCTACGGCATGACCGAAGCGCCGATGATTTGCGTCAGCGAGGCCACCGATACTGAGGAACAGCAGTCCACCACTTACGGTCGCCCGGTCCGAGGAGCCAAGATTCGGACCGGCACGTCCGGTGAGATCGAGTTACGCGGCGCCATCGTGACACCGGGCTATGTGGAGGCTGAACAGTGGTCACGCGCGTTGACGCCGGACGGCTGGTTCCGCACCGGCGACCGGGGCCACCTGCGCCCCGACGGACGCATTGTGATCACCGGCCGCATCAAGGACCTGATCATCCGCAAGGGCGAGAACATCTCCCCCGACGAGATCGAAAGTGAATTACTCGCACACCCGCTCATCGACGCCGTCGCGGTGGTGGGCGAGCCCGACGAACTGCGCGGGGAAGCAGTCTGCGCGGTCGTCCGACGCTCGCCCGGGCAACGCGACCTCACCCTCGACGAGCTCTGCGCCTTTCTGGACCAACGCGGCCTGATGAAACAGAAGTGGCCCGAGCGCCTGGTCATCGTCGACGAGTTTCCGCTCACCGGACTGGGCAAGATCGCGAAATCCGAACTTGTCCAACAAATCTCAGGAGGAAGTCGATGACGGCGATGGACGTCGACGAACGTCAACAGCTCGCGCATTCCGTTCGCGCCGCCTGTGAGCGACTGGCACCCGAAGACCGGGTACGCGCCGTGGCATACGACAGCGACAGCGACGGGCGCGGCATCGACATTCAACTATGGAAGGTGCTGTGCAATCAGGTGGGGGTCACCGCGATCGCGCTGCCAGACCACCTCGGCGGAGCCGGTTTCGGCGCAACCGCACTGGGAGTGGTCGCCCACGAGCTGGGCCGGGCGCTGGCGCCCGTGCCGTTCCTCGCGTCAGCGGTCCTCGCCACCGGGCTGCTGGTCGAGTTGCGCGACGAGGACACTAACTCGGCGGATCGACTGGCGGAGCTGGTTGAGGGTAACCGCACCGCCGCGGCTGTCCTCACCGACAACGGGGGGCTCTGGCGGCCTGGTGCCGTAACGCTCACCGCCGAGCCCACCACCGACGGCTGGAGCGTCACCGGGGTGGCGCGGCACGTGCTGAACGGTCACGCCGCAGATGATTTGGTGGTCGCCGCGATCGCCGAAAGGCGACCAGCATTGTTCCTCGTCGACGCTGCCGCCGCCGGTGTCAGCGCCGAGCGCGAGCCTGTGCTCGACCGCACCCGTCCGATGGCGACGCTAGCGTTCACCGGCGCGCCGGCGGTGCGACTGTCCGGCAACGATCCCGTCGACGATATCCTCGGACGCACAGTCGATCTCGCCATAGCGGTGCTGACCGCCGAACAGGTCGGTGCGTGCGAGCGCGTGCTCGAGATCTCGACGGACTACGCGCGGACGCGTGAGCAATTCAACCGGCCTATCGGCAGTTTCCAGGCAATCAAACACAAATGTGCGGACATGCTCATCGACCTCGAATGGGCGCGCTCGGCTTCTCAAGCGGCTTTGCAGGCCGCAGACGGTGACATGCCCGGCGAGCTGGGTTGGCGTTCGAGTATGGCGAAAGCGGTGTGTTCGGAAGCCCTGCGCAGAGTGGCGAACGCCAACGTGCAGGTTCACGGCGGGATCGGCTTCACCTGGGAGGACTCCGCACACCTGTACGTCCGCCGAGCCTGCACCGATGAGGTGCTGTTCGGGCGGCCCGCCGACCACTGGGACCGACTGGCCGTCGAAGCGAAGATTCTGTAACGGCTGGAGCGCGCCTGCTTATGCCGCCATGCCGAAATGCTCGGCGAAGCGGGTGAGGTACGTTTCGGCCGCCGTTGCCGAGGAGGCGTCGGCGTGGGCGAGGATGCGCGTTGCGCCGGCGCGGGTCATGGCGGAAACGTATTGGTCGAGTCCTGATACTTCGATCGCATCGTCGAAATCAACCGAGGGGGCGGCCACCTGGATCTGCACGCTGTTCGGGTCGCGGCCGGAGGCCGTGAGCATCTCTCGCAGTCTGTCGACCGCTCGTGAAAAGTCTTCTGCCCCTTCGATGGCGGCCGTGCGGACCGACGATGCCATGGATGCCGGGGCGACCACGGCGCTCCAACCGCTGCCGTGCTCAACGACGCGCCGCAGCGTCGCGACGCTGTTGCCACCGATCCAGAGCGGTGGATGGGGCTTTTGAATCGGCGCGTCGAGGTTCACTTCCCCGGTGGCGGCAAAATTCGATCCCGAAATCGGCTCTTGAGGATGGGTCCAGATTCGTCGCAGCGCAGTCAGCGATTCGTCGAAGATGCCGACTCGGGAGTCGAAATCGACTCCGAGGGCTGCGAACTCGGAGCGAAGATAACCGGCTCCCACGCCGGCGATCAACCGCCCACCGGACACGATGTCCAAGGACGTAAGGTTTTTCGCGGCCAGGTAGGGGTTCCGAAACGGCAACACATACAGGTGCGTCATCAACCGTAGCGTGGTGGTGGCGGCCGCAAAGAAGGCCAGTGCGATGGCGGGCTCGAAGGTGTTATGGCCGCCGGCCCGTCGCCATTTCGCCGACGGCGCCGGATGGTCGGCCAGTGCGATGGCGTCGAACCCGAGTGCTTCGGCCTGACCGGCGATCGCGCGCATGACCGCAGGATCACGGAGCTCGGGGTTCGCAGTCGGAACGTCACTTGGATATTCGAGGGTGAATTTGAAAGTCAATAGATCGATCCTGTCGCTCCGCCGTCGATGTGCAAGTTCATCCCGCTGAAGAATTCGGCTTTCGGGCTGGCGAGCATTGTGACCGCGTAGGCCACATCGCTGACTCGGCCGATTCGATGAACGGTCTGCCCGGTGCCTTTCAGCACATATTCCGCGGCGCGGTCCAGATCGTCGCCCCAGCCGCGGCGCTCGGCGAAGGTGCGCAGAAACTCGCGTAGCCCGCTGGTCATGATCATGCCCGGCATTACCGTGTTGACCGTTACCCCGGTGCCTGCCAGAGCCTTAGACAAGCCCATGGACATGTTGATCATCGCCGCCTTGGATGGCCCATAGTCCGGCTGGCCCGAAGTCGGAATGATGCCTGCCGCGGAGGCAATCTGGATGATCCTGCCCCAGCCGCTCTCCTTCATCGCTGGCGCCAGCGCGTGAATCAGATAGCCTGCCGAAAGCACGTTGCGCTGATACGTGGCCCCCCACTCCGAGACGGGCAGGGCGAACCACGACTGCACTCCCGTTTCCGACGCTCCGCCGGCGTTGTTGACAAGAATGTCTATCCCGCCGAAGGCCGCGACTGCCGTTCTCGCAACGTCCGCGGCGCCGTCCTCGGTAGCCAGGTCGCCGACCGCCGCGGCGGCCCGCCCACCACTTTCTCGAATCTCATTGGCAACCAGGTTAACTCGCTCCGCGTTGCGGCCGTGGACGACCACAGACACCCCCTCGGCAGCGAGCGCCGTGGCTATCCCTGCGCCGATTCCCGAACTGCTGCCCGTGACGAGGGCTCGCTTGCCCTCCAGGTCGAAGTTCACGGCTAACCTCCGATTACAGATCTGCGGCCGCGGTTGCCACAGCCGACTCCACTGCCGACTCAGCGCGTCCTACGACGTAGCGGGTCGGCCTGGTCATCCAACAGCAACATGCTGGCCAGGGCCGCTTGCCGCATCGTCCGAGAGGCTACTACACTACTCAGAAATAACTAAATGTTTTTCTGTTTTGCCTGTCCCTCGAACCGCAAGGAAGCACCGATGCCCCTGCAGCCCTGGATGCAGCTGATCTCCGTCGACGACCACCTCATCGAGCATCCCAAGGTGTGGAGCGACCGCCTCCCCCAGAAATACCTGGATGCGGGTCCGAAGATCATCGAGTGGGAGCGGCCGGATACCGGCCAGATGTGTCAGGTGTGGGAGTACGAAGGCCGCATATATCCCTACATCGGGCTCAATGCGGTGGCTGGCAAAAAGCCCGAGGAGTACGGCATCGAACCGGTTCGCTACGACGACATGATTCCGGGCTGCTACGACGCCAAGGCGCGGGTTGCCGACATGGACATCGATGGTGTGCAGGCGATGACCTGTTTTCCGTCCTTTCCCCGGTTCGCCGGCGCGGTGTTCGCCGAGGGTGAGGATAAGGAGCTCGCGCTGTTGTGCTCCAAGGCCTGGAACGACTTTCACATCGACGAGTGGGCGGCGACCGCGCCGGACCGGTTTGTGCCCGTCGCGATCCTGCCGTTCTGGGACCTCGACGCGAGCATTGAGGAACTTCACCGGATGGCCGCCAAGGGCGCCAAGTGCGTCAGCTTCCCTGACCTGCCGGATCGGCTTGGGCTGCCGTCGCTGCACAGCGATCACTGGGACCCGCTGTGGTCGGCATTCGAGGAGACCGACTTGGTGCTCGCCCAGCACTTCGGTTCCGGCGGCTTCCCCCCACCGATCGCTTCGGATGCGCCGTTTGCGGTCTTCATCGTGCTGATGGGCACGATCAGCATGGGTGCGTTGACGGACTGGTTGTTCTCCCATGCGCTGCACAAGCATCCGATGCTCAAGATCGGATTATCCGAGGGTGGTATCGGCTGGCTTCCGTACATCCTTGAACGCTGCGACAGCGTGTGGCGCAAACACCGCCACTACCAGAACATCAACCAAGAGGTGTTGCCCAGCGATTTATTCCGGCGCCACTTCCACGGCTGCTTCATCGAGGACGACTTCGGTGTCGAGTCGCGGTACAAGATTGGGCTGGACAACATCACGTGGGAGTGCGACTACCCGCATTCGGACTCGTTCTGGCCGCAGAGCCGAGAACGCGCGGCGCAGGCGTTCAAGGACGTACCCGATGACGAGGTCCATCAAATGGTCGAGCTCAACACGCGCAGGCTGTACAACTTTCCACGATCTGCATGACCGCCGATGGCGTCGACCCGGTCGAACAGCTGCCGCTGTCCGACTGGACCGATCAGGACCTGCTGACAAAGGACGAGGCACGAGGGCGTCTCGTAGAGGAGATCGGCCGCACGCAGGCGCGGCTGAGCCAGCTGGACGCGGCCAATTCTGATGATCAGCCCGAAATCACGCTGTTGTCACGTCGTCTCAACGCGATGGAATCCATCCGGGACGAATACAGCACACACCTCAACGAGCAGTGACTGGTACTCCGGCGTGACTCGGTCCCAAGGACACCGTGAGGACCTTGTTCAGGCGTGCTGAGCGCGCCTAGCCATCGAGTCGATACAGAATGGAGCGTTGCCCGTGCCGCTGGCGATAACCGAAGACCATCGCGACCTCGCCGAGGTCGCCAGCGCCATGGTGTCCGGCCGCGGAGGTATCGCAGCCGCACGTCGGATCCTTCTGGGTCCGAATGTGCCCGAGCGTTGGTGGTCGACCGATCCTCTCTGGAAAGAGATCGTGTCGACCGGGTGGCTCGGGATGCACCTCGACGAGAAGTACGGTGGCCAGGGCTATGGCCTGCCCGAGCTCACCATCGTGCTCGAACAGCTTGGCCGTGCCGCGCTCGGCGGCCCGTTCCTGCCGACGGCCGCGGCGTCATCGGTGATTGCCGAATTCGGCACCGACGAACAGCGCGCGCGTTGGTTACCGGGACTGGTGTCCGGAGATGTCATCGCCGGCATCGCTTATGCGGGCGATGCAATCGCGACTGGGTCGCGTGCGCCGGTTGACGCCGTCCCTGCGCTCGCCGAGCCGGGAGCCGATCTGTATCTGGTGTGGGCCGGACAGGATGTGCTGATCGTCCCGGCGGGTGACGCTGTCGAGGCTCGACGCACCGACAGCGTCGATCAGCTGATGAGACCCATTGCAGCGGTTGCCATGTCGTCGGCACCGATCGCCGATACGCTCGTGGGGGCGGCCTCGCCGGCTCTGAAGACCTTGCGTTTGCTCGCGGCCGCCGAGGCCGCCGGTGGCCTTGCCGTGTGCACCGAAATGGCCACGGCCTACGCGGCCACCCGCGAGCAGTTTGGCCGGCCGATCGGGTCATTTCAAGCCGTAAAGCACCACTGCGCCAACATGCTCTTCGACACCGAACTGGCAACCGGTGTCGTCTGGGATGCAGCGCGTGCCACCGGCAGTGAAGCCGAACTGGCGGCCGCCATGGCCGCGGGCCACGCGTTGCCGGCCTACCAGCGGGTGTCATTGAAGACCGTTCAGATACTCGGCGGCATCGGCTACACCTGGGAGCATGATGCCCACCTGTACGTCCGACGCGCGACGGTGCTGCATGCATTCTTCGGTGACCAATCGGCGCTTCGCGACGCGGTCTACGACATGCAATACGGCGGATTACGCCGACGCAATTCCGTCGACCTGCCGCCCGAGGCCGTGCAATACCGGCAGTCAGCCGAGCGGTTTCGCGCCGATCTCGCCACGACGAACGAACAAGACCGTCAAAAGCTCTGGGCTCGAAGCGGATATTTGCAGCCGCACTGGCCGAAGCCTTACGGTCGCGGCGCCGACTCCGTCGAACAGCTGGTGATCGAGGAGGTACTCGCCGGGCTGGACAAGCCGAGTCTCGGCCTGGGCGAATGGGTGGTGCCCACCCTGCTGCAGCACGGCACCCCCGAACAGATCGAGCGGTTGATGTGGCCAAGCCTTGAAGGCGATGTGCGATGGTGCCAGCTGTTCAGCGAGCCCGGTGCCGGATCTGACGCTGCGGCGGTCTCCACACGCGCCAAGCGCGTCGACGGCGGCTGGCTGGTCACCGGACAGAAGGTGTGGACCAGCGACGCAATGAACTGCCAGCGTGGTCTGGCCACGGTCCGCACTGACCCCGACGCCGCCAAACACAAAGGCATCACGGCGATGATCGTTGATCTTGCCGCGCCCGGGGTTACCATTCGCCCACTCACCGAGATCACGGGCGAGACACTGTTCAACGAAGTCTTCTTCGATGAAGTTCTTGTGGCTGATCGCGATGTCGTCGGAGCTGTCGACGCCGGCTGGACGGTCGCCATGGCGACGCTGGGCAACGAGCGGGTGTCGATCGGAGGCGGTTCGGTCACCATGGAGGCCGAATCCTTACTCGGTCTGATGAGACGTCACGGCGTAAATGATCGCGGACTCGCGCGCGAAGTCGGCGCCCTGCTCATCGAGGCTTACGGCATCGCGGCCCTCAACATGCGCCAAGCCGCCCGCGCGGTATTCGAATCAGGCCCAGGCGTTGAAGGCAACATCGTCAAAATCGTTGGCGCCGAACATGCTCAGCGGATAGCGGAATTGGCGCTGAGCATCGCCAGGCCCGCTCTGCTCACGGGCGGCGCACCCGAGGTCACGCATGATTACCTGTTCAGCCGGTGCTTGACCATCGCCGGGGGCACGTCAGAAATCATCAGAAACCTTGTTGCAGAACGACTTCTGGGACTACCGCGCGAGCCCTCAACACGGTAGAACGAACTCAGGTCATGGCGTGTGCCATTGTCGGGATCGGACCCACATGCTAATCGAAGACTCTGGCTGACACAGCCTCTCGACGGCCCAGCCGATACCCCTAAAATGCAATATTTATATAACGATATTCGGAAGTGCTGGGTTTTGACCAGTCCGCAAGGAGGCTTGAGAGGACCGTGACCGTCGAGCGACTGCTGCCGACACCGGAAGCGCACGACCTTATCGACCTGGTGCGACAGGTGGCCGACAAGGTTCTTGAGCCCATCGTCGATCGCCACGAACGTGAACACACCTATCCCGAAGGGGTTTTCAAGACACTGGGTGACGCAGGGCTGCTAAGCCTGCCGCAACCCATCGAATGGGGCGGTGGCGGGCAACCGTTCGAGGTGTACCTCCAGATGTTGGAAGAGCTGGCGGCGCGCTGGGCAGCGGTGGCAGTGGCCGTCAGCGTGCACAACCTCGCCTGCCATCCGTTGCTGACATTCGGTTCGAAAGACCAGCGCCGGCGGTGGCTCCCCGACATGCTCGGCGGCGCCACAATCGGCGCCTACAGTCTGTCCGAACCCGACGCGGGATCCGACGCCGCCGCCCTCCGGTGTCAAGCGGTGCGCACCGCCGACGGCTACACGATCACCGGCACCAAAGCGTGGATCACACACGGGTCTTTGGCCAACTTCTACACGCTCTTCGCCCGCACCGGCGAAGGCTCCCGCGGCATCAGTTGTTTCCTGGTACCCGGTGACACCGCAGGGCTCACATTCGGTCCGCCAGAAGACAAGATGGGGCTCAACGGAGTGCCCACCACGTCGGCCTTTTACGACGCAGTCGAGTTGGCCGAGGACCGACGCATCGGCGAGGAAGGCCAAGGCCTATCCATCGCATTCAGCGCGCTCGACAGCGGACGGCTCGGCATCGCGGCGGTCGCTGTCGGCATCGCCCAAGCGGCGCTGGACGAGGCAGTCTCGTACGCGCAGCAGCGAACCGCGTTCGGCCGGCGCATCATCGACCATCAGGGTCTCGGATTCGTCCTGGCAGACATGGCCGCCGCCGTCGACTCCGCGCGTGCGGCCTACCTCGACGCCGCGCGGCGACGCGATGCCGGCATGCCGTATTCACGGGGCGCATCGGTCGCCAAACTGGTGGCTACGGATGCCGCGATGAAGGTGACCACCGATGCCGTTCAAGTGCTCGGCGGCTACGGCTATACCCGCGAATACCGAGTCGAGCGGTACATGCGCGAGGCGAAGATCACGCAGATCTTCGAGGGCACCAATCAAATTCAGCGTTTGGTGATCAGCCGTCAGCTCAGTGCCACCGCGGGAACCAATCGCGGGGAGCGCCCCACGGCGGCCGGCACCCAGGAGCGATAGCGAGTCCCAGGTTCTGGCGTACTGATGCCGCGTCGTCGCGCGATCATATGAACGAAGGAGAATCCAATGAGAGATCCGGTTGCCCCGTCGCCGACCGATCAGGCGCCTTACCTGCACCGTGGACGCACCTGGCGGGAACTCCCGGTCGGTTTGTCCTTTCGGACCGGCAGCCGCACGGTCACCGAATCCGATTTCGTCCAGTTCGTCACCTGGGCCGGGTTTACCGAACCACTCTTCTTGGACGCGTCAGATGTCGTGGCAAGCAACGGCCGTCGACTAGTCCCAGCTGCCCTGACCTATAGCCTCGCCGAGGGATTGGTGATACAGACCCTGGCATTCGCTGGAACCGGAATTGCTTTCCTGGGTATGACTTTGACGGCGCGGCGGCCCGTGCACGTCGGCGACACGCTGCACGCCGTGGTCACCATCGCCGAATCCCGCGCGACGAAGAAGCCGGACCGCGGCATGGTGGCAAGCACCGTCAGCGTCCGCAACCAACACGACGAGGAAGTCCTCGAGTACACCCCCACTCGGTTGGTCCGGAGCGGAACGCTCGATGACGTCGATGACGGCAAGCCTTGACTGGGCTCGGTCAGTGACCGCTGACCTTCGTGGAGCAGTCGTCGATGACGGTGATAGCTCGCTCAGGACAAGCGTCGGCACCTCGGTAGGCCTGATCGATGAACTCAGGAGCCAACTCTCGTTTGGGCGGGATGCAATAGCCGGCATCGTCGAGGTGGTAGACGTCTGGTCCTGCGGCCGCACACAGGGCGTGACCGACGCAGTGTTCGGCGTCGAATTCGATGCGGGCGGTCACTGGTCGCCACCGACATCTACCTGAGGGCCGGGAGTGAAGGCGACGGGCAGTTCGCGCATCGCCCAGACCTCACCGGCGTCTTCAAAACGCTTGGGGGTGCCATCGAGGCGGTAATCCGGGAGCCGCTCGAGGACTTCGCTCAGCATCTCCTGGAACATCACGCGAGCCAGGTGCGATCCAAGGCACCGGTGCATTCCGACACCGAAAGCCATGTGTTTCTGGCTGTTCTCGCGATCCAGGTGGATTGTGTCGGGGTCCTCGAAGACGGCCGGGTCACGGTTGGCGGCCGCCCACATCAGAATCGCCCGGTCCCCCGCCTGCAGTTGGCTGCCGTGGAACTCGGCGTCACGGGACACTGTGCGCGCCAATCCCAAGGTCGGCGTGCAGTGCCGCAGAAACTCATCCGTCGCCGTCCTGATCCGATTCGGGTCGTCGATCAACTGCTGTCTCAGTTCCGGGCGTTGGGTCAGTTCGAATAGCACATTGCCGGTCAGCCCGCTCGTGGTGTCCATTCCGCCCAGCATCATCAGCACCGTGTACATGAGGATCTGGGTGTCGTCCATGGGGACTCCATCGATCTGCCCGCCGAGTATTCGGCCGAAAACGTCGTCCCCGATGTCGCCGCTCTCCCGACGCTCGGTCATGTTCTTGTAGATCTCGCCGAACATCTCCATGACCGCAGTACCGGCCTTCTCTTGGTCGTGCGTGCGGTCGTGCACCATGGAATGCACCCAGTGCACCCATTGCAGATACTTAGATCCGTCGAAACCGAGCATGAGCAGAATCAGCTTGGCCGGCATCGGCGTCGTCAGTTCGCCGACGATATCGCAGTGCCCGCGCTCGATGAACCCGTTGACCATCTCGCTGGCCATGCGGCGAGCGTGCGGGCGCAGCACCTCGGCCTGTCCCGGCGAGAACGCCTTGATCGTGACCTGACGCAGCTTTTGCGTCAGCGGCGGATCCGACTCGATCGGAAGGATGGGGAAGGGCGCACCGCTCGCGGGCACTCCCACCGAGGGATACGAGTTGAAGAGATCATCGTTGCGTGCGGCTTCGAACACCGACTCGTAGTCAAGCAACGTCCAGAAGCCGCCGTGTTGCTCGGAATGTGCCACCGGGCAACGCGACCGCATCGCGGCCAGCGATTCGTGCGCCGATTCCCGAAATTCTGGCGAGTGGTGGTCGAAAGTCTCGGCAACCGAAGTCTCCGTTGGCGTCGACACGAATGCATCCTCCTCGATGAGTCCTGACCGCCTCGCTGCGGTTCGCCGCAACCGGAGAAGCCGCTCCAGATCAGCAATAACTACAGTCTTTTGCATTATGTAGTTCGGACCACACGTTACTGAGTGATGTAGCCTACAGTCAACACAACGGTGAAAGCGGTTGGCGATGAACACGCTCGATTCGGCGGAGCGGACGGGCAGGCACCGCGCCCCGGCGTGGGGGGCTGACCTCCCGCTCACGGAAGACGACGCGCGAGACCGGCTCATCGAAGCGGCCGAAGCGTGTTTCGCCGAGCGCGGGCCAAGTCGAACCAAGATGACGCACGTGGCCGCTAAGGCGGGCGTCCACCGCACCACCGTCTATTCGTACTTCCCCAACATGGACGCCATCCTCGCGGCGTGCTTCGTCAAGGCAACGAACTTGGTTGTTGCGGCCGCGGATCCCTACTTCGCCGAGGATCGTCCGTTCATCGACCGACTGATCAACGGAGTGATGGCCGGGCTTCGTGCCGCGCGTAGCAGCCCCACCATGCTGTCGATGACAGCGCCCCCCGATTTGGCCCGAACACATCGCGCGGCGGAGCGCTCCGAGGCATGGCGCACCGAAATCGTCGAAGGATTGGCCACTCGTTTCGCCACCGCGGCACCCGGTGAAGTGCGCACCGACGTATCGCCGCATCAAATGGCTCACTGGGTGGTTCGGATCGCATTCAGCCTCATCGAGGACCCGGGAAGTCCCGACGTCGGCGGCGATGAGGGCCTGCTGCGCGCGTTCCTCCCAGGTGCGATCGCGCCGCAGGCTGGGCCTGATCGCGCCGGCCGATCGCGCTGACTAGTAGCGATGTCCAGGGAATTGTCGCGTTCGGTATCGGCGAGACTGTGTGAGAGGTTTCGATGAACTGGCGAACAGCTGCTGCGCGCGATCGGCGGAGTCGACCAATGACATCGGCGCTCACCACCACAACACTTCCCTACAGCTGGTCGCACGCAGCGCGGTCGCACCGCAGGCCCATACCTCCCAGGCGCGATATCTACCGGCGCACGCTGGCGCGTAATCTACTGCCGTCGAACGTATTCCACGTCTGCGGCCGCAATTCGATGATTACCCGATCCTGCTTGGCAAGCAGAACCGCCATTTTCTCGGATATCTGAGGGAAAGCGCGTTCACAAAACGCTGGGTAAAACCAACCCCCGGTGCTGCCGTCGGTGTGTACGACGGCCAGTGTGCGGGCGCTGGCCATCTGCTGGACAGGCAATTCAGTACCCGCACTCGACACGCAGACTGCGCTGTGCGGGTCTACCTTTAACGCCTTGACCCGAGGTCGGTCGCGATACGCGGTCACCCACAGCGCGTCCTGTCTCCACAGGTATGTCTGCACCGCGGAAACCGGTCGGCCCTTTCCGTCGATCCAGCTGACAACACACTCGGTCTGGGTGTCCAGCAGCCGCGCGAACGCGTCTCCGGTCAGTCGCGCTTGCGAAAACTCATTCATGACATCTCTTACCCGCGGGCTTCCCCAACCCGCCTCGCTCGTAAACGGCACGCCCGCAACGCTAAACAGTTATTTGTCGAGATCGTGCCGGGAAGGTGGTCTGACAACCATAGGCCACATCGCTAGCAGTTGGGTTCACCGCCAGAGAGCTGACGCCAGAACTGCTGCGCGACAACGTCGATGCTCGCCCCGCGATCTCAGGTGTCCACTGAAACTGGCGAACCTCCATCAAACTCGGGTGGTTCACGTTAACCTAAATAGTAAGATAGTTAACTATGTATCGGATTGGTCTCGGCGGGAAGTGAGAAACTTAATTTTATGGTAAGCCCGGTCTATTTCGAAGCCTTCCAACTAGCGGGCTTCGTGGCGCTGTGCGTCTACGTGATCGCAGGTACTCGCCGCCGAGGTGAGCTTGGCTACGCTGGGTTGCTCGCGATCGCCGGCTTCAGCATCTTCTGGCAGGAGTTCTACGCCGACTGGGGCGCGTATCTGAAGTGGAATCCCGACTTTCACATGCTGCCATGGGGACCAACCCCGCTGACGACACCCGACAAACCTGTGATCAACCTCGTTGCCTATCCCGTCTTCATGGCGACCGCGTTCTTGTCCATGCTGTCACTCCAGCGGTCCGTTGGTAGACGGTGGCCCTCGCTACACCCCCTGTTGCTAAGTTTGATCACGGCTGGACCAGTGTTGATTTTCTTCAACGTTGTGACGGAGTACATCTCGGTAGCCACTCTGGGATTTTGGACTTACGTGGACACCGTCGGTCCAGCCATGCACTCGGATGCAGGGACGATGCCTCTGCTCTACCCGAACATTCCCTTCGGGCTGTTCGGTGCCGTGACGGCATTTCTCATCGGCTGGAGCGGTTCCAACGGACGGCCGAGATTCGAAAACATGATCATTCGTTCGGAACTCCCTCGAGGCGCCAAGCGGGATGCGCTGCGCGCGGTGGCATGGGTGCTCACGTTCAACGTCACTTACTGGCTGTTCTTGGTTACTCCCTGCCTGTTGATCCGCCTTGCGTTCGGGGAGCCGTCCACGTTGGTACCGTGATGTCAACGGCCCGAAAGAAAAATGGATCCGTCTCCCCGGTGCCGCTCACTCAGCGACGGCCTCGCACCCTGCGGTCTGCGCCGAGATCGATCGCAAGATGACGACGGCTGCGGCGACGATCCACACGCTGAACGCGACCAACGGAATCCAGAACGCGAAGACCCCATTCCAAGCCAGCGGTCCGTCATTGAAGAGAATGACTGCGCCCCCCGGAGTCGCCAGAACCAGATACCAGATGTTGAAGTACCCGAACCAGCGCGGAAGGACGGGCGGGTTCTGCTGGTCGATGAACGTCGCGATCGCCAACACCGCCGCCTGCACGACCAACGTTCCAACGATCCCCACGAACATCAACCAAAAGATGTCATTGAGGGTCTGGGTGATCTCGACTGGTCGCTTTTCGGGGCGGAACGTCGCTGTCGCGAGAATCATCATCGGGAAGACGAAACCGGGAACGAAGACGACACCGGAGAAGATCTGCGTGATGGACAGCACGCCCCATTTGCCTTCGATCTGCCGCAGCCGCAGGCAAATCGCGGCAAGGAACGGCATGAACCACACGACGAAGTACATACACAATGCGAGCCCGAGCCGGATGCGCAGCTTGTTCTGAACCAGGGTGGCCGCGATCTGTTCAGCACTCGATGTCGGTGACAGCGGGGGAATCAAACCCGCGATCACAAAGAAGAACAATCCGAACGACGCCAGTGCCACGACTCCGCACCACACCGCCGCCCGTTGCAGTTTCAGGTCCATTGCACTCCGCCTGTCTCCTCGCGTTGCTGCGCAGCCGCCTTGCCCGGGCGGCAGGCCGGTGATTACACTACTAAAATAACTAAATGTTTGTCGATTTTGGCTCAAGTCTCGGATGCACCGCAGCCGAGGATGATCCTCCTCAACGCCAAGGAATCGGTTCTTGACGAATACGGCACATACCTCCACGTCAGCTGACGAGGCGGGCGGCGACATCACGGGGCTCCGGTCCCAGTTCCGCGCGTTTTTGGAGGGCGCGCCGAAACCGCCGGGACTTCGGAACTACGGCCCGACGCCGACTGCTGACGACATCGATCCCGGCCGCGCCTGGCACAAATACCTCGCCCAGCATGGCTACGTGTGCTTGCATTGGCCGGTCGAATTCGGCGGTGCCGACGCGTCGGTTGCCTATCAGGCGCTGTTCGCCGAGGAATGCGCTCGAGCCGGGGTGCCTCGCCAGCTCGCGATCACGGCCATCGACCTGGTCGGACCGGTACTTATCAAGTTCGGTTCGGAGGAGCAGCGATCACGCTACCTCGAGCCCATTCGACTGGGAGACCACGTCTGGACGCAGCTGTTCTCGGAGCCAGGTGCGGGGTCCGACCTGGCCGGCCTGCGGACCAAGGCGGAGAAGACCGCGTCCGGGTGGCGCGTGGATGGACAGAAGGTCTGGAGTTCGGCCGCGAATTCGGCCCAGTTCGGTCTGCTGCTCGCCCGCACCGGACCGGAGCCTCACCGCGGGTTGAGCATGTTCATCGTTCCGATGGATTCTGCCGGTGTCTCGGTGCGGCCGCTTCGGCAGATGGACGGCGAGAGCAAGTTCAACGAGGTCTTCTTCGACGGTGTCGTGTTGACTGATGACTGCTTGATCGGCGAGGAGGGCCAGGGGTGGGCGATCGCCATGGTCACGTTGGGCCGCGAACGGCTGACGCTGGGTTCCCAAGCCGTCGGCATGTTCAAGCTGCTCGATCGGATGCTGCAGGCGGCCCGTGACCGCGATCAGCTAGATCCCATTCTGGCTCAATCGATGACGAAGCTGTGGGCGCGAACGTGGCTGTTGCGGTTCACGTGGGAGCGCGCGATCGCGGAAGGCGACACGTCCTCGTCCGCCTTCTCGGTCCTCAAACTGATGACCTCGGAGACTGATCGCGACCTCGGCGACCTCGCCACTGAAGTGCTCGGCACAGATGTCTGCGTCGACCCTTCCGGCGACTCAGACGAAGCCGAGTTGGTCCGCGCCATGCTGGTCGGACGGGCGCAGACGATCCTCGGCGGCACCAGTGAGATCCAGCGCAACATTCTCGGCGAGCGGATACTGGGTCTTCCAAAAGAGCTGCGGTGACTACCGATTTATTGCAGACGAAATTCTCTGCGGCACTGCGGGACAAGCTGCGCCCAGGCATGACCGTCGCGCTTGGCGACGGTGTCGGCGCGCCGCGGTGCACCGACGACGGGGCTTCGGTGTGTGCCACGCTCAGCGCGTTGGCGCGCGAGATCGGTGGGGTTCGTCTCGTCGTCGGCTGGTTGCCCTCCCCCATGCACGGACTGGAGTCCGGTGCTTTCGCGGAAGTCGTCGCGATCATGCCGGGCTGGGGCGTACGGAAGATACTGACTTCTCCGACAGCACGTTTCGTCCCGACGCGGCTCAGTTCGGTCCCTGCCCTGATGACAGGTGTGCTCCGTCCCGAAGTACTCATCACACGCGTGGTGGACCGGGCAGGCCGTTTTCATTTCAGCACTGAGGTGTCTTGGCAACGCGAGATCGTCGACGCCGGTACGGCCGTTTTCGCAATCGCCGACACGAACGCCCCACTCGCCGACGCCGGCCCACCTTTGGCCACCGAGGCGATTGAGTTCGTCGGCCATACCTCAGAGAGTCCCGTCGAAATGCCGAGCGTCGTTCCCGACGCGGTCCACGAAGCCCTGGCCGACGCAGTGCTGCGTTTTGTACCTGAAGGTGCGCGACTGCAGTACGGCCCCGGCAAGCTGGGCACGGCGTTGCTCAACCGCACGCAACGGCCACTTCGCATCGACACCGGCCTGTTGACCGATGCCGTCGTGGACCTCGCCTGTCGCGGTTTGCTCATCGGGACTCCCAGCGCCACATACCTTTTCGGAACCGACCTGCTCTATCGCTGGGCCGACGGCAAGCCGATCCTGCACGGCATCGACTACACCCACGACCTGACCCGGCTGTCTCGAGGCATTCCACTGGTCGCGGTCAACACCGCGCTCGAAATCGATCCGTTCGGTCAGATCAACGTCGAGGGGGTCAGCGAGAAAATCGTCGGCGGCATCGGCGGACACCCGGACTACTGCGCCGCGGCGAGCATGAGCCGGGGCGGCCTGTCGATTATCGCGGTCCCGTCCACGGTGAACGGCCGCTCCCCCTTCGTCGAGCAGTTGAGCAGGCCGGCATCCACACCCGCGTACGACATCGATGTCATCGTGACCGAATCACGCCACGCGGACCTGCGCGGCGCCGATTGGGACCAGCGCAAGCGACTCATCGGCGCGCTGTTCGAATGAAGGGAGCACCCATGACTGGACCTCTATCCGGACGCGTCATCCTGGTCACCGGCGGCGGCCGCGGTATCGGACGCGGCCACTGCCTAGCACTGGCCGCGCACGGCGCCGCGGTCGTCGTCAACGACCCGGGCGTCAGCCGCGACGGCTCCGCGGGTAACACCGGTCCCGCCGGCGAGGTCGTCGCCGAAATCGAGGCCAACGGTGGCAAGGCCATCGCTCATACCGGTTCGGTCGCCTCGTGGAGCGACGTCGCGGACATGATCGCCACGGCCATTTCTACCTTCGGTACCCTGACCGGCGTAGTGAACAACGCAGGCATTGTGCGAGATGCCATGGTTGCCAACGCGACAGAGGACGACTGGGACGCGGTGATCGCGGTGCATCTCAAGGGGACGTTCGCCGTCACCAAACACGCATGCGAGTACTGGCGTTCTCAATCCAAGGCCGGGAACCAAATCGACGCGCGGATCGTGAACACGGTGTCCGGTGCCGGCCTGTGGGGCAATGTCGGCCAGAGTGCTTACGGCGCCGCCAAAGCCGCCATCGCGAACCTCACTGTCGTCACGGCGATGGAGGCGCGCCGCTACGGCGTTGCAGTGAACGCGATCTCGCCCCTGGCAGTCACCCGGATCAGCGAGGACTTCTTCAAGGGCGACCGGGCCGCCGACCCCGCACTGGACCCGGCGCGCAGTTCAGAAGTGGTCGCGTGGATGCAGGGGCCGGAGTCGGGCTGGTTGACGGGCCAGATCCTGCGCGTCAATGGTCATAAGCTCAGTCGCATCGAGGGCTTCACCGAGTCTACTGCCAACTATCGTGCTAAAGATGGTGTATCGCTGGCCTTTTCGGAGATCGGCCAGGCGGTCAGTTGGCTGTATGGGACCTCGCCACGAGGCCTGGCGGGGCCCTTGCCCAGCTCCTGATCCGTCTTACGCGAAGTTTTGACTATGGCGCGGCCGCTGCACTTCAACGCCAGCGAGCCCGCCGCGTGTCGCCGTACACTGCGATGGCCCATAGACACTGCTGCGCTGGCCCGGTGGGGTCACACCCCGACCGGGCCAGCCCCGGCCACCGATCTGGATGGGTTATCAAGGACCGCAAGGGGCGAGGCGGGCCGGACTTCTTGGCGAGGGCTTGCTGTGCGCGGACGGCCGCCTCTGGGAGCCGTACCGGGCGGGGTTGTCCGAGGGTGGCCACGAGGCGAGCACCGCGAGGATGACCGGCGCGGTGCAGGGGTGGGTCAGCGACGATCCGGAGGCAGACTGGCCCGTGGTATCCAAACACCTTGCCTATCAAGTCGATTCATACCGCAAGCACATGGTGGAAGGCACCGGACGGCCACCACCTCGCCCCGTGGATCCGGACCGTCTGCGCGGACGAAAAGCCGGGGCTCTCGATTATTTCTGGTGTGAGACACCACATTCCATGGCGTCGAAGGTGCGGACGATGATCGCCGATTCGCCCACCGAAGCGGTGTTCTTCTGGGCGTCCTTGGGCGGGATATCCGAGGAGTGGGCGCTGCGGCACGTGCAGACGATCTGCACGAAGCTCGCACCCTTGCTGAAAGGCTAAGCGGCGCCCAGACCGCGCAGCACGAAGCCCAGCAGCTGTTCGACCTCGTCAGCCGCGTCTGCTGTCGACTTTCGTTGAAACCTATCGAGAAGTGCGGCCTCGAAAGCCGCGCGAATCGACCGAGCATCCGCCTCCGGAGTGCATGCGGTGAAGATACCTTCGGCTTTGCCCCGGTGCAGGATCGCGGCGATCGATGCCTGATCGGCCGCCATGACGATTTCGAGTTCGCGGGCATAACCTGGGGTGCGTCGGAGCTCCTCGGAGTAGAAAATGGCCACCATCTTGCGCTTGCGCGGATTCGACACCAGCTCGAACAAATGGGTCATCCACGACCGCAGCGCCTCGACCGGGGTTCCGGCGCTCGCCACGACCTCGCGCAGTTGCGCCTGCACCGCCTCGCGATCCCTACGGAACATTTCCAACAGAAGATCGTGTTTAGTGCTGAAGTTCCGGTAGAAGGCGCGCGTGCCGAGACCGGCTTCATCGAGTATCTCGGTGATGGATGCCGAGGCCTCGGAGTTGCGATCCAGGCAACGGTAGGCGGCGTCGATGATGTGCTGTCGCTCCGATGAGCGATCGAGCGTCTTACTCTCAGCCACAATGAATTACACCGGAATCCTGCCACTTCGATATCGTCTCGTTATCGTAGCCGAACTCCCGCAGCACCGAAACGGTGTGCTGACCGGCCAGGCATCCGCCGGGCGCCCTGATCTCCGACCGACTCAACCCGACCAGCGGCGAAAGCCGCAGGTGCTCATCAAAGACGGGGCTGACGGCAGTCACTGCGTATTCGGCCGCCAGCTGCGGATCAGTCTGGATGAGCCGCGCCGGAGCGCCCTCGTAGAGTTCCACACACCCGAGTCCCGCCGCTGCGAGATGCCTCTCCCAGAACGCGGCAGACTCCTTGCTGAATGCAGCTTCGAGACACCGGGCGAGTTCGTCGTCACCAGCCACCCGCCCTTCCGGCGTCGAGAAGCGTTGTTCATGTGCGAGATCAGTGAAATCCTGCAGTGCTATCACGAGCGGCTGCCATTCCTTCGCCTGTGGCGCGGCCAGAAATATACGTCCCTCGCTGGTGTCATAGATGCGGTAGAGCGCCGACAGCCCATTGCCGTCGTGTCGGGGCACTAGAGGCTGCGGAGCATTCGCATAGTCGACCACCCAGTCGGTGAGGGCGTGCGTCACCGTGGCAAGCATGGAAGTGCGCACATCGTTGATCGGGCGGCCGCGGTCGCGCCCGACGAGTGCGGTGAGGATGGTGGAAGCGACACCGAGGGCGGCCAAGCCGTCGCTCTGCAATTCCGGTGACGTTCCGGCGCTCGTTACCCGCGGCACGTGGTACATGACGTCTTCCAGGCATGACGTAATGCACGCGGCGTCCGGAGCGTTGGTCAGCGCCACGCCGCCGGCCGCTCCGATGCTGGGCGCGTACGCCGGACGAGCACCGAAGGGTCCGTCAACGCCGTAGCCGGGCGCCGACACGTAGATGAGGTCGGGGTTGATCGCATGCAGTGTCTCGACACCGATGCCCAGCCTGTCGACGACACCGGCCCGCATGGACTGCAGCACAACGTCGGCGGATGCGACGAGCCGGTGAGCAACCGCCCGTCCCTCGTCGGTGTGCAGATCGACCTGGATACTTTCCTTGCCCTGCATCACCTTTGCACCGGCCGCCTCCGGAAATTGCAGGAGGTTGCGGATGTTGTCGCCATCAATGTTCTCGAACTTGATGACGCGTGCGCCGAGGTCGGCGAGCACGCTCGACGCGTAGGGGGCGGCAAACATCTCGCCAAACTCCACAATGGTGATGCCCGTTAGCGGCGGTGTCGAGCTGGTGTCGCCTGCGGCCTCCACAGCTGACGGATCAGTCGCCCAGATGTTCCCGCCGTCGCCGAGTCGAGGCGCCGGAGAGGGTCGGCGCAGCGGCCCTTCGTGGGTGTGAAAGAGGCTGCTCGGCTGGCGGACGGGCCCCCACTTGGGATCCTCGACGACCACCGACCGCCCCTCGTGCATCAGCTGAGGATGATCGAAGACCTCAGGTCCGGACCGGAACAACTCGGCACACAGGTCCGGCTTGTCGTAAAAACATTGCTGCCATTCGGCGAGGGTGCGCTCGCCGACTTTCGACAACAGGATCGACCAGAATTCTTTGTACAGCTCCGGATTTTCCAGTGCCGGAAAGCCTTTCCACTTCGGGTCTGCGAGAAGTTCCGTCACGCCGAACTCATGCAGCATCGCCCCGAACAGATGCGGTGACACCTGGGCGAACTGCAACCAGTGCCCGTCGTTGGTGGGGGCGGCCAGTAGCGCCAAGAGCATCGGACTCTGTGGAGTACCCTCCTCCGTCCAGGCCTCCACGGTGTTGTAGGCCTCCGGCCACCGGATGCCGACCATCTCCCCGAACCAATTCCACGCATCGATGGCATGCACACCGCGGACGAGGTCAGCGTCGACGATCTGCCCGCGGCCACTGCGGTCGCGCTCATGTAGCGCGGCCAGGATTCCGTGCAGCGCAATGTGTCCCGCGGCGAAGCCCGCATAGGGAACGCAGACATACGACGGCCGCGGCGGATTGGCCATCCTACGCACAGCATGCGATAGACCGGCCTTGGCGAGCACCAGTCCCTCGTAACCCTTCAAGTCCCGCCACGGCCCGCTGCGGCCCCAACCGGTGATGTGGGCGATCACCAACTGCGGATAACGTGCGAGCAGCGCCTCGGAATCGATGCCCAGATCCGCGAGCGCGGCTGGGCTAAAAGTTGTCAACGCGACGTCGGCGTCGCGCAGGACCTCGTCCAGCTCGGAGGCTCCGGAGCTGGACCTGAGATCGACAACTCGGCTGCGCTTGCCGCGTCCGAGCGCGGGCCAGCCGCGCAGCGAACGCAGCGGGCTGCCGCCGGGCGGTTCGAGCATCAAAACCTCTGCCCCGGAGTCGGCCAGGAATTGAGTGCACACCGCCCCGGGCAGCGTGGTGGACAGGTCGACGACGCGGATACCGGCGAGCGGTTCCACCGATCCTGGGGCGGCCTGGGCTCCGACGGAGACTGGCATCGAACGGCACTCCTTCGAAAGATTGAAAATCAGATTTTCATCCACGATCGTATTGACCGGCATCTTTGTGATGTCGATCGCATAATACTCAACCGTGCCCGGCAGATCCAGGGCGTCTTCGGCGATCGTTGGTTGACACGCAGGCCGTCCCCGCCATAGCCTGCTGAAAAGTCATTTTTCGCGCTGCTTAGGCACATCGTGGAGGGCCGCATGACCAAGATCTGGACGAATTCCGGCGACTCGCACTTCTTGGAACCCGACGACCTCTGGCAATCGAGACTGCCGAAAGGGTTGGCTGCGTTATGCCCGCGGTCGGAAAAGGATCCGGACGGCGAGTACGAGACGGTTTACGTCGACGGTCAGATCTTTCGCCGGAAGCTGCCGTCCTCGGCGATGGTGGCCTTCGCTGAGTTGAGCTCGAAGCCGCAGGGCGTGCGAGACGCCCGCGCGCGACTCGGTGATCTGGATGTCGAAGGTGTATGGGGAGAGGTCATTTTTCCCTCGCTCGGCATGTGGGCCTCGACGTTCCGCACACCGGAGTTGCTCAAGGCCTGCATGCGAGCCAGCAATGAGTGGGCTCTCGAGGAGATTGCGGCCGTCTCGCCGCGCTACGTGGTCACCGCGCAGGTGTCGACGCTCGTGGTCAACGATGCGGTGGATGAACTGTTGTGGGCGGCTGACAAGGGTTTCAAGGCTGTTTTCCTGCCGACGACTCCGCACCCGAGCGCGCCGGATTGGCACCGGAAGGAGTGGGAGCCGTTCTGGGGCGCCGCCGAAGAGGCCGGCATGGTGATCGCCTTCCACATCGGCACCGATCCCGTGCCCGTCGAGGCCGGTAACAGCGTGAGCGGTGGCGCGGGTCAGGTCTACCGCGGTCCGGGTGGCGCCATCATGAACTACGCCGAGACGACGTTCTCCGGGCAGCGGGCGGCGATGAAAATGGTGGCCTCCGGCGCGCTCGATCGGCACCCGAATCTGAAGGTGTTGATCTCAGAGGGCGGTGCCACGTGGGTCCCGTTCCTCGGCGACCGGCTGCTCGAGGGTTATCGCCAGCACCACATGGCGGTGCGGCCCAAGCTCAGCCGAAATCCGAAAGAGATCCTGTACAGCCAGGTCTACGCGTCGTTCCAGCACGACGAGACCGCCGTGGCGGCCTTCGATCACATGGGTTACCGCAACGTCATGTTCGGCAGCGACTACCCGCATATGGAGGGTACGTTCGGCCACACACAGGACACGTTGAAAACGCTGTTCGACGGGGTCAGCGAAGAGACACGGCTGCGCATCACCCAGGGCACGTTCTTCGAGCTGTTCCCCGCTGTCCCGCCCGTTCCGCCCGAAAGCATCTGAACCGGTGGGTAATTCGAATGGTCTGCGTGACGTCGCCATCGTCGGAATCGGTGCGACGCCCTACTACAAGCGCGGCGGGTCACTTCCGAAGACCATCACCGAACTCGCCGGTGAGGCGATCCTCGCCGCTTGCGCGGACGCCGGACTGTCCGTCCGCGACATCGACGGTTTCGCCTACTACTCGGGTGCGAGTGCCGGTTACACCGAAAAGATGGACACCGGCGATTTCGTGGAAACTCTCGGCATTCCGGAGGTCCGGTTCACCGCCGCGCTGACCTCGGGCGGCGGTGGTTCAGCCGGGGCGATCGGGCTGGCTAGGGCGGCCGTTGTCGCCGGCGATGCGTCCGTGGTCGTCACCGTGATGGCGCTGCAGCAGTCGAAACAGCGTCTGGGATCGGTGTTCTCGGCGATGGCGCCCGATCCGATCAACTCGTTCCTGCAGCCGTCAGGGCTGTTCGGCCCGGGCCAGCTGATGTCGGTGTTGGCGCGTCGGCACATGCATCTCTACGGCACGCGGCGCGAGGCTTTCGCCGAGATCGCGATCTCCACACGCACCAATGCCCTGAACCGACCCAAGGCCATACACCGGGAGCCACTCACGCTCGAAGACTATTTCAATGCCCGGATGATCGCAGAACCGTTGTGCCTCTACGACTTCTGTCAGGAGACCGATGGTGCCGTCGCAGTGATCACGACGAGCATGGACCGTGCCCGCGACCTGCGCCAGCCACCGGTCCCCGTGGTGGCCGCCGCCCATGGTGGAGTCAAGGAGTGGGGACGCGCATTCGCATGGATGGGCATGCCCGACGAATACTTCGCGTCCTCGGGTAACAAGC
Organism: Mycobacterium sp. pR1184; assembly: GCF_041287235.1. Taxonomy (NCBI): domain Bacteria; kingdom Bacillati; phylum Actinomycetota; class Actinomycetes; order Mycobacteriales; family Mycobacteriaceae; genus Mycobacterium; species Mycobacterium sp. pR1184. Next base: position 106,658 of record NZ_JBGGKR010000007.1, on the reverse strand, counting down.
CGATCGCTGACCGGCTCTACCGGCAGGCCGGGATCTGCGCCGCCGACATTGATGTGGCGCTGCTTTACGACCACTTCTCCCCGATGGTGCTGATGCAGCTCGAGGACTACGGGTTCTGCGAGAAGGGCGAGGGTGGCGCCTTCGTCGAGAGTGGGGCGATCCGCTACGACGGCGGTTCCATCCCGCTCAACACGCACGGTGGTCAACTGTCGGAGGCCTACATCATCGGCATGACCCACATTATGGAAGGGGTTGAGCAAATGCGCGGCACCGCGATCAACCAGGTGTCCGACGCTGAGCTCGCGTTGGTCACCGGAGGGCCGGCCAGCCTGCCGGTCAGCGGTCTGATTCTGGGGCGTGCGGCATGAGCGCGCCTCCTGCAACGCTGGCGACCGCCCTTCCCGGAGAACACGTCAGGATCGCCGTCAATAAAGACACCGAACCGTTCTGGCAGGCAGCGAAGGAAGGGCGACTGGTAGCGCCGCAGTGCGCCCACTGCGGCACCTTCCGGCTGCCGCCGACACCGTTCTGCCCCAATTGTCAGTCCACGGAGCTCGATTGGACTGAACTCAGTGGCGTTGCGACTGTCTACAGCTTCGCGGTCGTCCACGGGATCCCCGGCGCGCCCGAGCTCATCGTGGTGCCCGCCGTGGTAGACCTCCCCGACGCGCCCGGAGCCCGGCTCGTCAGCAACATCGTCGACATCGCGCCGACCGACGTGACGATCGGAATGGCTCTGCGCGTGGACTTTTCCCCCATCGCCGACGGCTGGATGCTCCCGGTGTTCCGGGCCGCCGACGTTCGGAAGGAGTGAGGCGCAGTGGCTGACGACGAGAGCGCACTCCATGAGAAGCCGCTGGAATTCTTCGGCGGCATCGCCAACACCGGCGGTGACTGCGACGGACAGACGATCCTTCCCGAAAACGGATACTTTCGCGGCACCTGCTCGTGCGGCAACTGGAGCGTCGAGGTCGACGACTCCGAAGAAGGTTTGAGATTGGCACGCATCCACACCGGCAGCCTGCCGGACTGACGTCAAGGGAGACAATCCGTGGGAAACCTCGAAGGCAAAGTCGCCTTCATCACTGGCGCCGCTCGAGGACAGGGCCGCGCGCATGCAGTCCGCCTCGCCAGTGAAGGCGCCGACATCGTCGCGCTGGACATCTGTGCCGACATCGACTCGATGGACTATCCCAACGCTACGCTCGCCGAGCTCGAAGAGACGGTCAAGCTCGTGGAGGATCGGGGCCGTCGAATTGTGGCCCGCCAAGCCGACGTCCGCGACGGCGAGGCCGTCGACGCCGTCCTCCGCGAGGGTGTCAACGAATTCGGCCGTATCGACATCGTCGTGGCGAACGCCGGAATCGTCCGCCTCAGCGAGGGCTCTAATCGGCGTCAGATCTTCCGGGACATCATCGACGTGGACCTGGTCGGCGTGTGGAACACCGTCGAGGCGGCGATCCCCGCCCTGATCGACGGCGGTCGCGGCGGATCGATTGTAATCACAAGCTCGAGCGCTGGTTTGAAGGCCACCGGCACCGACCGTGCGGGTGGCCAGGCTTACGCCGCCGCCAAACGCGGTCTCGTAGGTTTGATGCAGGTGTGGGCCAATCATCTTGGGCCGCACTCGATCCGGGTCAACACCATCCACCCGACAGGGGTGGCAACCGGCATGGTGATGAACGAGACGATGGCCAAACTCTTCGAAGCCAACGACGCGGCGCTGTCTGCCATGCAGAACGTCCTGCCGATACAGATCCTGCAACCCGAAGACGTCGCGGAAGCTGTCGCGTGGCTGGTTTCCGACGCGGGCAGATTCATCACCGGCACCGCCTGGCCGCTCGACGCCGGCTTCGCGGTTCGGTAGGCGAAGGACGGACAGGCCAGTGACTGCATCAAGACTCGACACTCCCCCGGAAGTTTCGCTGAGAATCGGCGAGGAAAAACGACACACCGCGTCCGGAGGCACCTTCCAACACATCAACCCGTGCACGGCCACACCCGATGCCGAGGTTCCCATGGCAGGTCCGGTGGAGATCGACGAGGCCGTGCGCGTGGCGCACAATGCTTTCCAAAGTTGGCGTTCGGTCAATCCCGCCGAACGTCGTCGCGTGCTGATTCGGCTGGCAGATCTGATCGAACAGCACGCCGATGACTTCATCCGGCTCGGCACCTTGGACAACGGCACGGCAGCAGGATTGGTGGCCGGACTAGTCGCGATGTCGGTGGAATGGACCCGTTACTACGCGGGATGGGCCGACAAGATCACCAGCGAAGTGTCGGGCTCGTACCGTACCCACGGTGAGTTCAGCTATACATTGAGCCAGCCCTACGGGGTCGTCGGCGTGATCATCACCTGGAACGGCCCCCTCATCTCGTTGGCGATGAAAGTGCCTGCGGCCCTTGCCGCCGGCAACACCGTGGTGATCAAGCCGTCCGAACTCACCCCGTTCAGTGCCACCTTGTTTGCCGATCTGGCGGCCGAGGCGGGTATTCCCGATGGCGTGGTCAATGTGGTTCCCGGCTCGACGGAAGCCGGGGCCGCCCTTGTGGCACACCCTCTGGTCAAGAAAGTCAGCTTCACCGGCGGCCCGGACACGGCGCGCAAGATCCTGTCGACCTGCGCCGCGCAGATCAAGCCCGCGGTTATGGAGCTCGGCGGCAAATCCGGCAACATCGTCTTCGCGGACGCGGACCTCGACCTCGCCTGCAGTGTCGGCACGATGATGTCGGTGGGCCTGATGAGCGGTCAGGGATGCGCACTCCCCACCCGCATGATCGTGGCGCGTCCGCTCTACGACGACGTCATCGCGCGAGTCGCGGCGATAGCGTCGATGATCAAAGTGGGCGACCCTTTGGAACCCGACACCCTGGCGGGTCCTGTCGTGAATGCCGCAGCGCTAGAACGGATCTTGGGCATGATCGACCGCGCCAAACTAGACGGCGCACGATTGGTCACGGGCGGTGAACGTATCGGCGGCGAGCTCGCGGACGGATACTTCCTGCAGCCCACGGTGTTCGCCGACGTCGACCCCAATTCCGAACTGGCGCAAAAAGAGGTCTTTGGACCCGTGTTGTCGATCATCCCGTTCGACAACGAAGATGAAGCCGTCGACATCGCGAACAGCACACCTTACGGGCTGTCCGGGTACGTGTTCACGAACGACCTCAAGCGCGCCCACCGTGTCGCTGAAGCACTCGAAACCGGAGAGGTGCTGATCAACGGCGCCATGAACCTGGCGGTACACCGACCCTTCGGCGGGATCGGCATCAGCGGTATGGGGAAGGAAGGCGGCCGACATGGGCTGGACGAGTTCCTGCGGACCAAGAGCGTCAGTATCGCCTGAATCCCCGATATGAGCGGAACCGATTTAGGCACACCACGTTTTGGTCTCCATCCGCTGCACGGTATTCACGAGCCGACGCAAGGGACGCCGCGACGACTGCCCGGCTCGGTGCGGCGAACCAGCTCCATCGACATGACCCGCGATCCGGGCTCGATCGATCCGGTGTATTTGTCGGGCCGTGCACGCGACCTCAAGACAGCCCGCGACGGCACCGCGACCGAGGCTGGCCGCGCCCGGCTGGAAGCGACCGTCGAGATGGTCGCCCGCGTCGTCCACCGCCTCGAGCTAGAACCGGCCGTTGCCGACCTGCACCTCGTCGGGGCGCCCGCGATGAGCGGCTTTCGCGCCGCGGTCGATAAGGCTGCACCCGATCTACGGCCACGCCGGGATTTGCGCTATACGTTGCTCGACGACGTCCCGGTCGCCACGCTGATCTCTGGGCACGCGCTATCGGCATCCGGTGCTCTAGGTAACGGGACGAAGTCGGGTTATCTACCGGTGGCCGATCAGTGCGCCGGCTTCGTGACCGGCGGCCTGCTGATGACGTCGTTCAGATCAGGCGACCCTGCTGTGGTCACCGGACCGACCGCCCCCGCCCTCGAGGACCCGGCCGATCCACTCGCCTGGCACGACATGGCCCCGCTGCCCATTCACGGTATGCGGCGGCGACGAAGACTTGATCTGCACCAGGGCTCGGATAGTCCAGAGATGTTGATCGATGCGATATTCCGCGATAGCTATGTGCGCGCCGACGGCACCGAGACCATCATCCACGAGTACACGCTCGACGCATCAGTAGACCCCGACACTGGGGTCATCCTGAGCTCGGAGGCGGTGCCCAGAGTGCTGCCCTGGCGGGAATGCCCCGGCGCCGCCGCAAGCTCTACTCAAATCGTCGGAATGAGATTGGACGAGTTGGGATTTCGGGTCCGTCAAGAACTGTTCGGCACATCAACGTGCACGCACCTCAACGACCTCCTCCGCAGCATGGCCGATGCCGCGGCGCTGATCTCTCTATTGCGCACCGCCTGAGGACTTCCGACGAATGGAGCACCAGTGCCCAACCCAGCCCGGTCCCGGTTGGAATTGCTGGCCAACTGAAACGCCGAGGTGGTACGCCCAAATTCGAAGAATGGCAGCCGAGGGGGCCGTGGCCACTTTTTCGACATGAGTGTTGAAAATTGCGGTATGCTCCACTGACAGTGGATCTTCGGCGAAGGAGCGCATCGATGCAGAACTGGCCCACCATGCAACCGACCGGCTGGTTTCAGATGGCATGGAGCGCCGACCTGAAAATCGGTGAAGTTAAGGCCCTGCACTACTTCGGCCGTGACCTTGTCGCCTTCCGCGGGTACGACGGGCAAGTGTGCGTCATGGATGCTCACTGCCGGCACCTCGGCGCCAATCTCGCGTTCGGCGGCTGCGTTGTCGAGGACGGCATCCAGTGTCCGTTTCATGGCTGGGTGTGGAACGGCCAGGGGCGTAACGTCAGCATCCCCTACCAGGACCGCCCCAATAGGGGCCGGCGCATTCGTTCTTATCCAGTCGCCGAGGTCAACGAATCGATATTCGTCTGGCATGACGCCGCGGGTCGAGAACCATTGTGGCGCTTGCCGACTGGCTTCGAGATGCTGGGAGATCACGTCGCTTCGCGCAGCTACCATCCGTTCAGCGCGGACTGTCGCACGCGATTCGCGAATATCCACGTACATCCACAAGTGATCGCGGAAAACGCGGTTGACCCCCACCACTTCCGCTTTGTGCATCGCACCCCGATCAGTCCAACGGTTCTGCGAGAACACACCGATAGCTCGACTTGGTCAGCCAAGGTCGGCTTCGGCCGACGGTGGGCAGACGGTGAGGATCGTCTTGACGACACCCTCAACACGATCGAGATTTACTGGTCGGGCATCGGGGTCAGTTTTAACGGAGAACACACGCGAGAGGGAATTCGGGTCATCTCCATATGCACCACGCCGGTCGATGACGAGACCTCGGATATCTTCGCCGGCTACTGGATCGATGACGAATGTGATGATTTCGCCGAGCGGCTCGCAGCAGCAAAACGTGCTCTGCCCCAGGATATTCAGATCTGGGATCACCAGCAGTACATGGACCCCCCGGCACTGGCGACCAGCGAGGCGGCCGGCTTCAAGAAGCTACGTGCGTGGTGCTCCAACTTCTATCCCGAGCACCAGGCTGCGGCGGACCGACTTGTCGGCCACAGCGTCTGATAGCCCCGCAGGGCGTCGCAAATCCGATCGCACGCGCGACTCGATACTGGACGCTGCGCGGGTAGCGTTCGCACGCAAGGGATTCTCGGGTGTCACCATCCGTGACATCACCGATCTCTCGCAGATCAACCGCGCCAGTTTCTACTACTACTTTCCCGACAAGACTCAACTGTTCATCGAGCTGGGTACGGCCACCTACCGCGAAGCCCTGCACGTCGTGGAGTCCTTCGGGGAGCTGGACCACCCCCCAACCCAGTCGGCGGTCCAGCGGTGGGTCGACAACTACTTCTCCTACCTGGACCGCAACGGCGCCTTTGTCATCCGGTCCGCCGACGATGCGCCGCAGGATCCGAAGTTCCGCGCAGCGGTAACCCGCGCCCACGGCCGAACGGCCGCGGTTCTCGGCGAGCAGATCGCCAAGCTATCGGCGCGCCCGCCCGAAGCCGAGCCCACCGCTTTAGGGGTGTCGGTGATGGCGATGCTCGACCGTACGTGGTTGACGGTCCAACACAACGAGGTTCCCGCCGCGTCGCGCGACAGTGTCGTCTTCGCGCTGTCGGAAATGATTGCACGCCTACTGATCGGCTGAACGTACGAGCAGCTACAGCCGGCCCGCAACCCGCAATTCTGGATGCACCCAATCCGGTGATCGCCTCTCCTTGAAGGCGATGAATCCTTCGCGAGCCTCGGGACCGTCGAGGCTCACCTTCATCCCGATGCGATCGTAAAGGCCGATGTAGTTGTCGAGACTGGACTTGACGAGGGCACGCGCCTGTGGCGCGGTACGACAGCACTGAGCGAGAACGTCACGCGCAGTTGCCATCAGGTCGTCGTGAGGCACCTTCCGAGCGACCAAGCCCCAGTCGACCGCCTCGTCGGCGGATAGCACCCGGCCGGTGAACATCAGGTCCCGTGTGCGAACCGGCCCGATCACTCTGGCGAGCATATGGCTGTAATAAGTGTCAGCAATTCCGCGGTACAGCTCCGGGACTCGGAAAGTCGCCCGGTCACTGACGACAGCGATGTCGCTGCAGAGGGCGATTTGGAGCCCGCCGCCCTGGGCGAGACCGTTCACGGCGGCGACGACGGGTTTGGCCGACTGACGCAGACTGTCGAACGGTGTGACGTCCATGCCCATCGTCACAGCGAAGTCCATCCAATTGTCCTCGGCGCCTTGGGCAAGATCACCGCCAGGGGCGAATACGTCTCCGGTTCCGGTGATCAGAAGCCCGGCGAGGTTCTCGTCGGCGTTGACCCGCGAGATGGCGTACCGAATCCCGAAGTACATCGCCGGGGTCATCGCATTGCGTGCGGCCGGGCGGTCGAGCGTCAGGACGGCGAAGCCGCCCTCGCGCTCGAATCTCAGAAAGGGCGTGCCCAGCCAGTCACCGTCAGGCGGGCGGGGGCTGAATTCGGTGGGTTCGGCCGACATGTCACTCCTCGATCGTTTGAATTCGGCGGTCCGTCAATTGCTGAAGAACTTCAGCGGTCGCTCGACGAACTCGAACACCACGCCATCCGGCGACCGCAGAAACGCGATGTACAAGCCGTCGATCTTGGTTCCGGGTAGCGGGCACCACACCGGATCACCCATCCTTTCAACCGAATTCGGTATAGCAGACAGTGCCTTGTCCACGTTCTCGACCCGCAATGCGCAACGATAGAGTCCCTGACGGTTGCCGCCCCACGGCACCGGCGCATCAGTCGTGGTGTCCGGATGCTGGACCACCGTGACGGTGAACCGTTCCCGGTCCTCCGCAAGCGCGAAGCGAGCGACGACGCATTCGACGGAATCGGCTGAGCCGCCCGGCGCCAACTGGTTGCCCGAAACCGGTACTGTCCTTGGCGCCTCGATCTCGATGAAACCGATCGCGGTCATAAACTCCGCGGTGGCGAGCATATCGATGGCCGCGATGCGGATGCCGGAAAACAGAGCGCCGGCCGACGCGTCCAAATCGTTTGCGGCCTGGGCTAACTCGACGACGACGCCGTCGGGGTCGAGTGCGAGCACCGATTTCGCGCCCGAGATGGGCCCCTCAACCGGTTCGCCGACCGGCACGCCCGCCTCGCCCAGGGCCGCAGCGGCATTGTCCAGATCCGCCACCCACATGAGCGCGGCGCGGATGCCCCGTCTGGTCGGTTCGGTGCGTTGGTCGCGTGCCAGGGGCGGGGATTCGTAGGCGATCGCCTCAAGTGCGCAACCGTCGCGCCCACCTCGCGCGTCGTACAGAAACGCAGTAGAACAGTAGGTTTCGTCGTCGATGCCCAGGATGGCGCCGTTGGTCGGCACAGTCGGGTCGGTGCGCATCCTGGCCGACAGGCCCAGAACGCCCGAGTACAGCCGCTCCGTCGCTTCTAGGGATTCACAGTTCAGGTTGACGTGCAGGAACCGGCGAGCTAGATCATCGGATGCCACTACAGAACAACCGATTTGACTTTGAGATCGATGATCTCGTCCTCGCTGAATCCCAATTCGGCCAACAGCGCGTCGGTGTGCTCGCCGTGCCCCGGAGCGCACTTCAGCGACAATGGCGCCTCGTCGAACTGCACGGGGCTACCCGCCAGCGCGAACTCGTTGCCGTTAGCGTCGGACGTGCGGGGTAGGTAGCCGTTGGCCAGTACCTGTGGGTCATCATGAATCTCGCGCGCAGTGCGCATCACGTCCCACACCCCGTCGAAGCCTTTGAACGCCGCCTCCCAGTGCGCCAGGTCATGCTGACCGATCGTCTTGCGCAGTTCGACGATGCAGTCGGCACGGTTTTCGAACCGCACCATGGCGTTGGCGAATCGCTCATCGGCGATCAGGTCGGGCCGCCCGAGTCGCGTGCAGAAATCGGCCCAGAACCGGTCCGCCTGCAGGAGCACGAAGGCGATGTGGCGTCGGTCGCGCGTCTGGTAGATGCTGGCCACCGGGTTGGGCATCTCCGCCAACTGGAACTTCGGGATGTCCTGTCCAGTGATGCCCGCGCCGACGATGTCGGGGCCCAGCTGCCAGATCGCCGAACTGAGCAGGGAAACGTCAACCACCGATGGTTGCCCCGTGCGCTCGCGTTTGTAGAGTGCGCCGACGATGCCCGAGGCGATCGCAAAGCCGCCGTACACGTCGCCGAATGCCGGTCGCTGCAACGGCGGGTATGAGCCGTCGCCGGCGGCGTAGGCCTCGCCAATCCCACCACGTGCCCAATACGCGGCCAAGTCGAAACCGCCCTGCGTAGCGAGATCGCCCTTGGTTCCGTAGCCGTGGCCGCGGGCATAGATGATTGTGGAGTTGCGGGTGCGTACTTGCTCGACGTCGATGCCCATCCGCTGACGCGAGTCCGGCAGCAGATTCGTCAGGAACACATCAGCGGTTTCGATGAGTTTCATCAACAGTTCGAGACCCTCGGCCGTCGACGAGTCGAGACCGATGCTGCGCTTGCCCCGGTTCGGCTGTTCGATGAAGTGATTGACGCCCCCGGCGCCTGTGACGATCCCCGAGCTGATCAGCCCGCGCTGCGGATCACCGGTCTCCGGGTGCTCGATCTTGATGACGTCGGCCCCCCAGTCGGCGAGCACCGCGCCGGCCGCTGGGACGAAGCTCCACGCGGCGAGTTCGACTACGCGAACGCCATTGAGAATATCGGTCATGCGATGGGATATCCGATCGTCTTAGTCTGCAGGTACTGTTCGAAGCCCTCGTGGCCGTTCTGGCGCCCGATGCCACTCATCTTGTAGCCGCCGAACGGCGCGTCCGCGCCGTAGTACATGGCGGAGTTGATCATCAGCGAACCGGTGCGGATACGGCGCGCGACGGCCATGGCCCGCTCGGTCGAGCCCATGATGGCCCCGGCCAGGCCGTAGCGGGAGTTGTTCGCCAACTCGACAGCGGCGTCGTCGCCGCCCTCGTACGGCGTGATCGACAGGACCGGCCCGAAGATCTCCTCCTGGAAGATCGTGTGAGCCGGTTCGACATCCGCAACGACCGTCGGCGCCACGAAGTAGCCGCGGTTTAGCCCCTCCGGCACGCCCCCGCCGACGGTGACGCGGCCACCGTCGCGCTTGGCGATGTCGATGTAGTCGAGCACCCGATCCCGCTGCTTGGCTGACACCAGCGGCCCACAGAAGGTGTTGGGATCCGACGGGTCGCCGACGCTGAGCGCACCGAAGGTGGCCGTGGCTACCTCGACGGCTTGCTCGTAGAGCGATCGCGGCACCAGCATTCGGGTGGCGAGCGCACAGCCCTGCCCGGAATGCATCAGCGCGCCAATGCATCCGGGCAACGCCGCGTCCAGATCGGCGTCGTCGAGCACCAGATACGCCGACTTGCCACCGAGCTCGAGCATGTTGCGCTTCATCGTGTCTGCGGACAGACGCTGGATGAGCTTGCCCACCGCCGTCGAACCGGTGAAGGACACCATGTCGATCCGCGGATCGGTGGCAAGTACCTGCGCGACGTTATTGTCGGACGCCGGAACGATGTTGACGACACCGGGCGGGATGTCGGTCTGCTCGGCGATGATCCGGCCCCACCGCAACGCGCTCCACGGCGTCTCGATCGCCGGCTTGAGCACCATGGTGTTTCCGGTCGCCAGAATCTGGCCGACCTTGTTGCTGATGATCTCGAACGGGAAGTTCCACGGGGTGATGGCTCCGACCACCCCCATCGCCTCCTTGACGACGACGCGGTTGTACGGAACCCCCATCTTGGCGTCTTGGTCGAGCATCCGCTCCCACGCGAACTTCGAGATGTATTCCGCCGGCCACTTCACCGCATCGGCCAACGGCCACTCCAGTTGCGCGATATAGGTCATGCCCACCGTCGAACCGACTTCGGCGATCAGTTCGCCGCGGATGTCCTCCTTCTCCTCCTGCAACGCGTTATGCAGCTGCAGCAGGCAATGCTTGCGGAATTCGTGGTCAGTCGACCAGTCGGTGGTGTCGAATGTGCGCCGGGCAGCGGCGATCGCCTGTTCCATGTCCTCGGCGCCCGCGTCCGTACAGGTTCCGAGCACTTCCTCGGTGGCCGGATTGACGTTGTCGACGGTCTTGCCCGTGGCAGAATTTCGCAGCCTGCCGTCAACATAGAGACGGGTTTCCGGATTGAACTGGACGGTTGTTGCGTCGACCGGCGATGCCGTCATTGGCACTTCCTCCTGCTGGACTGTGGGCGCGACCTAGTGTACCTCTTATAGATAATTGTTTAGCTGATTCGAGCGTAGGCCGGATCCCGATACCGGACAAGGGGGGTTACCGCAGTGCTTGACGCCGCCGACGACGCCGCGAACAGTGCCGACTTGGTGTCCGAGGTAGCCACGTTTCGTCAGCATCTACGCCAGTATCTGCGCAACCTCGACTGCGCCGACGAATGGCGCACCGCTGCGTCCACGACCGCCGAGGCCGGGCTCGAACACGATGCAGCGGTGATGGCACGTTTGCACGCCGACGGCTGGAACCGATACGGCTGGCCCGAGGCGGCCGGCGGCTTGGGCGGTAACGAGATTCACCGTGCCGTCCTCTACGAGGAGCTCGCGAACGCGATGCTGCCCATCCCGGCACAGGCCTGGAGCTTGGAGGTGATGGGGCCCGCGATCCTGAAGTTCGCCCCCCACCTGGCAGGTGAGTACCTTCCGCGCTACCTCGACGGCACCGAATGGTGGGGGCAGGGCTTCTCCGAGCCGGAGTCGGGCAGCGACCTGGCCTCCCTGCGCACCCGGGCGACCGAAGACGGCTCGGGTGGATTCGTCGTCAACGGCCAAAAGATCTGGACCAGTCAAGGCGGTACGGCCAAGCGGCTCTGCGTGCTCGTCCGCACCGGGTCGCCAGAGAGCAGACACCGCGGCCTGACGATGACACTGATCGACACGGACGCACCCGGCGTGACGGTACGGCCGATCGCGTTGGCCAGCGGGCGGCGCGAACTCGCCGAGGTCTTCTTCGACGACGTCCGGGTACCGCCGGAACGGCTGGTCGGCGAGGTCGGGGCCGGCTGGGCCGTGACGATGTTCCTGATGCAGTACGAGCGCGGCATGTACGGCTATGCGGCGCTGAACAAGGTGCTGATGGAGTTGGGGCGGCTGCGCGAATACATGGTGGCCCGTGGAGCGGGCGCGGCCCAGCGAGAGCGGTTCGCGCGCGTCTACGTCGACGTCATGGCGGCGCAGGCCCGCGCCGCCACCACCGTGCGCAAGCTCGCCGCCGGCGAGTCCGTGGGCCCCGAGAGCAGTATCGACAAGCTGCTCTGCAGTGAAGCCGAGCGCGCGGTCAACGACCTGATCCTCGACGTCGCGCGAGACCACATGATGGCCGGCACCCGGGGCGGCCCCGCCGAGCTCGACACCGCACGCGCGGAGTGGTGGTACTCCCGGGCCGCCACGATCATGGGCGGTACCGCCGAGGTTCAGCGCGGGATCATCGCCGACCATATTCTCGGGTTGCCGAAGGAGAGGCGCGCATCGTGACCGTGCGCACCCGAGGGGCAAATCCGACCGACGAATCGTGGCCCATGATCGAAGAGGCGGTGTTCCGCCTGTTTGACGAAGTCGCGGCCAAGCAAGACCACGTCGCCCTCGATCCGCTGCTGGCGGAGCTCGGCTGGTCGGAGATCGAGTCCGAATACCCGGTAGACGCATGTGCGCTGTTGTTCCGGGCGCAAGGGCGGACCCTGGCGCTGACCGACGCGCTGGACCGCGTCATGCTGGCCGAGCTGGCGTCGTTGGTGGACTCACCGGTCGACGCCGTCGTGTTGCCGGCTCTGTCCCACGGCTCCACGCCCAGTTCGAACGAGGGCCAGGTGAAGGGCATCCTGCTCGGCCCGCTGCGCGGCCGCGTCCTGGTTCCGATGTCCGCTGCCATGGGAACCGTGTCCATCGCCGTCGTCGACGCCGATCAGCTGCGGGGCGAACGACTCGACACATTCGACGAAACGGTGATCTGGACTCGCGTCGAAGGCGCCGCCGACGGCGATCTCGTCGACGCGTCAACCGAGTGGGGCCGTGCGATCGCGGCGGCGCATCGCTGCCTGGCCACCGAACTCGTGGCGTTGGCGGATCAGGCCCTGCACCTCGCCGTCGAACACGTCAGCGTCCGCGTCCAGTTCGGTTCGCCGATCGGGTCTCTGCAGTCCCCACGCCATGCCCTAGCGGCCGCCGCGGCCAAATTGGAAGGCACGCGGGCACTTCTCGAGGAGTCGTGGCGGTACGGCGAGGTGTTGTCGGCGTACGCCGCCAAGGTGGCAGCAGGACGGGCACACCGCGCCGTCGCCGATGCCGTCCTGCAGGTGTGCGGGGCCGTCGGGTTGACCGCCGAACATGACCTCCATCGCTACGTGAAGCGCGGCTTTCAGATCGATGCGTTGTGCGGCTCCTACGCACAGTTGGAGTCGCTGCTGGCCGACCGCCTGTTCAACACCTACGCGCCCGGGCGCGCACTTCCCGCGATCATCAACCTGGACTGAGGAACCATGCGCCGCAACATTTTCGATGAAGTACACGATGACTTCCGCGCCACCGCACGCGAGTTCTTCGAGCGGGAATGCGTTCCCAATGTGGAGAAGTGGGAACGCGACGGCAAGGTCAGCCGTGAAGCGTGGCTGGCCGCGGGCGAGCACGGTCTGATCGGCTGGGAGTTCGACGAGCAGTACGGCGGGCTCGGTGTGAAGGACTTCAGGTTCAATCAGATCATCTCCGAGGAGATGTTCATGACCGGCTCGGTCGGCATCGGCCTCGGCGTCCAGAACGACATCCTGATGCCGTATCTCAACACCTTGACCACCGATGAACAGAAAGCGCGCTGGCTGCCGAAGTTCATTTCCGGGGAGTACATCGGCTCGATCGCGATGTCCGAGCCGGCGGCGGGGTCCGACCTGGCCGGCATCAAGACCACCGCGCGCGACGAGGGCGATCACTGGATAGTCAACGGGCAGAAGACGTTCATCAGCAACGGGCTGCTGTCGAAGCTCGTGCTCACGGCTGTGAAGACCGATCCGGCGGCTGGGCGAAAAGGAATCAGCCTGCTGATGATCGAAGACGGGATGGAGGGTTTCACCCGCGGCCGCAAACTCGACAAGATTGGGCAGTTCTCCGCTGACACCGCGGAGTTGTTCTTCGACAACGTCAGAGTTCCCAAGGAGAACCTGGTCGGGGAACTGAATCGCGGCTTCTATCACCTGGTGTCCAACCTGCCCTTCGAGCGAGTCGGCGTGGCCTGCTACGCATTACCCGCAGCGCGGCGGGCTCTCGACCTCACGAAGGCCTATGCGCTGGAGCGCACGGCCTTCGGCCAGCCGATCGGTAAGTTTCAAGTCAACCGGCACTTCATCGCCGAGATGCAGGTCAAACTCGATGCCGCACAGACATATCTCGACCAGTGCGTGCTTGCCGTCAACGAGGGCAGCCTCTCCGACGCCGACGCGGCGGGCCTGAAATGGTGGACCTCCGAGGTGCAGTGGGAGATCCTCGACCGGTGCCTGCAGCTGCACGGCGGCTACGGCTACATCAACGAATACGAGGTGGCGCGGCTGTGGCGCGACTCACGGGTACAGCGGCTTTATGCGGGCACCACCGAGATCATGAAGGACTTGATGGGCCGCGCGATGGGTTTTTGACGATGAGCTTGCTCACGTCAGTGAGCGCGTTAGCGGTTTACGCAGGGCCGTTCGGCTAACCTACAAACAGTTAGTTAATTACTACTATCGGTGGAGGGTCTCGACATGGAGGTCACCAGCCTTCGCGAGCCGAAGATGGCCGATCGCGTGGCTACCGTCCTGCGCAGGATGTTCATCCGCGGCGAGATCGCCGAAGGGACGATGCTCCCCCCGGAGTCAGAACTCATGGAGCGGTTCGGCGTGTCACGGCCGACGCTGCGCGAGGCATTCCGTGTCCTCGAGTCGGAATCGCTCATCGTCGTGCAGCGCGGCGTACGTGGCGGCGCGCGGGTCACCCGGCCACGACGCGAGACGCTTGCCCGGTATGCGGGAGTCATTCTCGAGTACGAAGGAGTAACACTCAAAGACGTCTACGACGCGCGAATCGCGCTCGAAACGCCGATGGTCGTGCAGCTGGCCAAAACGCGCAATGCAAAAGCGATCACTGAGTTGGAGCGGATCGTCGAAGCCGAGGAACAGTTGAAACCGGGCAGCGATGCGGTGGTGCAACTGACCGACTTCCACGCTGCTATTGCCCGGCTGTCGGGCAACAAGACCTTGCAGATCGTCAGCGACATGCTGCATCACATCGTTGAGAAGGCGAATCGCTCCCTGCAGCCCACCGAAGGTGCTCGCGCGGAGCAGGCAGTTCGCCGGTCCGCGAAGACACACCGCATGGTGTTGGACCTGATCAAGGCGGGGGACGCCGAGAAGGCCGGCGAACTGTGGAGAAAGCACCTGCAGAAGGCGGAGGAATTCGTGCTGTCGGGTTCCGAATTGTCCACCGTCGTAGACCTTCTCGAATGACAGACGTCAGCCGGGACGCCGGCCACGACATCGAGACGCCGATCCACCTGCTTCGGCGATTCGGTGTCGAGGTGTTGATCGCGGATCAGGAATCCGCCGTCGTCGAGATGTCGATGCCGCTCGCGGGCATGCGAAACCCCTTCACCGATCTACCGACCGTCGGCCCACTCGGCGTGCTCATCGATGCGGTCGGCGGATTGTCCAACCACTTCCGGTGTCGCGACGCCGAATGGACGGTGTCCACCGAATTGGCCATCGAACTGAGCCCCGAGGGCAGTGACCGGGCGACCGCCGTCGGCGCTTCCCCCGTCGTCACATCGGGGCGGCCGCTGGGCCCTCGCGACAGCACGTCAGCGCTTTCGGTGTGCACGCTGACCTGCGACGGCGTAGTAGTCGGCGGGGGCACCGTGCGGTCGTACTACGTCATGCCCGACGCGCTCGACCTGAGCGAGCCCGCCGAGACGGTGGCCAAGAGTCACAACACCTCTCTGGCAGAACTGATGGCCGTGGAGCCCATGCCGCCTGCCGACGCTGGGCGGGTCCTGCGCCAGCACGTAGACCCGTTCCTTAACAACGCCGTCGGCGTGATCAACGGCGGAGTCGCCTCGGCGGGACTCGAATTGGCCGCTTCCGCGACGGTGAACACGGATGGTGCGCCGATGCGGACCGCGTCGGTCCGGGTGAACTTTCTGCGTCCCTTCTACGCCGGCGACCAGTCTCGCTACGAAGCGGCGCCGCTGCGCGTCGGACGCGGCACCGCCGTCGCCGACGCCCGTGCGATCGGGGACGACGGCAAGCCCGCGGTGATGGCGCGCGTGACCGCCTACCGCTAGCGACTACTTCTTGGATCGGGCACGGAACGCGGCGACTCGCTCCTTGAACTCCGGGGTCGAGAACGACGTGAGTTCCTCGGCGAGCGCGTACTCCAGGACACCTTGAGCAGCCCGGGCAAGGTGCATGTTCAGCGCCACCTTCGACGATCGCAGAGCCTGCGGCGGCAGTGCGGCGAACCGCTCGCCGAGTGCCAGCGCCTCCTCGAGCACCGCGTCGTCGGGGACGACCCTGGTGACCAGATTCAGCTTCTCCGCGATCGACGCGGTGATGCGATCGCCAAGCAACACATACTCTTTGGCTTTCATCATGCCGATCAGCAAGGGCAGCATCGCTGCGCCGCCGTCCCCGGCAGTGAGCCCAACGGCCACGTGTGGGTCGGCCAAGTAGCTGTTCTCCCCCATCACCAGCAGGTCGGACAACAGCGCGATCGAACAACCTAGCCCGACCGCCGGCCCG
The DNA here is from genome assembly GCF_041287235.1 of Mycobacterium sp. pR1184. NCBI lineage: Bacteria > Bacillati > Actinomycetota > Actinomycetes > Mycobacteriales > Mycobacteriaceae > Mycobacterium > Mycobacterium sp. pR1184. The sequence goes on along the minus strand of NZ_JBGGKR010000007.1, from coordinate 90,360 downwards.
TTGACCGCGGACACCAAGGGCTTCGGGAAGTTGATGACCTCGAGGAAGACGGTGCGGGCCTCGTGGATCTGAAACGCGCGGGCCACCTCGTCCTCGATGAGGCGGCCGAACATCACCATGTCCCCACCCGCCGAGAACGCCTGGCCGACGCCGGTGGTCACGACCGCCTTGACGTCACTGTCGGCGTCGAGCACCTTCCAGATGGTGGCGAACGCGTGGTGCACCTCTTCGGTGACGGCGTTGAGCGCCTCTGGCCGGTTGATGCTCACGACGTGGACGTTGCCGCGCTTCTCCACCAACAGCCAGGGGGCGAACTGCTCGTAGCCGGCGAGGGTGGCGATGTCGGAAGTCGTCATGTGATGTCCCGTCAGTCTTTCTTATTGGAAAGGATGGTCACCGCGGACACCGCGGTTGGACCACCGATGTTGTGCGCCAGCGCAACCCGGGCACCGTCGACTTGGTTCTCCGCCTGGCCGCGGAGCTGGTTGAACAGTTCGTAGCACTGCGCCACACCGGTGGCGCCCGGGGGGTGCCCCTTGGCCTTCAAACCGCCGCTGGGGTTGATCGGGATCGAGCCGCCGACATAGTTCTCGCGGGCCTCGACCAGCTTGTACGCCTCGAACCGGCTGGCGAAGCCGAGGTCCTCGTAGCTGATCAGTTCCACCCCGGTGAAGCAGTCATGCACCTCGGCCACATCGATGTCACTCGGTGTGAGCCCCGCCATCCGCATGGCCGACTTCGCCGCCCGCACGGTCGGCGGAAAGGTGGTCATGTCCTGCTTGTGTTGATGCATCACCCGATCCATCCCGATGCCGACCCCGCGCACCCAAACCGGGCGGTCCGTGTAGCGATCGACTACGTCCTCGGCTGCCAAGATAACCGCCGCCGCGCCGTCGCTTTGGGGTGTGCAGTCGTAGAGGCCGAACGGTTCCACCACGATGGGTGCGGCGAGCGCCTTCTCGACGCTGATCTCGTAGCGCAGTTGTGCTTTGGGATTCTTCAGCGCATGGAAGTGGTTCTTCACCGCGACCATGGCCATGTGTTCCTTGGTCGCCGGCGACTCGTGCAGATACCGGGTGACGTGCAGTGCGAAGTTCGCCGGAGCCACCAGACCGAGTGGGTAGTCCCAGGCGTTGTCGCGGGTCATCGCCGCCCAGTCCCAGAAGGTGGTGTTGGAAGCGGTCTCGCGCACCTTGTCCGCCCCCACCACGAGGACCACGTCGTAGAAGCCCGACGCGACGGCGATGGTTCCGTTGCGGATCGCGTCATTGCCTGTGGCACAGGCATTCTCGACGCGGGTGACAGGTATGTCGGTGAGGTCGAGGGTATCGGCGAGGATTCCCGACGGGAAGCCGTCGGTGGTCGAGAGCTCTCCGAACCACGCCGCCTCGATCTCGGACTTCTCGATGCCCTTGTCGACGTTGCCGACGGCTTCGGCGTAGGCCATTGGCACCAGGTCCTTGATGCCGAGTTCGAAATGTTCGGCGAACGGGGTCATGCCGGCACCCACGATGGCGACGTTCCTCATGCCAGAACTCCTTCCTCGCTACGGCCGGGCCAGAACGCGTAGCCGTAATCGGGTATGCCTGCGCGGGTGGCGATTCGTCGCAACACCACCGCACCGGAATCGCCGATCGTCGTTTCGCCCGCGGGAACCCCGGTCACCTTCATCAGCACCCGAACCGGGCTGTCGTCGAGTTGCACGACGGCCAGTGAGTAGGGGCTGGGCAGATCGGGTACCGGGATCCGGATGGTCGTGTGGGTGTAGACGGTGCCCGTTCGCGGCAGCGGCTCCAGCCGGTATTCGGTGGCGAGGGCGCCGGAGTTGTCGACGCGGACGCGGGGCGGGAACTGCGGCGCCGAATCGATCCCGGGCCGTTCGTCGAATATGGCTGCTTCCCAACGAATCTTGGGCTCGAATGCGCGACTGTACGCCGGCAGGGAGATGGGGATGCCAACCCCCTCGGCGACCCGACTGGCGGGAAGCTCACGCGCGGGCGCCTCATCGCGGACAACGCGCAGCCCGGTGGCACTGCTGAGTTCCGCGACGCTCATCGTCGCCTGTTCCGCCGCGAACACCAGGCCGGAGGTGCCGCTCTCGATCGCCGCGGCGATCACGTTGATGACTGCCGCGGCTGACGCCTGAGGGTCCTCCACGGCCGCTTTCGTGTCGACACCACGACCAAGTTGCGCGGCGGCCACGCCGGCCACCGCGGCCACGACGGGGGCGCCGGTCAACTCGAGGCGGCTCAGGGTGCCCCGGATTCCCACTTCACGCTGTAGGCGCGGGTCGGCGTAGGAATGACGCTTGCCATCGTCGCCGCGGGCCAGCAGTGGCAGGCTCCGCGTCTGACGTCCGACCGCGGTCAAAGTGGGTTCGCCGTCACCGGTCAACACAGCAGCCGCGCCCACCGCCGCGCTGTTGTCGTCGGCCGCGATCACCAGCGTGCCGGGCGGTGCCGTCACGATCTGGTCCAAGACCGCAGGCGCACCGCCCAGCACCTCCGCGATCGGCGTATTAGCCGGTAATGACAGTGCCGCCAGCAGGACTGCACCGTTGCCGCCTTCGATGAGCGGAAAGTCGCGCGAGACCAGGACCACACGTCGGGCAACAGCATCAGGGTCGGCAGCCCGGCCAGCCGCCACTGCCATGGTGAGCGCGTCCTCGTCGGGTCCCTTGACCCGGCGGTCGCCCTTGGACCACGGCGGCACATAAGTGCCGATCGAGATGACGTGGGTCATGGTGCCTCAGCTCCTGTGCGGCGGGGCCGCCGCGGTCGTCCTTTGAATGCGATATATAGTTATAGCATTCGGGTGCTGGGTCCGCGCCCACGGGGTGAGAGGAGCGCAAGACGGTGGACAGGTCGGGTTCTCGCACGCTCAAGGACCGGGTGCTGGTGGTGACCGGTGCGAGCCGTGGGATCGGCCGCGCGATGGCGGTGCGAGCCGCTGCCGACGGCGCCGCGGTTGCCCTACTGGCGAAGACCGATGCCCCCAACGCCAAGCTGCCCGGCACCCTGCGCGAGTCGGCTGACGCGGTTCGCGAAGCCGGCGGCCGGCCACTGCCGGTCGTCTGCGACGTCCGTGATCCGGAGGCGGTGGTAGCGGCCGTGGCAAAAGCGGCAGAGGCGTTCGGCGGGATCGACGCCGTGGTCAACAATGCGGGCGCACTGGACCTGCGCCTTACGTCGACGCTGCCTCCGAAGAACTTCCGCCGTCTGCTGGAGATCAACGTCGAAGGGCCCTTTTCGGTGGTGCAAGCGGCGCTGCCATACCTGCGGCGGTCCGACAACGCCCACATCGTCAACGTCTCCCCTCCGGTGGATCTGGAGCCACGCTGGGTTGGGGCACACGTCGGCCATACGGTCGGCAAGTACGCCGAAAGTCTGTTAACGCTGGGCTGGGCCGCGGAATTCGCGTCGGTGCCCATCGCGGTGAACTCACTGTGGCCCGCGGTCACGGTGGCCAGCACCGGGATGATCGTCGCGATGGGCGACGCCGTTCGGGCGCAGGCTCGCGACCCCCGAATCATGGCCGACGCTCTGCACGCCTTGATCACCCGGCCCGCCGATTGCAGCGGCCACTTCTACACCGACGAGGAAGTGCTGCGCGAGGAAGGTATTGACGACTTCGCCGGCTATCGACTCGCCGCCCACGAGAATGATCTGACGCCGAACTTCTATTTGCCGTCCACGCCGTTACCCACGGTTTAGGTTGAGCCGTGATTCAATTCGACGCGCTGCGCGCCAACGAACCCGACCTCGCCAAGCTTCGTGCATCAGTCCGGGAGTTCCTGCAGGCCGACCAGTCGGAATACGGCTGGGCGCCTGACATCGACTCCTGGCTCGGGCAGTGGGACGAGGGATTCAGTGCACGCCTCGGTGCGGCAGGCCTTGTCGGGCTGATCATTCCGGAGAAGTACGGCGGACGGGGTTTGACCCACCTCCATCGCTACGTGGTGACCGAGGAATTGCTGGCGGCGGGTGCCCCGATCGCCGCGCACTGGGTCGCCGACCGACAGGTCGTTCCGGGGTTGTTGGCCTATGGCAGCGAGGAGCAGCGCGAGCGGCTGCTGCCGCGCATCGCTGCCGGAACTTTCTACTCCTGCATCGGCATGAGCGAACACGGTGCCGGCTCCGACCTCGCGGCCGTACAGACCAGGGCGACCAAGACCGCCGGTGGCTGGCTGCTCACCGGGACCAAGGTCTGGACCAGCGGGGCACATCACGCGCACCAGGTTGTGGTGCTCGCCAGGACGAGTCCGCCTGACCCGCAACGACGGCACGACGGCTTCAGTCAGTTCCTGGTTCCCTGTGACGCCGAGGGCGTGCGGATCGAGCCGATCCTGTTGATGAACGGCGACCATCATTTCAACGAAGTCGCCTTCGAGGATGTCTTCGTACCGGACGGCGACGTGCTGGGCGAGGTCGGCCAAGGATGGCACCAGGTGACCGCGGAATTGTCCTTCGAGCGCAGCGGGCCCGAACGGATCCTGTCGACCGCACCGCTGATCGTGGCGGCGATCCGGCTGTTGAGCAGCTCCGGAGGCACCGACGACACCACCGCCGGCATCGTCGGCGACCTTCTGGGACGGCTGATTTCGTTGCGACAGCTGTCGGTCTGGGTGGCACGCATGCTCAGTGAGAACAAGAATGCGGCCAATCAGGCGGCGCTGGTCAAGGATCTGGGCACGCGGTTCGAGCAGGAGTCCATCGACGTGATCACCGACGTGCTCGACCGGACAGCGGTGACACCGGAACTGGCGGCGCTGATGACCACCGCCGCGCTGCACAAGCCGGTGTTCACCTTGCGCGGTGGCACAAACGAGGTGTTGCGCGGTGTCGTCGCACGCGGAATGGGGCTGCGGTGATGACGTTTTCGAGCGGCGTGTTCGGCACCGACACCGCCGATGACGAATATACCGAGCTGCGGCAGCTGGTCGACGACATCGGGCGGCGATCGTTCGACGCCCGGATCGGTCAGCGCAGAATCCCCGAGCAGTTCGACGCGGAGTTGTGGCGCAACCTCGAGGACACGGGGCTGGCGCGGTTGACGAGCACTGCGGACTTGGGCGCGGGTCCGCCTGAACTTGCCATTACATTATCGGGCATCGCCCGGCACGCGGGTGCTGTCCCGCTGGCCGAAACCGACGCGCTGGCAGGCTGGCTCGGCAACCTGGCGGGCATCGAACTCCCGGCAGGACCGCTCACCGTCGCGATCGCTGACGCGGATGCTTCTGGGCGACGTGTCTGCGGAACGGCCAGCGACGTTCCGTGGACGCGCGCATGTGCGGCCGTGCTGCTGCTCGCGCGAAGCCCCGACGAGGCGCGCGTTGGCGTCGTCGACATCCATGATGCCCAGTTGGCCGACAGCCACAATCTGGCCGGAGAGCCACGCGATCGACTGACCTTCAACGTGGCCGCCGACGAGCTCGCTGTCGTCGACCCAGCCGCCACCGACGAGTTATCGCTGCGCGGCTCATGGTGTCGCTGTGTGCAGGTTGTTGGTGCGCTCGATGCGGCGGCAGCGATGTCGGTGACGCACACACGGGAACGAATCCAATTCGGCCGGCCCCTGAGCAAGTTTCAGTCCGTCCAGCATGCGCTTGCCGCCATGGCCGGCGAGATCGAACGCGCTAGAGCCGCCGCCACGCTTGCCGTCGCGGCGGCCGCCGAATATGGGTTCAGTTGTCGCGAAACCGAGTTCGCGGTTGCCGTCGCACGCGTGGCTGTCGGACGGGCCGTCACACCGGTCACGACCATCGCCCACCAACTTCACGGCGCGATCGGTGTCACGGCCGAACATCCGTTATCGGCCGTGACACTGCGCGCCCAGAGCTGGAGCAACGACTACGGCACGACCGCCGGCTACGCGCGTCGCCTCGGACGGATGGCCCTCGATGCCGCCGACCCGTGGGACCTGGTAATCGGCAATTTTCGACCGGTGCAGTCAACCTGAAGGGAGAATCAGTGACAGTCGAGAAATTCAATGGTGTGTCCGCGATAGTCAGCGGAGGCGCGGGCGGCCTGGGCGAGGCCACGGTGCGGCGATTACATGCCGAAGGTCTCGGCGTGGTGATCGCGGACCTGGCCGCAGATAAGGGCAAGGCGCTGGCTGACGAGTTGGGCGGACGCGCGGCCTTCGTCAGTACCGACGTGACGAGCGAAGACTCGGTCAAGGAAGCGATCGAACAGGCCAACCAACTCGGCCAACTCCGGTACGCCGTCGTCGCACACGGGGGATTCGGCGTCGCACAACGTATCGTGCAACGCGACGGCAGCCCGGCCGATTTTGCCGGCTTCACCAAAACAATCGACCTCTATCTCAACGGGACCTACAACGTCGCCCGGCTCGTCGCCGCCTCGGTGGCGACCGCCGAACCGCAGGCCGACGGCGAGCGAGGCGCCTTGGTGCTCACGGCGTCCATCGCCGGTTACGAGGGCCAGATCGGTCAAACTGCTTACGCCGCAGCAAAAGCCGGTGTGATTGGATTGACGATCGCCGCTGCGCGCGACCTCAGCTCCGCCGCCATTCGGGTGAACACGATCGCCCCCGGGACGATGAAGACGCCGATCATGGAGTCGGTCGGAGAAGAGGCAATCGCGAAGTTCGCGGCGAACGTGCCCTTCCCCAAACGCCTCGGGGCTCCTGCCGAGTTCGCCGACGCAGCGGTCTTCCTGCTGACCAACGGGTACGTCAACGGCGAAGTGATGCGCCTCGACGGCGCACAACGCTTCACTCCGCGTTGACTTCTCGTGTGCCCGGCATTTCCCGGCCACCGCGCTCTAATTATTGAAATAGTTGTATGTTTAGCGGCCGGGCGAGTAGCATCCTTGGGTGGTGCGGCTCACACCGTGGCACACGGTGTGAGCATATTCAACTCAATCGAAGGTAACCAGGGAGCACTTCATGTCCTTACTCGACGGTCGGGTCGTCTTCATAACGGGCGCGGCCCGCGGACAGGGACGGTCACATGCCGTCACGTTCGCCGAGGAGGGCGCGAACATCGTCGGTGTGGACATCTGCCACGACCTCGATGTCGTGCCCTACAAGCTCGGCACCCTCGAAGACCTGGAGGAAACGGCCCGGCTCGTCGAAAAGACCGGCCAGCAAATGCTTATAGCGCAGGCCGATGTGCGGGACAAAGAAGCGCTGCAGGCGGCCTTCGACACCGGGGTACAACAGTTCGGCTACATCGACACGGTGATCGCCAACGCGGGTGTCATCCTCACCAATGTCGATGAGGTGGACGCCTCCGAGGCGTTGCGGGTCGGAATCGACATCATGCAAATCGGGGTCTGGAACACCTTCCAGGTCGCCATCCCCCACATGAAGGAACGCGGCGAGGGGGGCAACATCGTCGCGACCAGTTCGATGGCGGCGTTACTCGACATGACCGACGGCCGCGGCGGCTCCGACGCCTACACCATGGCGAAACTGGCGATCACCGGCTTGGTGCGCGCGTATGCGAATTTGCTTGCAGCCGACCGGATCCGAGTGAATGCCGTCGCCCCGACCAACTGTGTCACGCCCATGGTGACCGAGAACCCCGCGCTGTTCAAGGTCATTGAAGCGTACCCGCACCTGGCGAACGCGATGCAGACGGCGCTGCCCGACTTCCCGATGATCGAGCCCAAAGACGTCAGCAACGCCATTCTGTTCCTGATCTCCGATCTGGGCCGGTCCTTCACCGGAAGTCTGCTCAAGGTCGACGCCGGCATGGATGTCCGCCGCTAGGGACGATGTTGGTGGACTACGGGATTCGGGATAAGTCGGCGCTGGTCGTCGGTGGGAGCAAGGGCATCGGTTTCGAGGTCGCACGGATGCTCGCGGCCGAAGGGTGCCGGGTTTCCGTGCTGGCAAGAACGAAGGCCGCCGTCGATAGCGCCGTGCAGGCGATCCGGCGCGAGAAGGGGACGGCCATAGGCGTGTGCGCGGACGTCTGCGAGCCCGAGGCGCTCGATGACGCGATCCGGCAGGTCGGCAACGAGTTCGGCTCGCCACTGATCGTCATCGGGCAAGCCATCTACCAGCGCCCCGGCGACTTTGCCGACATTGAAGATCTGAACGTCTATCGTGAATCGTTCGAGGCGTACACGATGAGCCAGGTTTTCCTGCTCCGCGCGGTCCTTCCCGGGATGCAGGAAGCGGGGTGGGACGCTTCGTGCACATCGGTTCCGGGACCGCCAAGGAGCCGACCGGAAACATCCACCATGTGGTCGCCAACGCCACCAGACCCTCGACGATCGGATTGCTCAAAACGGTGTCCGACGAGTACGCCCGTTACGGGGTCACGGTCAACACCGTCGCTCCGGGGTGGATCGAGACCGACAACGCGATCGCCTATCTCGAGAAGAACGTGGGCCTCGCCGATGAGCAGCAGCGCCGCGACTTCATGCTCACGCAGGCCCGCGTTCCCGCGGCACGGATGGGCAAACCGCGCGAAATCGCGTCACTCATCGCGTATTTGTGTTCGGAGACCGCAGGTTACGTTACCGGGGCGTGGATCGAGGTCGACGGTGGACTGCACCGTTCGGCGTTCTGAGGATGGGGGACAACCATGAGCACCGACCAGCAGGAACGAACAATCGCAGGCGTGGCTGAACTCGAATGGGCGAAATTGCCGATGGCCACCGACCGGGGAGCGGGCTGGAAGGCGGTGCGCGACGCCGGACCCGTGGTGTACATGGACGGGTGGTACTACCTGACCCGACGCGAGGATGTCCTGGCGGCGCTGCGAGATCCAGGCACGTTCTCGTCGAAGAAGGCGTTCGACGAGCTGGGCAGCCCATTGCCGCTGGTTCCCATCTCATTCGACCCGCCCGAGCACACCCGATTCCGCAAGATCCTGCAGCCGTTCTTCAGTCCGCACACGCTCAAAGACTTGCTGCCGTCGCTGCAGCAGCAGGCGATCTCCATCGTCGAAGCGGCTGTAGCGCAGAAGGAATGCGACGTCATGGCCGACATCGCGATCCCCTACCCGTCGCAGGTGTTCCTCACGTTGTTCGGCCTGCCACTGCAGGATCGCGACCGCCTGATCGCCTGGAAAGACAACGTGATCGCGCTGTCGGAGCTGCCGTCGATGGAGGGCGCCGACCTAACCCCCGCACTTGAACTGGTCACCTACGTCTCTGAGGCGATCAATGAGCGCCGCCAGAATCCGGGAAACGACCTGCTATCACAGGTGCTCACCGGTGATGACCCACTCGACGACGCCGAAGCGATCGGGCTGAGCTTCCTCTTCGTCCTCGCTGGCCTCGACACGGTCACCGCGTCGATGGGCTTCGCCCTGCTGGAATTGGCGCGCAACCCCCAGCTTCGGCGGGCACTGCGGGAGAACCCGGAGGAGATCCGAGTCTTCGTCGAGGAGATGGTCAGACTGGAGCCGCCCGCCCCGATCGTGCCGCGCGTGACCACTCAGGAAGTGACGATCGGCGGCGTGACGTTTCCGGCGGACACAAAGGTGCGCCTGTGTCTGGCGGCGATCAATCGCGACGACACTGACGAGATCTCGGCGAACCACGTGGTGATGGATGGAAAGGTCCATCCGCACTGGGGATTCGGCGGTGGCCCGCACCGGTGCCTCGGATCCCACTTGGCCAGGATAGAGCTCACCCTGATCGTCGAGGAATGGCTCAAGCGGGTACCCGAATTCGAGGTGGCCCCGGGCTGCGAGCCCGAGATCGTCTTTCCGGCAAACACTTTCGCCCTCGGCTCGCTGTTGCTGAGGTATTGAGTGGTGGCCGCCGCAAACACATTCCACACCGTCGCAGTGGTGTGCGTCGAGTGCCAGAACGGCGTACTCGGACCCGAATCGGTACTTCCACAGCTCGCCGCTGACAGCGCGGGACTCGTCGAGAAGCTCCGCCGGCTCCTCGACGCAGCGCGGACATCCGGTTTCAGGGTCGTCCATGCCACCTATGAAGGCACGCTGGGCGGCGGCCACCCGGGCACCGCACGGATTTGGCGGCTGCTGGGACCAGCAACCGCGGCGTGGACGCCCGGTTCCCATGAAACTCGAGTTCTTCCTGAGCTTTTCGCGCCGACCGACTTGGTGCTGCCGCGCCACCATGGCCTGTTCCCTACCATGGATTCCGAGCTGTTGCCGGTCCTTCGTGGCCTCGGCGTGCAGACGATCGTTCTCGCGGGGGTGTCGTTGAACCTCGCGCTGCCGATCTCGGCCGGGCATATCACTCAGGCCGGCTTCGAACTCGTCGTCCCACGCGACGCCGTTGCGGGCACACCGCCCGAATACGGGGATCAGGTGCTGGACAACACCATTGCTGTGCTCGGCCGGTTGACCACGGTCGACGACCTCATCGGAGAATGGGCCGCCGGCAACGGCTGAGCGATCGAAGTTCGATTCTGAACAGTGAGCGCGTCGTGGTGGCACCGGGTGTGAAACGAATTTGCGGTTCGCAAGTGGTCACCTCAGTGTGAAGCACGCAGCCTTCGGTGCGGCCTGGGCACACCGACAACCTTCCACCCAGTCGACAGGCCCGCCAACTATCGAGACGTCCAATTGCCGAGCGGTCCGGCCGACTAACCACAGCTCGAAAAAACGAATTAATAGTTTGATGTTTAGATAATTTGGGAAAGAATGGCCTATGAAACGGCTGAACGGCTGGGACGCACTGCTTCTATACAGCGAGACACCCAACGTGCAGATGCACACGCTCAAGATCGCGGTGATCGACGCATCCGCGACCGGTCGCGCCTTTACCGTTGCAGACTTTCGGCGCACTATGGCAGAGCGGGCCGCGGCATTCGACCCGCTGCGTTATCGACTCGTCGACATTCCTTTCAAACTCCACCGCCCGATGTGGATCGAGAACTGCCGCGTCGACATCGACTACCACGTCCGCGCTGCGCATGTACCCCCTCCGGGGGGCCGGCGTGAATTAAACGAGCTGATCGGCAGAATCGCCTCTGAGCAGCTTGATCGCCGCCGCCCGCTGTGGGAGATCCACTTCGCTGACGGGCTGGCAGACGGCAAGTGCGCGGTGATCGGCAAAGTCCACCATGCCCTCGCCGATGGTGCCGCCGTCGCGAATCTCATGGCCAAGGCTGCCGATAGCGACATACCCCGCAGCGTCGAACAGATCGTCGACGAATGCGCCTTGCCGTCACGCCGACAACTACTGCTTGAAGCCGGACGCGACCACATCAGTCAGTTCCGCCAGATCCCCTACCTGGTCAGGGATACCGCAGCTGGCATCAAACGTTTGCGCCGCCACAAATCAAGCAACGCCGAACACGCACCGGCCCGCAAACCGCGGCCCACTTTCCTCAACCACGTGGTTGCGCCGCAGCGGACTTTCGCCACGACAACCATTTCGCTGGCCGATATCAAGGAGACGAGCAAGCACCTGGGTGTAACCATCAACGACCTCATCCTCGCGATGACCGCTGGCGCGCTGCGCCAATTGCTACGGCATTACGACGGATCGGCTGACGACCCCATCGTCGTCTCCGTGCCGGTCAGCACCGACCCGTCCACGGACAGAATCAGCGGCAACGCACTTGCCGGAGTGACGTTGAGCCTGCCCGTCCACATCGCCGACCCCATCGAGCGGGTGCGGCTCACCCGCGCGGCTGCCACCGAGGCCAAGGAAAGACACGAACTGCTCGGGCCGCCGTTGCCCGGCAGATGGCTCAGCTATGTGCCGCCGGCCATCTTCGGTCCTGTGATGCGCCGGCTGGCTCAGCGTGACGCTCACAACAACCTCTACAACGTCTCGGTGTCCAACGTGCCGGGCCCGCGACAGCGGCGCCGGTTCGCCGGCGTCGAGGTCACCGAGTTCTACTCGGTGGGCCCGCTCACCTTCGGCACCGCGGTGAACATCACCGTATGGAGCTATGTCGACCAGCTCAACATCTCGGTTTTGTCGGACGACCGAACCCTGGGTGACACCCACGAGGTCACCGAGGCGATGGTCCACGCGCTCAGCGAAATTCGCTGTGCTGCGGGGCTGCCGGGCGATCTCGCAACGGTCGACACAGCGATGAACGACACCGGAGCCTGCGGTTAGCCACCGCGGCCGACAGCGGCACGGGGAGGATTCAAGCTTCCCACCTGGACAACCTGGCCGCCGAACGCCGACTACCGGTGTTGGGCTGACCGCAATGCCCCGCACCGATAAGCCTGCAACTAACCGGATTTCGTGCCATTGACGATCTTCGCTCGGCCGATGTCTAGATGGGATCAAACGCGGAGATCAGCCAGCGGTTACCGATCTTCTCCAGCGTGACTCGGACAGCGGATGCGGTGTCGGTCGGTGCGTCATTGCCCACTGACACAGTCTGGTCCACATACACCAGAGCGACCGCGTGGGTAGGGTCGGCTGACACTACGGAGGCGGCGGGCACGGTGGCGACCGCCGAGATGTGGTCTCTTTTGGCGCCCGGGATCACGACGTCGTGAATCAACTGGGTGTAGGAGTCTTTGAATTTGCCGGTTAGTCGCTCACGGCCGCCGTTCAGGTCTTTCTCTACGCTGTCGGGCTGGTAGGACAGTACGGCAACGGTGGAATCCTTGGCTGCGGCAACGGATTCCATCGCGGCGACTGCAGATTCTCGGGTCCAGGCGTCTTTCCACTTGAGGTACCCCGCAGCCGCCGCGCCCAGCAACACCAACACGGGCAGGAACCCGAAAGCAACCACCTTCGCCCACCGGATCCGTCGTGTGCGTGGCGTCGGTTCGACGTCTTCGGCGTCGTGCGGTTCAGACTGCTCGGAAGCTTCGTCGTGTGCTCCGCCGATCAGATCGGTCTCGACCGTCTCGGTATCGTCACCGCAGTCGTCGGCGTGGTTGGCCTCGACGGTGGGTTGCTCAGACTTGTCCTCGATGACCGTCATGCTGTCCTGCTCTGGGGTGGAATCGGTTTTCAGCCGCACTGCGATCGTTCCTTTGCTGGGTTTCTCAATTCGTTGCCGGCATCCCGATCAGGGGACAAATACGACATTGGAGACTTTTTCATCGTTTCCGACTTTTTGCACGGTGATGCGCATCCGCCAGTGTCTCGGGTCTTGTTCGGCGGCACCGAGATTGGCGGTCTTCACCGATACCGCGACGAGTACTTGGGCCTCCCCGCCGGATTGGGATTCCAGACCCGCTTCGGTAATGGTTCCTACCGATGTCGACTGAGCCTTCTGCACCACCTCGATGAATGGCTTTGACCGGTGGGAGAAGTCGTCGTAGAAGCTGCCGGTCGCCGAGTCCAAGATGCGCTGCATGTCGGCTTCGGCATGGTGGTAGTCGATTGTGGTCAGGTTCAGCGCTCCTTGCCTGGCAACCTGGACGAGCAGATCGCGCTGGTGCTGAGCCTGGCGCGACTGATGTATCCGATAGCCGAACCACCCGGCCAGCGCGCCCACGGCGACAAACGCAGTCAACCCCAGGATCACCGCCATCCGCACTGGCGATCTGAGTTTCTTGGCCGACGGATCGCCGGCGTTGCCGGGGCACGAATCGTGCTCCTCATCACGAGAGTCTGTGGGAGAACCCAGTTCCTCGCTTTGGCCCTCCCGCACCGCCGTGCCGGCAACGGGTGCCGCCGCCGGGCTTTCGCCGTTCTCGGTGACGCCGAGTGGTGGTGATGAGCTCTCGTCAGCACTCCCTGAGGAGTCGGCGTTTGTTCCGGGCGGTTCCATGGTGCTTAGTTCCTCTTGGGTGGCACCAGCATGCTTTGCCATGTTTGCTCCTTTGTGCTGCCGCGGGCGAGGTCGCCTTGGGTATACATGCGCCCATCCGGTCCCATGTACATGCCTGTGGCCGGGTCGTATTGGACTGCGGCAATCGGCGGTGGCAAGGGTCCCGGTGGCGATCGTGGCGGTGTCTGCCCGGGTGGCTCCTCGCCGGGTGCGAACTGCGGGATACCTTGACCGGTATACGTCGCGTTGGGATCCCCCTTCCAGTTGAAGCCGTCGTTGAGGGGGACGTAGGTCTGGTCGCTTTCGCACAGTTTCACCGTCGGCGCCCGCTTGCCGGGACGGGTTTCGCACGGATAGTTGTGGGCCCCACGCACATTGAGCATGGAGTCTTGGGGCACCCGGCAGTAAAAGTCTCCTTTTGGAGAATCCGGATAGTCCTCATAGCTGGCTGACCGCTGTTGCTGGGCCGGCAGGAATCCGGTGCTACACACCGGCGGCCAGTTGAGGTTGAGGTTGAAGCTGAGGAATGCGCCGTTGTACGCCTGTTTGGTGTTCTTGTTCGGCACGCCGACGGCCAGGATGTCGGCCGCGCCTTGGGGCAGCTCTACCAGGATCGATTCCAAATTGTCCCGATAGGTGACGCCCACCTGCCCGATACTGACCAGATTAGCCAACACGATAGGCAGGGTGGGGTTGAGCCGGTCGAACAATGCCCGGCCCTCAGCGGCTGCGGAACTACCCTTTTGGAGAAGGCCGCGCACCGCAGAATCGTTGTCGCGCAACTCGTGTGTGATGGTCGCCAGGTGCGCGGCCCACGCCTGAACTGCGTCCGCGGAGTCGGTCTGGCTGTCGAGAACCGGCTTCGATTTGTCGATCAGACCGACGATCGCATCCAGATTCTTGCGGGCATCAATCGATAGGTTTGTCGTCCCACTCACAAGCCGAGACAGTTCAGGACCGAGACCACCGACGGCCGCATACGATTCGTCGACAACCGTTTTCAAGTTGTCACGCGGGATCGCTGTCAATCCCCGGTTGGTCGCCCCCAGCAGGGAGTTGATATCTGGCGGGACGTAGGTGCGGTCGGCCGTGATCGTGTCACCGTCTTTTAGCGACGCCCCCTGCCCGTTACGGGGTAGCAATTCCACATACTGTTCACCGACGGCCGAGACGCTGTGCACTTCGGCACCGAGGTCCGCAGGGACCTTGACATCCGAATTCAATTGCAACACAGCCTCGACGCCGCTGTTAGTAAGGTGCACTGCCTGCACCCGACCGATCTCGACGCCCCGATACGTTACGTTGCCGCCTTCATAGAGACCGCCTGCTTGGGGCAGCTGGAGCGTCACTGTGTAGCGGTCCACTCCGAAGAACACGCTAGGTACTTGCATGAAGGCGAAGAACATGATGGTGGCGGCGCTGAGGCTGAGCACCGCGAAAACCGCCAACTGGATCTTTACCCGTCTAGTCAGCACGATGTCACGGCCCTTGGTTGAAGTGGTAGGGAACAACCAGTGGGTTGCCGGGGTTGTACGGCCCGCCTCCGGTACAAGGGCTGGGCATCTGGCCAATGGTGCGGCCCCACTGCAGCTCTAGCTCGGTCAGGTTGCACTCAAAGCGTGTGCCGGTGAAAAACGACGCGTCGAGTCGACTCAGGGTCAGGTCGATCACCGCGGTCAAGTTTGCATAGTCACCCCGCAGCCATTTGCTCATGGTGTCTCGGGGCCACGGGAAGGTTCCGTAGAAACCGATCGCGCGGGTCAGCGCCGGCCCGGCGTCGGCCAGCGACTGCAGCACCGGGCCGAGGTCGTTGAGCTCCTTGACCAGGTTCTCCTTGGTTTTGTTCACTGAGTCAGCGGCAAGCGCACCGAATTTTCCTACGTCGCCCAGCGCTTCGGCGAGGTTGTCCCGCTCGTGTTTCAGCACAGCCAAGGCGTCCGGAACGGTCTTGAGCGCCTTGTCGAGTACCGGCTTTTGGTCGGCGAATTGGCCCACCAGATTGTTGAGGCTGTCGGTTGCGGCGATGATGTCCGCTTTTTGATCGTTGAGGTAGCCGACGAACCTGTCGAGCTGTCCGAGCAGACTTCGTAAGTCTTGCTCGCGACCGGTAAACGCTGTGCCCAATGACTTGGTGATGTCTTGGAGCTGGCCGAGACCACCGCCGTTCAGCAGTAGCGAAACCGCCGCCAGCGTGCGTTCGGTCGAGGGATAGCTGCTGGCCGACGCCAGCCGAATGAGTGACCCATTCTTCAGCTTCCCCTGGGGCGGCACACCGGTCGGTGGGGCCAGTTCGACGTGCACTGACCCGAGCAAGCTGGTCTGCCCGATGGTGGCGCTCGCATTGGCCGGGAGGTCAACGTCGCCGTCGATGGTCATGGTGACCAAGGCGTGCCAGCCCTGCAGCTCGATATTGGTGACATTCCCGACGGTGACATCGTTGACCCTGACACGCGAATTCCGTTGCAAATTCTGGACATCCGGCATTTGCGCTTGAATCGTGAATGCGCCGGGGCCCCGGCCTTTGGTTCCCGGCAGGGTAAACGAGTTCGCGCCACGAAAGTCGCAGCCAGGGAGCGCCGCCAACGCCAGCGTCGCCACGAGCGCCGTGACGACGCGCCACCACTTCCGTGATCGGCTCACTGTCCACCTCCGGGTGGCGTCATCAGTCCCCGCAGGCCATCGGCCGGATTGGTGGGAACGGGCTCCTTAGCCGGGGGCGCCTCGGGCGCCGGTGGCGCGGCCGGTGCCCCCGGTGGCGCGGCAGCCGGGGCCGGCGGGTTGGCCGGATCAGCGGCCTCAGGCGAGTTGACAGGCCCAGGTGTTCGCGGCGGAACGTAGTCCGGCCGAAGCCAATCCTCGCTATATGTGATCTCGTTGGGGCGCGCCGAGGCGCCGACGAAAAGGTTCTCCCCCAGGGGCGGGAAGTTGTACTGGCGGTTCTTTATGATGGGCGCCAGATACTGCACACATAGTTTGGCCGACTGCTTGCTGCCCTGACGCGACGCCGCCTGGATGGCGGAGCACAGGAATTGAATCGGGTTGGCGAAGTTGTTGATCGCGAGCGCACCGGTCAGCGTCCCCTGCGCGGGCTGGTAAATATTCAAGAAGTTTTGGAACGCTGTCGGACCGACGTGCAGAAGTTGTTTGATGTCGTCCAGGCTTTCGTTCAGCGCCCCCGAAACCGAGGCAAGCTTGTCCGAGGTCGTACCTAATGCTTCACGGTTATCGGCCACAAAGTTTCGGACGTCGTCGGCAACGTCGTCAAGGTCATGAACCGCGTTGCCTACCTGGTTGGGGTCTGCGGCCAGCAGACCGGTTGTCGCAGCCAGATTCTGGTTAAGCTGCCCCAACAAGTCGCTGCTGTCGTGCAACGCGGATACCAGGATCGACAAGTTCTTCATGGTGCCGAACAGATCGTTGCTGTGGTCGCCAAGGGCCGAAATCGCTTGCGACAGCTTGATGATGGTGTCGCGGATATCTGGGCCCTGCCCGCGCAGGTTGTCAGCCGCGGTATTGATGAACGCCCCGAGGGTGCTGGTTCCGCCCGGTTGGGTGGGCTGCAGGGTCTGGGTCAGCTTTTCGAGCTGCTGACGAAAGTCGTCGTATTCCACCGGAACAGCGGTGCGCTGCTGAGGAATCACCGCATGATCGGCCAGCACCGCACCGCCTGCGTAGGCCGGCGTCAATTGGATCGAGCGCGGCGTCACCAGTGACGGCGACAGAATTACGGCCTTTGCGTCGGCCGGCACCTTGTATTTGTCGTCGTACCAGAAGCTGATCTTGACACCCTCGGGCAGTGGCTCGATCTTGTCGACCTTTCCGACGCGCACACCGAGAATGACTACGTCGTCGCCACCGTAGAGGCCGGTGCTGTTGACGAAGTATCCGGTGACGTAGGTGCGGCCGATGCCGACTGAGCGGACCACCGTGACGATCCCGCCGACGAGCACCGCGGCCAAGGTGATGGCTACGACGATCCTGGCCCTGCTTGCGCTCACCGCCCACCAACTTCGATTGAGGTCGGCGGAGCCGGCGTCGGGGTTGACTGTCCTTCACCGGGCCCCGGCAGCGCCGGAGGTCCTGGCGGCGGCCCGCCGGGTGGAGGCGCAGGGGGCGGCTCCCGATAGGGATAGCAGCCAGGCCCGGGTAACGGGACGCCGGGCGGACCGCACGAATGATCGCTCGGGTTGCCGGTGATGGCATCCGGGATGGTCATTCGCGGATCTCCACCCTGACCGGTCCGCGGGAACGGAATAGGCAGAGGAGGCGTACCCGGCTGCCCGGTCTGGGGATCGGAGCGTTGGGACGGCAAAAGGACATTGGGGTCCAGGCCGAGGTCGGAGAACGCCGCGTCGATGAAGGGCTGCACGAACTGCCCGGGAAACAGGTTGGCCAAGTACGCCTTGAAGAAAGGGCCCGACGAGACCGATTCACCCAGGCTCAGAGCATATTTGCCCAGACCTGTAATCGCCTTCTGCACATTCTGTTTGCGGTTGTCCACCATCGCGAGCACGCCGTTGAGCTTGTCAAGCGCAGGTTTGAGCGTGCCGCGGTTCTCGCTGATGAACCCCTTGAGCTGTTGGGCCAGCGCCGAGAGGTTATGTGATATTTGCTCCAATGAACGGCTTTGGCTTTGTAGTTGCACCAGCAGGGTATTGGTATTAGCGATCAGATTGACGATCTCGTCGCTGCGTTCGGCCAGCACCTTCGTCGCTTTATCGGCGTTAGCCAATAGGTTGCGCAACTCGGTGTCGCGTTCGTCGATCGTCTTGGAAAAGCGAGCCACTCCCTGCACGGCGACCTTCAGGTCTGGCGGCGTGTCGGAGAAGGTGTTGGCCAGCACGGCCAGCGAGTTAGACAGTTGCTTGGTGTCTAAGCCGCTGATCGTCGTGGTGAGGTCGCCCAACGCATCCGGCAGCTGATAGGGCGAGGTGGTTCGGGTGATTGGGATCGGGCCGGCCAGTCGTCCGTCGCCGCGCGGGGTGACTTCGAGGAGTTTGGTACCGAGCACCGTCCGCAGTTTGATTGCCGCCTCGGTGCGGTCACCGAGGCGGATACCGTTGGCGACGCTGAACTTAACTAGTACGCGCGGTCCGTCCAGATCCACACTGGAAACCTGACCGACCCGGAAGCCCGACACTTGGACGTGATCGCCGGCCAGCAAGCCGCCCGCCTCGGCGAAGTAGGCCGAATAGGTTTTTCCGGTGTTGAAGAAGGGCAGCTTCTGGTAGTTCACTGACAGCAACACGAGCACCAGCACGGCCGCGAGGCCGGCAGCACCGACGATGAGGGGGTTGCGTTCGGAGAATGGCTTCATTTCGGCGTGCACCGCCCGGTTGCCTGACCGGCCAGCTTGATGTAAACCGGTTGCCCGCCTTTGCCATTGACCTTGAGCACGAGGTCGCACAGATAGAAGCTGAAGAAGTCTCCGTACATACCTTGTCGGTTGAGGATTTGGAACGCCTCGGGCCAGGTTTCAAGGTAGTGATCGACATAGTCGTGATCGGCCAGTACCAGCGATGTGGTCCGATCCGCTTCGTGCACAACCTTTTTCAGCGGTGGGCGCGCTTGGGCCAAGAGATCGGCCACCGACGCCGCAGCGGCGTTGCCGTACGCCACCCCGTTGCTGATGTCTTGCTTGCGGGCCTCAAGACCTTCGACCAGTTCAGCCAGGGAGTCGACCGCCTTACCGAATTGTTTGCTTTGGCCGCCGAGCGAGCCGAGGACGGTATTGAGATTGGTGATGACTTGCCCAATCAGTTGGTCGCGATCGGCCAGAGTGTTCGTCAAGGCGGCGGCCTGGGTGAGGAACGAGCCGATGGTGGCGCCCTGTCCATCGAAGGCTGCTATCAGTTGACCGGTCAACCGATTGACCTGGTCAGGATCCAGCGCTCGGAACAAAGGTCGGAAGCCACCGATGAGCGCGTCGAGGTCTAACGCCGGCTCCGTGCGATTCAGCGGGATCGTGTCACCGGGTTGCAGGCGAGTGACCCCCCCGGCCCCCTCCTCGAGAGCCACATATCGACCGCCGATGAGGTCAGCGAAGCGAATAGCGGCCTTGCTGCCCTGGGTGAGCACTACCGAGTCGGCCGCGGTGAACTCGACAAGGACCGTGGAGTCGGGCTGGATGGTGATGTTCTTGACCTTCCCGACGTCGACACCGGCGATGCGAACGAAGTTTCCGTCCTCGAGTCCGGACACGCTGGCAAACTGAGCTTTGTAGGTCGTCTCCGGCTGGAAGCGCAACTGGGCGAAGACGGCGATCAGCGCGAATGCGCCGATAAGGCACACGACCAAGTAGATGGTCAGGCGCCACAAGGCGCCCACCAAGTTCTCTCGCATGTCTGGTTTCCTCTGGTCGCGTTGGGTTCGGCGCCGTCAGGGCGCTGGGGCATAAGGCGGTGGGGGCAGCGGCGTGCACTCTTGGGTTACGACTCCGCATGTCGGCTGCGTCCCGCCCGGTGCCGGCGGCACAAAGGGCTCGGCCCCTGCCGGCGGTGGACCGGGTTCGCGCGGCCGCCCTGGCGGTGGTGCCGTCGGCAAGCCCGGGTACAGCGGGGTTCCATCCGGCGCGTATTGCGGCGCCCCGTACGGCGGGGCCCCCGGATAGGGGATGGGTCCGGGCGCCGGTCCGCCGGGATGCCGAACGCTCGGCGGTCGGGGTATCCCACGGGTGACTGGGAAGTAGTCGACGTAGCCGGGGAAACCGATACCAGGGTTGGGCCGCATGTCGATCCCGCCGCCCCACCCGGTGTTCGTGACCAGGTAGCGCTGCGGCCAGTTCTTGTAGACGTCGGGCAACGATCCACACCCTGGCTGCCCGCCGGGCCCACCTTTGGCGCCGTTGATCGGGAGATTGTCCGGGAACCGATAGGGATCGTCGCCGAGCAGCAACGCGACGTCCAGGACGACCGAATAGCCGTTGTTACCACCGGCGACGGGAAGGAAGTCGTCGAGCACATTCTTCCCACCGACGATCGTGCAGGTGAGTTCGGGGTTGTACTTCATCAACAGGCGAGTGGTGGATTCCAGCAAGTTGACGCCGTGTTCGAGGTTGTCCTTGTTCGGGCCGATCACGTTGATGCCGGCGCGGGACAGACCGCTGACGTTGAGCAGCAGCGCATCAAGTTGCTTGGCATCCTCCGTGACAGTGGCACTCGTCGTGCTGACGGAATCCAGAATCGCCACGATGTTTTGCGCTGCCGCGCTGTAGGTGTCGCTGAATCCCTTCAGGGCGCCGAAGTCGGCGCGGATCGTTTCGCTGCGCGGATTGATCGCCGATAGGACTTGGTTGAGGTCGGTGGTTGCTTCACCGATGACCTGCCCTTTGCCGCGAACTCCGTCGGCCACGGCCGTGAGCACCGCGTTGAGCTTTGGCACGTCGACCTGATTCAGCACGGCGACGAGGTTCTGGAATACCGTGTTTGTCTCGACGCTGACATTGCTCGACGACACGACGGCCCCCGACGCTAACCGTTTGGGGCTTGGGGTGGCTGGGGTGAGCAGGTCGACATACTTGGCGCCAAACGCGGTGGTGGCGGTAATCTTTGCGCCGACGTTGGCCGGGATGTATTGCAGCTGTTCGGGATACAGTTCCAGTTGGAGTTTCACCGGGTTGCCCGGCTGGATCGCCGAGACGCGTCCAACTTGGACGCCGCGCAGCTTCACCTTCGCGCCCGGTTCCATGACCAGGCCCGCCCGGTCGGACGTTACGGTCACGCGCGCGTAGGGCCTGAGTTCTCTGTTGAACGCGGCTTTCGTCAGCACAATCGATCCGAAGATGAAGGCGAGCAGGATGAAGGTCCAAAGTGCCGGGG
Source organism: Mycobacterium sp. pR1184 (assembly GCF_041287235.1). Lineage (NCBI taxonomy): Bacteria > Bacillati > Actinomycetota > Actinomycetes > Mycobacteriales > Mycobacteriaceae > Mycobacterium > Mycobacterium sp. pR1184. The sequence continues at coordinate 68,890 of NZ_JBGGKR010000007.1, read as the reverse complement.
GCAACCCAGCCACGCGCTGCTTTCGTTTCATCGCCCGCTACCCGGATAGGTGGAAGTTGCCGGAGGCCCCATAGGCGGCCAATGCCACCGCCAGCGTCACCGCGACCGCCACGATCAATGAGGTGCGCACGGCGCGGCCGACCGCCTCACCGACGCCCGCCGGGCCGCCCGAGGCGTGGTAGCCGTAATACGTGTGTACCAACATGATTACGCTTCCGGCGGCAATCACTTGTAGTAACGACCAAATCAAGTCGGTGGGCTGCAGATAAGTATGGAAGTAGTGATCGAACACGCCCGGTGACTGACCGTAGACGAACACGATCAAGCTGCGGGTGGCCAGATATCCGGACAATGTCGCCATGCACCACAGCGGGATCACCACCAGCACGCCGGCTACCACCCGGGTGGAGACCAGATAAGAGATCGAGTGGATGCCCATCACCTCAAGGGCGTCGACTTCCTCATTGATCCGCATGGCGCCCAGCTGTGCGGTGGCGCCGGCGCCGATGGTGGCGGCCAGGCCGACGTCGGCGATCAGCGGAGAGGCTAGACGTGTGTTGATGTAGGCGGACGCGAATCCGCTCAACGCCTGCACGCCAACGTCGGACAACGATCGGAAGAGCTGGATTCCCACGAGTCCGCCGGTGGACATCGTCAGCGTCGTGACGATCACGACGGTGCCGCCGATCATGGCGAGGGCGCCGACACCCAGACTCATGTTTGCGATCAGCCGTAGCGTCTCAATTCTGTAGCGGCTCACCGCTTCCCACAGAAAGCCCAGCGCCCGGACGTAGAACGCGGTCTGGTTCCCGAGGCGGTTCCAACTATCCACGACGCGGCGCAATGTGCTCGTAAGATGCGGCAGCCGGCGCGCCGCTGGGACGGCGCTCACATCGTCGCCTTGTTCGCAATCGCGGTCAGCACCACGTTGATGACAAAGAGCGCCAAGAAGGTGTACACGACCGTCTCGTTGACGGCGTTGCCGACACCTTGGGGTCCTCCACCGACGGTGATCCCCTTGTAGCAAGCGATCAAACCCGCGACGAAGCCGAACAACATTGCTTTTGCGAACGCTATGCCCAGGTCGCTGAGCCCGACGAGCAAGGTCAGGCTCGCCGCATAGGAGCCGGCATTGACGTGCTGGAAGTAGACCGAGAACAAGTAGCTGGCGATCAAGCCGACGACGGTGATGATGGAATTGACGAGCAACCCGTTGAGTCCGATTGCCAGGACGCGGGGCACCAGCAGCCGCTGGACCGGGTTAATGCCCATGACCCGCATGGCGTCGACTTCTTCGCGGATGGTCCGGGCGCCCAGGTCGGCGCACATCGCGGTCGCGCTGGTCCCCGCTACTACGAGCACTGCCGCTATCGGGCCGATATACACGACAGCGGCCAGGGCAGAGCCGGCTCCGGAGGCATCGGCGGCTCCAATCTCGACGAGCAGGATGTTGATGATGAAGACCGCGAGGGCGTTGAACGGGATCGACAGGAAGACGGCCGGCAGCATCGACACCCGAGCGACGAACCACGCCTGATGGATGAACTCGCGCCAGGCAAGAGGCGGACGGAACATTTGGATCAGCGTGTCGAGCGAGAGCGCGAAAAAGCTGCCCACCTCGCGTAGCGGCTTGGCGGCGCCGGCACCCCGCCCAGTCTCAAGGGACGCCAAGATACGTGCCGCACTAGAAGCGGCGGAATTGGGCTCGGTATCTACCGCTACCACTGGCGTGTTCGCCGATGTCTAGTCGCACCGAACATTAGACCGGATGGATCCTCCCCGCGGCAGAAACGTAATCCGCCAACATAATGATGTGGCCTACAGCACAGCCGGACGCTACACCATCTTGGCAACACAGGGCAACACTGGCGCGTGCGTTTCAATAAGTACTGAGTGGGAGATACAACTCGTTTCGCGAGATTTGCTGGTTGTTCCGACAATTTGATAATAAATGTCGCACTGCGCCACAGTCAGACGAGCCCGCCGCCTTGACTATCCCCGGTGGGTGCCACCTTGAGACGGCCCTTACCTGTAGCTTCACTGGAAGACCGCCCGTTGACGGAGTCGGCCTGCCAAGGTCCGCCACCTCTACCGCTGATTCGTCGTCGCTGGAGCTGCACGTGTCTTACTTTTGCTATCGCGAAACCTAAATTGACAATAAAACGCGCCATAAAATGTATTTCTATGACTTTTCGAAACCTCATCGCTAGACGGCTTTGGCAACTCTTTCTACACATCCGCCAGCAATAGCGATTGCGGTATATATCGCAGCGTTCGTCGGGATTATTTACGCACCCGTCGCTGCCGATAAGCGGATGCGATCGGATTGAATTTTGCTCATATCGGTGCCGATGCGTAGCCCAATAGAGCGCGGCAGACAAGTTCGGTCCGCGGCAGCCTCAGCGCCCGCTCAGACGCTCGGCCCCGATCGCAAGTCCGAGCCCACCGAGCAGCGCCTGCACGGGCACTGACTCACTACCAGGGCGTTGACCAGCACTTATATGCGCCGATGCCGCAAAGAACGTCAACCGGTCGACGCATCCCGATCGATGGGGGCACCGGGTCCGGCTGCGGAGTATGTCACGACAATTTTCACATTGCCTAGATCCAGTTGGCGAATGTAGCGCAACCCAAGGCCGGCTCAGGCGGTGGGCCGCGGCTTTAGTGCGCCGGGCCCTACGGAGTCCGGATTAGCGGAGAAAGTTGTCAACCAATGCCACGTTCAGCAAAATATATATCTATATATCGGATTATATCTTTACTGGCTTTTTAGGGGCTTTTGCGTCGATTCCCGATGATCAGCCAGATACTGACCCAGCGCGTTCGAATCACGGCTCAAGGGTTGCTACCGATTAGCTACTCGCACGAAACGGCACTGGTACGCATACCCGATGCCCATCGCTGGCGCGCCTGGGATCCTCCGCGTGATGAAGTGTGACTCGCTGCAGTGAGCTACTGCCTGTAGCGCGGTTCGACAGGTTGCCGCCTTGTTTGTTCGCCGGACCATCCGCCGTGCGCCTCTGTGGATGACTGGAGGCACACGGAGTTCGTTCACCCAGGCCGATTGATACCAACGCAGGGACGCAGCAAACCGCCACCGAGCGGCGCGCGAGGCCGACGTGATCTGTCCGGCGCTTTGCCGCAAGGCTCTAAGGTGCAGTTGTGACCGAGCGGCCAAGGGATCGATACGCTAATTCGCGGGTCGCGAACTCGTCAGCGGACGAGGAGGAAGCCCGTGATCGGCTGCTCGCCGCAGCCGATGCTTGCTATGCAGACAAGGGGCCGATGCGCACCCGGATGGGCGACGTCGCGCGTCGCGCGGGCGTGCATCGATCGACGGTGTACTACTACTTCCCAAGTAAAGGCGAGCTCCTGGCGGCGTCTTTCCTGCGGATGCTGACGTCCACCCTGAGTGCAGTTGAGCAGTGCTGGCAGACTGACGAACCGTTTCTTGTTCAGCTAGTCGCGGCATGCCTCCGGGGCGCTCACGTCGCTCGCGGCTCAGCGGTGATGCGCGCGCTCGTCGAGGACCATGAAGGCTTGGGCGCCGCCTATCGCGCCGCAGAAGGCTCCGAACTATGGCGAGCCAAACTCGCCGATGTCCTGGTCCGGCGCCTCGAGACGGCGGCTGCCGCAGGAGAGATCCGCCAAGATCTGCCCCCCGACACACTCGCTCGCTGGATTGTCCGGATAACCTTCAGCCTTATTACTGATCCTGCCAACCCGGAAGACGGCGGTGATGACGGCGTGCTCCGCAACCTGCTAGTCGCGTCACTCGAACCTCGCCGGTAGGCCGATGTGCGACGCGTCAGATGGCGCATGGCACAGAGGACTTGGGCGGCTCCAATGTCGCCCAAACTTCCGCACAACGGACGAAAACGCACGTCCTGGATCGGTCAACCAATTCGCTTACCTCACAATCGTTTCAGGCAGCGTCGGAGCCTGCCAGGTCGGCGAGCCATGCGGCTACGTCACCAGTACGCGGACGTAGATCGCTCAGGACGCCGAGACCAGGTACCAGACGACGTATGGGTGGTGCCGCATTTGCGGTTGTGCTGCTCCCTGGTTCACATACGACATAAGGTGACGCATAAGAACGGAAGTAGACGAGGTGAGCTGGTGCACAAGCGGTTTAGCAACGTGTCGGTGGCCCTTCTGGTCGCAGCTGTTGTCTGCGCATGCTCGTCGTCGCATAACGCGAAGGCTCCAGCAACATTGCCCGGAGGAACAGCGCAGCTGACGATCAACGATGGAACTTCCCGTCAGACCGACACCGTGAACTGCCTGCCGATGGGTTGGTTAACCCGGGTCACTACCGGTGAAACTGCGGCAAGCATTACGGCGCTGTTATCCAGCGAGAATGCGCTTAGCGCCAAGTCAGTCAATATCAACGATGTTGACGGCTTCACGGGCAGCTATATGGAAGGCCTTCAAGGCGAAGCCTACGTAAGCATGAATGGCCGCACGTACACCATCCGTGGCACCGCCGAAGGTTTCAGCCGAGACAAACCGGACGTCCGGACAACCGGGAAATTTGTAATCGAGATCGCATGCTAGCGCCGCCCAACCGCCTGCCGGCGGATACGATTTGACTGCGGGCCACATTGGCGGGGTCACAAGCCGAGATTGGCGATAGTGTTGCCGAGCGAGGCGGGTTCAGGGCGGTGACGGGGTGTAGTTGGCCGCGGATTTACGCAACTGCCAAATCAGGTTGGGGCAAAGCTCCTGCGCGGCCTGACTTATCAGGTATGTCGCCTGGTATTCGTCAGATGTGTTGAAGTCCACCTTGACGTCTCGGGTGATGCTGGCATAACTGTCACCTCGAGAGATCTTGTCGCAGATCCCGTGACCATAGGCGATAGCCTGGTCGGCGTTGGCGAAGTTGTACCCGGGTCGAACCGTCACATTGAACAGGTACGCCACTGAGTCAGCTCGCGAAGGGGCAACCGTCGCAACAGCAGCCCAACTCATCGTGAGGCCTGCTACGAGGATCGCTCCCGCCGAACGCTTCCACCGGTTCATTAAAGTAAAGCGTAATACATCTACCTATCTTTGTCTCATCACCAGCCGAACGCGTTTTGTCGCCGATGTGATCAAGGCCCCTGGAAGCGCACTGGTTCACGTTGAGACCGCCGCGCGCCAACGCGTCGTATGCACCGTGGCCGCTTCGAGTCATCGATCGAGATGCTTCGACGCATACCCTTGCTCGGCACCCACGATTGGGGGCCGAGTGAGCCCTATTCTGGTGGCTGTCCAGGCGGTGGGTACACGCCCCTCAAAATCCATGGCAGCCACCTGATACCGAACTCAAGTTCGTCGCTGGCGTCATAATCGGGGCTAGGATCCAGTGGGATGTTCTGCCCTTCGGTGCTTGGGGGCGGATTTCCCCCGCTCCCTTGGGGCTGGCCGTAAACCGCCACCACCACAGTGCGATCCGGGCTATTCAAAGACCAGACCCCCATTTGGCTATACGCGCAATTCGCCATGATTTTGAGGTCTGCGGGGTCGTGGTACCACCGGTTGATCAAGTCATTGCCGCTGATGGCAATGGACTGGTTGATCGCCACCGTCTCCGCCACCGGACCATTGAACCCCGCCCCATTAGCCCGGTCTTGTGGGGTCGAACCATCTGAGCCGACGTCGCCGTCGAGGACGCGGTTGGTCAGCACGTCCTGGGTGTGCCGCTGCGCGGCGAGTTGCAGTTGCGGGCTGATCCTGACGTCGTTCTTACAACCAGACTGGTGCTGAACTGTGTAGACGTTGGCGACAACACTGTCATTGAGTCGCTTGTTGTTCGGAATCAGCGTGTTGTTGTCGCCATCCGCATTCGCGATGGGAGATCCCACGAGCGCCCCGATTGCCAAAACCACGGCTGCGGGCAGGGATAGGGCTCGATGCTGCATGTCCAACTCCTCATGTACCGCGGTGGCAGTGGTCGGTACCCGGCGGCCCGGCTGGTCTGAAGAGAGGCCACCCCGGCCGCAGTCGCACCGCCGATTAGGCGCTCGGATACTCCCGTAACTCCTAAACAGGCTGCAGCAACAGTTTTTTGAACTCGTCGAGCTTCGTCGCAAGCGTGCTTGTTGACCTTCTGACCCCTAGCCAACGACGACCCGAAACAGCCCGACATGAAAGTAGGCTACCCAGAACCCTCCCGCTGCGTCTAGACGCTAATAAGCAAAATATATAGCTGTTAGCGTCGCTGAGCTTTACACCCGCCATCTGCGACCCCGGGATCCCCGGACCCCTACGCTCCAGCCCGCAGCTGCGCGGCCGGCCACATCAAAGCTCCCGGCTTCCTCAAACCCCGACATGAGCGCATCCCCGGCCACGCAGGTTGCGAATGCCGCTTCACCTCCACAGCTGACTCGTGCCCCGGTCGCTCGGGAAGCGACCGCGATATCCGTGCCAATCTCACCCGGCATGGGAGATCTCGTCGCGCACGATCGCCTTGAGCGCCAGCTGGTTTGATGTCTCGACCGAGCAGCAAGGTGGCGTGCAGCGAGCGGTGGCTCAGGGTCGAACTGAGCCATGAGTCAGCTCAGAATCGGACCACGACGCCCTGAGTCAGCGCGACGAGGATCGCGAGGGTGAGGATGTACAGGTAGCAGCCTGCGACTAACGCGATTGTTTCCCGCCATAGTCCGGCTTGGGTAGCAGGGGGCAAAAAGAAGTCGGCGGGCATATCTTTCATGTTGCGGCGCTGGGACTCGGCCAACCTGTACCTCCTTCGTTTAGGGAACATATGGGCTCGCCGCACCCAGGAGTGCGCGCAGAAGCAATAGGGGTCCCACGAGAAACAAAAAGAACGTCACCTGGAATCCGACGAACCAAGCGCCCAGACGCATCAACTCGAACCGCCATCTGGAAGTAGTGATCTCATAGTTGAGGAGGTCGTCGAATTCCTCGGTCTTTGTCATCCTTTGCGGCTGGGTAGCCAGCCCTGAGGCGCCGGGCCCCGCCACTGGAACCGGTTCTTGCAAAGGGTTTTTGGCTATCGTGAATCGGTCTAGCCCGCAGAACCGTTCCAAGTGATTCAAGCCGCGGATAGGTGGCTTTCCCGCCCAATACGCGATTAGGTTCGGCCATGTGCACATCAGCCCGATCGTCCACAGCAGTGTGATGCGCCCTCCGCTGTTCCACTCGAGAACGGGGCCTATCCCGGGATCGTAGGTCCACCATCCCATGGCCGTGGCGAGACCCTCGACGATGAAGTCCCAGGCATAGTTGACCGGGATAGCAAGCACCAGCATGGATTTCAGCATGCTCCAGCCGAGCCGAGACGACAGCCACTGACTCAGCCAGAGCACCAGCAGCGCGTGCACCCCCCAATACACCGCATACGCGAAGGGCATGAACAATGGGTCATGGGGAGTCTTCAGCGGAAGCCAGTCCAACAAGTGGTGCTGAGCGAACGCTGGACTATAGAACAACATCTGGCCCCAGTCCCCCACCGTTTCCATCCAGTACACGGCCATGCTGTTGAACAAGAAGAGGAATCCCCAAGTGAGGCGACGTCGCCGAACGACATCGGCTACGGCTAGAACGATAAAGCCGGTACCGGCGATCGGAACTACCCAGTTGAAAAACCAGACGCCGGTTGGGTTCTCAGTTACCGGTGGGACGAGGTGTCCGATTGCGTAGATCGTCGGCATGCCTGGTGGACTCAAACGTTCCAGCGCAGTTCAAGTGAGTTCAGCCCGAACACCTGGCCGCCATGCTCGACAGGCTCGGCCGCGAGTGTGTACTCGGGGATCCGGCGGTGCCACTCCCGAAGCAAAATGGCCATCTCTTGTCGAGCCAGGTGAGACCCGAGGCATCGGTGCGGGCCGCCTCCGAACGCAATGTGTCGACTGATCCCGCGGTCCAGGTCGACGCGACGTCCACCAGGGAAGACGCGGTCATCACGATTCGCCATTGCCATCGGGAAAGCGGCCATATCACCGGCTTTCACCGGACAGCCATGGAAATCCATGTCCCGAGTGGCTTTCCGCGCGGTCTGCACTATCGGGTAGGCACGCAGCAACTCCTCGACCGCGTGCGGAATGATGTTGGGCTCGTTGACAATCCGGTCGCGGTCGTTGGGGTGTGTGGCCAAGTGCAGCATCGCGTAGGACGTTTGGCTGGCTACCGTGTCGAGTCCGGCCATGAACAAGAGCAACAGGCAGTTCAACAATTCCAGATCGTTGATCGGCTCTCCGTCGATCTCCCAGTGGATGGCAGTGCTGACAATGTCCTGGGCATCGGGGCGAGCCTCGGCGCGTCGTTGTTCGATGAGCCCTTGGAAGAAGCTCATGACGTGTGTCATTCCCTCGAATCGACGCGCGTTGACCTCCTCGCCCACCCCCTCTTGGTGCAGGATCATGTCCTCCCAGTTGAGGAAGTCATCCAGATGGTCGATCGGCATACCCATGAGGTTGAGAAACACGATGGACGGAAAGACGCGGGCCAACTCGGTGACGAATTCGCAACCGCCCGCCGGCTTCAGCTTGTCGATCAGCTCGCCGAGCATTCGATGCTGGTCATCCTTCATGCCTTTGACGCGGCCAGGAGAAAAGTAGTCGGCCAGCACCTTGCGCCACTTCGCATGGTCGGGAGGATCAATCATCACCGGGATCCACTTGTAGGGTGGATCCGGCTCCGTGGGCACGATGACGCTACTCGACCACAGTTCGGGGTGCTGCAGACCATCCAGGATTGTCGCGTAGTCGGTGAACATCCAGTAGCCGTCGGCTTCGGTGCTGCGCAGTGCGGGCCTGATGTCGTCCTGAATCGAGTCGAGAAGCCGGAAGTTGGAAAGCGCCGGCGCCGATCGTCCTGCCATCAACTCCACGTTCCTGACGGGGCATGAAGTGGCTGTGTCGTTGTCGGTCATGGCTTCCTCTCGTGGACTGTACGGATGCCTGGCGGGGGGTCGATGGTCGGTTGAACGCCCCGGGTGAGATGAGCGGCGAGGTCGGTGAGCGCCTCAAGCGCGGCTGCCACGGACTCCTGGGCCTCCCGGGTCAACCCAAGTCGTTCGCCGCTGGTCGCCGCGATCGCGGGAACGATAAAGGCGCGAAACCTCCTGCGGACAGCGGTATCCGAGCGGTCGAGTTCTTGAGCGGCGAGATAGGTCTGCTCAACCAGGAAATCGATGAGCTCATCGATCTCCAGGTCGGCGCGTACCTCACCATTGCGTTGTCCCTCACGCAGGGTGGGGGCCACTGCATCAACGGCCACCTGGTGCACGTGTGGGTGGTGGACCGAAGCGGAACCTTGGGCCATCAGCGCCGCGATGGATGGATCCGTTGGCAGTTCGCGGGTGGTGTACACGAGGGCGGCTTCGATCTTGGCCAGCACACCGACCTTCTTGGTCATCAACGCGTCTACGGCCGCTACGTGACGACGCGCCCGCAGCAACGCAACCTGCACCAATAACTCGGCGACGCTGCCGATTTGGCGAAAGGCCGTAGCTCTGGACACGCCCGCTCGCGTGGCAACGACTTCCATTTGCACGGCGTTGATTCCACGTTCGGCGATCTCTGCGTCAGCCGCGTGGATCAGGCGATCACGGACGGTGCCATCATCAGACGACACGGCCTTCGGCGCCGTCATGTGATGGCTCCCGCGATCTTCAACTCGATCAGGCGATCGTCGTCGAGGCCGAGTTCGCGAACCACCTCATCGGTGTGTTCGGCGAACTGAGGCGCCCGCGTCAGCACTGTCGGGCCTTCGCCGAATCTCACCGGGCTGGCGACCAGCTTCTGTGGATTACCTTCTGCATCAATGACTTCGGCGATCAGTCCATTGGCCAGCAGCGACTCGTCATTGGCGAGCTCCCACGCGTCCTGCACAGGTGCCCACTGGCCCGCACCGCGGCTGAGACGTTGTTGGCATTCGGCGTAACTCAAGCCGCCGATCGCGTCACGGACGAGCTCGTAGGCCGCCTCATGGTTGTCCAGCATGGATTCCAGCGTGGTGAAACGCGGATCCCGGGCGTAGTCGTCGAGGCCCATGAGGCCGCAAAACCCGGGCCAGTACCTCGTCGGCTGAAGCATGGACAGCTGGATGAACCTGCCGTCGGCCGTCCGGTAACAACCCGTGAGCGGGTTGCCCGGCGCTTGGGTTGTGCGTTCGACCTTTGGCAGTGGACCGCGGGACAGCATCGCCATGTTGACGCTGAATTGGGTGGCCCAAGCGCCCACGGCGAGCAACGACACGTCGAGCACCGATGGGCTACCCGTGACGTGTCGGCGGTATAGGGCCGCGGCCACTCCCCCAGCGATCGACATGCCGCCAAGGTTGTCGCCGTAGGCACCGGCGGGCATGAATGGTGGTTGCTCGGCATCGGCAGCCATGACGCCATCGGCGCTACCACCGCGCGCCCAAAAAGCCGTCGCGTCATAACCGCCCGTATCCCGGTCGGGTCCCTCCGCGCCGAACCCGCTTCCCGCTACGTAGATGATGTCGGGGTTGACGTTGCGCACATCGGCGATGTCGATGCCCAATTTTTTTCGTACGGAAGGCAAGTAGTTCGTGAGGAACACGTCGCTACGCCGGATCAGCGCCTCGAGCAAGGGCCGTGCGTCGGAATTGTCAAGTGCCAGACCGACGCTACGCTTGCCGCGATTAGGTGCTTCCATGATCGGTGCGAACGATGATCCCGGAACTGTCGCCGCGGCGCCGAGGACTCGCACCAGTCCACGCTGAGCGTCCCCGGTGACCGGATGCTCGACCTTGATCACCTCTGCGCCCCAGTCGGCCAGCACGGCACCCGCCGACGGAACGAAGGTGAATTGCGCAACCTCCAGCACGCGGACTCCATCGAGCGGACCCGGTGTCACACCGAACCTCCTGAGATCGCTGACCGTCGCGCGTCTCAAATTTGAGTCGCCACGAGGCGAACGTATCACCTAGTTGGCCATTTGGGGAGACCCAGATCACAATTTCGAAAGTCAGTCGATGATGTCGCGGACTTTGGTCTTCTCATAGCCCTTCAACATCGCGGCGCCCGCCACCTGCATATGCCGGCGCCAATGAGCTTCCGCCGCGTCGCCCTTGCGCGCTTCGACCAGGTCTGCGAGACGTTTGTAGGACTTGAGCAACTTCGCGTACTCCGTCACCGGTACGGTGTTGGCGGGGTCCGCGCCCGAGATCGCTGTAGCCGTGTGGCGTTCACCGATTTCGTGAAGCATGCCCGCAATAATTCCGAGTGTCGCGTTACCAGAGAGTTCGACCATGCGACGATGCAGCTGCGCCGAGGCTTGGGCCAGGGTTCCCGACTCCCATGCTTGGGGCACATCGTCGATCAATCGCCGGAGTTCTTGATGAGCCTTCTTGGTGCCGTCCTCGGCGAGCAACTTGGCGGCCGGTGGCTCGATGGCCGTGCGCGCCGTCATGACGTCAGCGAGTGTCGTGCCGGATAACGCCAACAACAGCCCAGCCGGTCTGGCGACGATCTCTGGCCCGGGTACCCGCACTCGGGCACCGGTGCGAGAACCACGGCGCACCTCGACGAGTCGCTCTGACTCCAGAACTCGCACTGCCTCGCGCAAGGTCGGCCTGCTGATCTGAAAGTGTGCGATGAGGTCTGCCTCGCGGGGCAGGAAGTCGCCGTCTTTGAGCCGCCCGTCTACGACCATCCGTCGCAGTGTGCGCGCAACCAGCTCGGCCGTCTTGGGCGAGCGTACTGCGCCAGGTGCGGCTTCTGCCGAGATCATCGGTGCTAGGGACTCGGGCCGGGACAAGGGGTTCTCCTCGCTGCGTCAGTTGTTTTACTCAGTAGACCATGTACAACCCCTTTTTCCAGCGCCGATTTTGTGCTCAGTCTCGATTGCACATCAACCGGATGGCTGCGTCGTCGTACCTCGAGCGTCTATGGGCGCCAACCAGGAAACTCGGTGCAGCCAGGAAACTTAACTCTGGAAGCCGTTTCCGACTCGACAACATGTTGCGCGCCTGGGCGATGTCGCCGCACACCGCCACTGCCCAGAGCATGTCGTCGGTGACGTGTTCTGCCATCGCTTGCGGCTGACCTCTGCGGAATGCGGCCCGGATTGCGCTCACCTGATCTTGCCAGCCGTGCATCTCAACGAGTGAGTCGTAGGTCCGCACGGTCAAGTAAAACGCTATTTGCAGACGGGCGTCGTTGATCGCGCGTCGCGGGTCAGTGTCATCGACCGCGGTGATGAGCCAGCCCCATTTTTTGAGGGCGTCTACCTTGCGCCCTGCGGTGTTGGCACCCTTCGCCAGTTCGGGCTCGACCGTCTCCTCCCACCAGCGGTCGGTGAACAGCCCATGACCCAAAATGCCGTCAGCGACCCGTCCAGCGGTGCGAATCATCACCCTGTTGAATGCGCCGACGACGATCGGCACTTCGAGACGCCCGAGCACCGGTGCGCGAATGTCAGCATCGATCCGATAGAAGTCGCCGTGATACTCGATCGACTCACCGTTCTCCGCACGCAGGAATTTCCTGATGATCTCGATCAGTTCGGCCATGCGGGGTGCCGGGTGATTCGCGTTGACACCAAACCAGTCTCGGTTCATGCGGGCTGTCCCTGCTCCTAACCCCAGGAACACGCGGTCCCCTGCCCGCTTTGCCAGATGACGTACAGACGCGGCATGAACGAATGGCGACCGGGCGAACGCGTAAGCGATACCAGGCCCGACCATCGCGGTCGACGTCGAACGCGTCATTTCGGCGGCGGTTACGTAGGCGCTCAGGTCGGCGAACTCGCCGGCGCAAAAAGCGACCGCTCCAGCGGCCTCCGCTTTCGCCGCAGTCTCCTCGCCGGGCCATGGCAATCCCCACTGCATGCGTCCGGTGCCCTCCAAGACATCAGTGACCTAGTCAGCCGGGCGACTTAGGCAGCCGGTGTGCGGCGCTTGCCAAATGGCGACCCAGGCAAGCCAGCCTATCGCAACATAAATAACCAGGTTAACTTGGTAGGTTCAGTTGCGCCCGGCCGACCCGCAGCGCCGGAGATCAGCTGAAGCGGATGGTTGATGTCGCCAGACCGAAGATCTTGCGGCCACCCGATTTCGCGCCGACGATGACGACACCGCTGCGGGTTTCCGGATCCAACGACTTGACTCGGCCGCTGTACTCGATGTCCGCGCCCTCGGCGGCCGACACGACCACCGGTTGGGACAGCCGCACCGCGTAGCGGGACACCGCGCCGGGGTCGCCGGTCCATGTCGAGGCAAACGCGGCACCCAAACCCATCGTGAGCATTCCGTGGGCAATCACGTCGGGCTGTCCCGCCATTTTGGCGAGGTTCTCGTCCCAGTGCAGCGGGTTGGCGTCGCAGGCCACCCCTGCGTAGTTCACCAGGTCGCCGCGGGACAGTCGGGCGTGGTGCACCGGTAACTCGTCGCCGACCTTCACGTCATCGAAGGACGGCGTCCCCGGGGTGCGGGCGGTGCCCCCCTCGGAGATCCGGACCTCGTCCGCCGGGCGCACCGTTTTCTGGTAGTCCACGTCGGAGTATTCGATTCCGGCGAGGTTGACGTCGTGCATCATCACTTTCTGCGCCGTCCCCCTGATCGCCGGATCGACATCCTCGGCCGTGACGCCGACGACGGTGGTGTGCAGGGTGTGCACCCGCTCGCCGGCGGTGTCGGTGAAGGTATTGGTCACGGTGATCAGGTCTCTGCCGGCGAACCTGCGCACCGATGACAATTCGACGTCGATGTGCAGTTCGTCGCCGGCCACGATCGGCCGGTGCTGCTCGAAGACCTCCTCGGTCTGCAGGTACATCTCGTACCCGATGACCACCGATTCGAAGAGGCGCCGGTTTGCCGCCATGGCCGGGGCCGACGTGAACGTCAGCGGCGCCACCACGTCCGAATATCCCAACTCCGCGGCAGCGGCGACATCCCAGTGCGCCGGGTGATAGTCCTGCACGGCCCGCGCGAATTCGCGCAGCTTCTCGCGGCCGACCTGATAGATGTCTTCCATCGCGTAGTAATGGCCGACCCGCGATTCGAGCGTCGACGAGTCTGCTGCCGTCATCAATTTCCCCACCTGTTCTATTCGGTTGGCCCCTGAGGCCAACCAAAGAACACTAGCGTGCGGACATCACGGCAATACGCGCCGATACTCCTCGCCGACAAATCGCTCCGGACAAGCGAAACTGCTACACCAAATAGGCTGAACGCCTTGGCTATTCGTCATCTTTCCCATGGTGTCGAATTAAATCTCTTCTAGCACGGGCATATTCATTACGATTAAGCGATTGCACGATCAGGCGCCGGTGACCGCCGGGGGCCGCTGCGCCCAGTCCGGCCGACGGCCGAGGTGGCACAGAATGCGGTCGAAATCGTCGCTGCCCGCCGTCTCGAGCGCGGGCCCGAACGGCACCCCCTGCCCGCCGCGGAATTCGCCGTCGGGCACGGCCAGTACAAGGGGCAGCACGGCGGCAATGACGTCGGCGGGCAGCTCGTAGCTCAGGCCCAGCGTCGCGGCGACATCCCAGCCGTGCACGACGTAGTCGACGAAGTGAAAGCCCATCGCCATCGCGCCGGGAGCCGCTGCGCCCTCGCCGAACTCGGGCAGCCCGAAAAGCGCCTCGCTTGCGCCATCCGTGGCGAAGGCGTCGATCACGTCGAGGGCGGCATCGGCGTAGACGCGCGCGTGATCGGTCCTCACCGCGTCGACGACGTTGTCCGCATTCCAGTGCTCGAGATCAGCACCGTCGCCTCGTGCCGACGCGGCGAATCCGCGATGTTGAACGGTCATATGAGCGAGGAGATCCAGCAGCGTCCAATCCGCGCAAGGCGTTGGCTTGGCGAAGTCGGCACGAGTGACGGCATTGACGATGTCGATCGAGTGCAACACCGCGATGCGATGCTGAGGTCGGATGTCGGGCGTATTAGTAAGCATGAGCATACGATATGTATTCGCATACGATATTGCAATGCCTATGATGGCGCGGTGGCTGCGAAGTCGCCCGACCGGCGTCCTGACCTGGCCGCGATGCTGGCGCCGCTGCTGCGCGAGCTGATCGCGGCCGAGGAGCCGGTCCTGGCAGCGCACGGGGTGACGATGTGGGGCTACGTCGTGCTGCTGGCGTTGGATCGGGCGTCGATGCGTACCCAGGCCGCGTTGGCCGCGGCAATCGGCGCCGACAAGACCCGGATTATCCGCACCCTCGACGACCTGCAGGACGACGGCTATATCGAACGCCGGCCCGACCCGGACGATCGCCGGGTGCGGTTGCTCACCATCACCGATGCCGGTCGGCAGGTCAAAGACGCTGTGCAAAGTGAAATCCAGCGCGGCGAAGAACGCTGGCTCGGCGAACTCAGCGCCGAGGAGCGAAAGATCTTCCTGCGATCCCTCGAGCGGCTGACTCCCCGCGATTGGGGATGACGCGGGGACGCGAAATATTTGCCCACCGGAATGCGCTGGCTTATTAGGTGCAGCCACACAATGCGAGGTTTGCGCACACGATGCGCTGGATCGCGCACATCCAGGAGGCCACGTCTCCTAGACGGGCATACTCGATGGTCATTTGGTCGGACACGAGGGTGGGAAGAGGCGAATTCGAGCTGCTATGAACAGCGGGAATCAAGTCAGCGCCAGGGCGCAGCGACCACGCGTGGTGAGTAGCTACGTCGCCCAGCGCAGCGACACACGTAGCGCCCTCGGCGATCCCGCCGGCTACTGGGTCGACCATGTCTGCGCGAATCACGGCTCGCTGCACTTCGTGTTTCCAGACATGGCGAAGTTCCGAGCAGGCAGCATCGTCCAGCACAACGGAGATCACCGCGTCGTCGATTTCTGGTCGGAAGGCCTGCACTACGTGAAAACCAACGCCGACGTGCGCGCCGACGGCGATCTCGGGAGCATGCTGTTCATCATCCGCAGCGGCGTTCTCGACTTTGAGCAAGACGGCCGCCAGGTCCGGCTGCAGCCGGGACAAGCTCTGCTGCTGAGCAAGTCCCGTGCTCTCCAGATCCGCCACAGTTCCTGGGCGCGGGGCTGGACGTTCGACGTGGCAGACGCACGCCGGCCCCTCAACTTGCCGGAAGGTCCCGTCGTGATGGACTTCCGGCGCGGGCTCGGCTCGGTGGTCAGCGCGATGATCTCGACCGTGAGCCTGCAGCACGACACCCTCGACGACTACGAGTTCTCGCGGTCCTGCGCCACCGTCAACGACCTGCTGTTCGCGTGCATGACCGGTCGCGGCGGAGCTCCTGACACCCTCGCTTCTGTCGAGCAGGCGGTGCGCGAACACGTCGCGCGGTACGCGAGCAATCCCGACCTCACGCCGGCCGGCGTCGCCCACACGTTGGGCTGGTCGGTGCGTCAAATTCAGTTGGCCCTGCAGCGCGCTGGTACCACGGCCAGCGATCTGATCCGCACCACACGGCTCACCCGCGCCGCCGATTTGCTGCGCCAGTCGCCGCCGAACACCCCGATCGACGCCATCGCGATCGCCAGTGGCTTTCGTTCCAGGAGCACCTTCAACACCGTCTTCAAGCAGCATTTCGGCATCACCCCGAGCGAGGCACGGATTCGCGTTGTGCCACAACGGGATTGCGATCACCGCGCGAGTCTGCTCTTGCACCACGCGAAGGATTGCTCCACCGCGCCCTGATGGACGGGAAGCCCTTAGCTACCTACCCCGCGCGCATCAGCTCCGGGCAGTGACAGACCCGATTCCCTCCGGCCCGTTTGGCCTCGTACATCGCGGCGTCGGCGCTGACGATCAAATCGTCGATCACTTTCACGTCGACATTCGCCGGAAGCTCGGCAAGAGCGGTCGCCGAAGTCCCGATGCTGGCCGTGATCGAGAAGGGAATGTCGGCGACCGCCTGGCGGAGCCGTTCGGTCATGGTGGCGTGCTGTGGCGTGGCGGCCGTGTCGACAACGACAAATTCCTCGCCGCCGATACGGGCAATCACCGCGGCGGGGCGGCAGTTCTGTTCGAGCGCCGAGCCGACCGCAACCAACGCCTGGTCGCCGACCGCGTGTCCCTGGGTGTCGTTGATCTGCTTGAAGTTGTCCAGGTCGATGACCACCGTCACCAAATAGGTGCCCGGCGGCCGGCCGTGCAATGCCATCAACTCCGACACCGCGTTGTAGAACGAGCGCCGGTTGTGCAGACCGGTCAGTGAATCGCGGTCGGTGCTACGCAGGTCGTTGCGCAACGTATGCATCAGCGACAGAATGCCGAAGGGCACACCGATGTTGAGCACCGCAACGGTAAGCAGCCCGGCGCTGATCAGGGCTACGTCGCCATCGGCGGTGATGAATCGGTGCGCCAAGATCGCCGCACAAATCACGGCCACGACGAAGTTAGTGATCACCATGCGGCGCGAGTGGAAGTACGCGATGAAGCCACCGAGCATGGCGAAAACCGTGCATCCCATCAACCCGGTATAGGGATTGGACAGGCATAGGGACGCGACGGCAATGGCGGCCATTGCCGAAAACGCGAAGAGGATCGATTGCCAGCGGGTGGGCCAATGGACCAACCACAATGTCGCGCCGACCACCCCCAGCACCGATATCGCGACCGATATCACCCGCAAAAACGGCTGGGTGGGTCCGGTGGGGCTCCACAGCATGATCGTCGGCAGCGCGCTCTGTGCGGCGATAGCGACAAAATTTGACCGTTGCCAGACTTTCTGCAGACCGCGGTTCTTCAAATAGGCGCTGAGCAGGTCATAGTGATCAGATTGCTGCACTACCGACCTGCTCTTCCGAATCGTGCGCTGCAACATCGCGCGCCGGAATTGCCACGTGAAGAATTAAATACCTAAGACATTGTTGCCGCATATCGGAGAACCACATTCATTACTCAACTGGCGCTACCTAGCGGAGTAGCCGGTGTGTGCGCTGGCAAGTAAACCGGGGACCGCGTCGCCGTCCACCCTATGGGGAGTCATGGGGCGGACCACCCATTGGGGTGGTGGGCATGGGAAATATGGGTAGTGATTGGATGAAACGCGGTGTTCGGAGTTAGCGTTGAATTCATGACCACTGGACGTTCGCGCAGGTAACCCCGGTGATAACCCCTGGCCCAACGATGACCGAGGCCCTCGATGAGGCGGTCATGGGTACGGGGCTGATCTCGGCATATCAGCAGGTCGTGGCGCTGCCGAGCGAAATCGTCGTGGGCTATGAGGCGTTAGCGCGCTGGCCAGAGCTGAACAACCCGTCGCCCACCGATGTGTTCGCCCGCGCCGAACAGACCGGCCGTTTGAGTACGCTGGATCGCGCCTGCATTCGTGCCGCTGCCCGGGGCGCATTGCTGGGCACGTCGACTCCCGGAATGCTGCTGCTGATCAATTGCGAACCCGCAACGTCGCAGATCGACCTGGCGCAAGACGAGGACGTCATGCACGCGGCCTCGCGCTTCCGCCTCACATTCGAAGTCACCGAGCGGGGATTGTTGACCAATCCGCGCGCACTGCTGCGCAAGGTCGTGGCGCTGCGTTCGCAGGGCTTCGCGATCGCGCTCGACGACATCGGCTCACACCCCGATTCACTGGTGTTGCTCGATGTGCTGTCGCCCGAAATCTTGAAACTCGACATGGGCTTGATACATCACCAACCGGATCGGATGCAGGCCCGCACCGTCGCGGCTATTACCGCGCACCACGAGCGGACCGGTGCCGTGATTTGCGCGGAAGGTATCGAAACCGATGACCATCTCGAACAGGCATTGGCATACGGCGCCACGCTCGGCCAGGGTATGCGGTTCGGCAGCCCCGGAGAGCTTCCGAGCACGTCGCGGCCGTTCTCGTGGCCGGCACGAAAGATGCAGCCAGCGCCGACGAAAATAGTCCCGGCGAATCTTGGTCTGGCAGAATTAATTCCGACGACGCGGATTGTCCGCAAGGACACTGTCACCGAACTCGCCCGGCACATCGGCCGGATAGCCGTCACTGCGGAAACCCCGCCAATGATTCTCTTCACGCTGAAAGACACCCGCGACATTCACGAGATGTCACAACAGAACCTCTCGATACTCGCCGAAAGATCGCCGCTGGTAGCGGTTTTCGGCCAGCATTTGCCTGAAGAGCTGGGACCGCGAGTCAGGCAGGTCCGGCTCGAGCCCGGCGACCCGTTGACGGACGAATCGACCGTCTTGATACTCGGCCCCGACACCGCCGCGGCGCTGATCGCACGCGAACGAACGTTCCCCGCATGCGGTCCGGACGCAGAGCGAGACCGGCGTTACGAGATGTCGATCACCTTCGACCGGGCACGCGTCGCGGCGGCGGCGCGAAGCCTGCTCGACCGGCTGGAGTGATCGATCAGGGCAGGATTTCGCGTCGGCGCGCCTCCGCTATTGATTCGCCGCGTCGTGCGACCCCGAGCTTGACGTAGATGCCCTTCAGGTACCACTTGACGGTGTTGATCGTGACGCCGAGATTGCGGGCGATCTGCTTGTTTGTCATGCCGCGTTCCAGCAGGCGCAGGATTTCCACTTCACGGCTGCTGAGCCCTTCCTCAGGCAAGGAGTTCCGTTCGCCGGGAAGGCCGATCATCGGAATCGCCGCCTTCTGGGCGTCGGAGTGCGCGGTGGTCAGCAGCAACGACAGGTATTCGGCCGGCACCTCAGGCAGTTCGGTGTCTCGTCGACCGGTCCGGCTGGCTTCCCGAAGGCCGACAATGACATTCAGTAACTCGGGCCCGGCGTCGACGACGGTGCGAAGTAACCCGACCCCAGCACCGGCAATCAATGCGGGCACCACCTCCTCGGTAGCGGCGCGCGCATCACCCGCCAGAGCGTGTGCCCGGGAAAGCGCTACGGTGCTGGCAACTTCGGCGTAGCGCGCGCCTGCGTCACGGTTGTCCTGCCGGATCGTGGACAGTAGGTCGATCGCGGCGTCGTGATTGCCGCGTGCGCTGAGAATCTGCGCCCGCATCACCAGCCGGTAGTGGCGCACCGCCATGGCGATGCTGTTCGCACCCGGCGGCATTTCGGTGGCCTGGCGGTCCAAGACGTCCTGCGCCCGGTCGATGTCGCCCGCTGCCACGTGCAGGCTCAGGCGCGCACAGTCGAGGGCGGCAGACAGCCGGGGTAACGAGAGTTGTTGTGCCGCTTGATTTCCCTCGTCGAGCAATGAATATGCGTCGTCGATGTCGCCGCGCAGCACCTTGATCCGTGCCAGGGTGTTATAGGTCGCGATCATGAAATCGGCAACACCGCTTTCCGCCCCGAGCTCGTGACATTCCTCCAAAAGCGTTTCAGCGGCTTCGATTTCGCCGCGCTCGTAGCACAGCCGGCCTACCAACGCGCCCGCCAGCCGCGCGGCGTGTGAATGCTCGCCGGCCATACTCCGCGCCAGATCACGGGCCTGGACGTAGCGCTGTTCGGCGGTGTCCAGATCGAGCTGGGCGAACGCCGCCAGTCCGGCGAAGCATTGTCCGTACACGCCGGCAAAGGGACCACTGGCCATTTCGTGAAATGGGTTGGCCCACTGCTGGCGCGCGAGCGCCCGGTCGTAGGCGAAGGTGTGGATGTCGACGAACGTGCAGATGTTCGACGAGACCGCCACCAAGAACGGCCGGCAGGTCGGCTTCTCCACCAGGCAGGGCGCAACCAGAGCGGCGGCACGGTCGATGCGGTCGCGGTAGACGTCGGTACACGCCTGCACGACGTCGGCCTCGCCGAGGATCTCGGGGGCCGCCGCATCGGTCGACCCGTGCAGGGCGGCGCGGACGTGATCCAGTGCGGTCTGCGCGTCCTCGGCCCGCTGCAGCAGACAGTTCGCCCACGCGATCGCGATCTGCAGCCTCGGCCTGGTCGGCACCAGGTCCTTTGGCAGTCGGTTCACCAGCCCGAGCAGGCTGGCCATCCGGCTGTGCTCGACGAGGTACATTGCCTGCTGTTCCACCAGATCGACGGCGTCCGTCTCGTCGCCCGCGGCCAGCGCGTGCGTGACCGCCTCGCCGAGCAGGCCCTGCTCGGAGAACCAGGCCGACGCGGTCCGGTGCAGGTCCACGATCCGGTCGGCGTGATCGCGTTCCAGGCGCTGGCGCAGGTATCCGCCGAAGAGGTGGTGGTAGCGAAACCACTCGCGGTTGTCATCGAGCGGCATCAGGAACATGTCGCGGCGTTCGAGCTCTTCGAGAATGGCCTGGCCGCGAGACTGTCCGCTGACGGCCGCTGCTAGGCCACCGCACAGGCGCTCGCATATCGAGGTGGTCAGCAAAAAGTCGAGCAGCTCGCTGGGCAGGCCGTCCAGCACATTCTCGGCCAGATAGTCACCGATCGAGTGGTGGCGGCCGGAGAAGCCGCCGATCAGCGCGGCGGCGTCCTTGGTGTTGCGCAACGACAGGGTGGCCAGTTGCAGTGCGGCGATCCAGCCGTCGGTGCTGGACCACAGCCGCAGCACGTCGTCGCCGTCGAGCTCGAGCGCGTTGAGGTCGAGTAGGAATGCCGCGGATTCGCGTTGGTCGAACCGCAAAAGCGTCGCGTCGATTTCGCTGACCTGGTCGCGCACCTTGAGCTTGCCGATCGCAGGTGTACGGGTTCGGCTGGTCACGATCAGGTGCAGGTTGTCCGGGCCGACGTCGAGCAGGAATTCCAGCGCCGCGATCGTCTCGGGATCGTCGATCAGATGCCAGTCGTCGAGCACAATCGCCACGGGCAGACGGTATTCCGCGACCTGGTTGACCAGCTCGGCCAGCACATAACGCTGCGCGTCGCGTGAGTGCTGTTCGAGGAGATCGGCCAGCTCGGCGCCCACCGTGGGCTCGACGCGACGGGCCGCCTCGATGAGGCTGCGCAGGAAGGAATAGACGTCGTTGTCGTCTCGGTCGAGACTGACCCATGCCGTTGGCACGCCTTCGGCACGCAGTTCGCGCTGCCACTGCATCGCCAAGGTGGTCTTGCCGAATCCGGCCGGTGCGTGGATCAAGGCCAAGCGCTTGCTGCGGTTGGCGCGCAGCAAGTCGATGAGGCGGTCCCGGGCGACCAGCTTGCCGAGGTAGGTGGGCGGTTGGATTCTGGTGGCGACAATCCGTGCGGAGCGCGTGTTGGTCTGCACCGAATACGCCTCCCCTCACGCGACTGCCCCGGAAAGCAGCGAGGCTGCCTATCCGATCCCCACCACATCTTTATCCAAACTGCCCGCCCTTGCTAGACCTGGCACTTTCGGGTCGGGTGATACGGCAGTCGCAGACCGTGCGCCGCGAGCTCCTACTACGGTCGCAGATCAAGATCGAACCTCAGCACGATGCGTGGGAATAGCCGAAATTCGTAGCGTCGATGCATGACACAACACGAGGAGCGATCCGATGGCTGACATCGGCGCTGTGTGGAGGCGTCCGGCATCCGTCGAACGCACTTTGGTGACCGGCTGGTTTGCCGGGGTGGTTCTCCCAGCGAATTCAGCCCAGGTCGGCGTCGGGGCGTTCCCGTTGCCGCGCAACAGTATTGGCCGCCTACTCGCGGACTTGATGGTAGGAGCCCGCGAGGCAGTCCGGAGTGCATTTCGAACCCGGGCGCCGCGCATGCAAACCCAGCAGCGCTACCACCACCCGCGCCGCGAAGCTTTCATCGAAGACGCGGCGATGTCTCGCGAGATGTACCGACTGTGACAGGTTGGGATGTACTACCGGGGTAGGACATCGATGCCTGCCCCGGGATGATGCCAACGGCCCTCGCGCCCTTTACGATCAGGCCATGCCGGACGCGCTGAAGCGCCGCGTACAAACCTGGGCGCGAAGAAAAGAGCAGTTGCTGCCCTACGGCTTCAGCATGACCGTCGTCGCCGGTTTCGACGCGATGATGCTCGTGGTGGGCAGCATCGCGGCCCTGCAACGTCCCGCTTCTGAGTGGCCGATCGTGGTGGTCGCGATGGTGATCGCGTTCAGCCCCGAGATGGTGTTCTTCGCCTTCGACCTCAGCGGCATCGTCGACAGGCATGAGGGCCCCACGCTTTGGGCGGCGTTCATGGTGGGGACCGCGATTCTGCTGTTCGCCACTCCCACAGCGATTACCGGTGATTTCGCTCCGCTGATGCTCACCCTGACCGTCGGCATGGTCAGCGCCATCACCTCGGCACGGGGTGGCGTGCTGGCCGCTGCTTCGGCGGCCGCCCTGCTGGGGTACGCGGCGGCCATGCACCGCCTCAATACCCCAGCGCTGTATCTGGCTTTCGTCGCAATCGGCTGGCTCGTCGGCTATCTGATGCGCACCCAGCAAGACCTCCTGACCAAACAGGGCCAGATGCAGGACCAGCTGGCTGCGCACGCCGCAGCCGACGAACGCCGGCGCATCGCCCGAGAAGTGCACGATGTCATCGCACATTCGCTCAGCGTCACGCTGCTGCACTTGACGGGAGCACGCCACGCCCTCGAGCACGACGGCGTCGACGAGGACTCCGTTCGCGCCCTGCAGCGCGCCGAACACCTGGGGCGACAGGCAATGGCAGACATCCGGCGCACCGTCGGATTACTCGATGCCGAAACCATGGGACTCACGCCGGAACCGGCCATCACCGATATCCCCACCCTGGTAGAGGATTTCAGCCGCGCTGGGCTGAATGTCAGCTTCGGTGTCAGCGGTTCCCTCGACGACATCTCGGCGGCCGCCGGACTCGCGCTGTATCGGATCGCCCAGGAGTCGCTGGCCAATGTCGCCAAGCACGCACCCGACGCGGCGACAAGGATC
The DNA here is from genome assembly GCF_041287235.1 of Mycobacterium sp. pR1184. Taxonomy (NCBI): domain Bacteria; kingdom Bacillati; phylum Actinomycetota; class Actinomycetes; order Mycobacteriales; family Mycobacteriaceae; genus Mycobacterium; species Mycobacterium sp. pR1184. The sequence goes on along the minus strand of NZ_JBGGKR010000007.1, from coordinate 45,263 downwards.
ACCCTCACCGTGTCGCGCACCGCGGCGACACTGAACGTCGTCAACGAACTTCCCGCCGCGGCCGCCGAACGGCCCGTCGAGCCAGGGCGCGGATTGCATGGGATGGCGCAGCGCATCGAACTCCTGGGCGGGACAATCGATTTCGGCCCCAGCCGGGACGGGTGGTCGGTGCACGCCAGTGTGCCGTCGGGCGCCCACGAATCCGACCCACCGACGCGGATGACGGCGTCGTGAACGACGACGAATCCCTGGTGAATGCCCTGATCGTCGACGATCAGGAGTTGGTCCGCTCGGGCCTGTCGTTGATCCTGCGCGCCAAGCACGGCATCGTCGTGGTCGGCGAATGTTCGGACGGCGACGAGGTTCCCGACGCCGTGGCGCACCATCGACCCGATGTCGTGGTCATGGATCTGCGCATGAAACGGGTCGACGGGATCGAGGCGACCCGGCGGCTGAGCGAAAGCGGCGGACCACCGGTGCTCGCGCTGACCACGTTCAACGACGACGAGCTGCTATCTGGCGTATTGCGCGCCGGGGCAGCGGGTTTCGTGCTCAAGGAGTCGCCGGCCGAAGAACTGATCCGTGCCGTTCGGGCCGTCGGCAACGGCCACAGTTATCTCGACCCCGCCGTCACCGCGCGGGTATTGACCACCTATCGCGCCAGCGCCGTACCATCGGCGGTCCCGGTCGTCTCGATCGACGAGCTCACTCCCCGCGAGCGCGATGTGCTCACACTGATTGCCAAGGGGCACACCAACGCTGAGATCGCCGACGAGCTCTTCATCTCGGGCCTCACCGTCAAGACGCACATCGGTCGCATCTTCACCAAGCTCGGGTTGCGCGATCGCGCCGCCGCGATAGTCTTCGCCTACGAACACCGCATCATCGCCCCGTCCTGACCCGATGGCCTACGGCAGCACCGTGTGCATCAACATCACGTCGTATGCGGACCACAGCGACAGGTTGAAGTACAGGTCCCGACCCGATGACCAAGGGTGGATCATCGGCGCGTAGATGCCACCGGGCATCTGGAACGCCGACACGAGCGGCTGCTCCCCACTCCACGGTCCCGTCGGCGTCGGCGCGGTCCGCGCCACCACGTCGTTACTGCCACCGTTGGTGTACAGCACCAGGTACTGCTTCAGATAGCTGTTGTACTGGGCCGACATCTCGCCGACCGGCCCGGGCCAAAGTGGGGTCGCCGCACCAGGATTGGCCGCGACCCAGTGCCCGCCGTTGTCGCCGTTCCAGTATTGGTACTTGCTCAGGTCCGGCAGCTGGGCCGGCGGAACACGCGACAGATATGCCGCACCACCTCGTCCCGACGGCGTTCCGAAGTTGTAGATGTAGCCGTCCTGCCCCTTCATGAACGCACCCATCTGGAAGTTCTCGTTGCCGGGGGTGTACCCGGCGCCTGGCACGGTGTCGGGCGAGGACGTGCGGATCGAGCCGGGGAAGATCCCCCAGTTCTGGCCGTTGTCGTTGGATCTCGCGATGGCCGAATAGTTGGTCGACCATTCGCCGTCGCGACCCCACTGCCGGATCGACATGTAGCTCATGTACTGCGTACGGCCCAGCGACATGGCCGACGTCGGAATGATGCCCGTTTCGTGATTCGCCTTATGGATGGTGTTGACGACCTGCTTGGAAAGGCCGTTGGTCCAGACTGGGGAGCCGGAGTAGTTGTTGTTGGGCACCCCGTCGGCGATGTGGATTCCCTGCGACAGATCATGGTCGTTACTGCGGAACAGCACGTTGTAGCGCCATTGCTGTCCGCGAACCTTGCAATAGCCGAAGGTGTCACCGAAGGCCATCAACGCCTGCCGGTTGGCGGGATCGCCGTTGTCCCAAATGATCCCGAGGTCCGTGCCGGAAATGCCGAAACGTTGCAGGGTCTTGTTCGGTCCGTTGGGCCCGGTCACCCAGTCGACCAGCGACGTCGGCGCTCCGGCGATCTGAGCCGGCGGCGCTGCCGCATCGGGTGCCGGCTGCGGCGCTGCGGCCGGCGGAGCCGGGGGGGCGGCGTTCGGCCGTAGCGGCGCCGCATTCGGCGACTGCGGCAGTCCGGGCACCGGCGGGTTCGGCGCCGGCGGCGGCGCCACTCCCGCCTGCGGAACCATCGGCGCCGAGTATCGCTGGCCACCCCCGGTGGTCGGCTTGAGGAACGACGAGATCAGCGGTCCCAATTTGGGCAGTGGCGCCTGGTCGTTCGCGTGCGAGGGGCGCCGCCCGGTCGGCGGCTGGACGACTGGCTGAGGCGCGGGTATGGGCGCCTGCGCGGGCGGCTCGATGTTCGCCTCGGGCGCACCGCACGGTGTGGCGTTTGCTGACGGCGCGGGGCCTGCCGCGACGATGTAAGCGATAGCGGCCACCGGCACCAACGCTAGCGACATGGTCCGAAGAATCCCCGACAAAGTCATACCTTTCCAGGAGCGAGACGCCACATTGACGTACGCAGTTGGCTCATGTGACGATAGTGATTTAAGGGGCTCGTGTGACCAGCGATCAGCTAATAGGTATGCATCCGTGACCGTGTCGAAATCCTGGTTTCAACCCATTCCCAGGCGGATTTGCTAGGCACCCGTTCTCATCGCGCGGGCCAGCCAGGCTAACGGCGCCGGCCCGGGGGTGGCTTAATGCCCGCCTCGCAGCGACAATCGGGGCTGTGCGTCGACGAGCCGTGCACTGTCGCTGCGAGGCGGGCACAACGGCACACCGAACCGGCTGAGCAGAGAAGCCTTCCGGCGCGCGGAACAAATGCCGTGGACAACCTGCGTTGCCAGGCCAGCCCGGGTACGCTCCCATGCGCAGCAAACCCGTCATCGCGGGTGGGCAGTCCGCCAAGGAGGGCGAGCCGTGAATGCAGGTGATGGGTTGCAGCCCAAACGATTCGGAGCCGGACGGGCTTACCTCAACCGAGTGGTCGCCGCCTCCATGGCCGGCACCGTCGTCGAGTGGTACGAATTCTTTCTCTATGGCACCGCGGCCACCCTGGTGTTCGGCAAGATCTTCTTCGCCAAGGGCGGCAACGACCTCGACGCCATCCTGGCCGCCTTCGTGACCTACGCCGTCGGCTTTGCCGCGCGGCCGCTGGGCGGCATCGTCTTCGGCCAACTCGGGGATCGCTATGGACGCAAGAAGCTGCTGCAGCTGAGCCTGGTGCTGGTCGGCGCCTCCACCTTCCTGATGGGTTGCCTGCCGACGTTCGCTCAGATCGGATACTGGGCCCCGGCGCTGTTGGTGACGCTGCGGTTCATCCAGGGTTTCGCCGTCGGCGGCGAGTGGGGCGGCGCGGTTCTGCTGGTCGCCGAGCACAGCCCGAACGCCAGCCGCGGTTTCTGGGCGAGTTGGCCGCAGGCCGGTGTGCCGGGCGGCAATATGCTGGCGACCGCGGTGCTGCTGGTTCTCACCTCGACCCTGTCGGACGCGGAGTTCCTCAGCTGGGGCTGGCGGGTGGCGTTCTGGCTATCCGCGGTCGTCGTCCTGATCGGCTACTACATCCGCACCAAGGTCACCGACGCCCCGATCTTCCTGGAGACCCAGCGCGAGGCGGAACGCGCCAAATCGACTCGGGCCGGCGTCCTGGAGGTGATAAAGCGTTATCCGCGCGGCATTTTCACCGCCATGGGACTGCGCGTGGGCGAGAACATCATGTACTACCTGGTGGTCACCTTCTCGATCACGTATCTCAAGGTGCATGTGCACGCGAACACCAAAACCATTTTGTGGTGGCTGTTGGCCGCGCACGCCGCGCATTTCGCGGTCATTCCCTTTTTCGGGCACCTCAGCGATCGATTCGGTAGGCGCCCAGTCTATTTCGTCGGTGCTGTCGCGACCGCCACCTGGGGTTTCTTCGCCTTCCCGATGATGAACAGCGGCCACAATGCGGTCATCATGTCCGCGGTGATCATCGGTCTGGTGTTCCACGGGGTGATGTACGCGGTTCAGCCCGCCGCGATGGCCGAGATGTTCCCGACCCGGATGCGGTACTCGGGCGTGTCGCTGGGATACCAGGTCACGTCGATCGTGGCCGGGTCGCTCGCGCCGATCATTGCGGTTCGACTGCTCGAGATCTACAACTCCGCGGTGCCCATCGCCTGGTACCTGGCGGGCGCCGCCGCGGTGAGCGCCGTGGCCGCCGTCGCGGCCCGCGAAACGAAGGGCATCGACCTCGCCGAGGTGGATCGCGCCGACGCTCAGGGTGCCGCGGGTCGGTCTGCCCAGCCTCCCGAGGGACCCGAACCCACCGAACTTGTCGGGGGCGCCGTCTAGTCGCAATGCGCCGGTAAGCAGCGGGAATCGTCGTTTTCACAGGTCACAGGCGGCTGAGCGAATCGCCGCGTGCGTGGTTTGCCATGTTTGCCTGGCCCCGGGGATGGTAATGCCCCAACAGGATGTGCGCGTCGGCCGGCCTACGCGCCCATCTAGGTCCCGTCGGTTCAGCCCGAGAGCCGACGGGTCCGCCATTTCTGGCGTCATCCAGGAGTACCGTGCGCTGGTATGGACGACGGTGTCTGGATTCTCGGCGGTTACCAGAGCGATTTCGCTCGCAACCTCACGAAGGAGAACCGCGACTATGCGGCGTTGACCGAAGAGGTGGTCGACGGCACCCTCACCGCAGCCAAGATGGACGCCTCGGACATCGGCGTGGTCCACGTCGCGAATGCCTTCGGCGAGATGTTCGTCAGCCAGGGCCACCTCGGCGCGATGCCGGCGACGGTGTGTGACGGGCTCTGGGACACTCCGGCGTCACGGCACGAGGCCGCCTGCGCGTCCGGCAGTGTGGCGGCGCTGGCGGCGATCGCCGACCTGCGCTCCGGCGCCTACGACACCGCGCTCGTGGTCGGGATCGAGCTGGAGAAACCCGTGCCCGGCGACATCGCCGCGGTGTATCTCGGCGCAGCCGCGTGGACCGGACACGAGGGAGCCGACGCGCGCTACCTGTGGCCGTCGATGTTCGCGCAGGTCGCCGACGAGTACGACCGGCGCTACGGCTTGGACGACAACCATCTGCGGGCCATCGCGCAGCTCAACTTCGCCAACGCCCGGCGCAACCCCAACGCACAGACCCGCGCATGGAGCATCCCCGACCCGATCACCGCCGACGACGCGACCAACCCGGTCACCGAAGGCCGGCTGCGCCGCTACGACTGCAGCCAAATGACCGACGGCGGAGCGGGATTGGTGTTGGTCAACGACGCCTATCTGCGCGACCATCCCGACGCACGCCCGATCGGCCGAATCGAGGGCTGGGGGCATCGCACCGTCGGGCTGGGGCTGCAGCAGAAATTCGACCGAGCCGCTGACGACTCGTACGTGATGCCACATGTGCGTTCGGCGGTGCTCGATGCATTGGGGCGCGCACAGGTGGCGCTCGACGATATCGACGGGTTCGAAGTGCACGACTGCTTCACCCCGAGTGAGTATCTGGCCATCGACCACATCGGGCTGACCGGACCGGGGGAAGCGTGGAAGGCCATCGAGAACGGGGAGATCGAGATCGGGGGGCGGCTCCCGATCAACCCCAGCGGTGGGCTGATCGGCGGTGGGCACCCGGTTGGGGCCTCGGGCGTGCGAATGCTGCTGGACGCGGCCAAGCAGGTCAGCGACGGCGCCGGTGATTATCAGGTCGAGGACGCGAAGACGTTCGGCACGCTGAACTTCGGCGGCAGCACCGCCACGACCGTCAGCTTTGTGGTGGGCACAACCAAAGGCGCATGACATGGACGTTGAGATCGTCGGCAAGTTCTTGTCGACATTGCCCGAAGACGACGACCACCCGTACCGGACCGGCCCGTGGCGGCCTCAAACCACTGAATGGGACGCCGAGGATCTGATCGCGGTGGAGGGGGAAATCCCGGCCGACCTGGATGGAATCTATCTGCGCAACACCGAGAATCCGCTGCATCCGGCAATCAAGACGTATCACCCGTTCGACGGCGACGGCATGGTGCACGTGGTCGGCTTCCGCGATGGAAAAGCCTTCTACCGCAACCGCTTTATCCGCACCGACGGCTTTGCGGCCGAGAACGATGCTGGGCAGCCGCTGTGGCCGGGCCTGGCCGAACCGGTGCAGTTGGCCCAGCGCGAAGAAGGCTGGGGCGCGCGCACGAAGATGAAAGACGCGTCGAGCACCGATGTCGTCGTGCACCGGGGAATCGCACTCACCAGCTTCTACCAGTGCGGCGATCTGTACCGGATCGACCCGTACTCGGCCACCACCCTCGGCAAGGAAAGCTGGAACGGGCGCTTTCCCCGCGACTGGGGTGTCTCCGCACATCCCAAGGTGGACAGCAAAACCGGAGAACTGCTGTTCTTCAACTACAGCAAGCAGGATCCGTACATGCGTTACGGCGTGGTCGACGAAGCCAACGAGCTGGCCCATTACGTCGACATCCCGCTGCCCGGCCCGCGTCTCCCCCATGACATGGCGTTCACCGAAAACTACGCCATCCTCAACGATTTCCCGTTGTTCTGGGATCCGCGGCTGCTCGAACACGACGTGCACCTGCCCCGCTTCTACCCCGATATTCCGTCGCGCTTCGCGGTGATCCCGCGCCGCGGATCGACCGCCGACATCAAGTGGTTCGAAGCGGAACCGACGTTCGTGCTGCACTTCACCAACGCCTACGAGGACGGCGACGAGATCGTGCTGGACGGGTTCTTCGAGGGCGATCCGCAACCGCTTGACACCGGAGGAACCAAGTGGGACAAGCTATTTCGCTTCCTCGCGCTGGACCGCTTGCAGGCCCGGCTGCACCGCTGGCGTTTCAACCTGGTCACCGGCTCGGTCAAAGAGGAGCAATTGTCGGACTCGATCACCGAGTTCGGCACGATCAACCCCGACTACGCGGGTGACAGTTACCGCTACACCTACGCCGCCACCGGGAAGCCGGGCTGGTTCCTGTTCGACGGGCTGGTCAAACACGACCTGCGTACCGGGAGCCAGCAGAGTATCTCATTCGGCGACGGCGTCTACGGCAGTGAGACCGCGATGGCGCCGCGGGTGGGTGCAACCGGTGAAGACGACGGTTACCTGGTCACCCTCACCACCGATATGAACACCGATGCCTCCTATTGCGTGGTGTTCGACGCGGCTCGCGTCGACGACGGCCCGGTATGCAAATTGCAACTGCCGGAACGCATTTCGAGCGGAACACATTCGACGTGGGCGCCCGGTGCCCAACTGCGCCGCTGGAACTCTGCCGAGTCGGCGGCGTCCGCCGTGGGCCTGTGAACCCCCCGACTCGCCGAAACGTCATCATAGGATGGCAATGAACTCCGAAAAGCCCCGCCGGACCACACATTGGCCCATGCAATTGGCCTCGATGGGCGCCATCCGTTTCGCCCGCAGGTCGTCGAATTTCGAAGAGACTGTATGGTTTTACCGTGAGTTGGTGGGTTTGCCGCTGTTCGAGACGTTCGAGGCCAGCTATGGCAGCAACGGCGCGATTTTCGGTTTGCCCAGCTGGAATCTGACGATGGAGATCGTCGCGGCCCCCGACGGTGACGTTGCCGTCGATCACCACGAACAGCTGTGCCTGTACTTTCCCGATGAGCAGTCTCAGCGCGCCGCGATCGCGCGTCTGCGCGAGGCCGGGGTCGAAGAGGTGCAACAGCATCCGTACTGGGCAGCAACCGGTGCGGTCACCTATCGCGACCCCGACGGTCGCGAGGTCGTGTTCGCGCCGTTTGTGTTCGGGGTCAACGAGCCTGCGGGCAGCTCCGTGTCGGGCAAACACGAATTCCCGTCGCGCTGAGGTCTCACCGCCGGGCGCGGCCGGCTACGACGGCGGCGATCAGCGACGCGACCGAGCAGACGACCGCGCCCAGCGCGGCGATCCCGCCGACATAGAGCCCGTACTCCGCGGATACCGGCGGGTTGACGTTGAGTTTGTAGTACCACACCACCAGCGCGACGATGAGCAGCGAAATCACCAGCGCGGCAATTGAAGCAATCCGCATCGACAGGCCGCGGGCCACCATGGCCCCGGCCACCAGCAAGGCCGAGGACAGCAGCACAATCAGCTGGCCCGCGCCGAATCCGGGCGGAAGCTGCAGGCTGCCGTGTCTGCCCCCGATCGCGCTCGCCCAGCCGCCGCCACCCACCGACGTCGTCAGCCACGGCATCCAGGCACTGGCCGAAATGACCAGGGCAAACAACGCCACCAGCCATCCAGGACGCAGGCGGCGGGTCATGGGTGCGACCTTAATAGGGCGCTGGACGCAGTGCCCGCCCGCCACGCTCGGGATCGTCAGGCCGTTGGTTTGACGGCAAGGATCTGGTCCACACCCATCCGGCCTTCCTCGAAGGCCAGCATGCCGCCGGCCAGATACAGTCGCCACACGCGGGCGACTTCTTCCCCCACCAGGGCCACGAATTCGTCGAAGCGCTCGTCCAGCGTCTCGATCCAGCACTGCGCGGTGCGGGCGTAATGCTCACGCATCGCCTCAACAGACGCGATCTCGAAATCACCGTCCTGCAGGTAGCGCAACGTCTGCCACAGCGGTCGCATGTGCATGTCGGCTGCGACGTAAGCCTCGATGAACGCTCCCCCGCCCGGCGCCGCGTCGGCCCGCCGCGACATCTGTTGCAGCAACAGCCGGCCACCGGGTCGCAACGCCCAGCCCAGGATCCGCACGTAGGCGGGATACCACTGTTCGCCGACGTGTTCACCCATCTCGATGGAACCGACGGCGTCGAAAACACCCGCCCATTGCGGGTCGTTGCCGAAGTCGCGGTAATCCTGCAGCCGAACCTCGATGACCTCATCCAGACCGCGCTCGGCGGCGCGGGCCACGATGAACTCACGCTGCCGGTCCGACAGCGTGATACCGGTGGCGCGTACGCCGTAGCGCTGTGCCGCGTACAGGATCAGCGATCCCCAGCCGCATCCCACGTCCAGCAGGCGCATGCCCGGTTCGAGCCCGAGCTTGCGACAGATCAGATCCAGCTTCGCGGTTTGGGCGTCGTGCAGCGATTGGCCCGCATCGGTGAAATACGCCGACGAGTAAGCCATGTGGTCGTCGAGCAGCAGGCGGTAGAAGTCGTTGGACAGGTCGTAGTGATGGGCGATCACCGCCCGGTCGCGCCGTCGGCTGTGCAGTCGCCCGGACAGCCGCGCCTCGCTGGCCGGGGTTCTCGGCGGCGGTCCGAGCGCCCCGAGCCGCGCCGCGCGCAGGGCCGCCACCATCGCGGCCCGCGGCGAGATCGAGACGCTCGCGCGCTCGCGCGCTTGGCGCCAGGCGCGCCGCAGGCCGTCGGCCAGGTCACCCTCGACATCGATATCGCCGGTCACATACGCGCGTGCCAAGCCGAGTTCGCCTGGGCGCCACAGCAATCGGCGCAATGCACGACGGGAACGGACCACCACGACCGGGCCGTCCGGGTCGTTTAGGGGGCCGGCCTCGCTGCCGTCCCAGGCTCGCAGCCTTACCGGCAGCTCGACACCGACGGTGGTTGCCAGCAGATCCGCCAGACGGTCAGCGGCCGGCGCCGCCATGTCCGTTGCGGCCGGGATCGGGAGCGGTGAACACAGTGACGAATCTTTCCAGCGATTCGTCGATGTCGCTTCTCAGCGCGGCGGCGACGATCATGCCGATCGGGCCGAACAGCGCGGGGCCACCGAGGTGCACGTCGAAGCTGACGACCGAGCCATCGTCCTTGGGCTTGACCTTCGCCATCAGCTTGACCTTGACGCCTCCGACACCGTCGCCGTTGAGTGTCATGGCCTCGGGCGGCTTGTAGTGCACGATCGTCCACTTGATCCGGTTGAGCATGCCCTTGACCTCGACGATCGATTCGATGATCGTGCCCTTTTGCAGGTCGTCGGGCAGCTTGCTGCGCCACACCCGGTGGATGCTCAGCCAGTCCTGGTAGCGGGACAGGTCAGACGCGTGCGTCCAGGCCTGTTCGGGCGAAAGGGGTACGTCGATGGATCCGGAAAGCTTCGCCATATGTCTAGTTCTGCTGGTCGCCCTGAGCCGCAGACCCCGCGGCCTTCTTCGCCTCGTCGGCCACCTTGTGGATGGTGTCGGAGTACTTGCCCCCGGTCTTGTCGTCGACGAACTCACCGGCCTTGTCGATGGCGGTCTCGACCTTGTCGGCGTTCTGCGCCAGCAGGTCCTTGGCCTTGTCCAGGAATCCCATCCGCTGTCCCTTCCCCGCTGCTCCCCGGGGCCGCCCGGGGATCCTGCTTTGCTGGTAAAACCCTACTGGCCGAAGTCCGCCCGGGCGCCATCGGCCTCGCCGGCAGTCCGCCACAACCGGGGCTCGATGTTGAGCATTCTGGCCCGGATCCACCACGCCGCCTCGATCGCCGCGGCGCCCAAAGCCCCGATGCCCAGCGCGGTCGACGTCACGGCCGGATTCGACGGGTCGAGCAGAAACTTCTGCTGTGCCAGCGGGATGCTGAAGATCGCGACGTACGCCAGGCCGCAGGCAGTGATCAACGCGACCCGCCACCACTGGTAGGGACGCGCCACCACCGCCAGCACCCAGAGCGCGGTCACCAGCAGCGTGATCAGCGCGGCGGTCGACGCCTGGTCCTGTTCGGTGAAGGTGGCGTGCCGGCCGTGGTAGGCCACCAGGTAGGAGACGAAAGTCGCGGTGCCGACGATCAATCCCGACGGCAACGCCGAGGTCAGCACGCGCCTGACGAAGCCGGGATGGGCGCGCTCGTTGTTGGGAGCCAGCGACAGGATGAACGACGGGATCCCGATCGTGAACCAGGCAGCGATCGTGACGTGGATCGGCTGAAACGGGTAGAGCAGCGGATCGGCCCCGAGTGGTTTCGCCAGCAGACATTCGATCCCCACGAACAGCGCCAGCAGCACCGAGTACACGGTTTTCGTCAGAAACAGGTTGGCGACCCGCTCGATGTTGCCGATCACCCGTCGGCCTTCGCCGACGACGTATGGCAGCGTCGCGAACTTGTTGTCCAGCAACACGATCTGCGCCACCGCGCGCGACGCCGGGCTTCCGGCGCCCATCGCCACACCGATGTCGGCATCCTTGAGCGCCAGCACGTCGTTGACGCCGTCGCCGGTCATCGCCACGGTGTGCCCGTGCGCTTGCAAGGCGTGCACGATGGCCCGTTTCTGATCGGGCCGCACCCGGCCGAAGGTGGTATAGGCGTCCAGCGTGTCAGCCAATTCGCCAGGCTCCGTGGGCAATTGACGGGCATCCATAGCCTCGCCGTGCAGGCCGAGCTTGGCCGCGACAGCGCCGACCGAGACCGCGTTGTCACCGGAAATCACCTTCACCGAAACATTTTGGGCGGCAAAGTACTCCACCGTTTCGCGGGCATCCGGGCGGATCTTCTGCTCGAGCACCACCAACGCGACCGGCGTGACCTGACCCGGTGCGTCCGGGTGGTCCACGCCGACATCGGCGGCGCCGAGCAGCAGTACCCGAAATCCCTGAGCGCCGATCCGTTCGGCCTGTGCGGCAGCGGCCGAAGCCGGATCGAGCAATACGTCGGGCGCGCCGATCACCCAGTTGCCGTGGTCGGCGAAGGACACGCCGCTCCATTTGGTGGACGACTTGAAAGGTGCTGTCGCGGTGGTGATCCAGCCGGGTGACCGGTCAAAGGTCGCCGCGATCGCCCGCATGCTGGCATTGGGGCGGGAGTCGGCCGCGGCCAGCGCGGCCAGCGCGTCGGAAATGGCCTCGTTGCCGGTGAGTTCGACGACGTCGCAGACCCGCATGCCGCTCTCGGTCAGCGTGCCGGTCTTGTCGGCGCACACCACGTCGACCCGGGCCAATCCCTCGATCGCGGGCAATTCCTGTACCAGGCAACGACGTTGCCCGAGCCTGATGACGCCGACCGCGAACGCGATCGAGGTCATCAGCACCAAACCCTCGGGCACCATCGGCACCAGCGCGCCGACCGTGCGCAGCACTGACTGCCGCCAGCCCACATGGGTGGTGGTGAACAGCTGCGTGTAGATCGTCAGCAGACCGGCCGGCACCAACAGATAGGTGATGAACTGCAGAATCCGGTTAATGCCGTTGCGCAGCTCGGATTTCACCAGGGTGAACTTGCTTGCCTCGTCGGCGAGCTTGGCGGCGTAGGCCGCCGGGCCGACCTTGGTGGCGCGATAGGCACCCGTGCCGGCGACGACGAAACTCCCCGACATGACGGCGTCGCCGACGTGCTTGTCGATCGGGTCCGCCTCGCCGGTCAGCAGTGATTCGTCGACCTCCAGGTTGTCTTGCTCGAGCACCTCGCCGTCGACGACGATCTGATCTCCGGGACCGAGCTCGATGACGTCGTCGAGCACCACCGCGCCGGGCAGCAGTATCTCGGTCCCGGATTGCCTGCGCACCAAGGGTTTTGCCTGACCGACGATCGCGAGGGCGTCCAGTGTCTGTTTGGCCCGGATCTCCTGAACAATGCCGATGACGCTGTTGGCGATGATCAGCAGGCCGAAGAGCCCGTTGATGACCGAACCCGTCGCGAGCACAATCGCCAACAGCACGCCCAGGATCGCGTTGATGCGGGTGAAGACGTTGGCCCGGACGATGTCCGCGGTGCTGCGGGCCGCACGTGCCGGAACCGCGTTGCTGTGACCGTCGGCTACCCGCTGCGCCACCTCTGCATCGGTTAGCCCGCGGTTCATCGGGTGAACGTTCCCAGCTTGTCGGAGTCGTAGTACTCCAGGTTCAGGGTGTTCGGCGAAAACACAGCCTTGGAAATCGTTCCGGGCGGGGCGTTTTCATCGGTGATCGAAAAGGTGAAGGTGTCACCGTCCCAGTGTGTGAGTCCAAAGGTCCGATTCTTCGGCCCTAGCGCGAGCAGGAGTTGCCCGTTGTTCTGGGTCACGACGGCCGGGCCCCAGTAGTCGCTGGCGTAGACGCCGAGGTAGTCGGTGAGCGGCCGGGCCGGCGCGGGGTTGGTAGGGGCCTGCTTGCCGACCAGCGAGCCCTCGGCGTTGTTCATCCAACCGATGGCGTGGTTGTAAAGCGCCGGCCAATCCTCCCGAATTTGGCCGTACTGCACGAGGTCCATGAATTGGGCGGTCAGCGCTTCCGGGATGCCGTAGGGCGCACCGTTGGTCAACGCGATGATGCCGACATCCTCCGATGGCATCGCGACGAAGTTGGTCGCCGCGCCCGATGCGAAGGCACCGGAGTGGCTGTATTCGGTGCGTCCCGACGAGGTCACCGACGCGTTGAAACCGTGACCGTAGGTCCCGGCCCTGGCTTTCGGCGATGAGGCGGGCGAGGAAACGATTTGCGGCGTGATCGCGGGCAGCAGGGCTTCGGGCGAGGTGATCTGCTGCCCGTTGTACGTTCCGTTGGCCATCACCATTGTCAGCCAGCGCGCCATGTCGTTGATCGACGAACTCACCCCGCCCGCCGGCGTCTGTGCGTCGGGGTCACGCTGGAAGCGTGGCTCCCACTTGTCGCCCACCTTGACGTGCAGCACCGCCCGGTTGGGCCGGGCGAGAAAATCGGCGTACTTCGAACTCGTCGACGCCATACCCAGGGGGCGGTAGAGCACCTCGTCGGACAGGTCCTCCCAGGATTTACCCGCGGCGGCCGCTACCGCCTCGGCAGCTGCCGTCAATCCAAAGTTGGTGTAGGCATAGGTAGTTCGAAAAGGAGCCAGCGGCAAATGCTTCAGACGCTCCAGCACTTGCCGGCGGTCATACCCGAGATCCTCCAGCTTGTCGCCGGCGTGATCGGGCAGCCCGGAGCGGTGCGAGTACAGGTCGGCGACGGTCACATGGCTGGTGACGTAGGGATCCGACAGCGCAAACCATCCCAGCTTGGACACCACCGGCGTGTCCCAGGTGACGACATTGGTGGCCACTTCATGTGCCACCACCGTCGCACCCAACGATTTCGACACCGATGCCAACTGGAAGACCGTGTCGGCGTCGACCTTGTTGTCTTGGTCGTCGCCTCTGGTCGCGTCCTTAACTCCGAATCCCTTGGCGTACAACGTCTTTCCGCCTCGGACAATCGCAACCGACATGCCGGGGATCCCAGTGCTGCGCATCAGGTCGCCGACCAGGCCGTCGACCTTCGCGATCGCCGCGTCGATGCGGCCGGCGGGAATGTCCAGGCCCGACATTTCGTTGGGGGGCGCTTCGGACAACGTCGAGAGCGGGCTCGATATGGGATGACCTGAGCCGCATCCGACCAGCGACAACAACACCACGACAGCGGCGATCACCGCGCGTTTGGTCATGCCCGCAGACTTTAGCGTGCTCGCCCGATGGAAGTATCAACCATGATGCAATACGAATCGGACATCCTCGCCCCGGGTCTCGACGTCGTCTTCTGCGGCATGAACCCGGCAGCGACGGCTGCCGCCGACGGGCACAATTTCTCGAATCGCAGCAACCGGTTCTGGCCCGTTTTGCATCTGGCCGGATTCACCGATACGCGCTTGCGGCCCGAGGATGAGCGCCGATTGCTCGACTACGGTTGCGGCATCACCGCGGTCGTTGCTCGACCGACTCGACGGGCCGGCGATGTATCGACCGAGGAATTCCGGCGCGCCCGAGCCGAGTTCGAAGCGAAGATGCGACGTTACGCGCCACGCGCGATCGGCTTTCTCGGAAAGCGTGCCCTGGCGGCGATGACCGGCGTACCCAGAATCCCGTGGGGCCGCCATGCTCCCGGATTCGCCGGCGCCATGGCATGGGTATTGCCTAACCCCAGCGGTCTCAACCGAGGGTTCACCCTCGACGATCTGACTCGCGCATACACCGAATTGCGTTGCGCGCTAACGGATAGCTCTAGAACCGCCACCATGGGTTGAATCGCAGCGGGCCGGACGGATCCAGCCGTTGCCCGGGGGCCGGCACAGCCACCGCGACTTCGGCGGCTTCGGCGGCCGCCAGCATCCGCTCGACCGGCTCCGCCCACGGGTGTGGCGCCAGCCGGAAGGTGCCCCAGTGGATCGGCACCAACAGACCGGACCCGCCGGCCGTGAGATCGACGTGGGCCCGCGCCGCCTCTTCGGGATTCATGTGAATGTCGGGCCACCCCGGGTTGTAGGCGCCGATGGGCAACAGCGTCAGGTCGAACGGTCCGTACTCGGCCCCGATCTGCTCGAAGCTTTTCGTGTATCCGGTATCCCCGCCGAAATAGGCGCGGTGGCTGGGACCGACGATTCCCCAGGATGCCCACAGCGTGGTGTTGCGGTCCAGGAAGCGACCCGAAAAGTGCCGTGCCGGAAGGCAACTCAGGGTCAGCTCATCGACCTGACCGCTTTCATTCCAGTCGAGTTCGACGATGCGATGCCCGGGTATGCCCCACGCGCGCAGGTGTGCACCCACACCGAGCGGGACGAAGAACGGCGCCCGCTGGGTACGGGCCAACGCCATGACGGTGTCGATGTCGAGGTGGTCGTAGTGGTCATGGCTGATCACCACGGCATCGACGGCGGGCAGCGCTTCGAGCTCCACCGGCGGCGGATGCAGGCGCTCGGGTCCGATCACGTCCGACGGCGAGCAGCGATGACTCCACACCGGATCGGTCAGCACCCGGTAGCCGTCGATCTCCAGCAGGGTGGTCGAGTGGCCCAGCCAACTGACGGCCAATCGGCCCGGGTCGGCGTCGAACGTCCCCGGCGCACCCAGCGGGATCGGCCCCGGCGGGCGACTGCGGCCACGCCGCCCCACGAACTCCCACGCGATCAGGGCAAACTGCTCGCGGTCCAAGCTGGCGTTGGAGGCGGGGTCGAGGTTGACGAAGACGCCGTCGTGCACGTTGGGCGAGTGCTTCGTCACGTCCCGGATCGACGACGGGTCGGCGCCCAGCGCGGCCGGCGCCCCCTGCAGCGCGCGCAACATCCACCCGCCGGCGGCGAGTGAGACCGTGCCGGCGGCCAGGCGAAGTGCTGCGGGCATCATGACCGTCAGGCGCCCTGGAACCTCGGCGGTCGCTTCTCCACCCTGGCGACTTGCGCTTCGATCACGTCCTGGCTGCCCCAGGCCTTGTCGAACAGCTCTTTGTGCACCGGCCAGGCCTCCTCGATCGAACCGTCGTCGTTGAGTACCCGCTTAGCGTGCTGAATCGCCAGCGGGGCCAGCCCGCTGATCTCGGCGCCCCAGGCCTGGGCGTCTGCCAGCGTCCCGATCCGGTTGGCCATCCCGGTCTGCAGCGCGGTCTCGGCGGTCAGCTTCTCCGCCGTCAGCAGCATCGCCCGGGCCCGGCCGTGACCGACCAGCGACGACAGCCGCCGGATGCTCCAGTTATCCAGGGCCAGGCCGTATTTCGACGTCGGGAACTGAAAGAACGCGTCCGGAGCGACGACTCGCAGATCGCATTGCATGGCCAGCTGCAGGCCCGCGCCGATGGCCGGGCCGTTGATCGCGCCGATCACCGGGATGGGGGCGGCGTCCAGGGCCTTGTGCAGCTCGATCAGCCGGTCCGGGTAATCGGCCGCAAACGCATCGCCGGACAGGTCCGCGCCGGCACAGAACACCGTGCCCTGGCCGGTCAGCACGATCGCCCGGATGGATCCGTCACCGGCCTTCAGCACGGCCTCGCGGAGCTCGTCGACGAGCTGAGAGTTCAGGGCATTGCGACGCTCCGGACGCTGCAACTCGATGGTCATTACGGCTTCGACCTGCGTGATACCGATCATGGGCGCCAGCCTATATAGCCTGGCTGCGTGAGTCGCATCACGACCGAACAACTGCAGGATGCGGTGCTGGACGAGGGCTCATTTGTGAGCTGGGACAGCGATCCGCTACAGATACCGATCAGCGAGGCCTACGCGCGCGAGCTCGCCGACGCCCGGGCCGCCACCGGCCTGGACGAGGCGGTTCTCACCGGCGAGGGACGAATACACGGGCGCCGCGTGGCGGTCGTGGTGTGCGAGTTCAGCTTCCTCGGCGGTTCGATCGGGGTCGCGGCGGCCGAACGGATCACCACCGCCGTGCAGCGGGCCACGGCCGAGCGGCTCCCGCTGCTGGCCTCGCCGAGCTCCGGTGGCACCCGCATGCAGGAGGGCACCGTGGCGTTCCTGCAGATGGTCAAGATCGCCGCGGCCGTCCGGCTGCACAAACGAGCACATCTGCCCTACCTGGTCTACCTGCGTAACCCGACCACCGGCGGGGTGTTCGCGTCCTGGGGATCGCTGGGCCATATCACCGTCGCCGAACCGGGCGCGCTGGTCGGGTTCCTCGGGCCGCGGGTCTACGAGCAGCTCTACGGCGAGCCGTTCCCGAAGGGCATCCAGACCGCGGAGAACCTGCAGCGGCACGGGGTGATCGACGGCGTCGTCGCGATCGACGAGCTGCGCCGGACGGTGGATCGCGCGCTGACCGTCATCGCCGACGCTCCCGAGCCGCTGGCGCCCGCGGCACCCGGCGAATCGATACCCGATGTGCCGGCCTGGGATTCGGTGGTCGCGTCACGACGACCGGACCGGCCGGGTGTCGGGCATCTGCTGCGCCACGGCGCCACCGACCTGGTGCTGCTGTCTGGTACCGGCATCGGCGAGGCGGCGACCACCCTGTTGGCGCTGGCCCGATTCGCCGGCCAGCCCGCGGTGGTCCTCGGCCAGCAGCGCCTCACCGGTGGGCTGGTGGGGCCCGCGTCGTTGCGGGAGGCCCGTCGTGGCATGGCGCTGGCCGCCGAGCTGCGGCTGCCGCTGGTGCTGGTGATCGACACCGCCGGACCCGCGCTGTCGGCCGAAGCCGAGCAGGGTGGGCTGGCCGGTCAGATCGCCCAATGCGTGGCCGAGCTGGTGACGCTGGACACCCCGACGGTGTCGGTCCTGCTGGGCCAGGGCAGCGGCGGGCCGGCGCTGGCGATGGTGCCGGCCGACCGGGTCCTGGCCGCGCTGCACGGCTGGCTGGCCCCGCTGCCGCCCGAGGGCGCCAGCGCGATCGTCTTCCGCGACACCGAGCATGCGCCGGAACTTGCTGCGGCCCAAGGTATTCGGTCGGCAGACCTGTTGCGGGCCGGGATCGTCGACGCCATCGTGCCCGAGAATCCTGACGCCGCCGACGAGCCGCTCGAGTTCGCCCAGCGACTCTCAGGTGCGATTGCCGCAGAGGTGCACGCGCTGCGCGACATCCCCGGCGACGAACGGATCGCTCAGCGGCTGCGTCGCTACCGCGGCATCGGATTGCCCTGAGCCACTTGGGTCGTCAGTTCTCCGGTAACCCCAAATAGCGCTGGATCGTCGGGCCGAGCCAGTCAACAATCTCGTCGCGGGTCATGTCGACAACGGGCGGAATCCGTAATACGAAGCGGCACAACGCCATACCCAGAATTTGGCTGGCAACCAGCCCAGCCCGCAGGCCGGATTCATTTTCGGGTACCAACGATGCTGCCAGCGGCTGGATTTGGCTGCGAAATATCTCCTGCATGCGCTGCGCCGCTTCGTCGTTGGTGGCACTGGACCGCAACAGGATCACCAACGCGCCATCGTCCCAGCGTTCGAGAAAGTGCCGGACCAGCGACCGTCCTAGCTGCGCGCGGTCCATCGCTGCGGCATCCGGGAACTGTAGATCGAACTCGGCCGCGGCCGCGAACAGGTTGTCTTTGCTGCCGTAGTAACGCATCACCATCGCCGGATCCACCCCGGCATCGGCGGCGATCCTCCGGATCGTCGCCCCCTGGAAGCCGGCCGACCCGAACCGCTCCCGGGCCGCGGCCAGGATCGCCGCCTTGGTTTGTTCCGACGATCGCCTCATGTCAACAACTGTAGGCCAACAGCTGTTGACAAAGGCAGCACGGCGGGCAAGCATGGGAAATGCCAACAAGCGTTGACTAGTTTGCCGAAGAGGAGCCGCAACCATGAACGACACCGATGTCCTGGTCATTGGCGCCGGACCCACCGGCCTCACGCTCGCCGCCGCACTGGTCGCCCGCGGGATCCGAACCGTCGTAGTCGACAAGCAGGCCCAAGGACAGAACACCTCGCGCGCCGCCGCGGTCAATGCCCGCACCCTCGAGGTGCTCGAAGAACTCGATGTGGCGCGGCGAATGGTCAAAGCGGGGCTGATCGCGCCGCGTTTCACCATCCGGCAGGGGCGGCGCATATTGATTCCGGTCGACTTCACCGAGTTGCCGACCGCGCATCCCTACACCCTGATGCTCTCGCAGGCCGAAACCGAGCGGTTATTGCTGGAGCGACTGCACGAACTGGGCGCCGGCGTGATCCGACCCAAGGTCCTGAGCCGCGTCATCCAGGATGCAAACGGTGTCACGGCCACGTTCGAGGATGGCGACGGCATTCGGGCCACCTATATCGTCGGCGCCGACGGTATGCACAGCACGGTGCGCGAACAAGCCGGAATTGGCTTTACCGGTGGCGAATTCGCCGAATCGTTCACGCTTGCCGATGTCCGCGTGTCCGGCGAGGCGCCTCGCGACGAGGTCGTCCTGTTCTACGCCAAGGGCGGCTTGACTGTGTTAGCCCCTCTGCCCGACAACATCTTTCGCGTCGTGGCCCCCACTGCGGAAGCACCTCAGGCGCCGTCATCGCAGTTCGTGCAGTCGCTGTTGGATACCCGGGGTTTCGGGCCGGGTCGGACGGTGGTCACAGAGCTACTGTGGGGGACCCGGTTCCGGATTCACCATCGCGTCGCGGACAGTTACCGGGCAGGTCGCGTACTACTCGCCGGCGATGCCGCCCACGTCCACAGCCCTGCCGGTGGTCAAGGGATGAATCTTGGTATCGCCGATAGTATTTCACTGGCTGCAGCACTCTCCGAAGCCCTCTCGGGCGGATCGGATGCGGTGTTGGACCGCTATTGCACGGCTCAGCGCCATCGGGGGAAGCAGGTCCTGAAATTGACGGGTCGCCTCACCCGGATCTCGACGCTGCCGCGGCCGATACGGCCTGTCCGTAATTCCGCAATGCGCCTGGCCGCGCAGTTTCCCGCTGTGCGACGACAACTGGCGTTGCAGTTGAGCGGCCTGCGGCACGGTTGATCTGGCGGTTTAGATCTCGAAGTCTATGGCGGTCCGGTCGGTCGCGTCGCCGACGGGTCTGCGACGGTCGGTCAACAGCTGGCGGTATCGCGGTACTCGAGCGAAAAGCTCTGCGTGCCTGCCGACATGGGTGATCGTGGGCCCCGACGCGGCCTCGTCCACGAAGGCCACCCGATCCGCGAGCAGCATGGTGGACAGCCGGCGCGCGACGACGATGCCGGTAGCCCCCTTCAGGGCCACCCGCAGCGCCGCGGTGTGCTCGGTCCCGGTATGGGCGCCGAGGCCGGGCCGGGCCTCGTCGATCACCAGCAGTTTGGGCGTGGCGACAATCGCCCGGGCCAGGCACAAGCGCTGGCGCTGGCCGCCGGAGAGCCGCATGCCCTGTTCGCCGACGCGGGTATCGATACCGAACGGCAGGTCGTAGACGAACCGCGCCGCGGCGATGTCGATCGCCGCGGACAATTCCGCGTCGGTGGCGTCCGGCCGGTCGATCCGAAGGTTCTCGGCCACCGACATCGAAAACACCGTCGGGTCCTCAAATGCCGTACATACCGCGCGGCGCAGTGACGGCAGCGACATGTCGCGAATATCCCTGCCGTCCAACAGTATCCGCCCCTCCGCGGCGTCATAGAGTCGAGACAGCAGCGCTGTCAGGAGCGACTTCCCCACGCCCCGTGCACCGACCAGGGCCACCGTCTCGCCGGGTTCGACAACCAGCGTGACATGGCGAAGCAACCATTTGTCACCCGCAACCGGGTCGGGCACCCGAAAACCCACGTCGTGCAGCTCGAGACGGCCGGCCCGGCCCGGCTGGGAGCTGGGTTCGCCGGCGATATCGCCCGGTGCATCGAAGATTTCGGCGACGCGGCCCGATGCCGCCATCGCTTCCTGGGCCATCGACGGCAGGAACGCAGGTGCATCCGGTGGGCGCATGGCCTCAGTCACAACGATTCCGTCTCTGGAGTTCCGTTACGCGCAGTGGCACCGAAATCGAAGGCCCGCAATAACAACACCGCCCAAGACACCAATGTCCTGGGCTGCCACCTGGATTCGATCATGACATGGCGGTAGCGATCGCTAGTCGCGGCGCAGACTCGAAAGCGTAACCATTTGGGCAGCGGGCCACTCCCCGATGACCCGTCCACGACAACAATCCGGCAAAATGGGCGGTATGGACTCTGGTGTCAGCTCACCGCGCGTCTTGGTCGTCGACGACGACTCCGATGTGCTCGCCTCGCTAGAGCGTGGCCTGCGGCTTTCCGGCTTCGAAGTGTCCACCGCCGTGGACGGGGCCGAGGCCTTGCGCAGCGCCACCGAGACCCGCCCGGACGCGATCGTGCTGGATATCAACATGCCCGTGCTGGACGGGGTCAGCGTCGTCACCGCGCTGCGAGCGATGGACAACGACGTCCCGGTCTGCGTGCTCTCCGCCCGCAGCTCGGTCGACGACCGCGTCGCGGGCCTGGAGGCAGGCGCCGACGACTACCTCGTCAAGCCATTCGTGCTGGCCGAGCTGGTCGCGCGGGTGAAAGCGCTGCTGCGCCGCCGCGGTGCCGTCGCGTCGACCTCGTCGGAAACCATCACGGTCGGCCCGCTGGAAGTCGACATTCCGGGCCGGCGGGCTCGCGTCAACGGCGTCGACGTCGACCTGACCAAGCGTGAGTTCGACCTGCTGGCCGTGCTGGCCGAGCACAAAACCGCCGTGCTGTCCCGCGCGCAGCTGCTGGAGCTGGTGTGGGGTTATGACTTCGCCGCCGACACCAACGTCGTCGACGTCTTCATCGGTTATCTGCGCCGCAAGCTGGAGGCCAACGGCGGTCCCAGGTTGCTGCACACCGTCCGTGGGGTTGGGTTCGTACTGCGAATGCAGTGACGACGCGGTAGGCAGCACAGCCATGAATTTCCTGTCGCGGATGTTGGCCCGAACACCCTCGCTGCGGACCCGGGTAGTGCTGGCGACGGCCATCGGTGCCGCGATTCCGGTATTGATCGTCGGTGCCGTGGTTTGGGTCGGCATCACCAACGACCGCAAGGAGCGGCTGGACCGCCGGCTCGACGAGGCCGCCGGTTTCGCCATCCCCTTCCTGCCGCGCGGCCTGGACGAAATCCCGCGCTCGCCCAACGACCGTGACGCAATCATGACGATCCGGCGCGGCACCCTGATGAAGTCGAATTCGGACGTGACGCTGCCCCGCCTCGACGTCGACTATGCCGACACCTACGTGAACGGCGTGCGCTACCGGGTGCGCACGGTGGAGATCCCGGGACCGGAGCCGACCTCGCTGGCCGTCGGCGCGACATATGACGCCACCCTCGCCGAGACCAACAATCTGCACCGCAGGGTGCTGCTCATCTGCGGCTTCGCCATCTTCGCGTCGACGGTGTTCGCTTGGCTGCTGGCCTCTTTCGCGGTGCGACCGTTCAAACAGCTTGCGCAGCAGACCCGTTCGATCGATGCCGGCGACGAGGCACCCCGCGTCGAAGTGTACGGCGCCACCGAGGCCGTCGAGATCGCCGAAGCCATGCGCGGGATGCTGCAACGTATTTGGGACGAGCAGAACCGAACCAAGGAGGCACTCTCGTCGGCACGCGATTTCGCGGCCGTGTCCTCCCACGAACTCCGCACCCCCCTGACCGCGATGCGCACCAATCTCGAGGTCCTGTCGACCCTCGATATGCCCGACGACCAGCGCAACGAGGTGCTCGGCGACGTCATTCGGACCCAGTCGCGCATCGAGGCGACGCTGACCGCGCTGGAACGGTTGGCGCAGGGTGAACTGTCCACCTCCGACGATCACGTGCCGGTCGACATCACCGAACTGCTGGACCGTGCCGCCCACGACGCGATAAGGGTTTACCCCGGCCTGGATGTGTCGTTGGTGCCCTCGCCCACCTGCATCATCGTCGGGATGCCGGCCGGGTTGCGCCTGGCGGTCGACAACGCGATCGCCAACGCCGTCAAACACGGCGGCGCCACCCGGGTCCAGCTGTCGGCGGTCAGTTCGCGCGCCGGAGTGGACATCGCCGTCGACGACAACGGCAGCGGCGTGCCCGAAGGCGAGCGCGAGGTGGTGTTCGAGCGGTTCTCACGCGGGTCGACGGCTTCGCACTCGGGCTCGGGTCTGGGGCTGGCGCTGGTGGCGCAGCAGGCCCATCTGCACGGCGGGACGGCGTCGCTGCAAGACAGCCCGCTGGGCGGTGCGCGGCTGCTACTGCACCTGCCCGCCCCCAGTTAGACCCTCACGTGCCGGAGTTGTTGTGCCACGGCGTAAATCCCGCCCGCAACGCGGATTGCTCGTCGGAAAACCACACCTGCGCGGTCGTCGGGTCGTAGCCGGCGGTGTCGGGGGTGTAGTAAAGCCGGGTGTCGATGCGCGCCTTGACCAACCATCCCGCCGGTCCACGGCCACCCGGGCCGGCCGGCGCGGAGCCGGGCCCGTACCCGGCCGGCGGTGGCACCGTGATCTTCCGGGTCGGCGATTCCCGTTGCACGGCAGGAATCTTCGTCGTCGCAGGATCGGTCACAATCCTCGTCGTTGCAGGATCGGGCATCACTGGGTGATCCACCGGAACATCAAGTGGCACTGAACGTGTGACTGGCCGGGCCAGACACGCGAGCGTCAACACCAATCCCATCGCGAACGACACGCCGAAGAGCCACCAATTCACGTGATTCATCGACGCATACCCGTCGTTATCAGCCAGGCGAGGCCCGAGCCCGCCACAAAGGCCAGTAGGTACCACAACCACTGGATCAGGAAATCCATGCCGGATCCTGCCTGGCCACATACGACTTCGACCCGGCGTTTCTTGGCGCGACCATCGGCGTGCGGTCAACGGCAAGCTGGTCGACGACAGTCAGATTCGACCAGGTGTGCGTGGCCTCCCGGGCGATCGTGTTCTTCTGGTCTTGTGACGCCGCGGTACCGGTCAAGGAGATCGTGCCCCCGTTGACGGTGAGACCGAAGTCCGTGATCGAGGCGCTGTTCTTGAAAATCGTTCCGGCATTGGAGAAATCGAGTGCGTCGACATTCGGATCGATTTGGATTCGGTCGATGATGCTGATGCCGGCCGGCAATGCGCCTTTGAGCACCCTTGTCAGCACGGCTTTCGCCGAATCGTCGGGGAATTCGCCGGTGAGGGTTATGTCGTTGCCGTTGCGGACAATTGACAGCGGGGCCAGCGACAACGGCGGCTTGCCGGGATTACCCGGCGACGCGACCACCGGCGGCGGGTGGGGGGTCCCGGAGGGGGCGTAGCCGATCGCGGCTATCAGCAAGGGAATAACCACCACACCGATCAGCCAGCCCATACCCAGCGAACGCCGGTAGCAGATCGGGGTGCGCCGCGGCGTTTCGGCCGGCCGGCCGAAGCGCCCCCCTAGCCCCACGATTGTCCCCTCCCCGCATTCCGGCGCCGTGACGCGTCCGTCCTGCCGGCGATATTGCAGCCTACCGGCCCTACCTGTGGTCACTCGTTGCGTCGGGCACACTGGAGCAATGGGCAGTAAACCGACCGACAGCGAAACCCTGGCGCACATCCGCAACCTCGTCGACGAGGAAAAGAATCTCAGGGCACAGCTGCAGCACCGCGACATCAGTGAGTCCGAGGAGCATGACCGGCTCCGGCGGGTCGAGGTCGAACTCGACCAGTGCTGGGACCTGTTACGACAGCGGCGCGCGCTGCGCGAAACCGGCGGTGATCCACGTGAAGCCGCGGTACGCCCCGGCGACCAGGTCGAGGGCTACCTGGGATAGCCATGTCCCTCGGTGACGCGCCGGATTTCGACGCAGTCGTCGTAGGCGGGGGCCACAACGGCCTGGTGGCAGCCGGCTATCTGGCCCGAGCCGGTCTCCGGGTGCGATTGCTGGAGCGGCTGGGACACATCGGCGGGGCCGCGGTGTCCGCGCGCGCCTTCGACGGCGTCGATGTCCGGGTGTCGCGATACTCCTATCTGGTCAGCCTGTTGCCACCGCGCATAGTCGCGGACCTGGGCGCCGACATACGGCTGGCCCGGCGGCAATTCTCGTCGTACACACCCCAACCCGCGACCGGCGGACGCAGCGGACTGCTGGTCGGGTCCCAGGAGTCGTTCCGCGCGGTCGGCGCCGCCGACGACGAGCACGGCTTCGCCGGCTTCTACCGGCGCGCCCGCCTGGTGACCGAGCCGCTGTGGCCGACGCTGACCGAACCGCTGCGCACCAGGGAGCAGGCCCGCCGCCTCGTCTGCGACGGCGGCGATCCGGCGGCCGACGCGGCATGGCGCTCGATCGTCGAAGAGCCGATCGGATGCGCGATCGCCGACGCGGTGCGCGACGACCTGGTCCGCGGGGTGATCGCCACCGACGCGTTGATCGGCACGTTCGCGCGCCTCGACGATGCGTCGCTGCGCCAGAACATCTGCTTTCTCTACCACGTGCTCGGCGGCGACTGGGACGTCCCGATCGGCGGGATGGGCGCGGTGACGGCAGCCCTGGCCGCCGCCGCTGTCCGTCATGGGGCCGAAATAGTCACCGGCGCAGAGGTTTACGGTGTGGAGCCGGATGGCCGGGTGCACTACCGTCAGGACGGCGCACTGCGCCGGATTCGAGGCCGGTTCATTCTGTCCGGCGTCACCCCGGCGGTGCTGGCCGAGCTGCTCGGTGAGCCGCCGGCACCGGTGGCGCCGGGGTCGCAGGTGAAGGTGAACATGGTGCTGCGGCGACTGCCCCGACTGCGCGACGACAGCGTCACCCCCGCGCAGGCGTTCGCCGGGACGTTCCACGTCAATGAGACCTGGAGCCAACTGGATACGGCCTACGCACGCGCGGCCACCGGCAAGCTACCCGAGCCGCTGCCGTGTGAGGCGTACTGCCATTCGCTGACCGATCCGAGCATCCTGTCGGCCGGGCTGCGGGAGTCGGGTGCGCAGACGATGACCGTATTCGGCCTGCACACACCACACCCGTTGCTGGACAACGTTTCTCGCGATCAGCTGACGGAGTCGGTGCTGGCGTCGCTGAATTCCGTACTCGCCGAACCGATTCAGGACGTGCTGATGAGCGATGCGCAGGGTCGGGCCTGCATCGAGACGACAACCACACTGGACCTGCAGCACACGCTGGCGATGACGGCCGGCAACATCTTTCACGGCGCCCTGTCCTGGCCGTTCGCGAACGACGACGAAGCGCTCGACAGCCCCGCCCGTCGATGGGGGGTCGCGACCGCCCACGAGCGAATCATGGTGTGCGGCTCGGGTGCTCGCCGCGGTGGCGCCGTGTCAGGCATCGGCGGCCACAACGCCGCGATGGCGGTGCTGGCGTCGCTTGGCTAGAGCTCGCCTAGCGCCCGTCGATCGGGGCGTAGTCGCGCTCGGTGTAGCCGGTGTAGATCTGGCGCGGACGGCCGATCTTGCTGTCACCCTCGTCGTGCATCTCACGCCAGTGCGCGATCCAGCCGGGCAGCCGGCCCAGCGCGAACAGCACGGTGAACATCCGGACCGGGAAGCCGAGCGCCCGGTAGATGAGCCCCGTGTAGAAGTCGACGTTCGGGTACAGCTTGCGCTCGATGAAGTAGTCGTCGGTCAGCGCGGCCTCTTCGAGCTGCTTGGCGATGTCCAGCAGCGGGTCGCCGCCGAGCTTGGCCAGGATCTTGTCGGCCTGCTCCTTGACGATGCGGGCACGCGGGTCGTAGTTCTTGTAGACCCGGTGGCCGAAGCCCATCAGCTTGACGCCCTCTTCGCGGTTCTTGACCTTGCGGACGAACTCGCCGACGTCGTCCCCGCTCTGGCGGATCTGCTCGAGCATCTCCAGCACGGCCTGGTTGGCGCCGCCGTGCAGCGGCCCCCACAGCGCATTGATGCCCCCGGAGATCGAGGTGAACAGGTTGGCCTGCGACGAGCCCACCAGCCGGACCGTCGACGTCGAGCAGTTCTGCTCGTGGTCGGCGTGCAGGATCAGCAGCATGTCCAGCGCCCGAACCACCTCGGGGTCGGCGTGGTACGGCTCGGCGGGCAGCCCGAACGTCATCCGCAGGAAGTTCTCCACCAGCGACTGCGAATTGTCCGGGTAGAGAAACGGCTGCCCGACCGACTTCTTGTAGGCGTAGGCAGCGATCGTCGGCAGCTTGGCCAGCAACCGGATCGTCGACAGCTCGACGTCCTCGGTGTCCATCGGGTCGAGCGAATCGGGGTAGTACGCCGACAGCGCGTTGACGGCGCTGGACAGCACCGGCATCGGGTGCGCGTTGCGCGGGAAGCCGTCGAAGAACCGCTTGAGGTCCTCGTGCAGCATCGTGTGCAACTGGATCCGCTTGGTGAAGTCGGCCAGCTGGTCGGTGGTGGGCAGCTCGCCGTAGATCAGCAAGTACGAGACCTCGAGAAAGGTCGACTTTTCCGCGAGCTGATCGATCGGATAGCCGCGATAGCGCAGGATGCCGGCGTCGCCGTCGATGTACGTGATCGCGCTCTTGCACGCGGACGTGTTGACGAAGCCGTTGTCGAACGTCGTGTAGCCGGTCTTGGACAACAGCGGGCCAAGAGCAATACCGTCGGCACCTTCGGTGGCTTTGACGATCTGCAGGTCGATCTCACCGCCTGGGTACTTCAGAGTTGCGGTGTCGTCGGTTTCGGCCACGAGAACCCCTTTGCGCTCTGGCTGGTATGGCTGCGCCTTGGCTAGGTGCGTACAGCTGAAGGTAGTCGTTATTGCGGCGACGCGCCTGCCCGGGGTCGCCTCTGCTGACCTCGCGGCTTTCCTCGAGGTGAACCGCGCCTTATCGTGCGGTGTTAGGCCTCACAGCCGCGCGCCGTATGTGATCAGGGTTGCAGGCGTTCGACGCGACCGCCGGCGACCCGAATGCGGTTATGCAGCCGGTTTTCTCGGCCCTGCCAGAACTCCACCGTCTCGGGCGCGATCAGGTACCCGCCCCAGTTCGGCGGCACCGGAACGCTCTCGGTATCGGCGAAGCGAGTGGTCACGTCGGTGAGCTGATCGAGCAGCGCCGCCCGGGATGCGATCGGCCGCGACTGATGCGATGCCCATGCACCCAGCTGTGAGCCGCGCGGCCGCTTGGACCAGTAGTCCGCGGTGTCCTGCGGGTCGACCTTGGTCACCGCGCCGCGGACGTGAACCTGGCGCCCCAGCAAGTACCAGGGAAAGGTCGCCGACGCATACGGCGTCTCGGCCAGCTCGATGCCCTTGGCGGAGTCGTAGTTGGTGAAGAAGGTGATACCGGTCTCGTCGACGCTCTTGCACAGCACCGTGCGGCTCGTCGGTCTGCCGTCGGCGACCGTCGCCAGCACCATCGCGTTGGGCTCGGCGACCCCGAAACGTTCGGCGTCTTCCATCCACCTCCGCAATAACGAAAGCCACCCGTCGTCGAGCCAGGAAGCGTCGAGATCGGAGCTGCCGTCGCGCTCCGCCGACCCGTACTCCACGCGCATCCGCTGCAGGTGATCTTGGTCAGTCAAGGGGTCTGGTCCGGCCATCGGACCAACGCTACCGGGGGTAGCTACCGGCCGGTAGCGTCGGCAAAAAGCCAAGGTGCAAGAATTTTCCTATGTCTGTGGTCCCGGAAAATTTTGTCCCCGGTCTCGAAGGCGTCGTCGCCTTCACCACCGAGATCGCCGAACCGGATAAAGACGGCGGCGCGCTGCGCTACCGCGGCGTCGACATCCAGGATCTGGTGGATCAGCAGGTGACATTCGGCGATGTCTGGGCTCTTCTGGTCGACGGTAGGTTCGGCCACGGTTTGCCGCCCGCCGAGCCGTTCCCGTTGCCGATCCACACCGGCGATGTGCGCGTCGATGTTCAGGCGGGCCTGGCGATGCTGGCGCCGATCTGGGGCTACCAGCCGCTGCTGGACACCGACGAAAGCGTCGCCCGCGACCAGCTGGCCCGGGCGTCGGTAATGGCGCTGTCCTATGTCGCGCAGTCCGCGCGCGGAATCTACCAGCCGGCCGTGCCGCAGCGGGTGATCGATGAATGCCCAACCGTCACAGCACGTTTCATGACCCGCTGGCAGGGTGAGCCCGACCCGCGGCACGTCGAGGCCATCGACGCCTACTGGGTGTCGGCCGCCGAGCACGGCATGAACGCCTCGACGTTCACCGCGCGGGTGATCGCGTCCACCGGCGCCGACGTCGCCGCGGCGTTGTCGGGGGCGATCGGGGCGATGAGCGGTCCGCTGCACGGCGGCGCGCCGGCGCGGGTGCTGCCGATGATCGAAGAGGTCGAGCGCAGCGGTGACGCGCGAGGCCTGGTCAAGAAGATCCTGGACAGCGGAGACAAGCTGATGGGATTCGGGCACCGCGTCTACCGCGCGGAAGACCCGCGGGCGCGAGTACTGCGTGCCACTGCCGAGCGACTCAAAGCACCGCGCCACGAGGTCGCCGTCGCGCTCGAGCAGGCCGCCCTGGCCGAGCTGCGGGAGCGGCGTCCGGACCGGGCGATCGAGACCAACGTCGAGTTCTGGGCCGCGGTCATCCTGGACTTCGCCGAGGTGCCGGCCAACATGATGCCGGCGATGTTCACGTGCGGGCGCACCGCGGGCTGGTGTGCGCACATTCTCGAGCAGAAGCGGCTCGGCAAGCTGGTGCGTCCGTCGGCCATCTACGTGGGTCCGGGCCCGCGCAGCCCGGAATCGGTCGAGGGTTGGGACCGGGTTCTCACTCACGCTTAACGCACTTGTCGGTGCCCGGCGTTTGAATGGGTCTCGCCGCGATGAGTTTGTGTCGCGGAGGCAGTCAATAACCGTGAGCCAGTCCCCTCCCGGGGCCGGCCGCGAGACCGACAGCGAGGAGACCACAATGGCCATCACCATCGAACCCGCAGTAATCCCCCACCTGGTCGTTGCCGATTCGGCGGCCGCGATCGACTTCTACGTCAAGGCTTTTGGCGCTGAAGAGCTGGGACGCGTGCCGCGTCCCGACGGCAAGATCGTCAACGCCGCGGTCCGGATCAACGGCTCCACCGTCATGCTCAACGACGACTTCCCGGAGACCTGCGGCGGCAAGTCGATGACACCGAAGTCGCTAGGCGGAACGCCGGTCACCATCCACCTGACCGTCACCGACGTCGACGCCAAGTTCCAGCGGGCGGTCGATGCGGGCGCGACGGTGGTGGTCCCGCTCGCGGACATGTTCTGGGGCGACCGGTACGGCGTTGTCGAGGACCCATCCGGGCACCGCTGGTCATTGGGTCAGCCGGTGCGCGAGGTCAGTCCCGACGAGATCCAGGCGGCGATGTCGAGCAGCTAACCGAGCAGCCGCGCCAGCAGTCGGCGTTTCGGCGCCGCTGGCGCGGTCGCCGCGGCCGCGAGCATGTCGGCGACGTCGGTGAACTTGTTGCGCGGGCGGCCGTCGTCAATGCCCCGGGCGATTTCAGCGGCATCGATGGCGGCCCAGCCCGCGGCGTCCACGACGTTGGCCTGGCGGGTGTGCACCAGCTGGTCCAGCGCCTCGGGCTTGGCCACTGGGTCGGTCAGGGTTCCGGCGTTGTAGTCGGCGACCAGCGCGTGGACGGTCTGCAACGAGCACGACTTGTTGGTGCCGATGAACCCCGTCGGGCCTCGCTTGATCCACCCGGCTACATAGGCCCCGGTCACCGGCCGGCCGGACTCGGGATCAATGACACGACCGCCGTCGTTCGGAACAACCGACGTCGACTCGTCGAACGGGAGATCGCGAATCAGCTTGCCGCGGTAGCCAATCGAGGTCAGCACTAGACCCGCGTCGATGCGCTCCACGTCTTCGGTGCCGGTGATGGAGAACTCCACGCCGGTGGCTCGCTGCTCACCCAGCACGCGCGCGGGCGTGCGCTGATAAGTCAGCCGGATGCGCGGGCGCGGCCCGGGCACTGACGCGTCACCGAGGTTGGTCAAGATCTCCAGCTTGTTTCGGGTCAACCGGTCCGAGGCGGTTGCGAGGTCGCGCGCCACCAGCTCGCGGTCGTCGGCATCGAGCACCACGTCGGATGTGCCTGTCAGGCCGATCAATTCGGGCAGGGTGAATGCCGAGTGGGCGGGGCCGCGCCGCGCGGCGATCACGACCTCGCGGACCGCGGAGTGACGAAGCGCTTCGAGTGCACGGTCGCAGATGTCGGTCCGGGCCAACTCGTCCGGGTCGGTCGTCAGCACGCGGGCGACGTCGAGGGCGACGTTGCCGTTGCCGACGATCACCACGCGTTCGTGACTCAAATCGACTGGCAGATCCGCGAAGTCGGGATGACCGTTGATCCACGCGACGAACTCGGTGGCGGTTCCCGTGCCGGGCAGGCCCATGCCGTCGATGTCGAGCCGTCGGTCGTCAGGCGCACCGACCGCGTAGAGCACGGCGTGGTGATGGGCCAGCAACTCGGCGTGGCTCAGGTGCTTACCGACCTCGACGTTGAGATAGAACCGGAAGTACCGATGGCTGCAGACCCGGTCGAAGAACTCGGTGACCTTCTTGGTGTTCTGGTGGTCGGGGGCGACCCCGGCGCGCACCAAACCGTAAGGCGTGGGCAGCTTTTCGAAGACGTTGACCCGCACGCCGTGCTGGGTGAGCAGCTCGTCGGCGGCATACATCGCGGCGGGGCCGGACCCGACGATCGCCACCGTCAACGGCCGGCGACGGGCATGCACCTGGGCGGCCGGGATCACCGGCGCTAGCTTCGATGTCGGCGGCAGCTTCACGCCGGCTGGTCGCGGCGGGTAGAACGACGCGTTGATCTCGACGAACGGCAGCTGCTTGCCCTCCAGCCGACTGTCAGGCGCGATCGCGCCCACCGGACAGGCGCTCACGCATGCCCCACAGTCCACGCAGGCGACCGGATCGATGTAGAGCATCTCGGTCGTCGCGAAGTCCGGCTCGTCCGGCGACGGGTGGATGCAATTCACCGGACAGGCGAAGACGCAGGACCCGTCGTTACAGCACGACTGGGTAATAACGTGCGGCATAACCGAACTCGCAGTGCTTATGCGGCCGGCACGGCGGCCAGGTGCTGGCGCTGCGGCTCGCTGCGGTAGCGCGACGGCTTGCCGTTGATCTTGCAGATCCGCCACATCAGCCGTGCGGACCAATTCTGCATCAGGCCGGTGTCATAGGCCAGCATGCGCACATCACCGAACATGTCGGAGAGCCACTTGCGCGATTCCGGCGACCTGAAGAACAGTTCCTTTTTGACCTCGCGCGGGATGTCGAACTCGCGCCAGAACGCCTTGGGCGGCACCACAATTGCCCGGCACAAAACCTTCATGGTCAACGGCAGGTACAGCGCCGTCCAGAACCGTTGCCGCTTGGTCAACTCCGGCAGCCGCTTGCGCAGGAATTCGTGCGCGAACGAAATGTGCCGCGCTTCCTCGGCCACGTGAATCGCCATCACCCGTTCCATGATCGGATGCAGCGACTTGCCTTCGCGCAGAACGTTTTTCTGCGTGTGATCGATCGGCTCCTCACCGGCGAGCACACCGATGAAGAACGCCACCGGCAGCGGTCCCGCCACCAGCGGAACCAACGGCGAGAGCCATTTCAGCATTCGGGGCATGCCCGGGACGTCGGCACCGATGCGGTTGACCATCTCCTGGAACATCATGGTGTGGTTGCACTCTTCAACCGATTCGTGCAAGCAGTACCGGTATTCGGGAGACCCGTTCGGCACCCAGAACGTGTAGTTCATCAGGCCACGGATCAGGATCGACTCGAAGTGCAGACCCACCTTGGCCACGTTGGCCTGGCGCCACATGCCGATCTTGATCTGGCGCTCCTGCGACTGGGCCTGATACCAGGGGTGGCGACCCAACGGGTCGGTCGCCGGCAGGATCCACCGCGGGTCGTTCTCGGTGACGGCGAATTCGGGTGACTCCCAATCGATGTCGGTGTACGGGTTGAAGTTCCGCCGCACCGACCCCTCAGACAGTGTGGCGAGCATCCTGACGTACTCGGCGTCGTCACGCACTTCCATCTTGTTGCGCCAACGCCGGACCATTCGCGTCCTTGCCATACCCAAGCCTCCCCAGCGAGGTTTACATTCGGCTGTGCAATGTCCAAACAGTACCGCAGGTACCGGGAACTTTCTAGAGCCTAGATCGCCACTGTTGCCTGACCGGTGGTCACCGACTTCGTGTGGTATGGCTCACACTTACCGGCTTCATCCTCGGTATGTAGCCGTCGGCGGAACAGAACAAACAGCCCGGCCCAGCGCCGTCACGGGTCGGCTCACTACCCTGATGAGCATGGCTGACCAGCTCCAGATCCCCGCTGACCTCAAACCCCGCGACGGCCGCTTCGGCTGCGGCCCCTCCAAGGTCCGACCCGAACAATTGCAGGCGCTGACCACCACCGCGGCTGCGCTGTTCGGCACCTCGCACCGGCAGGCGCCGGTCAAGAATTTGGTAGGCCGGGTGCGCAAAGGGGTGTCGGAGCTGTTTTCCGTGCCCGA
This sequence comes from Mycobacterium sp. pR1184, assembly GCF_041287235.1. Taxonomy (NCBI): domain Bacteria; kingdom Bacillati; phylum Actinomycetota; class Actinomycetes; order Mycobacteriales; family Mycobacteriaceae; genus Mycobacterium; species Mycobacterium sp. pR1184. The sequence goes on along the minus strand of NZ_JBGGKR010000007.1, from coordinate 11,951 downwards.
CGGGTACGAGGTCATCTTGGGCAACGGTGGCGCGACCGCGTTCTGGGATTCGGCCGCGTTCGGGTTGATCGACAAGCGCTCGCTGCACCTGACCTACGGCGAATTCAGCTCGAAGTTCGCGTCCTGTGTCGCCAAGAACCCGTTCGTCGAGGATCCGATCGTCATCAAGGCCGATGCCGGCAGCGCACCCGAGCCGCAGACCGACCCGTCGGTTGACCTGATCGCGTGGGCGCACAACGAGACGTCGACCGGCGTCGCGGTCCCGATCAAGCGTCCGGCCGGGTCGGGTGACGCACTCGTCGCGATCGATGCGACGTCCGGGGCCGGCGGCCTGCCGGTCGACATCACCGACACCGATGCCTATTACTTCTCGCCGCAGAAGAACTTCGCCAGCGACGGCGGACTGTGGCTGGCGATCATGAGCCCCGCCGCGCTGGCCCGGGTCGAGGCCATCGCCGGGAGCGGCCGCTGGGTGCCCGACTTCCTGTCGCTGCCGATCGCGATCGAGAACAGCCTGAAGGATCAGACGTACAACACCCCGGCGATCGGCACCCTGGCGCTGATGGCCGAACAACTCGACTGGATGCTGGGCAACGGCGGACTGGACTGGGCGGTCAAGCGCACCGCGGACTCGTCGCAGCGGCTGTATTCGTGGGCGCAGGAGCGGCCGTACACCACGCCGTTCGTCACCGACCCGGCGCTGCGCTCCCAGGTGGTGGGCACCATCGATTTCGTCGACGACGTCGACGCCGCGGCGGTCGCCAAGGTTTTGCGTGCGAACGGGATCGTCGACACCGAGCCGTACCGCAAGCTCGGCCGCAACCAGTTGAGGATCGCGATGTTCCCCGCGGTCGACCCCGATGACGTCAGCGCCCTGACACAGTGCGTCGACTGGGTCGTCGAGCGGCTTTAGTTCGGCGATCGGCGCGCAAACCGCCCAGCGTGTCAGCACGGGTTGTGGGCGTTAGCTGGACTAGAGTGCGGCACAGTGACGGGTCCGGAGAAATTGAAGCTGACCTGCACAAAGCCTGCGAGGAGAAGCCATGCGGGAACTCAAATTGGTTGGGCTCGACGCCGACAGCAAATACGTCATCTGCGAGGGTGATGGCCCCGAAGAGCGGTACCAGCTGGCGGCCGACGACCGACTGCGTGACCTGCTGCGCGGCGAAGTAGCGCCGCCGGAGCAACCGCACCTCGACATGGAAGTCACCAACATGCTGAGCCCCAAGGAGATTCAGGCCAAGATCCGCGCGGGCGCCTCCGTCGAGCAGGTGGCCGCGGCATCGGGCTCTGACCTCTCCCGGGTTCGCCGGTTCGCCCACCCGGTGTTGCTGGAGCGCTACCGCGCCGCCGAGCTGGCAACTGCCTCGCATCCGATGCTGGCCGACGGCCCCGCGGTGATGACCCTGCTGGAAACCGTCAGCGCCGCGATGGTCACCCGCGGCCTGGACCCCAGCGGACTCAGTTGGGACGCCTGGCGCAACGAGGACAATCGCTGGACCGTGCAGCTGGCCTGGAAGGTCGGTCGCTCCGACAACCTGGCGCATTTCTTCTTCATTCCGGGCGCCCACGGCGGCACCGTCACCGCGGTCGACGACGCGGCCAGTGAGCTGATCGACCCGGACTTCGAGCGTCCGCTGCGCCCGCTGGCCCGGGTGGCCCACGTCGAATTCGACGAACCTGCGCCCGCGGAGCCGGTGGCACCCGCTCCCACCCCGGATCCGCCGGTGCACAGCCGCCGCGGCAAGCCGGTCATTCCGGCATGGGAAGACGTGCTGCTCGGCGTGCGCTCGGGCGGACAGCGCTAGCTAGGACAGCGTGAGCGCGAGCAGCGCCAGCCACGCGATCGTCACGCCCACTCCCGCGCCCAGCACAAACCAGCGCAGCACCGGCGTGCGTCGCCACCCCCACAGCGTCGGCGCCAGGCCTCCGGCAGCCACCACGTTGAGCCCGACCGCCAGCAGGGGATGCACCCGGACCAGACCGAGACTGAGCACCACGATCGCGGCGCCGGTCACCGCGGCGACAAACCCCGCGACCGTCAAACCCGTTGCCCAGGGCACAGACTGGGCGGGCTGGCCGAGTTTGTCGCTCACTCGCCGAGCCTAACCCGCTCGTAGAACGCCAACGCCGCGGCAGTCGCGACGTTGAGCGAGTCGGTACCGCGCGACATCGGGATGCGTACCCGCACGTCGCTGATGCGCAGCGTGGCCGGCGTCAGGCCGGGGCCTTCGGCGCCGACGAGTATCGCGATCCGGTCATCGCGTGCGGCCGCCATCGCCTCGGCCAGCGAGCACGCCCCGGCGTCCGGGGTCATCGCCAGCAGCCGGAATCCCTTTTCCTTCAGCATCCCGAGGTCGGCGGGCCAATTCGCCGAGCGGGCATAGGGCACCAGCAGCGCATGTCCCATCGACACCCGCACGGCGCGACGGTAGAGCGGGTCGGCGCAGCCGCTGCCGAACACCACCGCGTCCACGCCCAGCCCCGCCGCGTTGCGGAAGATGGAGCCCAGGTTCTCGTGGTCGTTGACGCCTTCGAGCACGGCGATGGTCCGCGCGCCCTCGACGAGCTGCGCAACGCTCGGCTCGGGCACCCGTCGCGCGGCCGCCAGCACACCGCGGTTGAGGTGGAAGCCGACCACCTGCGCCATGACCTGCGCGGAGGTGCGGTAATACGGCACCGCGACTCCGGCCAGGTCATCTTTGAGTTCGTCGAGCCGGCGCTCGGTGCCGAGCAGCGCGTGCGGGGTGAACCGCGACGCCAGCATGCGCTGCACCACCAGCACTCCCTCGGCGATCACCAGTCCCTTGCCGGTAGGCAGGTCGGGACGGCGATCGATGCTGTTGAGGTCGCGGAAATCGTCGAGGCGCGGGTCCTCGGGATCGTTGACGTCCTGGACATCCAGGCGCGGGCTCACGGGCTTTCGTCGACGAGCGCCAACATCAAATCGGCCGCCTCGCGAAGGGTGGCGCGTTTGTCGCTGTCCATCGTGGCAAGCTGCTCGGCCAGCCACTCCTGGCGGGCGCGACGGGCCGCCTTGACCAATTCGGCGCCGGACTCGGAGACCGAGACCAGGACCTGCCGGCCGTCGACGGGGTGCGGGGTGCGGTCCACGAAGCCCTCGTCGGCGAGCGACGCGATCACCCGGGTCATCGACGGGGGCCGGACGCGTTCGCGAATCGCCAAGGCGCCGGGCGTCATCGCGCCCTCGTTGGCCAGGGTTGTCAATGCCGACAGCTGAGAAAGCGACACCGGGGAGGACGGATTCCGGAACCGCAGTTGGCGGGCCAACCGCATGACCGCCAACGACAGGTCGGCCGCCAGCCGCGCATCGCTGTCAGGCATGGCGCGAGGTTACATCGGAACTCGAGAATTCGGGCTGAGAAACGTCGAACGGTGGACTATCACGCATTCGCTGGGAAAGACAGTGATGGCCACGCCACGGTGACGGTGGCCCCGGGTTAGATTGATCGCGATGAGCGCCGAACCTGGCCGGAGTCCCGAGCCGCCCCCGCTGCCACCCGGGCTGCTGCGATTGTGGCCATTCATCACGATCGGCGCCGTGGGCTGGCTGATCGCCGTGGCCGCCGCGTTTCTCGTTCCCTCGCTGGAGAGTTGGCGTCCGATCACGCTGGCCGGGCTGGGAACCGGCGTGGTGGGTACGACCATCTTCTTACTGCAGCTCGCCGGGGCCCGTCGTGGCGAGCGAGGCGCACAGACGGGCCTGGAATCCTTTCTCGACCCTAAATAGCTTCAGCCGGGAGGAAGCGATGGCAGCCCCGCTGCTGCAGGCGCAGATCGACATCGACGCGCCGGCCTCGAAAGTCTGGTCCTTGATCTCCGACTTCCGCCGCATGCCGCAGTGGAGTCCGCAGTGTCGCTGGATGAAGGCGTTCGGACCGCTGCGCCCGGGCACCCGCACGCTGAACCTCAACCGGCGCTTGGGCCTGCTCTGGCCCACCACGGCCACGGTCGTCGAGGTCATTCCGGAGAAGAAGCTGGCTTTCCGGGTCGACACAAACCGGACGATCTGGAGCTATGAGCTCGAGCCCAACGGCGATGGCACCCGGGTCGTCGAGAGCCGGCACGCCGAGAACGGCCTCAGTGCGTATGCGAGCTTGTCGATCAACGCGTTCCTGGGTGGGACAGCGACCTTCGAACGCGAACTGGTCGAGGGTATGAACGCCTCGCTGGCGCGAATCAAGGCCGCGGCCGAGAAAAGCTAGCCGGGCGAATCCGTCGCGGATTCCGTAGCGACATCGGGTGACTCGGCTGTCTCGGAGGCTTCCGACGACTCGGTAGTCTCGGAGGCTTCCGGCGAATCCGACGGCTCGGCCGTTTCCGCCACAGCCTCCGGCGTTTCGGCCACGGCCTGCGGCGACTCCGCCGACACCTCGGGCGATTCGTCGGACGGCTCGGACACCACTGGCGGCGCCTCGGGCGGCTCGGCCGGAGGCGCCATGATGTCCAGGACACCGTCGTCGTAGGGCTCGTACGCCGGCGAACCGCTGCCCGCCGGTGCCGGTGTGTCGGAGTGTGCGCCGCAGCCGTACTGCTTGTCGACGATGTGCCCGTCGGCGGACAGCTCGTTGCCGCAGACGCCGAACATCGCGCCCAGCGATCCCGCCAGCGGCAGGAAGAAGCCACAATCGCGGCACACCCGTTTGGTGGACCGCGCCATCGCCGAGTCGGGGCCGTAGTCGCCGTTGTGCCAGCGCTCGGCGGCATCGGCCCGGCCCCACAGACTCATCACCCAACGCCGGCCCAGCCCGACTTCGGCCGCGGTCTCGTCGACCTGCGGGTCACCACTGGACATGAAGCCGGGAACCAGCCGCTCGTCGTTCGCCGCCGGCGGCAGCAGATCGCCAGGGCTCAAATCCCCTTGGCGCACCCGCTGGTCCCAGGGCACCCAATTGGGCGCCAACAGCGACGTCGGCCCGGGGACCAGTACGACCTCGCTGATCGTGGCCTGTTCGGCGCCGGGGTAGGCGGCGACGACGGCGGCCCACTGCCATCCGGTGTAACCGGGCAGGTGAGCCAAGAACCGGTGCGTGGCGGCGTTCGGGTCTTCGAAGCTGACGCCCAGATAATCCCCGACCGCGTCGGGTCCGCTGAACTCCTCGACAGCGGCCCTGGCCTGGTCGACCGCACGCGTGAGCACCGCCGCCAACTCTGCCGGCCACTCGGCCACGGTTGCCACGGCGGATTCCTCGGTGGGTCCGGTCACGCTGTCTTCTCCATGCATCGCGTCTCAATAGTAGGTTGGCGAGCCGCACCCGGTTGCCCCTCGGTCTAAGTTGGCGAGCCACGCCCGGTTGCCCCCCGGGATAGGACAGAATTGATTTGTGTCTGGACGGCGGCGTGACGATCCGGGCCGTGCGCCCTCCAACCCGGGCCGCCGGACCCGCACCGGATCGACGAATCAGCACCCCGGCATGGCCAACTACCCCACCGACGACGCGGACTACCGACGCACGCGTCGCCCACCTGCGCCGCCCAGTGCCAACCGCTACCTGCCGCCGTTGGGCCGGCAGAAAGAACCGAACCGCGACAGCGCGCCCCCACGTCGCGAGTCCTCGGGTGAACGTGAACGGATCACCGTCACCCGCGCCGCCGCGATGCGTAGCCGCGAGATGGGCTCGCGGATGTACTGGATGGTGCAACGGGCCGCCACCGCCGATGGCGCCGACAAGTCCGGCCTCACCGCGCTGACGTGGCCGGTGGTGGCCAACTCCGCAGCGGACTCCGCGATGGCCGTCGCGCTGGCGAACACGTTGTTCTTCGCCGCGGCCAGTGGCGAAAGCAAGTCGAAAGTCGCGCTGTATCTGTTGATCACCATCGCGCCGTTCGCGGTGATCGCGCCGCTGATCGGGCCCGCGCTGGATCGCTTGCAGCACGGCCGGCGCGTCGCGCTGGCGTTGTCATTTGGGTTGCGTACCGCGCTGGCGGTGCTGCTGATCATGAACTACGACGGCGCCAGCGGCAGTTTCCCATCGTGGGTGCTCTATCCGTGTGCGCTGGGGATGATGGTCTTTTCGAAGTCGTTCAGCGTGTTGCGCAGCGCGGTGACACCCCGGGTGATGCCGCCGACCATTGACCTGGTGCGGGTCAACGCGCGGCTGACGATGTTCGGTCTGCTGGGCGGCACCATCGTCGGCGGCGCGATCGCAGGCGGCGTCGAGTACGCCGGAGCGAACCTGCTCAAGCTGCCAGGAGCACTGTTCGTCGTGGTGGCGGTGACGGTGGCGGGCGCCTTCCTGTCGATGCGAATACCACGCTGGGTCGAGGTGACCGAGGGTGAAGTTCCGGCCACCCTGAGCTATCGCCAGGACAGCGAGCCGTTGCGCCGCAGCTGGCACAAGGAAGTCAGCGGCGCACTGCGACAGCCGTTGGGCCGCAACATCATTACCTCGCTGTGGGGTAATTGCACGATCAAGGTGATGGTCGGCTTCCTGTTTCTGTATCCCGCGTTCGTCGCCAAGTCGCATGAAGCCAACGGCTGGGAGCAACTCGCGATGCTGGGCATCATCGGTGCCGCTGCCGGGATCGGTAACTTCGTCGGCAACTTCACCAGTGCGCGGTTGAAACTCGGCCGGCCCGCCGTGCTGGTGGTGCGCTGCACCGTGGCGGTGTGCGCGGTCGCGTTGGCCGCGTCGGTGGCCGGCAGCCTGATGGCGGCCGCGATCGCCACCCTGATCACGTCCGCCGCTGCCGCCATCGGCAAGGCGTCGCTGGACGCATCCCTGCAAGACGACCTGCCCGAAGAATCCCGGGCGTCAGGGTTCGGGCGCTCGGAGTCGACGCTGCAGCTGGCCTGGGTGCTGGGCGGCGCGGTGGGCGTGATGGTCTACACCGAGCTGTGGGTAGGCTTCACGGCCATCAGTGCGATATTGATTCTGGGTCTGGCCCAAACCATCGTCAGCTTCCGCGGCAACTCGCTGATCCCCGGCCTGGGTGGTAACCGGCCGGTGATGGTCGAGCAGGAAGGCATGCCTCGCGACAGCGGTATGACCGCGGCGGTCCCGAAGTGAAACGTGGTGTGGCCGTTGCCCTTGCGGCCGTGGTCGTGCTGCTGGCCGCGGGCGCTGGAGTAGGCACCTGGTGGCTGCTGCGCGACTCGGGCCCGCGGCGACCGGAGATCAGCGCGTACTCGCACGGGCACTCGGTCCGGGTGGGCCCCTACATGTACTGCAATGTGCTCAACCTCGATGACTGCCAGCAACCACAAGCTCAGGGCGAGCTGCGGGTCACCGGCAGATATCCGGTCCAGCTCTCGGTTCCCGAGGCGATTTCGCGGGCGCCGTGGCGGCTGCTGCAGGTGTACGAAAATCCCGCGAACACGGCGACCACCATGTTCCGGCCCGGCACCCGCCTTGCCGTGACGATCCCCTCGGTCGACCCACAACGCGGGCGGCTGACCGGAATCGTCGTGCAGCTGCTGACCTTGGTCGTCGACCAGGCGGGTGAACTGCACGAAGCCCCGCATGCGGAATGGTCGGTGCGGCTCATTTCTTAGGGCCGCAGGTACAACCTACGCCCCGTGGCCGACCGGCACCCGCTCGCCGTCGACCGGCGGCCCCGGCGGCGTACCGTCACCGAAAGGCTTGCCGCCCAATGCCTCCCGGCCGTGTGGGGCGAGCCAGCTCGCCAGTTCCGGCCCCTTGGGCACGATGCGGGTCGGATTGATGTCGGCATGCACGATGTAGTAGTGCTGTTTGATCTGCACGAAGTCGATCGTGTCGCCGAAGCCCGGCGTCTGAAACAGGTCCCGCGCGTAGGCCCACAACACCGGCATCTCGCTCAGTTTGCTTCGGTTGCATTTGAAGTGCCCGTGATACACCGGGTCGAAGCGGGCCAACGTGGTGAACAGTCGCACGTCGGCCTCGGTGATGGTGTCGCCCACCAGGAATCGCTGATCGGCCAGCCGATCGCTCACCCAATCCAGCGCGGCGAACAACCGGTCGTAGGCCGCGTCGTAGGCGTCCTGCGAGCCGGCGAAACCGCACCGGTAGACCCCGTTGTTGATCTCGGTATAGATCCTTTTGCTGACCTCGTCGATCTCGGCGCGCAGCCGCTCGGGGTACAGCTCGGGCGCACCGTCGCGGTGCAACGCGCTCCACTCGGTGGACAAGTCCAGCGTCATCTGCGCGAAGTCGTTGGTGACGACGGCACCCGTTGCGACATCGACGATCGCCGGGACGGTGATCCCCTTGGGGTAGTCGGGGAAGCGCTTGAAGTAGGCGTCTTGTAGCCGCGGGATCTTCAGGACCGGGTCCACGCCACCCGGGTCGAGGTCGAACGTCCAGCTGCGCTCATCGTGGGTTGGGCCGCAAAACCCAATGGAGAGAACATCTTCGAGGCCCAGCAAGCGCCGGACGATGATCGCTCGGTTCGCCCACGGACAGGCGCGGGCGACGACCAGCCGATACCGCCCGGGCTCGACGGGATAACCGTCGCGTCCGTCGGCGGTGATGCGGGTGGTGATGTAGTTGGTGTCCCGGGTGAACTCCCCTGCACCGGCAACGTAGGTGGCCATGGGAGACGATTCTGCTCCTCGGCAATCGAGCCGGTCGACGCAGCCACCGTCAGGAACCGTTGCGCCAGAAGGACGGTTTATCCCAACCACTTTCGCGGGCGAGCGCCCTTACCTGCTCTCGCCCGCCGGCCGACGGGGGCAGTTAGGCGTCGAGCTCCCGAGCCACGGCCTTGACCACCTCGGAGACGCGGCGTGCCACCTTGCGGTCGGGGTAGCGCCCCTTGCGCAGCTCGGGCTGCACGGTGCCCTCCAGCAGGGTGATCATGTCCTCGACCATGCCGTGCAGCTCGTCGGGACTGTGCTTGTGGTCGACAGCGGCGGGTGCCTCGCGCCGCGTCTTGGCAAGGGAGGGCGGTGGGTCGATCAGCTTGAGACTCAACGCCTGCGGTCCGCGCCGGCCGGATGCCAACCCGAATTCCACCTTCTGCCCCGTCTTCAGCCCCTCAACGCCCTCGGGCAACGCCGACGAACGGACATAGACGTCCTCGCCGTCTTCCTGCGACAGGAAGCCGAACCCCTTCTCGGCGTCGTACCACTTAACCTTGCCGGTCGGCACTGGTCTCACCTGCTTGTCTGAAGGAAATGTCTAGGAATGGCCAACATAAGAAGCGTCCCGCCTGTGCAGGACGCGATGCGGATTCAGATCCTACTCGGGTGGTTGCCGGACCAGCACCCCCGTTTCCTTCGCACTCGCTAGGCTGGCAGTACTGCTGGAGGAGATATGCGCCTGGTTCTGAACATCATCTGGCTGATTTTCGGCGGCCTCTGGATGGCCGTCGGATATCTCGCTGCGGCGCTCATCAGCTTCTTGCTCGTCATTACGATTCCGTTCGGGTTCGCCGCGCTGCGCATCGCCTCGTACACGTTGTGGCCATTCGGCCGGACCATCGTCGACAAACCGACCGCCGGGACCGGCGCCCTGATCGGAAACATCGTCTGGGTGCTGCTGTTCGGCATCTGGCTGGCCATCGGCCATTTGGTGAGCGCGGCGGCCATGGCGGTGACGATCATCGGCATACCGCTGGCGTTGGCCAACCTCAAACTCATCCCGGTGTCGCTGATGCCGCTGGGCAAGGAGATCGTTCCGGTCGGGTCGGCGACCCCATTCGCGCGGGTGCCCGCATGACGCTGACCGCACTGGGTGTACCGACAGTGCCGAGTCTGACGGGCGGCACGCCCGCTGCCGAAATGCCAACGGACGGCCCGCTGCTCGACACCTATGGCAGGGCGGCCACCGATCTGCGTGTATCGCTGACCGATCGCTGCAACCTGCGGTGCAGTTACTGCATGCCGGCCGAAGGCCTGGACTGGCTGCCCGGCGAGCAGCTGCTGCGGCCCGAGGAGCTGGCCAGGCTGATGCACATCGCCGTGACCCGGCTCGGCATCACCAGCGTGCGGTTCACCGGCGGTGAGCCGCTGTTGTCCCGCCACCTCGAAGGCGTGGTCGCGGCGGCGGCGGCATTGCGGCCCCGTCCGGAGATCTCGCTGACCACCAACGCCGTCGGGCTCGCGCGCCGCGCCGCCAAGCTGGCCGCGGCCGGGCTGGACCGCGTCAACGTCTCGCTGGACAGCGTGAACCGGGATCGCTTCGCGGCCATCACCCGTCGGGACCGGCTCGCCGATGTAGTGGCCGGCCTGGCCGCCGCCAAGGCAGCAGGACTGGCGCCGGTCAAGGTGAACGCGGTGCTGGACCCCGCCACCGGTCGCGAGGATGTCGTCGAGCTGCTGGGGTTCTGCCTCGAACACGGCTACCAGTTGCGGATCATCGAGCAGATGCCGCTGGACGCCGGGCACCAGTGGCGCCGGGGGGCCGCGTTGACCGCCGACGACGTGCTGGCGGCGCTGCGACCATACTTCCGGCTGCGCCCGGACCCCACGCCGCGCGGTTCGGCGCCCGCCGAGCTGTGGCTGGTGGACACCGGCCCGAATACGCCCGCCGGAAAGTTCGGTGTCATCGCCTCGGTGTCGCACGCGTTCTGCGGGACGTGTGACCGCACCCGGCTGACGGCCGACGGCCAGATCCGCAGCTGCCTGTTCTCCACCGACGAGACCGACCTGCGCGGCCTGTTACGCGGCGGTGCTTCCGACGACGCGATCGGGTTGGCCTGGCGTACCGCGATGTGGGCCAAGCCCGCCGGCCACGGGATCAACAACCCGAACTTCATCCAGCCCGACCGCCCGATGAGCGCGATCGGTGGCTGAGCTTGCGCTGGACGTCGAGGACACCGACGGCATCGAGGTGACGGTCCGCTACTTCGCCGCCGCGCGGGCCGCCTGCGGAGCCGAATCGGAAACGGTGGTGCTGCGCCCGGGCGCCACGATGGCCGAATTGATTGAAAAGCTCGCCGCTGCGGGTACCCGCCTTGCAACCGTGCTGGAACGTTGCTCGTACCTCTGCGACGGCATCGCGGTCCGCGACGAAACCAAACCGTTGCGCTCGGGTAACACGATTGACGTGTTACCCCCCTTCGCCGGCGGTTAATTTTGTGAGATAGCTCACGTAACGGAATGATAACGGCCGGGACACGGCCCGATATCGGGATGTGGTGAGCTGGGCAAATCCCAGGTGTTCCTGCGTCTTTCGAACATGTCCGTGCGGGAAACGCCGAGTTTCGCAGAAAGTGACGGGGTCAACAGAACCGGCTACCGTCTGCGAAGGCTCGCCAAGATCAACCGAGCGGCGGTCCTCCCTCACCCGTAGCGCCGAGCTCCATCCAACGGGCGAGGGACACCGAAATCTGGATGGAGACGGGGGACCCACCGGTCCGCCGGACCGGGGTCGCGTGCGACTCCTTGGGGTGAAGCCGACGTCGGCTCTCGCGAGACGACGGAGGCCGGGTGACCTCTTGAACCCGAACCCGACAGCTGACCTCGCAGGCGCGTCACGAGAGGAAAATTTCGGCGCGTATGAGTGGACGTCACCGCAAGCCCTCGACATCCAACATCAGCGTCGCCAAGATCGCCTTCACGGGGGCGGTACTTGGTGGCGGCAGCATTGCCATGGCTGGTCAAGCAGCCGCGGCCACGGATGGCGAATGGGATCAGGTAGCCCGTTGCGAATCGGGTGGCAACTGGGGAATCAACACCGGCAACGGCTACTACGGCGGCGTTCAGTTCAACGCCGGCACGTGGGCCGCGCACGGCGGGGGCCAATACGCCCCGTCGGCTCAGTTGGCCACCAAAGAGCAGCAGATCGCCGTCGCTGAGCGAGTCCTCGCGACGCAGGGCCGCGGTGCATGGCCCGTGTGCGGTACCGGGCTGTCGGGCCCGACTCCGCGCGAGGTCCTGCCGGTTCCGGCGGGCTTGGACCTGCCCGGTCTGAACGGCCCGCAGGCCCCGCCGCCGGCCGACGCCCCGCCACCGGACGCTCCTCCGCCGCCCGCACCGGTGCAGCTGGCGTCCTTCGACCAACCGG